>NZ_AP025466.1:609613-1219226 GCF_024347355.1 Vibrio chagasii
GCGAACAGCGAAGTGTGGTATTCAGCATGGGGATACCGTGAAGAAGGTAAAAATCACGCTCGCCTAACGTATAACCCTTACTTTTCCGACTCAATGGCCAAACTAGATTCAGTGCTAAACTCGGCAGGTTAGCCAGACAAACTCATAAAAACTAAAAAGCTCACTAGCGATTCGCTGTGAGCTTTTTTAATACATCTCTTTTTATTGCGAGTCGGTTGTCTAACGCTATATGGTCCACACCACACGCACAGCAAGCAAAATCAAAACGATACCTGAAAGACGATCAATCAACTGCGCTTTTGAACGGATTCGTTCAACAATGAGAGGGCTAGATAGCACCAATGTGATAAAGGTGTACCATAAGCCATCAACAATCAGCGGAGTCGAGACAATAATCACTTGGTTGGTCAGCTCATTGCCAAGTGCAACAAACTGGCTAAACAGAGCGATAAAAAACAGTGCGATCTTTGGGCTCAAGATAGAGATTAAGAAAGCTTCACGGGCAGACTGCATGTAGCTCATCTGTTCACCAGCTTCTAATTTGGCAGCTACACCACCTTTCGAACGCAGAGCATTGACCCCCAAGTACAACAGATAAGCTGCACCCGCCAAGCTAATACCTTTAAATAACGTTGGAGATTGCTCCAATACCACTGCTAAGCCTACGATGGTTGCAAACGCATAAATACCAATACCCGCAGCGTGTGACCAAGCAGCGATAAGCCCGTTGATACGACCACCAGCTAAGCTGTGTTTAGCGATCATTGCTAAACTTGGCCCCGGAGACATTGCTCCCAATAGGCAAATCGCCAATAAAGAAAACCAAATTGTTACCGTCATCATTCCATTCCTAGTCAAACCATGCGTTCTAGTTGAACGCTCTACCATTGATAGTTAGCATAATTATCACTGGGTATTATTTGAAATCAAAGATAATCATCATGGTTATGATTTTAAGTCATACTGATATTGTAACTCGACTTTTGCATTGCCTCGAACGCCTTTTCTCGAGCCCATTTATGTGCAGAGTCGTTGTCGTACTTCGGGTGCCACATTAACCAATAGGTGTGCATTTCGGTTTCGAATGGCAATGGGAAGTACTTAACCTCCAGGTGCCTACCTAGGTTATAGGCGATGCGTTCCGGTACGATCATCAAATAATCGTCTTGCATTAACACGTTACTTGCCGATGAAAAGAAAGGAACCTTAAATGCCACTCTGCGTTTCAGCCCTTGCTTTTTCAATGCAATATCGGCGTAGCTGTCTTTGTCCCCTCCTCCAGTCACCTTGATATGAGAGTACTGGACAATATCTTCGGAACTTAACGCCTCTTGCTGAGCCAATGGGTGTGATTTGCGCATTAAACACACCGATTTGTCCTCTCCAAGCTTGGTGCTCGAGACATGCTCCGGCTTTTTAGGAAACATGCTGGAAGCCAAGTGGATTCCTGATTCATTGAGTGATTCAAGGTAGTTTGGCTGCCACAAACGGTAGGCCAAATTGATGTTCGGCGCGTCTGCTGATACCTCGGCAACAATCACTGGCAAAATATACTGAGCAACATAGTCACTCGAAGACAATACAAACTCACCCTGCCACTCTTGAGGTTCAAATGGTTTGTCACCTAGCAAGTGGTCAAATTCACCGAGTAGGTCATCGAGTTTCTCTTTAAGCAAAATAGCTCGATTGGTTGGCACCAGCTTATTGCCATCACGCACTAACAAAGGATCACCACATAAATCTCGTAGCTGGCTAATTTGGCGGCTCACCGCGGATTGCGTGATATGCAGACGTTGGGCGGCGCGGCTCACATGACACTCTTCAAGAAGGACATGCAGTGAACGCAGTAGGTTTAAGTTGATATTGCTTAACATGAATGTACCGTCGGACTCAGCTTATTAAAAAACTCGGTCAACACGGTATGAGTCATTAAATGGCGAAGCTCTGGATAGCTTTGCAACTGATCGCGAACTTGATTTAGACGTTCCATACTCTCGACCTCGACGTACAGCATCATATCGGTCTCTCCACTAATTGAGTGGCACCATTGCACACCATCAATACCATGAATTTGGTTCGCGTAAGACTCGCAACTATGGTCACTGCTCGACAGGTCGAACTTCAACGAAATATAAGCGCATACATTCTTAGTTTGGTTGGGCTCATCAACCAAAGCGCAGTAACCTTTGATGACTTTGTCACTTTCCAACTTCTTAATTCTCGCATTCACCGCCGAACGAGAGAGGCTCACTTCTCTCGCAATATCGCTCACTGAGCAACGAGCATTGGTTTTTAGGATATCCA
Organism: Vibrio chagasii; assembly: GCF_024347355.1. Classification (NCBI taxonomy): domain Bacteria; kingdom Pseudomonadati; phylum Pseudomonadota; class Gammaproteobacteria; order Vibrionales; family Vibrionaceae; genus Vibrio; species Vibrio chagasii. The sequence goes on from NZ_AP025466.1 coordinate 611,918, forward strand.
AAATTTGGCGATCAAATTTATCCATGCTTTTGATTCTTCCCATTTATTGTTCTATTTATCACGCCTAATTTGACACAACTCTTGCACTTATAACAGTCGCTGTTTGCGACAGCCGACACTTTGACACTTAATCCACGAAATACCGTTAAAATGGCGGCGGCTTACGACGTTTCGCTAGCTGTATTATTGATGACGACAATGTATGCTTTCATTCACACTCTTTTCCATTTCCAGATCAAAATCGTCACAGGCTAGGAGAGCGAATGACCCAGCTAAAACAAGAAATCACGCTAATGTCCGGCATCGGGCAACTTTCAACGACCTTGCTTGGTACTGGGCTATTTATGATTCCCGCTATCGCTGCAGGTATTGCAGGTCAATTATCACTGTTAGCCTGGTTAATCCTGTTTATCGCTATTTGCCCTATTGCTCTCACTTTCGCCGCACTAGGTAAACGCTACCCGAACGCGGGAGGCACTGCCTATTTTGTTCGCCAAGCGTTTAGTGAACGATTGGAAACGAGTGTTGCTTGGTTATTTGTGAGTGTAGTACCCGTGGGTATTCCAGCGGCTATCGCATTGGCTGGCGGCTTTGCCCAACAGTTATTACCAGCACCGCTCGACACACCACTCGGAGCTCAGTTCTTTACCGTAGCGCTACTGATTGCGGTCAATCTTATGGGCAGCAAATCTTCCGGCCGCCTACAAACCGTGATTGCCTTGTCAATCTTTGCCTTAGTTAGTGCTTTCGTTTGGAAGGCTGAGATCACTGTAACCGATATAGCGATACCGAGCCTATCCTCTGACTCTATGTGGTCTATTGGCGCCGCACTGGCCGTGATGTTTTGGTGCTTTGTCGGGATCGAAGCTTTTGCTCATATGGGGGAAGAATTCAAGAACCCTCAACGTGATTTCCCTATCGCTATCGTTGTTGGTTGTTTCGTTGCTGGCTTAGTGTATTGGGCCTGTTCAGTGGCAATCCTAAAGCTAGGCGCGTATGGCTCAACGGAGTTTGATGCCGCATCAATCCCATGGGTAACTGAACAACTATTTGGTAATGGGTTTAAAGCTGTTATCAGTGTGCTTGGTTTCTTTGCCTGTTTCGCTAGCCTGAACCTATACACACAAAGCTTGTCACGAATGGTCTGGGCTCAGGCTCGTCAGCATCGACCGGATGGCAAAATGGCACAGCTCAATAGCCGCGGAGTGCCGCTCTACCCAACGTTAGCAATCGGCGTTATCGCACTGATTTCATGTGTGATTGGCGATCTGTCCAATCTAGACCTTGAGTTCTTTCTAAAGCTCGCTAACGGTATTTTTGTGCTGGTTTATCTACTCGCAATGCTAGCCGCTTGCCGACTTCTGAAAGGTACTTCTAAATACACTGCGATGCTTTCATTGGTTATCTGCACTATCGTGTTTATCTGTCTAAGTTGGTCAATGCTGTATGCTGTGACGATTTTTGTGACATTGTCACTCCCTTGGCAAAAATGGTTCGGTAAAGCCACCGTTTCTATCGATAAGTTATAAGAACTACAGATACCTTTACTGATAAAAAAGCCGAGCGATCGCTTTGATCTTCGGCTTTATTTCTGCCAAACGAATATTCCCAAAACCCAATAACGCCCCATTCCAAACACGCTCAACACTCGAGCCATATTCGTAAAAAGAAAATGGGCGAATAATAATATTGTCGAGTTCAGCTCTTCGGCTCCATTCATGTTCAGAAATACCACCATCCCATTTGACGGTTACATGCAGTCCCGCCGCTTGGCTTATCACCTCAAGGTCGCCATTAAACTCACTTTCAATGGCATCGATCATCGCTTCGTATTTGAGTTTGTACGAACGACGCATCTTCCTGATATGTCGTAATAAATCACCTTCACGAACAAAATCAGCCAATGCTTCTTGAGTATGGCTTGCGGTGTCTCCACTGAGCGCATCTTTAATCTCGAGACACTTAGCAACCAAGTGTTCTGGAACCACCAAATAACCCAAGCGAAGGCCATTGAACATCACCTTACTTAGTGAGCCGACATAGATAATACGATCATCCAAGCCAAGCTTGCCCGCTAGCCCTTGCATACTGGTATATGGACGGTGAGCGAACTGAAACTCGCTGTCATAGTCATCCTCTATGATCCAAGATTGGTTTTGGTTCGCCCAATCAATCAGCTTAAGGCGCTGCTCAGTATTAAGCGTAGTCCCCATCGGGTATTGGTTACTTGGAGTGACGTACAAAGCCTTGGCTTTACTGGAGAGGACTTTATCGATATCAAGCCCAACCTTTTCTCGCACCGCCACACCGTCTAATTTGAGCTTTAACAGATCAACGATTTTATGGACTTGTCGATACCCAGGTTCTTCCATCAATAGTTCATCCCCCATCATCAACGTTGCCATCAAACCAATGGAAATCGCTTGTTGCGCCCCCGCCGTGATAATAACTCGATCAACGTGACAGCGAACTGAGCGACTGCTCGCGAGATAGCCACTGAGCGCATCTCGTAAAGCCACACTCCCTTGGACGTCTTGGTTGCCTGCAATGTTTTGACGCGTTGAATGTCGCTGCAGTAGCCTTTGCCATTTCGCAAAAGGGAAAGCGTTGAGATCAGGCACTCCGGGGGCAAAGCCACTATTGATATCATGCGTTGTCGCTATGGCTCTAGGTACTACCGAAGCCTGTGCAGCCACCTGACTCGTCTTTTGAACAAGGTTAGGTTGAGACGAGTTCAAGAAATGTTCGGGCTGTTCGACCGACACATAAAAGCCAGATCCCTTACGACTTTCGATATAGCCCTCCGTGACTAACTGCTCATACGCGTAGATCACCGTATTTCGGCTCACCGATAACTCAACAGCCAACTTGCGCGTTGAAGGTAACTTGCTGCCTTTACTCCATAAATCTTGAACGATCTTCTCTCTGATCGCATGGAATAAAGCGGTTTGACGCGTGTCATGTTGCTCACTAAGTTGTAGGTCACCGACATCGATAGGCTGCATAACTGGATCCAAATAGTGTTTAAAAGTGGCTCTATTTAATAGACCAGTTAATCGCTACATTAATCAAAAGGCAATGATTAAGGAGCGATTATGTTATCTAACACGAAAAGAACCACTATTAAGAAAGGGGCTCATAAAGCGGTATTTGAACAAGAGAAACTGCATCAAATCATTGATGAAAGCTTAATCGCACATATTGCTTTGCAGGGCGAACAAGGGCCGATGGTGATACCAATGTTGGCATGGCGAGTGGGTGACATGGTCTACATTCATGGTGCAAAAAACAGTCGCTTGCTTAGAGGGCTTAAAAAGGGTGAACCAACCTGTTTAACATTCACGCTATTTGATGGCTGGGTGTTGGCTCGTTCAGCCTTTCATCACAGCGCACACTACCGTTCAGCGGTTATACTGGGTTCATTTTCAGTCATCGACGACAATCAAGAAAAGGATCGCTTGCTGAATATCTTCATTGAGCAGATAGCCCCTGGTAGAACCGATGAGGTTAGGCTGAGCAATGAAAAAGAGCTCACTGCGACTGAGTTATTGGCGATACCATTAACTGAAGCATCGGTGAAAATTGGTAAGCATGGTGTGAATGACGATCTGGCTGATATGGATATCCCTGTATGGGCTGGGGTACTTCCCTATCGAACCGTTGTGGGCCCACTAGAAACGGTACCCGAGCAAGAGGGGTTCATTGAAAAGCCTGACTACCAACAAGCTTATGGTGAACGTTGGTATCAGAATTAGCACGATAGGGTGGTCAGTAGAGGATAGTTGTATACAATCTGGTTTATCAAAATTTTAACATTAGTAAATAACGTAGCCAGACGATGAAGACGAATAAGGACTTTCAACAACATCAGGGCTTGCTCAATGGTATTGGGCAAGTCTATTTCACCCCTTCTCTCGTGACGTCGGTTCTACTATTGTTTGCGATCTCAATGGAGTCACTTCCGCTGGCTTTACTCACCTTGCTTGGCGCGAGTTGCAGCTACACATTGGCTCGTGGTGTCTATACCTTTAGTCATACCAACAGCAAACCAAATCATCACATAAACAGTGGAATGTATGCGCTAAACGGAGCGCTGATTGCTCTGTTCATCGGAAATTTTTTTGGTGTGACGCCACTATTGGCGGTAGTAACAATATTCGGTGCACTACTCACCGTACCTATCGCTAATATCGTATTCAGATTTAATAAATATCGAGGTTATACCAGCGCGTTTATCCTTATTGCTTGGCTGATTTATGCACTTCAATCGAGCTTGGCGCTTTCGGTCATTTCTCCATCAGACTCTAATCGGATACCGCTGATAAATATTGATGTCGATTTTGGAACTCTGCTACCCACTTTTATTCTGACCATACTTAAAGGGATCAGCCAAGTCAGCTTTATCAACAACGAATGGACAGGGCTGATTATTTTAATTGCTATCGCGCTCCACAGCGTCAAATACGCAGTTTGGATCGTGTTGGCTGCAGTCATCAGCACTCTGTTTAGCGACATGATTGGTGCTGATGACACACTGATTTCTCAAGGGTTGTATGCTTACAACGCCATTTTAGCGACATTGGCACTCGTTCTCTATCCAACAAGAGTTACATGGCAGTTGGTTATCGCGGGTATGCTCTGCAGTTGCCTAATCACCCTTATTTTTCATCGACTAGAACTCATCCCGTTAACGGCGCCTTTCATTCTCAGCACCTGGCTAATGGTTTATTGTTCGGGCAAATTACAAAACCCGAACGTCGACTAGTCATACAGCTATAGATCGCTCCTGAACCTTTCTATGTATTGCTTCGGTGTTAAACCTCGATGTTTCTTAAACATTCGATTAAAACTCGCGACATTGGTATAGCCTAGGCGTTTCGCAACCTCTTCAATGGACAATTTATAACTCAACAACTCCACAGCAACATTGCTTAATGCATAACCCATAATGGTAGAAAAGTTGACACCCAATTTATGCAAGCGCCGTTGAAACTGTTGCTCAGATAACCCCAGTAAACTCGAGACCTTGTACAAGGTCGGCAACCCAAAGTGGCGGCTGTAGTTGATCATCTCATACGTCACTTTATGTTCATCACCGGCATCTGGCATATTGAGGTAATTGTCTAGATCATGAAAATTCATCGCCAAACCCATTTTCCCAACACTCGGTGACTGATTAATCGATAGTCTCGACTTACTTGGAATCCAAACCTCGGTGCGGGGTTGGCCCCATTGAATATTGCAACCGAAGTACTTTTCATAAAGGTCAACGTCCTCACGATACCCTGCGATAGAAACGAACGCTGGTTTGAAATCAGGCCCTAAATATCGCCTAATAATCTTCATCATGAAAATTGCGATACGCACTGAGTCATGAACCTTACCAACTTCAGAATACTCAGGATTATCGTAACACCACTTAATTAAGCTCCCAGCCTGAATTCCATAGAGAAAAGCCCCCGACTGTAAACAGTGCAGTCCAATATTGACTCTACGAATAGTTGAAGCTAAGTCGTGCCCGGAGAAGAACCAGTTAGCAAGTGGCCCTAACCTCTCAATGTCCACCCTATCGGCAAGCTTCAAAATAATGTCGGGATCGTTCGTTTGCTGCTCGAGTAAGCCGTACCATTTATCCACTTCATTGACAGGAATCAGGTTCAAAGCGTTAGCGAAGACTGACTTGGGAATGCCTAAAGAATCCATATCTATGTCGCGGTTAGCCGCCGCATACTGATAAATACCTAAAATTCCTAATGCTCTTAAGAAGTTACAATTGTTCATTCGTGATAAAACCCTGAAATGTAATTACAGATCAAATCATTTACCTGCCATTATTGAAGTAATTGGTAAATTTGCAACCTATAAATCGGATATCTATCACACTCAGCGCTCAATTTAGCTTAGGGTTTATCAATGAGTTTAGTAAGTGTCCCATTTGTCGGAACTGGCGCTGATACAGCGCTACACGTAGTTGCGGGGGTTGTATTGGTCGCAACCATTGCCGCCGCATGTTACGGGTTCTGGCGTGTTCATGAATTACCAATCAATAAAGCTCACAGTAAAGAGCATCAACAACTCGGTTTGATCACAGCACTCACATGGATTGGATTTTTATGGCACTGGGTATGGGTACTCGCCGTGATCTTAGCATTCGTTGATATGGAGAAAGCCATTATCAACCTGAGAGATACATGGAAAGCACCACCAACACCAAAAGATTCAACCACGACTAAAACTAAAGGTGAGGAGAACCAAACATGTTAGAAGGTTTAGCAATTTGGGCGCTGTTCATCTATTTATTGAGACTGATTGGTATGCCTTGGAACAAAGGCACAAAAGCGTTTGCTTACCTTGGAGGTACATCATGGCTGATGTTTGTATGGGTCGGACTGATTAACTTAACGCCAATGGATTTGTCTGGGGGCTCTGTGGTTCAATCGCCACACATTCAATTGCGTCCAGATTCAACCAATGTGTCTGGGAAAACCACGAAGGTACATATTCACCCGAACCAAGACGTGGCTGAAGGGCAATTGATCTACGAGATCGACGACACCAAATATGTGATCGCTCGAGACAAGGCACAGGTTCAGTTAGAGTCAGCAGAGGTCGCTCTAGATACCGCTCGTCAAGAAGTCAGTATCGCAAAAGTCAGCTACCAATCAGCGCTTGAAGACATCAAAGCTTCGATAGCACAAATTGAGTCAGCAAAGACCGACTTAGTTTTGCAGTCTAAGACACTGGATCGTTATCAAAAGCAAAACAGTGTGGCTGAACACACCATTACAGAGTCTGACATCGACCAACAAACCGCAAAGGTGGACTTAGCAACACACAACGTCACTACGCTTGAATCTCAGTTGAGTAAAAAAGAAGTAGATGCGGAAAACGCCAAGTTAAACATCCATAAAGCAGAGACCAACGTTAGTAAGCAAAAAACGGAAGTCGAATCTGCAAAAGCGACACTGGCACAAGCGCAATGGGACTTAAATAGTACCAAAGTAACGGCGCCATCAGATGGCTTTGTTACCAACTTTATTCTTCGTGAAGGGCAACGTGTTTCGATGATGCCTCGTATACAAATGTATACCGAAGAGAAATACGTGTTAATGCGAGTAAACCACCAAGCGATTCGCAACATCAAAGTCGGTCAGCCTGCGGAGTTCGCAACAGCGGTATACCCAGGGAAAATCTTCTCTGCGACAGTAGAAGGAATTGTGGAAGCAACGGGTGAGGCACAAGCCAGCTTATTAGGTATCGATGAACAGGTTCGAGTAACCACAGGTCGAAACCTTCAGAACAAGCACCACTTCGTTCGTTTGAAGATTGATGAAACAGAAGGTTACGACATCCCTGTCGGCTCAGTAGGGCTTGCTTGGGTTAGTGGTGAGAAGCCAATTAGCTTTATGGCCTTCCTGGATGTTATCCGTGGCATCATCATCAGAATGAAGTCTCAGCTATACTTCTTCTACTCTATCTAACCACCTTCATGGATTAGAAACACCAAGCCCGAGTGATCACTGATCACTCGGGCTTTTCGTTTCTTGAATACAAACCAATAAGCTTAACTCAGAAAGAAGAGCCAACAGCTTGCCCCCCTACCATTTATCGTCAAACTAATACCAATTCGCAAAATGCATTCGCATTACGCAAAAACTCAATTTCAAAATGCTAAGAAAGCGCTTAAATACGCACCAAATTGCTATCAAACAGCCGATAATCAAGGTTATTAGAGTTGGCACACTAACTGCAATGTAATCTAGTGACCCTTCTTAAGCCGAGGGTCACCTAGCCAACTGACGTTGTTAGTGAACCTATTCTTGTTCACAAAATATATAAGCCAATCGCGATTATTGCGGTTGGCTATTTTTTTACCTGTCGTTTGGCTAACCAATCCCCCCTCGATACAGACACCCATTCAATCGCATAACAATCAACATTCATAGTCAACCATCACTAGTAGACACCCAATACGCTATAGAAAACGTTTTCTATTAATTTCTACGAAACAAATCATAAAAATTACCGTATGTTTTATATAGAAATTGACAAGAAAACTGATTTTAAGCCGGCTCTATTGACAAAATTAGCATTGACTATGTGATTTATATCACCATAATGCGCACGTTTGCCTGCAATACGGCGACCGTTAATTTTAATTTTGATCATTTGCGGAGGTTAAAAAATGGCTGCTGATAATAACTACAGTCTAGGGCCGGTTCCAACATCGGCTAGGAAAGGAGTTGCTTCACTCACCATGGTAATGCTTGGACTCACTTTCTTCTCTGCAAGTATGTGGACAGGTGGTTCACTCGGGACAGGCCTTTCATTCAACGATTTCTTCCTCGCCGTTCTCATCGGTAACCTAATTCTCGGTATTTACACTTCTTTTCTTGGCTACATCGGCTCATCTACTGGCCTCTCTACTCACCTCCTTGCTCGTTTCTCTTTCGGTACTAAAGGCTCATGGCTTCCTTCTGCTCTACTTGGTGGCACACAAGTCGGTTGGTTTGGCGTAGGTGTAGCGATGTTCGCGATTCCAGTACAAAAAGCGACAGGCATTGATACCAACACCTTAATCATCGTATCTGGTTTGCTAATGACAGGTACTGTGTACTTCGGTATTAAAGCGCTCATGGTGCTGTCAGCGGTCGCCGTTCCCGCTATTGCTATTCTGGGTGGTTACTCAGTACTGACAGCCGTAGACAGTGTTGGTGGTTTAGAGCAGCTACAACTTATCAAGCCAGAAACGCCAATGGACTTCTCAATGGCCTTAGCTATGGTTGTCGGTTCATTTGTTAGTGCAGGTACATTAACGGCTGACTTCGTGCGCTTCGGTAAGAAACCAGCGAGCGCAGTACTGATTACCATGGTCGCGTTTTTCATCGGTAACTCGCTGATGTTCATCTTCGGTGCGGCTGGTGCAGCAGCAACAGGTCAAGCGGACATTTCAGATGTGATGATCGCTCAAGGTCTACTACTGCCTGCGATTATCGTACTAGGTTTAAATATCTGGACGACCAACGAAAACGCGCTTTACGCATCAGGCCTAGGCTTCTCTAACATCACAGGCCGCTCAAGTACTACAATGTCTATCATTAACGGCATTATCGGTACGATTTTCGCGCTGTGGTTATACAACAACTTTGTTGGCTGGTTAACCTTCCTTTCGCTAGCGATTCCACCAATTGGTGGCGTTATCATCGCCGACTTCTTCGCGAACCGTAAACGTTACAAAGATTTTGCAAATGCGGAGTTCCAAACCGTTAACTGGGCTGGCATTATCGCGGTTGCAACAGGCGTAGCAGCAGGTCACTTCCTCCCTGGCGTTGTTCCTTTGAACGCCGTGTTAGGTGGTGCAATCAGTTACCTAGTGCTAAACCCTCTATTGAATAAAAAAGCTCTGAAATCTCAGGCCGCTTAAGGACACACTATGACAACCTTATTAATCAAGAACGCGAAACTTCAAGACCAAGAAGGCTTGAAACAGATTCTGATTGAAAATGGTCAATTTTCTCGCATTCTCGATAATGACGCGCAAATCAATCATCAAGGCGATATCCTTGATGCAGAAGGCGGTATTGCGGTTTCTCCTTTCTGTGAACCGCACATTCACCTTGATACGACTCAAACTGCTGGTGAGCCAAACTGGAACATCTCTGGCACTTTGTTTGAAGGCATTGAGCGTTGGGCTGAGCGTAAAGAGCTGCTGTCGATTGAAGACGTTAAATCTCGTGCTAAGCAAACATTGAAATGGCAAATTGCTAACGGTGTTCAACACGTTCGTACTCACGTAGACGTGTCTGATCCAACGTTAGTCGCGCTAAAAGCGATGGTTGAAGTGCGTGAAGAGATGAAAGAGTGGGTCGATATCCAAATCGTCGCATTCCCTCAAGAAGGCATTCTTTCATACCCTAACGGCAAAGAACTTCTTGAAGAAGCTGTGAAGATCGGTGCTGACGTTATCGGTGCTATCCCACACTTTGAGTTCACTCGTGAATACGGTGTTGAATCGCTGCACTATGTATTTGAACTTGCACGTAAATACGACTGTCTCATCGACGTTCACTGTGACGAAATCGACGACGAACAATCTCGTTTTGTTGAGACACTGGCAGCCCTAGCTCATAAGTTCGAAATGGGCGAAAAGGTAACAGCAAGCCATACGACAGCGATGGGCTCTTACAATGGTGCTTACGCATCTCGCCTATTCCGCCTATTGAAAATGTCTGGCATCAACTTCGTTGCAAACCCGTTAGTGAACATTCACTTACAAGGCCGCTTCGATGACTACCCTAAACGTCGTGGCGTGACTCGCGTTAAAGAGATGCTAGCAGCGAACATCAACGTCTGTTTTGGTCACGATGATGTGTTCGACCCATGGTACCCATTAGGCACTGCAAACATGCTTCAAGTACTCCATATGGGGCTACATGTGACGCAAGTGATGGGCTATGACCAAATCAACAACTCGCTTGATTTAATTAGCAAAAACTCGGCTCGCACGCTGAACATTCAAAACAACTATGGTATCGAAGAAGGTAAGCCTGGTAGCCTACTGATTCTTCCTGCAGAGAATGGCTTTGATGCAGTGCGCCGCCAAGTTCCTGTGCAGTACTCAGTGCGTCACGGCAAAGTGATCGCGGAGACTCAGCCGGCGAAAACAAAAATTAATCTAGATAAGACGGAAGATGTAAGCTTTAAACGCTAATATCGTCTATAATTACTATTGAATAAAAGGAAGCTGAGATGCTTCCTTTTGTTATGTTGGCGAAGAGACAAAACTATCACTAATTCAGTGTGTTTCTTGTTAATTCGTACGGTATGACAAAAAAAACACTGATTTCGCAATCAATGTGTGTACATCTCGAAAGACTGTGTTAACATGCACTCGCTCTGTTAGCCGGAGTTATTTAAGTTAGATGAATAGTAAAAAATTGACATGTAAAATCGTTACCCGTTTTTGTAAGTAGTTTTTCCTTATTTCTTAGCAATATTAAATAATTCAATTATCAGCGCATTGCATTGAATGCAATCAACAATTTAGAAAATTTATGAATAAGGGACAAATTATGTCTAACACAAATACTGGCACTGTAAAATGGTTTAACGAAGAGAAAGGTTTCGGCTTCATTTCTCAAGACAACGGCGGCGCTGACGTATTCGTACACTTCCGTGCTATCGTTTCTGAAGGCTTCAAAACTCTGAAAGAAGGCCAAAAGGTTTCTTTCGAAGTTGAAAACGGTCAAAAAGGCCTACAAGCAGCAAACGTTGTTGCTCAATAATTAGCATTTAGCTAAAAAGAATTTTAAAGCGCTGATTTTTATCGGCGCTTTTTTCTATCTGTCGAAAAATTTCTGCCCCCTCCTACTACTGAGCACTTCCTCTACACCACGCTTAAATCACTCGCTGCTCTAACAAACGCACTAACTTTGGCTCACCCACTTAAAGCGTAATTTCTCCAAATCCTTGCCTAGCTTCAGTACTGACATCTACATCGCTGTTGCAAAGTGAATAACTCAAAATTTGGTTAAAGAACAATCCATTAGATCGCCGTTATAAGTACGCAATCGATATTCATAATAAAAATGAGTAATTTATCCAACCCTCATCCATTAATTATATAATTTTTAAAGCAAAGCTCCTCGAAATCCGCTAACCTTGTCCACAAGTGGCTTTAGTTGGTTTGATATCTGCAGTAAAAATAATGAACAAAGACGAATTTCAGAAATCCACCGCTAATCTAAAGAAAGCGGTGCCTCTTATGATGAAGAATAGGGTGTCGACCACACCTGCAAATTACGCACTTTGGTACACCTATGTCGATAATGCGATCCCGCAACTGACTAAAGATATGGATGGGGTACTGGAACATTATGGTATCTGCCCCCCAGCAGTCGGTGATCAACTTTACAACAACTACGTTGCCAGCAAATCTGAAACCAATATCAATGATCTGCGCGCTAACTTAGAGCTGTTGGTATCTGAAGTATCAAACTCTATGAATGATACGCTAACGGATACTTCGGCTTTCTCGGATATGATCGACAAAAGTTTTGAAGACCTGTCTCGCGTTGAAAATGAAAGCCTATCTATCGACGAAGTGATGTCACTGGTACGTCAGCTTGTTTCTGAGTCTCGAAACATTCGCCACTCGACCCAATTCTTAAATTCTCAACTGAACTCGGCCACTTCTGAAATCTCTAAGCTGAAGAGCCAGCTTGTTGAAGTTCAAAAAGACGCGCTTTTTGACAGCACCACCACACTGTATAACCGTCGCTCTTTCGACCGAGATTTAGAGACACTCTGTGAAGCCAACCAATCTCTATGTTTGATCTTGCTCGACATCGACCACTTTAAGAATTTCAACGACACCTACGGTCACTTGTTTGGTGATATGGTTCTAAAAGGTATTGCTCGCAAACTTAAGCTAAGTTGTCGTGAGGGTATTTCAGCATATCGATTTGGCGGTGAAGAGTTCGCACTTATTGTGCCAAATAAATCCATGCGTATCGCACGTCAACTTGCTGATACTAACCGTCGTTCGTTAGAAAAGCTGTCGATTAAAGATCGTCGCAGTGGTGAACAAGTCGGTAATATTACCGCCTCTTTTGGTGTGGCCGAGCTTGAACCAGGGGAATCCCCTCAATCGCTGATCGAACGCGCCGATAGGCTGCTTTACGAAGCCAAAACACTTGGCCGTAATCGAGTTATGCCTCTATAAGGACCATCATTGGTCCAGGCTATTTAACCGAATTACGCGTGGTTCGCCTTTATTGAAATTAGAAAGCCCCAAAGGCATTACCTTTGGGGCTTTTAGTTTATTATGCCCTTGATTCAGAGCGCTGAAGGCTCGGCTTTAAATTTGGAAACAGTAATTTAGGCAGTAGTCCTCACCACTTTTTGCTCTAAATTCTTTATTTTCACTACACGCCTTTGGTTTACCCTTTTCATCACCTTTAACTAGGCTGATCCAGTGTCGCATCGCAGCAATAGTTTCTTGGTGTAAAGTGGTATTCGTTGATTCAGTTGGAGCTTGACCGAATGTCGTGCACGATTCCAGTTGGATATCATCAATCTCTACCAGTTCAATGCAGCCAGTACCTTTGTGACAACCAAACATCACTTCTAAGTGGCTTCCGCTACCATCACGGAACAAGATTGAATCAGGGTCGCTCTTCTCCCCCATGTAGGCTACAAAGTGCTTAGGGTGTTTTAGGCCGCTATGCTGTCCGTCTTTGAAGTAAGCCATGATATGACGGTAATCGACTACGTAGCTCGTTACGTCTTGGTGAGAGCCATGCTCAAGAGGAAATAGACGGTCAAGCAGTTGCTTTGCTTTCACTTGCTTCTCATTTTGCTGGTTTGCACTGATTGTCTCCACGGCAAAGACAGCTTCAGCGATAAATGGCTTTGATTGTTTTTGGATTTCTGTTTTATCGAATGTAAGCATATTCATAGTCTTTCCCTCTTGACTAGTCCGGTGAAAACCACCGATTTTTAACGCAAAAATGTGTCCTAGAGCAATTATTCCAAACGAACGTTTAATTTATTTATCGTTTTGTGAATTGCTTAGTTTGTAGATTAGCGCTTTTTTACATACAATTTCACAACAAAAATTTTACAATGTGAATTTTACAAATATGGCCTTGTCAAAAAGTTTAGTTCGTCAGTCACATTTCCTAGGTACGAAGATACGTAACCTTAGGAAGCGTAACCATTTAACGATGGAAGATCTGTCTGCGCGTTGTATTAGAATCAACCCAGAGTATGCACCTTCCGTTTCTTACCTCTCTATGATTGAACGTGGAAAGCGAGTCCCAAGCATCGATATGCTCGAAGTGATTGCTCAGGTCTTCCAAAAGAGCCCAACATGGTTTCTTGACGATGAATCAGAACAGCAGGCCATTGCTCCCGACAAAGGTAATCGAGGCGGGATTAGCGGTATGGCTCTGGAGCCCAGCTTCCTTTTCTCTAACGACATCCTGCAAATTGCGATACCTGAGATGTTGTCGCAAACAGGTATCTCTGGGCGCCAATTCGCACATCTATTAATTAGAGCCCACCAAGAGAGCCACCAGAACCACTTCCCTGACCTTGAGCGGGCTGCTGAAGAGGTGGGCCTAAAACGACTCAACCTCAGCATAGAAGACCTAATAGACATCGCTAGAAGCCTCGGAATCAACATCCGCTGGGTAACACGCACACCGCAAGACGTAGTCGATGAGCTCGGTATCAACGCCAAACAGTTGGTAACGTCCTTTTTTGAACCGCCTGGTACCATCTTCTTAAATGAAATCCTCAAAGAATATCCAACGCGTTTAAAATACGACTTGTCGGTTTACATCGGCCATTGCATTTTGCATAGCAAAGAAGGGTTAAAGAGTGTGTTGTCGGTGGGAAATAACAACACATGGGACGACAACCAAGTATCAGGGTCTTCTCAACTCAACTCTCAAGATATTTTGCAAGCGTGGCGAGATTTTGAATCCAGCTTCTTTGCTGGTGCTCTGCTGTGCCCGAAGGTTCCTTTCAGACAATTGCTTGACCGTACCGGTTATGAAATCGATGTCCACCAAAGAGCAGGGGTTTCCCCCTCTGTTGCGATGCGACGAATGACGGTAGTCTCCCCCTACCCTCATTGGCACTACTTTGATGCTTATGGACCGGGGAAACTCAAGGCGGTATACCGCGGGAACGGGATTCCACTGCCTTGGGGGAATATGAGAACGGTGGCCGACCCATGTCAGCATTGGGCTGTGTTCCGTCGATTATCAGAGCCTCGTGCGGGTAGCTCAGCTCAAATCTCCATTTTAAACGTGGGTGACGAGCCAAGAATCTACTGTTGCGAATCCATCAACATGACGGATCCGGCGGGTAACAATCGCGTATTGTGTGCCGGCATAGACCTCAACCCTGCGATTGATGCCCAAGGCGGTAATTCAAGAGAAATAGCAGAGCAGCTAAAAGCTTCATGCGTTGACAATGGCGGCTCTGTAGCGATCCCACGTAACATCAAGAAAGATCTCACGACCATAGCCAAGATTCTAAATATAAATTGGATTGAACGTGGGATAGAAACAGAGGCGAGGCTTATCTGCTCAAGAGGCGGAGAGTGCCCACGCCAACCAAGCTGTTATTCAAAGTGCGGTGAGAGTTAATAGCGAAACCAGTGGGCATGTGTCTTAGCATTCATGCTCTGCTTGTTTTGCTTAGCAAAGCTGAGCTAATTAGGGTTAATGGATAATTCGGTTTGCTTAGTTTTGGAAGAGAGTAAAAAGCAAATCAAAAATAGAACCTCAAATTCAGGCAAAAAAAAACCAATCACAAAAAGGTGATTGGTCATATATTTTGTGTGAACAATAAAGATTCACTAACAACGTCAGTTGGCTAGGTGACCCTCGGCTTAAGAAGGGTCACCGTTACTAATGCAGCATGCGTGCCAACTTTAAAACCCCCTATTTATTACGCATCTGGACACGTATTAGCCGTAAATTCTTGTTTGTTTTGCAAACTGGAATTGCAAATTGCAAATATCAACAAAAACGCTAGTGATTATGTTGTTATTAAAAACTTATTAAAGACAGATTAACCTTGAGTTAAATTACTCTTTTTCAATAGATTCAATAAGTTTAACATCCCTTTCAGCCTACCACTTTTCAATACCACACGCATAAAAAAACGCGAACATTGATCATCAATATTCGCGTTTATCTCAGTGCTGTTGCAGAGCGATTTAGGCTTTCAAGAAAGCAACACTCTGCTTATGGCGCTAGCAGCAGAAATTCTTACTTCTGAGGCGCAGGCTTCGAACGAGATCGAGACGGTTTGTTCGCCGAAGGTCTGTTTCCTGAAGGCTTATTCGATGACTTACCTGGGCCGTAGCTGCCACCGTATCCAGATTTCTTAGCATTACCCGTGTCGCCCACTTTACCCTGACTGTTTTGCGAGCCAGGCTTGCGTTGCGAACCAGGATTACTTTGTGAACCAGAGTGGCTTTGTGAATTAGAGTGGTTCGAAGCTGGCTTCTTACCTGTATTCCCGCGCTTGAAGTTGCTGCCATTGTTTCTTACTGACTTCTCTTCCCCCATAGCGGCTGGGTTGTTTTCAGCAGGCTTTCTACCCTGTGTCGGTTTGCGTTTTGGTGCAGACCCTGTGCCTGGTACATGGCGCTTGTTCTTACCTGCAGGCTTGTGACCGCGAGCATTATCGCCCGAACGTTGACCATCCGAGTGTTCACGTGGTTGTTTTGCTTTCTTCGGCTTCTTAGGTTTGATTGGACGTGTATCCAAACGCGACTCCGGAAGCTTGTTTACTGGCGAGAAACCTTCAAGTTCACGGCGCTCTAGCACTTGTTGAATTAGACGTTCAATACCGAACAGCTCACCAACTTCATCCGCACAAACCAATGAGATTGCTTTACCTACTTCACCCGCACGACCTGTACGACCAATACGGTGTACATAGTCTTCTGAAACGTGTGGAAGGTCGAAGTTAACCACTTGAGGCAGTTGTGGGATATCAATACCACGAGCCGCGATATCAGTTGCGACTAACACGCGTACCTTACCCGTTTTGAAGTTCTCTAGCGCTTTAGTACGAGCACCTTGGCTCTTGTTGCCATGAATAGGTGCAGCGGTAATGCCTTGCTCATCAAGGAAACGAGCCAGCTTATTAGCACCGTGCTTAGTTTTACTAAATACCAGCACCTGACGCCAATCATTGTCTTTGATAAGCTTCGCAAGCATTGGGCTCTTTTTCTTCTTATCTACTGGGTAGATACTCTGTTCAACCGTTTTCGCCGTCGAGTTTGCAGGGCTTACTGAGATTTCAACCGGGTTATTAACCAAGCCTTTCGCTAGGCTACGGATGTCATCAGAGAAGGTTGCAGAGAACAGTAGGTTCTGACGTTTCTTAGGTAAGAAAGCCAAGATCTTGCGAATATCGCGGATGAAACCCATGTCTAGCATACGGTCCGCTTCATCTAGGACTAGAATCTCAAGTTGATCGAAGCGCACAGCATTTTGGTTGTATAGATCAAGCAAGCGACCCGGTGTTGCCACCAGCACATCACTGCCTTTACGCAGTTTTTGCATCTGAGGGTTAATTTTTACGCCACCGAATACCACACTCGAAGTCAAAGGTAGATTGATACTGTACTTAACAACACTGCCATTCACTTGCGCAGCAAGCTCACGAGTCGGTGTTAACACAAGTGCACGAACTTGGTTCTGACGTACACGAGGGCCTTTTGATAGCAACTCAAGAATAGGTAGTGTGAAACCTGCAGTTTTACCTGTCCCTGTTTGAGCAGCGGCCATCACATCTTTGCCTGTTAGGACAGCTGGCACGGCTTTCTCTTGGATTGGTGATGGCTTATCGTAACCTTGTGCTTCAATAGCTTTAAGGATCGGTTCTGAAAGGCCAAGGGAGGTAAAACTCATAGATTATTTTCTCAGTTGAATAACATTTAGTATGAGCGACAAAGTACAAGAACGTGCCGCTGCAGCTTTTGCTGATCAAATCATTGATACGTAGCAAAGCGCGGTATTCTGAGGCTTTTCCCCACATTCAGCAACTAAATTCTAATCGCAACTGAGATTCTTTCTAGGTTATCTGACGCTTCTGCTCGTACATTTTTTCATCAGCGGCTTTCAACAGGCCATCGACATCATTAAAGCTGTCGTCATAAACGACCCACCCCACACTGATTCTGAGATAAAACGAGTGTGCTTCATAAACCACTGGCGTTTCGCATATCGCGCCTGTAGCTTTTGCGTAATGGTTGCCACGTGTTCCTCATCAATAATGCGTGGCAGCAGTACCAAAAACTCATCACCACCAATACGCGCAACAATATCTGAGGTGCGTAGCATACTCTTGATTCGTTTGGCGCACTCAATCAATACCTTGTCACCTGCCGCGTGACCATAAGTATCGTTAATCGCCTTAAAACCATCAAGGTCGATATTCACCACGGCGAAAGTCTTCGTTCGATGCTTCTGAACCGTTTTGAATGCTTGCTTGAGGCTATACATAAAGTAGCGTCGATTTGGCAACATGGTCAGTTCATCATGCATTGAACGGCTATCAGCAATACGATAAAGGCGATAGATCATGAAGTAAGCGCCCATAAGAATCAGCATCACCCCATACCCAATCAGCCTAACACTATGGATTCGATACCAAGGCACATCCATCAGTACGTGGTCATTACCCGATAACGCCAAATACCAACCTCCGTAAGGAAAGTTTACCTGTTCGGTAGTAAAGGCATTACTAAACACCTCTTGCGTCCCATAGAACACCTCACCATCTTTACCAGCACTGTTTGTACCGCGAATGGCTAAGTTATATTTGTTTTCAATTTTGCCAACACCTACATCTTCTAACAGTGCATCTAGGTCGATAACCGCGCTCGATACGCCCCAATAGTTTTGGTTAAAAGGAGGATCTCTAAAGATAGGGGTTCTTGTTATTAAGGCTTGCCCACCCTGGAACAAATCAAAAGGACCCGCAATAAAGGTGTTACCTATGTTGCGAGCAATCTCAACCGACTCCCATTGAATTGGATGGTCTCGATAGTCAATACCTAGGATTTGTTCGTTGCCTTCCAGTGGATAAACAAAATTAAGTACATCGTTCTCAGCGAGACCGATTAAGCGAATGTGGAAGCCATCTCGAATGATGTTCTGAGCAATCTGGTCCCAACCTTTTGGTCTCCATTAGGATTGATCGTCACAAGTGTTGAGAAGTTATTGAGAATATACATGTCAGACACGATCGTCGCTTCTATACGAGATCGGATAATAGATAGTTGCTTTTTGGCGACCGAATACGATTCATTTTTAAGAAAGGTCAATTGCTTGGCGTGAAAATGCTCAATTGCACTCACGACTACAAAGAAGAATAACAACGATAATACTTTGGCAGGCCACTGCTTGCTAAAACGACTTGGCATTCGAGAACCTCTAACACTATTGTTCTGTTTACTGCCTTTAATCGGCTCATTTCTGGCTTGTTTTTTCAGTATGCCGACAAGCGATTAAAAATCCACACTTTAAGTCTGGTCTACACTCATTATTGAGTCATTCATCACTCATAGCCAGTTAACTACACTGATTACTCAATCAAAAAACCTAAATGAGCCTTATAAAGCTTACATTGTATTGACCCAAACCTTACATTAAAGGATTCATCAGTGTTATTTTATACTCACGATTAATCAGCTTGGTACTTTACTCATATGAAGTTAAAAACTCTCACTCTGTGCACCTTATTATCAACTTCTGTTGCCATTGCGTTCCACGCACAAGCTTCCTCTGAAACAAACGGGGCGGTTGAAGTACAAGAGAACTATACCGCAACAAGCGTACCAACTGTTCAATCGCAAACTGAATCGCTCTACTCTCAAGAACAATATTTCAAACAATCAGCCGACTTGATTCGTCAGACCTATGAAAGCCAGCTTTACACGCTTCCGGCCTTTAAAGAGGGGCATTACGGACTGCGCATGTATCGTCAAACATTAGATGATAAATACGCAGCAGCGGTATGGAGCGATATGGCTCGCGTGGCGAGTAAGCTCAGCAGCCTGTCGAATGATGTTCACACCATGGAGCAAATCGTCCTTTATTCAGAGAAACGTGTTGCTTCTTACGTCGGTGATGACGATGAGCGCAGTGTACGACGTTACAATATCACCAAGCATATGCCCGAATATCTATATCTAGGCGTTGATCTTCTTGGCTCTATGGCACGTGCCAATGAATACGGTTTGGAACACAAGAACGATGCCAAGCTACGCGAAATCATTCGTCGCTATGACTTTTCTCGTTATGTAACCAATGAAGACATGGTGAAAGCGTGGGCAGCTCAGCTCGCTAATCAGGTTTATTGGCTGCGCCAACTGGGTGAGCAAGATGTGGTTGATGAGTTCGTCGAGACCTTTAAAAAAGCCTACCCTGACGACAAGGATAAGAAGCTCTCTAGCCAACAGTTTGGCAATAAGATTTACGGCATGACACACGTCATCTTCGGTGACTCTGAGTACTATCAACATCAGGTCAGCGAACAAGAACACCAATGGATCTACGATTACTTTAGAGAGAACATCGATACTATCCTGCTGCGTGCCAAAGAAGATGTTATTGCCGAGGTTGGCTTAACCTTCCTATTGGCAGGCCTTGAAGATGATCCAGTGGTAGAGAAGACTCGACTTGCTATCCAATCCTCGATTGATAAGAAGCGCGGTATGATCCCTTCAATCACCGGTGATTTTGATCTTGAATATGGAGAGCACCGCAACGTATTGGCAATCATGTTGCTTGACTGGCAACAAGTGAATGAAGCACCAACCTTTAAAGGGAACCCAAAGGTATTTAAAACGATTCCTTACGGGCTCGTTGAGAATAAATAGAACACTTAAGCCAGACGACAAAAAACCAAAAAGCCGCACACCTTTAAGGCATGCGGCTTTTTAATACCTGACACATATCAATAGCGCGGACAAAGCATAACGCTAAAACGCTCAGACAGCCTTGTTCATCACTATAGTGAAATCACCTTCGGTGTAACCCTCAATCAAAGAGACATCGTCACACTGCGTTTTACAGAAGCGATAAACGCCCTGGGGGTGATAACTCATCAAGGTATTGCTCGAAGGGTACTGGCTAGAGTTAAGAAGGTTAAATATGACGGTTTGATTTGCTAGGTCAAACATCCGAGTAATCATATTCGTCAGGTAATCAGAATCTCGACAAATGTAATTCAATGAACCGCTAGCGATAACCACGTCATGGGTTTCAAGAGGCATCTTGCTCATGTCACCTGCAATAAATTGGCATCGATCTTCTGTGTATTTTTGCTTGGCCGTTTTAAGGAAGCCAGAGTGCTGGTCAACACCTGTGTATGATTGGAGACGATAAATGCTGTCGAGTAGTTCAAACAGATCTCCGTAACCACACCCTAAATCCAAAACACTTTTTTTCTCGAAGTCTGTAGCGCGCGCGATCACTTCGAAGCGACACAACTGGCTCTCTTCGTTGGTCCAACCTAGAGACTTTGCTTTGTCCCCTTTCCAACGATGGGTTTGCTTTCGGTGATACCAATACACCTTAAAACGATCGCGCCAATGCATTACATGCAACTCAACCACATAGTCAGACTAGCTAGGCTTCAGAGTCGTTAGTAAGTAAGCCACCGATCTTGTAGCCAATTGCATAGCAAACCGCGGCAACGGTCACGAACCCCAGTGCAGAAAAGAAGTACGCTGCCGATGCTGCTACACCCGCGCCCCAGACAACACTAAATACCAAACCGAGATAAGCTTCTTTTGGCCACTGAGAGATAGGAAATTGTTCACCACCAGCAATAAGATAAACCATTGCAAATAAGCCAATGAAGGTGGTGATAAGACCAATGAGAACGCGCATGTTCATGGGAAGACCTTTGATTTATTGAATTTGGTTGCCACTATTGTTCATCGGTACCAAATATCGCTACTCGAAACCGCATACCACTAATCGCAACCTAATAATATTCAAGTATATAGGATAAAAGAGGCTTGCTCTATTACTCTTCAGAGTGAAGCTTCACTCACTATAACAGCACGAAAAACCTAGTCCTCATATCATTCGACTTTGTAACAGCCACAAAAAAGCGGAGACCTTCCTTACGTAAACTCCGTAAACAAGGTCTCCGCTTTGACTGAATCTAGAGGCTTTTGCTCAATCTAGATTAAAGCAGGATGAAGATACCCGCTAAACATGCACTCATTAGGTTTGCTAGCGTACCAGCAGCGACTGCTTTCAAACCTAGGTTCGCTACTTCTGCGCGACGCTCTGGCGCCATTACACCGATAGAACCCAGTTGAATCGCAATAGAGCCGATGTTAGCAAAGCCACACAATGCAAATGTCACAATCACTTGGCTGTGTTCAGACAGTAGCGCTTTGTTTTCAACGAAGTCGATGAAAGCAACAAACTCGTTCATTACGATCTTCTGACCAATGTAAGAACCCGCCATTAATACTTCATCACTCGGAATACCGATTAGCCATGCTAGTGGTGAGAATAGGTAACCGAAGATAGCTTGCAGCGTGATACCCGCAAAGCCGAACGTATCACCTAGGCTTTCTAAGCCAGTGTTTACCATGGCAATCACACTCACAAATGCAATCAACATCGTACCAACGGCTACCGCAACCTTCATACCGTTCATCGCGCCGCTAGCCAATGCATCAATTACGTTGCTTTGGTCAGCTTTATCTAGCTCAATGTGGTCATAGTCACTCGGTGTGCTACGTTCAGGAACGATGATCTTCGCCATTAACAAGCTACCCGGAGCCGCCATGAAGCTAGCAGCAATGAGGTATTTAAGTTCAACACCCAAGCCTGCATAACCACCAAGCACACTACCAGCTACCGATGCCATACCACCTGCCATTACAGCAAACAGTTCAGAACGAGTCATAGACTTTAAAAAAGGACGAATAAGAAGAGGAGACTCACCCTGAGAAAGGAAGATATTACCAGTCGCTACCAGAGATTCAGCTTTACTTGTGCCAAGCAGTTTTTGCACCGCTCCACCTAAGATTTGAATCACTTTCTGCATGATGCCTAAGTAATAAAGCGCAGAGATCAAAGCACTGAAGAAGATAATGATTGGAAGTACGCGAACCGCGAAAATGAAACCTTCAGTAGCAAGATCACCGAAAAGGAAAGCAATACCCGCGTCAGCAAAACCAAGTAGGCTAGAAACACCATTACTTAGACTTGTTAACGCTAACTGTCCCCATGGGAAATACAAAACTAAAGCTGCGAAGCCGATTTGAAGTAGTAGTGCACGAGTCACCGTTTTCCAGTTAATCGAAGAACGACTTTCAGATAGCAGGTACGCGCAAGCAATCAGTGCAATAACACCGACAAAACCAAATAGAATATTCATAATGTGTCCTAGTAATCCTTATAGAGTGAACATGAGCCAAGCGAATGACATCAAAGGAACAGGACAAAGAACCGCAAGCAAAACGCTACGCGATGAAGGGGCTAACAAAGTTAGCGGCTGTAACAACGAGTTGTTCATGTAAAAAATCACCTTATACAAGCAGTGGAACGTAGCTGGTCCGGTCCGTGGGGTCATTCACATATCCATGTGACGGCTTGTATTGGCTAAGCACCGGCTTAAAACCGGAAGAGAAGTATAAACAGATGATTGAGACTTTCATCACATTTTTTAACGCAAACGATCGCGCGGTCATAAAACATACAAAACGAACTAATTACCGCGATAATTCACTTTGTTAGTAATAAATAGGATAAGTACAAGTCACACTAAAACAAAAAGCCACAGAGTGTGGCTTTTTCAAAATATGATAGAAAACAAAAGTGATTAGTTTAGCAATGCACTTTTCACTTCAGTGTCTTGGAAGATTTCTTCGAAGCGCTGTTTATAGATAAGTTGCATCTCATTGATGATTGCACCGCCATCAGGCACATCATTCTCGCCTTGGAAGTTTTTGCTGAGTAGCTTTTCGCCCGCTTCATCGTAAATAATCACATTAACGTTGTACCAAGAATTGTCCGTGAACGCGTGGAAGTCATACTTCCATTCATTCAAGACGAACATCATTGATTTATTGTTGAACGCTTTCATCTGCTCAGCGACCTTGGTGATATCCTCTTCCGGTGTCGTTTCTACCGACTCAACAGCTACTTGCTGTTGTTTCAAACCTGCTACCAATCTGTCGCTTAAAAACTGAGACATGGGCTGCTGTGTCGCCGTGTTGTAGGTATAAGGGATACCTAATGAGCTACGAATAATGCCTTCGAACTTTGGCTCTTTGTCGTGATCAAGAACATAAGGGCGCTTGTCGATCACAGCGATAGTCAGTGCTTTTTCTTGCGGGACTTCGTTGAGTTGAGGCGCACTCTGCTCTGCGGTTAATACTGTTGCACAGCCAGAAAGCCCTAGGGATACTGCAGCGAGCAGCAAACTGACGAGTTTTTTCATTAGATTTACCTATTTTATTGTTTTGAATAGGCTGTTCTAACAAACATTGCCTCGCCCCGCAAACATTCATAAAATCAATAATTTATACAGTCTTTATTTCTATAAATTAGCTCACACATCAGGTCGAATTTATTGATTCATCAATCAATAAAACGCTAACTAACAAGCCCTTGTAAATGAGAGTTATGAAGTGAACAAAATATGTTCAACCCATGTAGCTCACCAAGTAAGCGCTTAGTTAATTCTGTGTGATTATTAGCAGTTTTCTGTGCTCTACCTCATTTACCGTGACTTCAAGATTCATCTTAAGTTTAGATGCGTATATACTTTATAGGTATCTCACCAAATAATATCTATAAAATACTAATAGAGCTGATCAGATATAACAGCCTTTGAGACTAAGAGAGGAAACACGTGAAGAAAATGGAAGCTCCGCACGATATGAACATTGGAGCTAAATTCAAAACAAATAGACACGGTTATGTGACAGTAGTTGAATATTATAATACTCATACTGTTATCGTTGCGTTTGAAAACACCGGAAATATTCGAGCTATCAGTGCGGCTAAATTACGTACAGGTCAACTAACTGATCGTTCGGTTGCTCCTGATTCAATTATGATTGGCGAACAGGTTGAATCGGTTAAACACGGAATATTAACCATTACTCAAGTTGAGTCTGAAAATATTGTTGTGTTAAAAAATGCTGACAATGAAGAAATTAGAATGCTATTGCCAGCAGTACAAAAAATGAAAGACAAAGTTGAAGATATTGATGAAGATAAACTTGAAGCATCAAAACCAACTTCTCTAAGCCAGTTAACTAAAAGAAGTAAAAAGACTAAAGACGTTAATAGCATGCTTAAGAAAATGCTTACTGATTACGGCAGATACGATTAATTCAATATTTGATCTTTGCTAAACCTTTCAAGATTCATATTCTAATATCCAAATAAAGATCCTCCTCCCTCTCTAAATAAAAGACGTTGCATATTCAAGTGAGAACTTAATTTGATCAAGATCCCACTCTGAATTTCTCGCGCAACTTAACGAGATCTGCGTCACAATATCATTTTGACTTTGTGACGCAAGTATTACTGAAATCTCGGTATTTCCATTAATATGCTCCCACACAATAAGAGAACGAAGTTTCTCAAACCTTAAAATCCAATCGAGACAAATATTATGAAAAAGATTCTTGTAGTTTGCGGTAACGGCCTTGGTACTTCTCTAATGATGGAAATGGCAGTGAAAGATGTGGCTAAGAAAATTGGTTTTGAAGCTGAAGTTGATCACGAAGATCTATCTTCTGCAGCATCAAGCACTGCGGATATCTGGGTTGCTGCAACTGACGTTGCGAATCAACTAAAAGAAGCTGGTAAAGAAAACATCATCAGTCTACAAAATATTTTTGACAAAGCATCAATCGAAGAACAACTAAAAACTTTCATGTAAGGTCAAAATTATGCAAAACTTTTTCGAGTTTATGCTTGGCTTATTAAAAGAGCCAGCAATCATGGTGGGTTTAATTGCTTTCATTGGCTTGGTTGCACAGAAAGCAGATATTTCTACCATTCTTAAAGGCACAATTAAAACCGTAATGGGTTTCCTAATTTTAGGTTTTGGTGCTGGTGCCTTAGTTGGTGCTCTAAATAACTTCTCAGTAGTATTTACTGAAGCATTCGGCGTAAGTGGTGTTATTCCAAATAACGAAGCAATTGTGGCGTTAGCACAAGAAGCATTCGGTTATGAAATGGCTCTAATTATGTTCTTCGCATTCGTTGTGAATATTTTATTGGCTCGTTTAACACCTCTAAAATATATTTTCTTAACGGGTCACCACACAATGTTCATGTCTATGCTGGTTGCAGTTATCCTGTCTACAGCGAACATTCAGGGCACGGCTTTAGTCGCAATTGGTTCGATCATTGTGGGTTCACTGATGGTCATCATGCCTGCACTTGCTCAGAAATACACAGAGAAAGTAATGGGTACCGATCAACTAGCGATGGGTCACTTCTCAACATTCTCATACCTGGTATCTGGTTTCATTGGTAGCAAGTTTGGTGACACGTCGAAAACAACTGAAGACATCAATGTGCCTAAGAGCCTAATGTTCCTACGTGACACGCCTGTCGCAGTAGCAACAACCATGGCAATCTTCTTCATGTTTGCTTCGATTGTCGCTGGCGGTGAGTTCGTAGAAACCGTTTCAAATGGTCAAAACTGGGTTGTGTTCACATTCATGCAGTCTCTTGTGTTTGCCGGCGGTGTTTACATCGTACTGCAAGGTGTGAAGATGTTGATTGCTGAAATCGTTCCTGCATTTAAAGGTATCTCAGACAAGCTAGTACCGGGTGCAAAACCGGCTCTAGACTGCCCTATGGTATTCCCTGTAGCACCAAACGCGGTACTTATTGGCTTCCTTTGTTCTTTCGCTGCTGGCCTACTAGCAATGGCAGTACAAGGCGCACTTGGCTGGACAATTATTGTAGCGGGCGTTGTTCCTCACTTCTTCGTAGGTGGTGCAGCGGGCGTTTACGGTAACGCAACTGGCGGTCTACGTGGTGCGATTCTAGGTTCATTCACTCAAGGCCTATGTATCTCTTTCTTGCCTATGCTACTGCTTCCTGTTCTTGGCGGACTTGGCCTAGAAGCAACAACATTTGCTGACTTCGACTTCGGTGTGGTTGGTCTGATTCTAGGGTGGATTGTTTCATGAGTTTATTCGATTTAGTCGGTAACCAAGGCGTTATCATCAACTCTGAAGAAAACCTAACGGTTGATGCTGCGATTGATGTGACATGTTCAACACTGCTAGCGAGCAACAAGATTGAAGCAAGCTACGTTGAAGCCATCAAACAAAAGCACAAGGACATTGGCGCGTACTATGTTCTAGCTCCAAAGATTGCAATGCCTCATGCTCGCCCTGAAGACGGCGTAAACGAAGCATCACTACAGGTGACAATATTCAAAAAAGGTGTTGATTTAGAGTCGGAAGATAACGGTGACGTTTACCTTTCCATCACTCTGGCGGCAATGGATTCAGATAGCCATATCCATACCATCATGGCGCTATCTGAGCTGTTCCAAAATGATGATGACATTGATGCCATTATCGCTGCAGAAACAGAGCAAGAGATCATCGAGATCTTAAAGCGATACTAACCTCGCTACAGTGCTCCTGAGCGAATAAGCCCCCAAATAAAAAGCGATAGCCTCGGCTATCGCTTTTCTGTCTCTGTTTAGTCGATGTCCGTTGATCATCAAACTCGATTGATTGTACTTACCGTTTACTGAACGCTTAGTTTAATCATCTTAAAATCATAAAGACCGTCGTTAGCGGCTCTTTCCTTGAACAACAACTCTCCGTTATAAAACGTAAAAGCGAGAAGATCGCGCTCATATTCATAAATATAAGCAACCGATCCATCACTGTTGATGACCTGATCAGGCTGACCTAATCGATCAGTCACATCTTCAATGTTCGTTTGTCGATCGACTAGTTGTTCCAAACCGGCTTCATCGTAGCCACCTTCATCCATACAACCTGATAAGGCGGCAACCAAAGCTAGCAGTATGATTTTCGTTCTCAACAGCCTATTCCTTTAATGGTTTTTACAACCATATCAGTAGCCTTGCTCAATCACTGTAAGTTATCGTAAGCGCCATGAATAAAATGAGAAGGGATTGAAACGACTCCAAGATCCTCACGTTTCGTAAATCGGGTAAGCCCACTTATCAGTCGATAGCTCAAAACAATACTGAGCGTGCTTCTTCAAACACTCAAACACTTCACGGTCGAGCTTATGGTTCTCAACATGCTCAGTCAAAATCGCCAT
This sequence comes from Vibrio chagasii, assembly GCF_024347355.1. NCBI lineage: Bacteria > Pseudomonadati > Pseudomonadota > Gammaproteobacteria > Vibrionales > Vibrionaceae > Vibrio > Vibrio chagasii. The sequence goes on from NZ_AP025466.1 coordinate 639,772, forward strand.
CGCCTCTTCCAGTGTCATTCCCTTTCGATACGGACGAGACTGTGTCAATGCTTGGAACACGTCGACAACCGCTACAATTCGACTGGGCTGATCCAGTTCTTCTGCTGTTTTACCCATTGGATAACCAGAACCGTCTAGCCTTTCATGATGATTCGACGCCCACTCACAAATCTGAGGTGAACTGAACAACTCTTGTAGTGCGAACCTTGTATCCGTTGCATGGCGCTTAATACAGCAATACTCCTCATCAGTGAGTAAGTCTGGTTTGTGGAGGATATCACTTGGCGTTTGCAGCTTACCGATATCATGTACTAACCCTGCTAAATAGAGCTTACGCTGCGTTGTATATGAGTAACCCAGTTGCTTAGCTAAATACTCTGAAAGCTGCCCCACCTTCAACGAATGCTTAAAGGTAAACGAGCTCTTGGTATCCACCACATTGGCAATAAACTCTGCAAAAGCGACCGTTTCATCCAACGACATCTGTTGAGAAAAGAAAGGCACGGGCTCAAAGTTATCCCTCATGTTTTCAATGTAAGGGATCTCCATCGAGAACCAGAAATCATCCAAGTCGACAAGCTCACACATATGTTGCACAAGGTTGGTTTCGAACATCTCGTCCGCTTGTTCAGTCAAACGTTCGATAATGCTCGCTTTTCCATCTGGGGTGAGGTTGCCATAGCGATCGGAAGAGGTGATGCCATAGAGATAGTCAACCCTATCGGCAAGCATGACAATCGCGGCCAGTTCTTTCTCTAATTCACTAATAGGTAACGCTTTAAGCTCCACCCAAGGAGTATGATGGTAAAGCACTGGTTTAGAGAATATCGAAAGTACGGGACACTCTTTTAATATTTGATAGCCTTTCTGACAATGGTGGTGGGTGGAGTCAGGAACAAAACCTGAGACCAAACTGAGCTGTTCATCAACTTGGGATACACCACAATCGTGAATGAGCCCCAACGAGAACGCAAGCTGTGCTTGTTCCTCTTCCCAGCCCACACTAAGGGCACAGCGGTAAGCGATATAACCGACTCGTTGCCCATGATTTTTGCTTTCAAAACCTACGTTATCAAGCGCCTTAGCTATACCGAATAGAGCCTTTCTAAGGTCTACGGTTACGTCTTGGCAGTGTTGATTCATTACTTAAGCCTAGAATTTTTATTGTTCTTATATATTTAGGCTGCCAATACTAATGCATAGTTAATGTTTATATACACAACTAATGTAAGGTTTAATGAGTTTCGTGATAGATCTAACGTATCACGGAAAAATCGTGCTACAAATGGTTGCATATTAAAAAACAGGCGACATTATGTTTTGCCGACTAAGATCCATCCAACTGAACCGTCAAAAAAAGGAAATGCATGTTTAAAACAGTTATCGATGACGAATTGTCCATTGCTTTGGTTGAAGAACGTTTCGCCTCTCACTACGCGGAAATCTCACAAAGTCAAAATGAGTATTTAAGTCAGTGGCTTGCATGGCCGCCACATTGTAAAACCGAACAAGATTTTAGGCTCTTCGTGCAGCGCTCATTACACGATTACGCAGAAGGTAAAAGCATGACCTGTGCCATCGTGTACCAAGACAACATCGTTGGTAACTGTAGTTTCAATACCATTGATCATGATATGCAAAAAGTAACGATAGGTTATTGGCTGTCTGAACCATACCAAGGAAGGGGAATTGTAACGCGTGTAGTTAAAAAGCTGATTGATATAGCTTTCAATGAGTTAGATATAGAGAAAGTTGAAATATCTGCCGCCGTTGAGAACCAAAGCAGCCGCAAGGTTTGTGAGCGCTTACAATTCAATTTAGAAGGCATCATTACACGTAGCGAGAACTTGAACGGTCGTATCGTTGACCACGCAATCTATGGTCTTCACCGTTCAAAACAGTAGCCGTTTCCGGTTAAAAAAAACCACGGTTTGAACTAATCGGTGTCAGTTCAAACCATGGCTTTTGTTTTTCCTAAACGAGTGTAGATTCAATAAAGATAAATAACGGTTAAGCCGCCTTAGCAATTACAATCGTAAATTTAGCCCCACCATGACTGCTACCATCGATCTTGATACTCCAACCTAACTTCTTAGCCGCAGAGTTGGCAATGGCAAGCCCCAATCCAAAACCACCGGTTGAAGCGCTTCTGCTTGAGTCTAATCGAGAAAATGGAACAAAGACTTCATCACGACGCTCCTCTGGAATACCAGGCCCATTGTCCTCAACGACTACTAACCAGCTTTCTGAGTTTTCATCTAAAGTCAGCCAAACGTGGTCTTTAGTATAGTTGCCAGCATTCTTAAGGATGTTATCAAACACTAAGCGAGCCATGGAGCAATCACACTTTATCGTGCTGTCTTGATTCACCTTTGATTCAAAGGTCACATTGTCCAACTCAGAATATCGAATCCGGTCTAAACAATATTCAAGTAAGCTCGCTCTTACTTTCACCAACTCGAAGAAGGAATTGTCCATAACATTCAACTTCGAGAGCATAATGATCTCTGATGTGAGTTCGTTGATATCGTCGACATAGGTATCGATATCATCGAAAAGTGCTTGATGCTGCTCAGGCGCTCCTCGTCTCAGTATGTCAGTCGCTAACTGTATTCGGCTCAACGGCGTGCGAACTTCATGGGGAATGGCTTGAGCAAATATATGGCTCTCTTTCACCTTACTTTCTATCTCTTCAGCCATGCAATTAAAACTGCTAGCCAACTCGGAAACAGGATGAATATATTCAGTCTCAGAACGCGTACTCAGTTTACCTTTACCAAACTGTTTCTGCTTCTCAACTAACGACTCAATCCTCTCTTGAAAGCCCCTAACCGGTAAGTAAACACTAGCTCCAATCGCAATGATGACCGCGAGCAGAAGTCCAAGTAAAAAATGCCGCTCTGAATCCTCATACCATTCAATTTCAGGAGAAAAGAAATCCCCGACTTCACAAAATGCAAAGCTAAACTTGGAATTCGGCAGTTGGTACACAGCCGAGTACAAATTGTTTTCGCTGAGGTAAATAGGCACACCGTTTAAGATGGTATGCAACTCACATCGTTGACAAGGAGGTTCTCCCGACCAATTCTCTAACAGGCGTAAATTGAAAATAAAAAACTGTTGGTGACCTGTTCTATCGAGTTCCTTGTAGAGCGAATCTTCTTTGTCGCGATGCAGGATATACTGTTCAACAAAGTACAACCCATCATTGAGAAAAGTCTCAATCTCTGTTCTTCGCATATGTCCTTCACCAAGGTGTAGGAACAAAAAGATTGTCGTCGACATCCCTGTAACAATACCAAGGTAGAGCCGAGCAAACATCGAAACAGAGCGAAGCCTCTCTTTAATAAATTTAAGCAACCAGCATGTACCCCTTATTACGTACCGTGCGTATTAACTGTTTGTCTTTTGCGTGAACGCGCAGCTTTCGGCGTAAACCTGATACACGCATATCAATCGAACGATCGTTAAACGCGTAATCTATTCCTCGAAATAGCTGGCAACATTGGTCACGGGTAACGACTTGGCAAACATTCTTAACAAGAAGGTTCAAAATCTCAAACTCTGCGGATGTGAGTTTCAAGTTTTGTCCGTATAAAGTGGCACTTTGGGCTGCGCTATTGATGACGATCTCACACTGGTTTTCTGACACCGTTTCCACCGTTGTTGTAACCGGCGTTGCACGTCTCAACAGAGCTTCGATTCGGGCCAGCAATGCATGCCCTCGTATCGGCTTAGCCACATAATCATCAGCACCGAACTTAAATAAGCTTACTTCACTCATTTCATCTGCAGAGGCAGTCAGCACTAAGATCATTCCATTGTAAAACTCACGAGCCTCTCGGCAGATTTGTGCGCCACTCATACCTGGTAGCATAAGGTCCAATAGCACTAAATCAGGTTCAATACTTCGGATAGCTTCAAGTGCCAAGTTTCCCTCATGAACGACGCTCACTTCATACCCTTCTGCTTCTAGGTAGAGTGTGGTTAAGCGAGCGATCTCTTGGTCATCTTCGACAATGAGTACTTTGGTTTTCGACATATCTATCACCAGTATTTATTAAAAGCGTGGGCAGTATATATACTGGTCATATATCATCAATATTGTTATTAGAGTCAACACTTTACCGTACGCAAAACATAGTAATCATATTTGTACATCTACGTTTACAAAATCAGACACCAGGTCGTCTGTAAGCTCCGATTTATATAGGCTCCGCAAAATGACACCGATTGCATTTAATGACGTATCCCATCCTAATCGCTTACACTTGCTTTATTTTCTTACCCACACTTACATTAAAATTGTTTACAAAAAACAATCAAATCAACCATCTTTCAACCTGTTACACCTCAGTTTATAAAACCAAGGAATAAACTCCATTTAGATAAAAAAACCAGAAAGTTCGACTGACCACTAAAGGAAACCGATTACCTGCATCACTCATCAGCACTTTCCTTTTTCTCTCCCCCATTCCTTCCTATAAAGTCATTACCACTTCAAGTAACATTCACAAAATCAATAGATCGCTTTGTAATTTGTCATTTAATCACTCCTTAGAGGGACCCTCTTAAAATGAATAAACCGCTTCCATTGTTACTGGCTACGTCTGCTTTATTTTCAGCACAATTATTTGCTGATACTGATAAGCAAGAAACGATAAAAAAGATTCAATCTCAGGTGAGTTCTTGGATTGATATTCAGGTCGCTCCGCAAAGCAGCATTATTCAAAAAATGGTCTTTGATTGTGAGTTCTACAGTGCAACGCCTTATATCAAGTCTCCAGATGGCAGTGAAAGCAGTTCAGGCTCATACCGTTTCTACTCACAAAAAGGGGGATTAGGTACCGTTACTGAACCGTTTACGACTCAGCCACTGCCTGAATTAACCATGTGCTTAAAAGAAGACTTCACCCTAGCGAATCAAGACCAAGCGCAACTCCTATTTGAAGCTATCGAAACGGTCTATCCAAATCATTCTATGTTTGATGAGAACTTCCCTAAGGAAATCATAAAGAAACCAAATGGATGGCATTTTATTGATGGTGAAATCTTCGATGATAAAAAAGGCTATATCATCGAGACAACTCCGCAAGGGAAAGTGACCAAGATCATCCGCTCATTAAACCTATAAACACACCTTTCTCAATAATATGGAGAGGGTTTGATTTGTATTAATAAGTCACCGAAGTAGGCTGCCTGCTCGGTGGCATCCAACTAAAACTTCCTCACGTAGAGTCCAGCATGATGACAAGTTATCAATCTTTCGAGTACCTAAAGTGTCCTATTTGGATATATGACATCGATAACAAAAGAATCACATGGGCAAACCAAAGTGCTCTTCCTTTGTGGGAGGCGGAATCTTTGTTTGAACTGACGTCACGCGACTTTAGTGTCGAGATGTCAAAGGCAATAGAGGCGACTCTCGAAGAGTATCAAAGACAATTTCTACGTGGTGAAAGCATCAAAACATGGTGGAACTTCGCCCCCAAATACATAGCCAAGCGCGCACTATGCCAGTTTTCTGGTATCCCTTTACCTGATGCTCGAACGGGCATGTTAGTTCAATTTGTTGCCGAAGAAGGCAGTCTTAAGCAGGATCTCGCTTTCTCAGACGGAGCGAACCTTTCTCTACTATTTGACCGCTCAGGTAAGATAGTAAGTACTAACTCCGCGTTTAACCAAAACTATGGTTCACCATTTACCACCCTCTCCGATTTTCTTTCCAGCGAAGAAACTGCAGCCCATTGGCTATTTTCAGCACGAACAGGGCAAGAGATCCTAGAAGAAGTGAGCTGTACCATAGGTGACAAAACCCATCACTTTGACGTTCAAGGTAAGTGGCTGTTCGACAAGAGTGAGCTACTGTTAGACCTAACCTGTACCACCAAGCAAAAAGAAAAGCTGATAAAAGCTAGGTACAACGCGGAGCACGATTGCTTAACAGAGCTTCATAACCGCAGAGGGATCACCAACTTACTACAAACCAGTATTGCCTACCGCTCTCCTTTTGAGTTGATGTTTGTTGACCTTGATGGCTTTAAGCTCGTCAATGACACCTATGGGCATAGCGTGGGAGACCAGCTACTAAAACAAGTCGGTGAGCGCCTAAAACAACTAGTTGATGAAACCTGCATGATTGGTCGCTTTGGTGGCGATGAGTTCATCGTGATTGCTCACGCATGTCGAAACCAAAACATCCCACTGCTTTGCACACGCATTATTGATGCATTAAACCGAAGTTTTCACATCAGTGGTATTGGTACTCTGTCTGTGGGTTGCAGCATAGGTACTGCAAACTTTCCAGATAATGCCATAGACCAAGAGTCATTACTCAAACAAGCGGGCATGGCAATGCATATGGCAAAAGCTAACGGACGTAACCGCTTCCAAACTTTCACCCCTAGCTTAGCTCGTGCACTTCATCGAAAAGTAGAAATTCGCCATCGTTTAGCTCGCGCTCTAGAGAATGAAGATCTTGCACTGCACTACCAACCAATCATGAATACCAACAGTGATAAAGTGAAAGGGTTTGAAGCACTGCTACGCTGGTCAGATAAAGATTTAGGAGACATTAGACCTGACGAGTTTATCGCTCTAGCAGAAGAAACAGGTCAGATTGTTCCGCTTGGAAAGTGGGTGCTCAACTCCGCACTTAAGCAGCTATCCATTTGGCACAGAAAATTTGATAACCAGCTAATGATGAGTATCAATATCTCCAGTATTCAAATGCATGCAACCTTTGCAGACCAACTATCTGCAATGCTCAACTTCTACAATATCCAGCCTCAGAGTATCGCCCTTGAGATCACTGAGTCATCCATGATTTTCAAACATGGTGAAGTTAGACAAGCGTTGTGCGACATTGCCAAGTTGGGTGTGGAGCTGCATCTGGATGATTTTGGTACTGGTTACTCTTCTCTATCTATGTTGCATGACCTACCTATTAGTACCGTTAAGCTTGATAAAAGTTTTGTGCACGGGTCACACAAAGGCAGCAAAGCCATTGTTCAAGCAACCCAAGCTATCTGTGACAAGTTAGGGCTAAAAGTGGTCGCGGAAGGTGTTGAGACAGAAACGCAGAAGGACTTCTTGGTCGACTGTGGTTACCAATATCTACAGGGGTTCTTATTTAGTAAACCAATCCCTTCAAATGAAGTCGAAAGCAAATTTTTATTCCTTCGATAAGTCAATGTTACTCACTTGAAATGGCAAGTAAACAATAGTGACGAGTATCGGCTCAAGCATCGTGTATTTGGCCTAACAACCTGCTTGAACATGCGAGCTATTCACACTCATCTGCAGTATGCTTCTCACTCATAAAATCTCGACTTTGTCTCAATACTTCAGTTAGTTACCCGCTTTTTATGTCAATTTTTGTTCAGCTCAAATGTAACCTTTTGGCGACTCATATTTGAGCTTCGATATTTTGTAGACTGATTTCGTCCATACAAAATGAGAAAGAGAATCATGAAAAAGAACCACTTAGTCTTACCAGCCTTCGCTGTAGTTACAGCTTGCTTACCATTGTCTGCACTCGCAGGTGACCGCGACAACTCTATTGAAGCCGGTGTGACATTTATTGGGAATCAAGAGCTAGCAACCTTTGGCTATAGTAAAGCCCTATCGAATAATATTGTTGTCGGTGGTGGCTTCTCATTAGGCACGGAAGCGGTAGATTTGGACGAGCCAAACTCACAAGATGCATGGGGCTTATATTCAAACATTGGCTACCGATTTGAAATTGCCGAGTTTGATATCATCCCTAAGGTTGGTATCAACTACTTAAATGCCGATGTGGAATCGGGAAACGCTTCTTTCAACGACATCAATATCGATAATGTTTATGGTTCAGTGGGTGCCACAGTGAACTGGCGTATGATAGGTCTAACGGTCGATTACGGAAAGATCAATGATTCAGCAATGGTACCCGACGGTTCAGGTAGCACCAAACCATTCGAAGAAGATGTCGTACGTGTTACAGCAAGCTTCAACTTCTAACCTTTAGCTTTCCATTTATGTAAAAAGAAAAGCTGTCCATAAATGGCTTCAAAGAAAGCCTAACAAGGAAGTCCGCAAAAGAAAGTCGACAAAAGCTCCTATTAGCCTGCCTAATTAGGGGCTTTCTGTTTGTAAAGCAATCAATAAGGGTGAAATTTGATTTAAACCATTAATATAACAAGGTTTAATTTGAGTACTAGATATTATACAAGCCTGACTCATATCGATTAAAAATATGTCCTAACAAAATAGAGTGTAAACACCAACCAAAATCAGAACAAATATGGAATAAATATCACAATTTACACTTGCATCTAGACCTAAAATTAGCCACTTTCCTGAAAAATCAAATTCAGATTTATTTTTAATCAATAAAAATTAGTAGCCATGATTTAAAGCCTATAAAAACCACTAATGATACCCTTGTTAATACAGATAGTTTGAAAAATAAATAGATATAAACTAGAAATTAAATGATATTAATATCATCCTAAACCTAGTTATTAAACTTTATCCTGAAAATTTATGATAAATCTACCTCATAAGTAGATTTCAAAAACACCACGCCCATCAATATTAGCACTACCTAAAATTGCAGCTGAAACTGCCGATATAGAAGCTGACAAATGGATAAATACCAAAACAAATGGATAAATCCCCCTTGTCTCTTGTAAAACCACGGCTTTCATTTATAAATTCAACTTTTGGGTGAACATCTCTACAACCTTTCATTACAGCCCGAATTCTGCGATTAGTATCAACATCTTGAGAGAAATGGTGACATTTTAGTTATGTTATTTAGAACGGACTCTTGGGTTGAATGACAATCCCAGCCACACATATCAATCACACAAATATAATAACTATCGCTTAGGAGTTGAGCTATGCACTGTTCTTTCAATATAAATAACAATAACGAAAGCTTGCAACTAATCTATAACGAAGAAAAAATATATATAAAGAGAGACAGTAATAAGATATCAGAGGAAACTCTTAATAGTAAAGAGAGTTTTGTCTTCAAGTATTTAATTGAAAATGCTTCAATTTCAAATCCTCAATCTGCCCGAGATGTTGAGGAGTCATTTAAATTACATTTTGATGAAGAGTTTAGTTTATATGCATTAAAAAACATTATCGCTTCTATAAGAAAGAAGTACCGAAACCTATGTAAGAAGGCAAAGGTTGATAATAATAGCGAACTCATTTCCAATCTCTATAAAGTCGGGTACTTCATTGCTCTCGACAAAAGCTCAGAAAACCGCATCGCCCCCAAGCACAACATCAACCAGTTCAAACCTAGCCAGATACTGATGCTAAAGTTGATGCTCAACACTTATTACAAGGAGTTGATCAGGTCTCTGATAACCGTACTCACTGTGACTTCACTCTCTCTATTCGTTGTCTACTTTTTCCAAATCCTTTATACAACGAAAATTGCTAATGAATACAGCGAGAACACCAAGCACATAGCAGAAGAGGTAATGGATTACGGCTGTGATAGCGCGGGCGCGGTACACTCGTTAAGGCACTCACTTAACCTCGATTCGGTGGTTATGACTACACCTTATGGTTCATGCTACATCTCTAAGAGTCGTTCTCAGTATGTTGAGCTCGATCAGATTGATGATTTTTACGATAGTGCTGATTTTGTTTATTCTCGTTTCAGTAACTCTGAAAATAATACCAAGCTAACGGTTCGTATTTCCAAAGGCTCTATTGAAGCGCGTTACAGAAACTCATTACTGCCTCTGCTGGTTGATTCCGTCTCTATTCAAAAGAATGGCTACTACATTCTCAACCTTGGCAATAACAGCCAGTCAATTTACACCTCACCACTACCAAGCGGTGCTAGCATCACCTTCTATAGTGACGATATCATTGCACTATGGGGCGTGCTGTCACTATTGCTCGCAACCCTACTCTATCGCTCTTATATTCTAGGGTTCTTTATCTATCTCTTTCGCTGGAAGCACATCTCGTTTGAAGAAGAACCAATCATCAATACAGAAGACAACACCGTTTTATACTACGAGTTGTTGTCTCGGGTACGTAATGTCGGTGTTCTTAGCTTTATTAATACGATGAGACGCACCAACCTACTGACTTTTCATACCATTTTGCTTATTGAAACGGTAAGAAACGCCAAGTTGCACAACAGCCATGAGATCTATGGTGTCAACGTATGCCCGAGTGCATTAGTAGGGAATAATTTTTCCAAACTCAAAGAGCATTTGGACGCAATGGAAGCGAATGAGTTTGTCGTCGAGATCACGGAGTACTCAAACATTGGTTATGGCTGTGAAGTCATCGATAACATCAAAGCGATCAAGAAGCTCGGGATCACCATCGCCTTGGATGATTTTGGCACAGGTAACAACAACATCGAAATCATTAGCGTGATCTCCCCCACCTACCTGAAACTAGATCGCTGTTTCGTTAAAGACATTGAATCAGGGGAACATCAACAAGGTGTACTACTGAACATCTCTGAAATTGGCCGCTTATCAAACATCACGATGATTTATGAGGGTGTTGAAACGCGCAGGCAACAATATATCTTGTGTCAGTTGGGCTACAACTTACATCAGGGCTACCTTTATAGCCGTCCTCAAAGCACATCTAGCTAATCCTTTTTATCAGGTACCGGATAGCTCAAAGGCAACGATAAAATTAAGCGTTGTTGCACTTAAGGCTTTCAGAGTTCACAGGAAAATAAGCGTCTAGTAACCCTTTGGCAGTCAGTGGCTTATCAAAGTAATAACCTTGAAGTAAATCACAATGGTATTGCTGTAGCTTCGCCATCTGCTCTGGGGTTTCGACCCCCTCGGCAACGACTTTCATCTGACAAGAGGCGCCAATATCAATAATGGCTTTCACTAAAGTCTCACTGTGCTGACTGGAATTCAGTTTTCCGATGAAAGATCGGTCGATCTTTATCTCTGTGATTGGCAGAGTATTAAGGTAATTGAGTGATGAAAACCCAGTTCCTAAGTCATCGAGCGAGATGCCAAATCCATAATCTCGAAGCCTTCTCAGTATCGGCTCTACGATATGCAGATCTTTGATAAGGATGTTTTCCGTTAACTCTAGAGTGACTCGCTGTGGAGCAATGCCGATTTCCTCGACTAAACGTATCACTTTCTCGTCAAAACCTAGTTCGAATACCTGTTTAGGCGACACGTTAACCGATACACATATCGCCTCAGGTCCATTTGGCATCAAATTAAGGGTGTCTTCGCACGCCCTCCTTAACACGAACTCACCAATCTCATGAATTTTCCCTACTCGTTCAGCCGCCGGAATGAAATCTAAGGGTGAGACAAACCCAAGTGAACTATTATTCCAACGGCACAGCGCTTCCACGCCTTTTAACTGTTTAGAGTGTGCATCGACCTGCGGTTGATAGAACACACTGAATTCACCACGTTCTAGGGCCGTTTCTAACTGCTTTTCTACCGAATAGTCATACTTCACTTTTCGATTGATTACATCGTCATAAAAAACAGCATCACCCTTGTTTGACTCTTTTGCCTTGTACAGCACAATGTCCGCTTTGGTCAGCAACTCTTCCACTTCCGTCCCATCATAAGGGTACATAGAGACGCCCGCCGAACACCGAGTCGATACCGTTACACCATTTAGGTCGAAGGATGGATTGAAGACAGCTTGGATTTGCTTAACTTTCTGTTCTGCATCAGAAAGGTCATGAATACCGGGCAAGCAGAAAACAAACTCATCCCCCCCAAAACGAGAGACGACATCATTCTCTCCTAAGATATCTTCAAAACGCTAACCTATCTGCTTTAACAGTTCATCTCCACTCGCATGCCCAAACTGGTCATTAATGCGCTTGAAGTTATCGAGATCGACAAAAACCAATGCCACCAACTTACCCTCAAGTTTTGAGTGAGCAATCGCCCGGCTGACTTGAAGTTCTAGTTCAGAACGATTAGGAAGTGCCGTCAGAGAGTCGTGTTTTGCCATATGTTGCAGTCGACGGCGACTGTTTTGGATTCGGCTAAAATCGTCTGCGATTCTCTGCTCCATCTGAGAGAAGCGAGTTGATATTCTTCGACTGATAAGGGCGCTGATAAAAATACAGCTCATCGTCACCAACACACTCAATATAAGAACAAGACCAAATTCGTTACGCGATTCAGCTAACAACTCATTTTTTCGTTTCTCTATCGAGGCATTAACATTATTCAAATACACGCCAGTGCCGACGATCCAATTCCAATCATCGACCTTTTTGACATAGCTACTTTTAGGCCCGATAACGCCATTTTTATCTGCGGTAACATAATCAACGAATCCACCCTCTTCAGATTTTGCTAGTACATCTTGCTTAAAGCGACTTCCAAGATCATCGTAGACGTTAATCCCTTGTCCGATATTAATTCGATTTGCGTGGAGTAAGCTGTCACCATTTTGTTCAAAAACGAACAGATAACCATTGTCACCCACGATTACTCTCGACAGTATTTCTAGAATCCTTTGATAACTGGCTCGCTTGACATCATCCAGAGACACGCCAGTACCAAAGTACCAGTCAAAGGGCTCGAATCGGCGAATATAGGTTAATTTCTCATAGTGCGTACTGTCGATATACGGCTTATCTATATCTCTCCCCTCTAGTTCTGGGCGCGGAACGAAATACCGAGAAAAGGCACCATTACTCTGCTTAAGAAGTTCAATCTGTTCTTTGATGACAGCTACACCTTGAGTGTCTGTCGTTTTAAGCTGATTGGTGTTTTCAATTTCTGGGTTAAGAGGATGAACAAGTGACGTGCCCTGCATGTCGTAGGCATAGATGTACTCTTGCTTTTCAGCATAACTCAGCTTTCTGATCTCATTTAAAATCAGTTGTTTAAGCTTATCTTCTGGCAAGTGTTGGTTCGAAGAATAGATATTTTGAGCCGCAGTGTACGCTCTATCTAACCGTCGAGTAATGCGCTTTTTTACTTCATCTTCAACAAGGCGTTGGGTGTGTGTGATTTGCTGAGAAACCTGAAGCATCTGCGCCTCAATGGAGCCTTTTTGGGCAGCAATATAGTCGGTTCGAATTAACTCAACCAACGCCTTAACCTTTTGATTCACACTCTTGAACATCGCCATATTCAAGATGATCGCAGAAAAGATGATGATGGTTATTGGCAAATACTTGGTAAACCAGACCAGTTTTTTGTCATTAATGTGCAACATACGAACTCAACACCAAAGTACGGAGTACTATATAATAACGTTTTTTACTGAACACCCAACCATAAAAATATTCTATTAATTTTTATAAAAGTCTTGCCAATACGAATAAAAAGGTTAGTGTTATACACATGTATATCACCATGCAGTTTTAATTATGACCGAATGGAAAGACGACCAACCGATCTTTAGGCAGCTTGCCACTAAGATCAGCGACCAGATTCTGCAAGGTATTTGGCTAGAGCAACAGGCCCTGCCCTCTGTGCGCGCTGTTGCTGCTGATCTTAAAATCAACCACCTTACCGTCATGAAAAGCTACCAGTTACTGGTTGATGAAGGCTTGGTTGAAAAGAAGCGAGGCCAAGGTATGTATGTAGCCGAAGGTGCACTTCAAAAACTGAAAGAGTCCGCACACCAAACTTTCATCAACACACAGATCCCAGCCATCGCTGAGACGCTAGGCATCATTGATATGAGTGTCGAAGAACTCGTGAAACAGCTAGAACAACATATAAAGGACAAGTCATGAGTACTTTACTTTCCGCGAAAAACGTCACTAAAACTTATTCGAATCAAGTGGGTGTAGAGAACATCAGCTTCGAACTAAAACCTGGACAGGTGCTTGGCTTGCTTGGTCATAATGGCGCTGGTAAATCGACTCTCATCAAGTCACTGCTTGGTGGGCATAACTACCAAGGTAAAATCGAAGTCAACGGCTACCACCCAATCCACCAGCATGCAGAGCTCATGCAGCACCTATCTTACATCTCTGATGTGAATGTGCTTCCGGAATGGATGACCATCAAACAACTACTTCGTTACACCGAGGGCGTACACCCGAGTTTCAACCGACAAAAAGCCGAGCAAACTCTGAGTAGCACAAACATCAAACTCTCTTCCACAATCAAACAGCTCTCTAAGGGGATGAAAGTACAAGTTCACCTTGCGATCATCATCGCAACTGACACTCAGGTACTCATCTTGGATGAGCCAACACTTGGCCTAGATTTGATTTACCGAGACACCTTCTACCGCCACCTGTTGGAATGGTTCCACGATGGCGAGCGTGCGATGATCATTGCTAGCCATGAGGTTTCTGAGATCGAACATCTACTGACAAATGTACTTATTCTCAAACAAGGCCGCTGCGTGCTGCAGAAAAGTATGGAAGCGATCGAGAGTGATTACTTCATTATCGAAGTTGCTAACAATCACTCAAGCGACATTCAAAAACTGAAACCACTCACTTCACAACCGGGGCTAGGAACGACTAAATGGTTATTGGAAGGTCAGTACAAACCACAAGTTGAATCACTAGGTAACATCTACAACGTTGGTCTTGCCGACCTATTCCTTGCAACACAGACGGAGAAGGCATAATGCACCCAAGTTTTTACATGCTAGAAAAAGAACTTATCGAGCACAAAATCAATACTCGATTACCTCTATTCGTTGCGTTGTGTGGTTTGTTACTGTTCGTGAGTCTGTTCTTTAATGGCGCGGCACAGCATGAGTTTTTCTTCCAGATGGAAGTTAACGGTGATGTGAGCGACATCCACAGAGAATTCGCACAAGACCTTAACTCAGTGATCTACTTTGGCGCGGGCTTAATTTCACTGCTGCTTTCAACGCTGTATATCCCAAAAACACTGCGTAAAGAGCGCCAAGAAGGCAGCTCAATGTTTTGGAGAAGCATGCCGGTATCGAATGCTCTGACTCACGGTGTGAAGCTAGGCTTTGGTTTAGTGTTGATACCCGCTATCTGCGCCCTATTAGTTCTATTTGCCGATGTTCTATTCTGGATTCTAAACGTATCTAGCGAACAACAACTGGCGCTATTAGTAGAACAGCAATCACTATTTTATGTGCTCACCAATTGGTTGGTATTCTTTGGTCGAATGCTGTTAGTTGCCTTGGTGCTATTACCGTTAGCGACAATGACACTGGCAATCTCGCAACTGGTCAACTCACCATTGCTTGTGATCTTTGTTTCAAGCTTTGCAATCAAATGGCTGGCTATCGCACTGTTCGGTTTCTATGGCATCAATGACTTCTTTTCTGTTATCGCTTCACTACCGATGAAAGTACTTACGGCAAGTAACCCGTTCAGTGCACTCTCTGACGTCTCTGTCTTATCTTTGAGTATTTACGCCTTGCTTGGTATTGGTGGCTATCTACTGAGCCTTAAATTAAACAGAACGGACGATGTAAGCCTAAAGACACTGTTCCAATAACAGGTTACAAAACCTATCGCGTGATAGGTAAATAATGAAATCAAAGCTTCTGAGAAATCGGGAGCTTTTTTATTGCCCGTAATTTTTGTTTGGAGCTTGGGTGTGGAATCGTTGTGCTAAGTAGAAAATATACTAGGTAACAGATTAACTGTGTAAGAGATTTGCTTTGAGAGGTATTAATGAGCTGACATTAAATTGCATTGTTATTAATGCCTGCCAGCTCTTTGAGGGATGATTTCTTTAGCTACCAACCAGATGAAGGTCATTGAGAGTGCTATCGAAATCGGTTTGTTTCATTTAGAAGCCATTGATGGCTGTGATTGAAAGCCTTTCAGCTTTGCAAGTTTTTAGCTTTATTGCTTGATATGTAAAGCTTATTTCTTTGAAGCTTCTTTCGAAGTGTCTTTCCAGTATTGGATACGAACGCGATGAAGCTGTGCTCTTCTCATTTTTTTCATAAGGTATTTTTCCTTTTCATTTAGCTGCTCTTCATGAGCTTTTTTATTGCCAACTATTCGAATCTAACGGTGTTTGATGGCCAGATCAATGATACAAATCACAAAATATAAAGAGTTCTAAGTACCATTTACATCAAAATATGACCTAGATATCAACTGTGGCTCAATTTAATCCAACAAGCCGTTCTACCTATTAAAGGTTAGATCTCTCAGGTGACAAACTCATTTCAGTATCAATACACTTCTATGATACCCATTTAATAGACCGGAACATCGAGGATTTAGTTCCCAAATTATTATACCCTCACCAAACAAAGTGACACTGTAACCCAAAGTGGGGAGAATTGAGTCTATTTTTTGTTCACAACGGTCTATACGACACATAATTAAAATGGGATTATGTTGATGAGAGGCAACACGATTAACAAAGGATAGGCAGACTTAAATGGACACAACAATCAGTAAAGTGATTTTACAAGGGCACATTGTCGTACCAGACGATGATCTAGAAACAGTTATACAAGCACTGACCATTCATAAGGAGCTGACGTTGGCTGAGCCGGGCTGTATTGTATTTCGTGTTAGCCAAAGCTCACTGCAGCCAAACCGCTTTGAAGTATATGAAGAGTTCACTAACCGTGAAGCGTTTGAGGCCCACCAAAATAGAGTGAAAACCTCTGACTGGGGCAAGATAACTAAGAACGTGACACGCCATTATCAAGTGACTGATGTAACCACACCATCATGACCCAAGCATTGCTCAACCAAATCGCAGCCTTGATCGAACAAGATCCACTGCGAACAAAAATCTTAGAGTGTGTGGCTCAATTAGATCTACCACAATGCTATGTCGCCGCAGGCTTCGTAAGGAATCTAGTTTGGGATCACTTGCATGGCTTTGATAGCCCCACGCCGCTCAACGATATTGATGTGATCTACTTTGATCGCGGTGATTATGGTTACCAATCGGACATAGATTACGAAGCTCAGCTGAAACAGCGGCTACCTGAACTCAACTGGCAAGTTCGTAATCAAGCCAACATGCATACTCGAAACCAAGATAAACCTTATCAAAGTACGCTAGATGCAATGAGTTACTGGCCTGAGAAAGAAACCGCTATCGCAGTAAAGAAAAACTGCCATGGACGTATCGAGTGTATATCGGCTTTTGGTTTAGAGAGCCTGTTCAATTTGAAAATAACGCCAAACCCGAACCGCGGTCGGGACGTATTTGATCAACGAGTCCTATCTAAAAACTGGCTAACTCATTGGCCAAAGTTAACCATTGACTAGAGTTAACTATCACTGACAGCTAACTATCAAACAGCTTCAAAGCTAAAACCATTGACTAATAGCCCAATCAGATCGAACATGCCTCACTTATTAGCTAAACCGCACGCGGTAACAAACGATTCCTTCTTCTCGTCATACTGAGTAACAACCATGAACCAACAATACATGCTGCAAGCACTTGAAGCTTCGCGCCAAGCCCTACCCGATTGTCAACCAAACCCACCAGTGGGATGTGTTTTGGTGAAGAACGACAAAGTAGTGTCTGTTGGTTACACACAAAAGGTTGGTGGGAACCACGCTGAAGTCGAGGCACTGAATCACTATGATGGCGATATGGAAGGCGTAACAGCTTACGTGACATTAGAGCCGTGCTCTTTTGTCGGTAGGACACCAGCTTGTGCTAATACTCTGGTTGAAGCCGGTGTAAAACACGTTGTGGTTGCTATACTCGATCCAGATCCTCGCAACAACGGCCGCGGTGTAGCAATACTGGATTCGCATGGTGTGAAAGTTGACGTGGGGCTATGCCAAGCACAAGCGAGTGCCTTTTTAACCCCATATCTTGGTAAGTCTTAGTACTCAGCATCTGTGGCGTTTAGCTATTGAGCTAGGCTTATTGAGAACTCGCTACTCAACATCCAGTAAACCAAGGCTAGCCCACGTCTACTCGATAAAGTGGGTTAGCTGGCGCATCAACAAAGTATGCCCAGATATGATCATAAACCGCATGTTGGTTGGGGAATGGCGCTAACGCTTTCGCTTCTTCTAAACTGCACCATCGATACTCAGTGTGCTCGTGGTTTAGTTCTACCGCTTGGTCTGGCGGGCAAAGTACAGCAAAGATTGGGATAAGTTGAATGACATTGACGTTCGCCTCGTAGAACTGCTCCAAAAATTGAGCGTTATACAACTCTTTCGCTTCGATTTTAGTTTCTTCTTCAAATTCACGTACGATTGCCTGCCAACCAGTTTCACCCGCTTCAATCGAGCCTGCAACATGACACCAATAGCCTCCCTTTACGCGTTTCATTAATAGCATTTTCGTTTGTCCGTCGATCTCAGAAAGAGCGACACCAGCCACAATCGAAGTATTGAGTGGAATCATAACGTTACCTTATTTTGAACACGAAGCGAGCAAGCCTAGCACCCTTCCATTAGTAAGTAGTCTTCGATGATGAAAAACGAGAGACCAATCATTAATTTGAATTCCTCCCCAGAGCACTCCAACCTTATGCGAACAATCAAGCTTACTGTATAAAACCACGGTGTGATTTCTTATTTGAGGCGCTTTTAGATAAAGAGTAGAATCGCCTGCCTTATACTGTATTTAAGCTCTCAAAACACAGTAGACACGTAGCCATTTATCACCATCAAGTAAGACGACTATATGCACTCATCAAAACCAACGCACGACTCAGAGACCAACCATACACCTGAGCACTGCTTCACTCGCTTTCAACAGCCGATCGAGTCATATTCGTTGCCTGAGCGCTTCACCTTTCCGTTCTATTACGAACCGCATCCGTTGTGTGAAATTGCGTCTCACCAACTTCAACAATACCTAGAAAACCAAACCGATTGGCAGCACGACTTCGGGCTGGATTCTGACGAAGGTCGCGGCAAGATGTTTGGTGTACTACTAGTAAGAAGCCCTGAAGGTGAACTTGGTTACTTCTCTGCATTCTCAGGGAAAATCGCCGATCAAAACCTACTGCCGCACTTTGTTCCACCGGTATTCGACATGCTGAGCAGTGACAGTTTTTTCCGTCAAGAAACCGCAGATATGATGGCGGTGAACGCCGAATTTAAAGCGCTGCAGGTCAACGCTCAATACCTTGAGTTGTGCGAACAATTGGCACAGAAAAAAGCGCAGGCAGAGCAAGAGATCGAAGCTCAACGCTTGTTGATCATTGAAGGTCGTAAAACGCGTAAAGAGCAACGAGAGCAAGGTAAAGAGAGCCTTGATGAGCAAGCTTTTGAGCAACTAAACCAAGAGTTAAGCAAAGCCAGCGTTGCAGATAAAAACCAACAGAAATACCTGAAGCTCAATTGGGAACAAACCCTAAACGAGCTACAAGGCAAGGTGGATGTATTTACTACTCAATTGGCTGAACTAAAAGAGCGAAGAGCGCACCTGTCTCATCAACTTCAACACAAGTTGTTTTCACAATACGCTTTCCAAAATGCGGAAGGTAATGTCGAAGACCTTAACCAGATCTTTGAAAACACACCAAATAAAATACCACCGGCAGGCTCTGGTGAATGTGCTGCGCCAAAACTTCTACAATATGCCTATTTGAATGGCTACACGCCATTGGCATTAGCTGAATTTTGGTGGGGCCGCTCTCCGAAATCGGAGATCCGCAAACACAAGAAATACTACGCCTCTTGCCAGAGCAAATGTGTACCGATACTTGGCCATATGATGAAAGGCCTTGAAGTGGATCCAAACCCGTTGTTAGAGAATCCAGCAGAGGGCAAAGAGCTCGATATCCTGTTTCAAGATGAGCATATCGTTGTGGTACATAAGCCAGCAGGGTTCCTTTCAGTACCGGGCAAGACCATCAAAGATTCTGCCTACACTCGCGTTCAGGAAATGCATCCTGATGTGGAAGGGCCGTTCGTGATACACCGCTTAGACATGGCGACCTCTGGCATTCTAATATTCGCCCTGACTCGACGAACAAATAAAAGCCTGCAGAAGCAGTTCATTACTCGTGAAGTCGAGAAGCGATACGTCGCGATGATTGAAGGCGTTCTGACCGAAGATGAGGGTTATGTTCGATTACCGCTGCGTGGTGACCTGTACGATCGTCCTCGTCAAATTGTCTGCTACGAGCACGGCAAACCTGCAGAAACTAAATGGGAAGTGATTGAACGCAATCAAGACACCACCAAGGTTTATCTGCACCCTAAAACAGGACGCACACACCAGTTACGTGTGCACTGTTCACATGAAGAAGGGCTACATATGCCTATCGTCGGTGATGGATTGTATGGCAACAAAGCTGACCGTCTTCACCTACATGCAGAAAGACTTGCCCTACACCACCCAATTACCAAAGAGTGGATGGATTTCCAATTCGATGCAGAGTTCTAAAGACTCTCATCAATAACAAGTCTTAATGAAAGGAGTCACACTATTTGTGGCTCCTCTTCAGCCACTTCCCCACATTTACGCCCTCGTTTCGCCTACCTCTTTCGGATATATCTCCACGCTTATTGCACTACATCAAGGTTCACCTCATTTTGAGGTGTAGGATGCCCCTCTTCACCTTTCCTTGAGGCCTTTGATATGTCATCAGCTGCTTTGAATCTACATTCCAATACACAAACATCTTCTTTGACTACTGCGCCAGCATCAACAAACGTAAAGCCAATCACAACGAAAAAACCGGATCTGAATTCGGCAATGCTGAATCTCATCGAAGAAGTGAAAAATGAACTCCCGCTCTATGAGTCAGAGACATTCATTTGTGGGCCAAAAGGAAACTGCTCAGGTTGCTCTAAGAAATTGCTAGAGATGGTCGACACAGAATTGATGTACTGGGAACACAGCATCTCAATGGGACAAGGGCCAAACTTCGAAGAACTGCGTCGCTTCGGTAAACTATGCAGCAGCGTAAGACGTGGCTTAGAAAGAAACGGCTTGGTAGAGAAGCGTCCTAGAAGAAGGTAACTAGAAGCAAGTCACTAGCTTAGGTATTAAAACACGATTTAGGGCGTCCTCGATCGTGTTTGAGGTCTCGTTATACCTAGCCTTAGCGCATATTAGCTCCACTTACCTCAGTTGGAGTTAACACTATGAAACGGACACATTTACTGTTCACATCCCTACTTTTCCTTTGCAGTTCAGCCATCGCTTCCGGTGTCGGATTCACTCAAGTCACCTTAACTGACAATCCTAATCGCCTGCTAAACACTGCCATTTGGTATCCCGCGAGAGATGCATCAGACACAACCTTAATTGGCGATAACCCCGCCTTTATCGGTACACAAGTCATCAAAGGCGCAGACATTCAATCCGGTACTTTTCCAGTAATACTGCTATCGCACGGCTACCGAGGAAACTGGCGCAATCAAAACTGGTTAGCGACCAAACTTGCGAGTAAAGGCTACATCGTAGCGGCAGCTGATCATCCGGGAACCACCTCTTTCGACCATTCTCCAAAGCAAGCAGCGAAATGGTGGGAAAGACCACGAGATGTATCACGTATTCTGGATTACCTGTTATCTGCCCCACAGTGGAAGCAGTCTGCTAACGCCGACAATGTGACTGCAATCGGGCATTCATTGGGTGGCTGGACAGTAATGCAATTGGCGGGAGCAAGAATCGATAGGCAAACCTTTGAAGCGGATTGTCTCATATACCCTAACCCACGAACTTGTGGACTTGCTGAAGAGCTAGGGCTCGACAAAGTCCAAGCTGCAGAGCCAAACAATAAAGATCTTTCAGATCCAAGAATTCAACGTGTAGTCAGCCTTGATTTAGGGCTTGCTCGCAGCTTTTCAATCGTTAGCTTAAATGCCATTAAAGTACCAACCTTGATACTGGCGGCCGGGGTAGATATAGGAGATCTCCCTCAAGCATTAGAGTCTGGCTATATTGCCGAACATGTACCGCTAAACTCTAGACGCTACAAAGTCTATGAAAAAGCCGCCCATTTCAGCTTCATTCAAGGCTGTAAACCCGGTGCTATAGCCATGCTGAATGAAGAGGTGCCAGGGGATGGTATTATTTGTAAATATGGTATTGGTACATCACGCGACCAGTTACACCAATTGTTCTTCAATGACATCGTTCGCTTTCTAAATTGATAAACAAAAAGCAAACACACTCAATCTAACACTTGTAGCGAACTTCGAAACTCACTCGGAGTTTGCCCAGTTATCCTTGAAAACTCCCTATTGAAGTTAGACTTGGTCTGAAAGCCTGAACTTAGGTAGATCTCTGTTATCGCTTCATCGGTTTGCTTCAGAAGAGTCTTAGCGTGTTCAATCCGATAGGCGTTAATCACCTTCGAAATGTTCTGTTGGTGAGTTTGATTAACCGCAGACGATATCTTGCGAGCAGGAATGCCTAGCTTTCGTGCCAAGCGATTGAGAGACAGGTCAGGATCCTTGAATACTTGGCGCTCTCTCATTAATGCATCGAACTTAGTCATGATCTGAGTAGTTTCTTCAGTTTGGTCGTCATCTAAGCTACTCACTAGTGTAGTCGATGTGTCGACCTCTTCTGGAGAACCTTGTGACATGGCAGGTAAAGCCGGCACTTGCATGGTTTTTTCTTCGGCAGGCGTGCTCATACTGACCACCATCACAGCGGACACAATGGTTGGAATAAGGACAAGGTAGCTAATCGATAAGATCAGATTGGTGTGCTGCGCATCCAACAGCAAGATGTCGAAAGAAAGCGCACTATCAACCAAAGCCGAAAATAGCAGCATTACACCTGCAACTCGTTCAGCTGCCAACACTTTCGATACATCGGTCAGCCGCACTTGTTCCGGCACTCGCAGCGACGACTTCAGCAGCAAGCTACCATATCCGAGATAGAGAAATATCAGCAATACATCAAGAGTTCCCGCCCAGAGTTGCACATAGAAAAGTGAGCAAACTAAAACAGTAATCGGGCCTAGCCAATGTAAATGTTTACTGGATTGACTTCGATGAGCTCCCGAAAAACACAACCAAGCCGCCACAGGAACACAGGCACCAAAAATGGGTTGTAAGAAGCGAAACAACGCAATATCAAACGTCCATCGCAGGCCCACTACCGTCACCATCAACGCACACAGAATGATAAACCAAAATGGCTTTTGACTGGTTTGTGGGTAACGGCATCGAAGCAGCACACCTGTCATCATTAACAACAGCGCAGCGACAAATGGTAAAGGAATGGCAAGCATCAACAGTCCGTTTAAGTTTGAGAAAAGATCACTTCCCCTTCAAGCACTTCATTAGCGAAGCAAGTGAGCGAACCAGTGATACATATTGAATATCAACCTATGGTAAATCATTCCTCTGATAAAAATCTAGATCGAAACCTTGATGGTGTTAAACCAATGATTTTCATAAAGACTTTTCGGAAGCTGTTAACGTCTTCATACCCAACTAAGTAGCTGATTTGTTCTACGGGTTTGTGAGAACTTTCCAGTAGCTCGCACGCGCTTTGAACACGCACGTGTTGAATATAGTTAATCGGAGTCAAGGTCGTCGCTTTGGTAAATTGTCGGATAAAGGTTCTTCGCGTCATGAAGGCTTCCTCCGCCAATTGATCAAGCGTCAAAGGAAGGTGGTGATTCTTTTGAATAAAGCGCTGCACAAAGACAATCTTGTCATTCCCATGAGCGTAGTTAGGCACAAAACTTTGGTAGTAGCGCTGCTCTCTCAACCCCGTATCCAACACCAGATACTTACCCAAATTACGTGTATTAGTCGGCGTTGTGTATTTAGTCAGAATAAACAGAGCCAAATCCATCCACGACATCAAACCACCAGCGGTAATGATGTCATCGTCATCGATCAAGATTTTGTCGACATCAACATCGACCTCAGTATATTGCTCCGAGAATTGTTGTTGTGCTTGCCAATGCGTTGTCACGGTTCGTCCCTGCAACAACCCCGTTTCCGCCAAAATAAACACGCCCGCGCAAGCAGAACACAGTATCGCCCCACGTTGATGAGATTGTACAAGGTAATCCAACAGTCCTTCATCCGGCTCTAAATAGTAGCTGCCATCTAAGTTTGGCGGCACCAAAATGATGTCTGCTTTTGAGTTCTCGATTAATCCATCAACCGATTTAGACCAATCGTCGTAAGGCTTAATTTCAACATGAAACTGAACCTGCTCATTGGAAGGTTCGAGGCTATTAGCCAATTGAAGAAACTCTTTCACTCCAAACACGGCACTTTGCAGAGAGCCTGGATAGTCGATGATTTCGACCATTACTGATTTTGTCACTATTGCCATATAGTCTGTCATTTTTGACGTGCGATAAAAACTACAGAGTATTCATAATATCCCTACACCGCAACACACTAAATACAAAGGTATAGACTATGAAGAACACAGCCCTACTACTTATCGACTTTCAAAACGACTACTTCCCTTCATACGAAGGTGCGAAATGGGCACTCTCTGAAACAGAAAAAGCAGCCGAAAAAGGTGCACAGTTATTATCAGCTTTCAGACATAAGCAACTTCCTGTGGTTCATGTACGTCATGAGTTTCCGACGAATGATGCTCCGTTCTTCTTGCCAGAATCAGACGGAGCTCAAATCCACAGCAGCGTGGCTCCGCGAGAAGGTGAGCCTGTCATCGTAAAACATCAAATCAACAGCTTTAGAGATACAGAACTGAACAAAGTGCTAAAAGAGCAAGGCGTTGAAAAACTGATCATCGTTGGCGCAATGAGCCACATGTGTATTGATGCCGTGACTCGTGCAGCAACCGATTTAGGCTATGAATGCCACGTAGCGCATGATGCTTGCACAACCTTAGACATGGAGTTCAATGGCGTTAAGGTTCCAGCAGCGCATGTCCATGCCGCATTCATGGCTGCACTGAGCTTTGGTTATTGCAATGTCGCGACAGCAAACGAGCTTAAGAACCTGCTTAAATAAAGCTCAAAATCAAAAGCCAGCTTCTGAACAATTCTTGTAGATACAAAAAAGGCGCCTATTACGGCGCCTTCTCATTAAAATCTATTTTTACTAAGCTTGAGCCACTTGACGTGCAGGGTGTTTAATAAACACAGCGACGACAGCCACGATAGCCAATGCAAAACAGTAGTACGAGTTAGAAACGATCTCTAACGGCGATAGGTTAAATACAGAACCTAGTAGCAATACCTGTGCACCATAAGGCAACACACCTTGAATCACACAAGAGAAGATATCCAATAAGCTCGCCGAGCGACGTGGAGATACATCGTTCTCTTCTGCTAATTGACGAGCAACACTACCAGAGACAATGATCGCTACTGTGTTATTTGCCGTGCACATGTTCACCATAGACACCAAACCAGCAATACCCAACTCACTTGCGCGGCCGTTCGCTTGCTTAGAATGTGAAGAGCCGAATGCACGAATCATGCTACTTACTAGGTTAGTCAAGAAAGCTAGACCACCTTGGCGACGCATCAGCTCACTCAAACCACCGATCAGCATCGACAGTAAGAAAATTTCCTGCATGTTGCCAAAGCCAGCATAGATATCTTGCGCGTAATCGGTTAAACCATAGTTCTCCAGAGAACCTAAGCTAACGCCACCCGCCAGTAAGATACCGATGGTTAGCACAACAAACACGTTCATACCTGATACTGCAAGAATCAAGATAGTGATGTAAGGTAATACTTTAAGCCACTCAATAGGACCCGTTTCAGGCACTTGAGTCGCAGTGCTGTTAAAAGCGAAGATAACAATCGCGATAAGTGCAGCAGGAAGTGCGATACGGATGTTCTCTTTAAACTTGTCTCTCATCTCACAGCCTTGCGAGCGCGTTGCAGCAATCGTGGTATCAGAGATGATAGAAAGGTTGTCACCAAACATCGCGCCACTTAAAACAACGCCTGCTGTCAGTGGAATGCTCATGCCTGCTGAATCAGCAATGCCCAGTGCTACAGGGGCTACCGCAGCAATGGTGCCCATCGAAGTACCCATTGCTGTTGCGATGAAAGCAGAAATTAGGAAGATACCCGGTAGGATCATGCTCGTTGGGATTGCCGACAAACCAAGGTTTACCGTCGCATCCACACCACCAGAAGCCTTAGCAACCGCCGCAAAAGCACCTGCCAATAGGTAGATCATACACATTGCGATAATGTCTTTGTGACCTACTCCACTCAAGAACTGTTCGATAGCACGGTTCAATTTATCTTTGCTCAACAGCAGCGCCAACATCACAGCAGGTAGAGCCGCAATCGGAGCTGGAAGCTGATAGAAAGCAAAATCGACGCCTTGCAACGACAAGTAGGTACCTACGCCAATAAACAGCGCTAGGAACACGATCAGAGGGATAAGCGCTACTGCCGAAGGGGCAATAACCGCATTAGAATTTTTTGAATTGGACATGGAACGACAACACTATAGAACAGGAAGGAGAGCAGACTAATGTCACACTTAGGACTTGTCAACGTCTAGACGTCTAAACGCCCAATATAATGCAAAGTAATAAGAACTCTATTGAACATCACATAATAGAAAAGGCTATTTACTCACCAGTAAATAGCCTTTCTAGAACAAATTGCTCATACGTGAAGTAGAGTTTTAGAGACCTGCTTTCTTAATCAATAGAGCTTGTAAATAACTTAGTGCTTTGGTTTGAAAGTCACTTGGTACTCTCCGATACCATCATAAGCAACGGTTGTTAGCTCATTGAAGTCAAGCTCAACCACACCACAGTAAGACCCTGTAATGATTGCCTCACCCGCTTCAAAACTGACTCCACGCTTGGTCATCGTATCGATCAACCAGTAAACGGGATTTTGAGCTAATACGTTAGGGTGGGTGCCAGAAAATGCCTGTACTTTTTCAGCTTGAGTTATAGCCACTTCGACCTTGGCAGCAGAAAACGCTTTATCTTTCTCTATCTCAGGACCAAGAAACAAGCCTTGGTTTGCCAAGCAATCGGCTAAAACCTCGTAAAACTCCGCTCCACTGTCATCAGCAAAGCGAGATTGAATTAACTCAAGTGCCATATGGCAAGATCCAATGGCATCATTGACTTGTGCTTCGCTGTAGCCATTTGAGTTTGCAGGCAAAGGCTTAGCCAGTACAAAAGCGATTTCTGGCTCTACTCGGGCTACCTCTTTACCTGGCACTGAACCTGTGTCTGCGAACAATTCACAAATTTCACCTTGCTGCACGTTGTCAGCGAAAATAGGCGCTACGATAAATTTGTTTTCTGCAAGAGGTAACAGACATTTCCAGCCCCCCACTTTATCTGTGCGAATTTCAATCATGGATTCTTGAATAGCTAACGCATCATCTAAACTGGTTGGGCGATATGGTTCGATTAATCTTGGCGCTTTAGTTCCCGCTGTGCGACGGCTTAATAACTCTTTAGCCGCATGCTCAAATACACTTGTCATAATATACCGTTTAATTTAGAACGATTAGAAATAGGCTTGGGCAATGGCACCACTCATGCGATGGTTGCACCATAAAGTGTTCAAAGGCCTATTGTCACATGTCCCGCAAGTGAACACATACCGCTAAGTCAATATATTAAAAGAAAAGCCAGCACCTTGAACTGACCCCCAATAGTTGGACACCAATTATTGGGGGTCTTTTTATGTCCAAATATAGCCGAGAGCTAAAATGTATCATTGCTAAGCAATATTTAGATGGCACGTCATCTCGCTACTTAGCAAAACAATATTCAATCCCTTTAAGACAGATACGGTATTGGGCTCAAGTCTTTGCCATCCATGGTACTGATTCATTTTTACCAACTAAGCATGCTGCTTCTGCTCAGACAAAGCGAAAAGCATTGAATTTAATGTGGACGAATGAATGGTCTCTCACGCACACTAGCGCAGTATTAAACCTCTCATCCCCTGGGATACTCTCTGTCTGGCTCAAAAGATTTAATGAGCTCGGTATCAAAGGGCTCAAAATGGGCCAGAAAGGAAGACCCTCAATGAAACAGCACCCTCAACGTACGACTAAGCCTGATGATGAAATGACACTTGAGGAGCTAAAAGAGGAATTGGTCTACTTGCGAACCGAGAATGCCGTTCTAAAAAAGTTGGAAGAGTTGGAGCAGGAAAAAAAAGTCGAACAAAGAAAAAGCGATGATAGCTCTAACTCTTAAAAGCAAGTACCCGTTAAAGCACTTACTGCACACTCTACAGCTAGCAAAAAGTGTCTTTTATTACCAGGCTCAAACGAGCAAGCGCCCAAATAGCTACGAACGTGAGCTGCGGTTGATAAAGTCAATTTATCATGAGCAGAAGGGACGATATGGCTACCGCCGTATTCACTTGGAACTAAAAAATCAGGGGGTCATGCTTAATCACAAAACGGTTCAAAGGCTTATGGCTCAGCTCAACCTTAAATCGACGGTCAGGATTAAAAAGTATCGTTCATATCGAGGAGAGTCTGGAACAGTAGCTCCTAACGTGCTTGAAAGAGATTTTAGTGCGACTCAACCCGATGAAAAATGGGTAACTGATGTCACGGAGTTCAAAGTAAAAGAGCAGAAAGTATACTTGTCTCCCGTTGTCGACTTGTTTACTCAGGAGGTGGTTGCTTATAGAGTGGCCAAAAATGCCTGCTTGCCGCTTGTCACGGATATGCTGGCGGAGGCTATATCAAAACTGAACCCCAACTCAAAGCCAATTATACATAGCGATCAAGGTTGGCAATATCGCCATCGACAGTATCAGAAAAAGATAGCGGAGAGTGGGTTAACGCAAAGCATGTCGAGAAAAGGTAACTGCTTGGATAATGCGGTTGCTGAAAACTTTTTTGCTTTACTCAAAACAGAGATGTATCACAACCAAAGCTTTGAAGATGCAGATGCTCTGATAGAGCAAATTAAAGAATACATCGAGTACTACAATACCAAACGTATAAAAGTGAAACTAAAAGGCCTGACTCCGATAGAATATCGAACTCAGGCCTTGAAAGCCGCTTAACAGAAATGTCCAACTTTACGGGGTCACTTCACCTGATGATCAGATTGCTGGCTTTTTGAATATGTCATTGCCGGACAAGCGCTACGCGCCTTTCAGCGTCTTCTTAAGATTTTGCATGAAGTTTCTGAAGTGAGGCATGAAAGCCACAAACAGAGGGTGTTTTCTGTCTTGCATCATCAACGGTCCCAGTAAGCGAATACTTACACCTAGTCTCGTTGCGGATTGCTCGTCTAAGCCACTGTCCTGCTTAATCTTATCTACAATCGCGAACATGTTTTCTCTGTCTTCAATTTCAAACTGCATGGTTTGCAGTTCACGATCTTCCTTGATGTTCACTTCTTCGATAGTGATACGGTAGTGATTGTGTTTGCCTGTGATTGTTTGCATCGTCATTACTGTCTCCTAACTTGAATTTACGAAAAATTAAGTTGATAATATCAACTATAAATAAAGTAGTTGATATTGTCAACTATATTTCTAAGGATCGTTTATGTCTGATAACACATCGTTAGAGTCTATCTTTCGCTTAGTACACTCTTTGAAGCGTCAAATGAGTGAACAGATTGAGAGCTTGGATTCTGAGATCGCACCTATGAATATTCGTGTCATGAAGATCATTACTAAGAAATCTCCATGTACGGCTATCGATATCGCGCACTTCCTAAACCGCGATAAAGCACAGGTCACGAGATTAGTTAATGCGTTGATAAATCAAGAACTTGTGAAGAAGTCTCCAAACCCTGAAGACAAACGTAGCCAGTTGTTGGTGCTGACTAATAAAGGTGAAGAGATCATGACTAAGGTTTCGAATATTGATCGAGAGATGCTACAGAGAATGACTAAAGGCATGAACGAAGATGAGCTAGAACAGTTCAGCCAAATAGCGAGCAAAATGGCTAAGAATCTGGAAGATTGCGCTAAGTAGAAGAAGCCCTTTCAAACAAACCACTCATTTCAAAAAGCAAAAACGCCACCGAATCGTGCGATTGGTGGCGTTTTGTGTATCAGCTGGTTCTATAGATTCGCGCTATGAAGACATCGATTAAAATAGTCGTTCTAGTTTAATGCCAATTTCCACCAGGCTTGCACAGGTACTGGTTCTGAAATTACTAAACGTTCCCCCATCACAGGGCTTACCATCTGTACGTCTCGCTCTTTACTTATCGCCAAAGCTTGTTCCATTGGGTCTTGCCAGTCGTGCATGGAAAGATCAAACGTACTGTTGTGGATTGGCATCATCACTTTCCCTTGAAGGTCGATGTGCGCTTGAACGCTTTGCTCTGGAAACATATGAATATCGGCCCAAAGTGAGTTGTACGCACCCGTTTCTACCATGGTCAAATCAAACGGCCCGAAACGTTCACCAATCTCTTTAAAGCCATTGAAATAACCAGAGTCACCACTAAAGAATACTTTCTTATCTGAAGCGTTAATCACCCAGCTACCCCATAGGGTTTGG
Organism: Vibrio chagasii; assembly: GCF_024347355.1. Taxonomy (NCBI): domain Bacteria; kingdom Pseudomonadati; phylum Pseudomonadota; class Gammaproteobacteria; order Vibrionales; family Vibrionaceae; genus Vibrio; species Vibrio chagasii. The sequence continues at coordinate 670,064 of NZ_AP025466.1, forward strand.
TCACGGTCGAGCAAGCCACGACCAGAGAAATGTTGGGTTGGAGTCAAAGTAAACTCGATGTCGGCAGCTATTGCTGATTCCCACCAGTTCAACTCAATGATCTTTGCTTTATCCACGCCCCACTTTTCAAGTAGTGCACCAACTCTGAGTGGCACCAAGAATGTTCCCACTTTATCGGCTAATACTTTAACTGCACCTTTATCTAAATGGTCGTAATGATCATGGCTGATCACTACCACATCAATATCAGGTAATTCTTGTAGTGAAATTGGTGTTGGGTGGAAACGCTTTGGTCCCATCCATTGGACTGGTGATGCGCGATCACTGAACACAGGGTCAGTCATCACTAACTTACCATCGAGCTTCATCATCACGCTTGAGTGACCTAAGCGGTACGCAACGTCTTCTTGCTCTTCAATCAGCTGTTCTGCTGTCATGGGAACGAGAGGCAATGCGGTTCGTGGCACTGGCTCATCTCTTTCTACAGTTACATACGCCTTCAAGATTGAAAAAATATCAGACATGCCCGACTTGTACTCTAACTCACTGTTAGCAAACTTCTTCGGAAGCTTATCTAGATTGTCATTTGATTGTGAACCTGTGCTTACGATAGCGACCACGGCAAGTACTCCTAAAATCGGTAATAGATATTTTTTCATTGGTATCTCTTCAACTGTTGGGAAAACCCAACTCAAAAACTACACTGATTAGTTTACATACCAAAAAACAAAAGTAAACCAGCGAGTGTAATTTTTTGTTCGTCAAATTTAGAAGAGAAGCACTCCGTATATCGAGCACAGACCAATGTGGACATCTTAAATCTGTACAAATATCGCACAGCACTCATTTCTAGACTTCATTTATTGACCAGAAAGTCAGGTTTCAATTAACATTGCATTTACAAATGGAATTGAATCTTTTTAGAAGGGAATCTAAATTGCAATTGACTATACGAACCAAAGCGATACTGGCGACAATCGTCGCTGCTCTTGCCATTATTAGCGTGATGGGAGTGTATTCATTTCAATCAAGCCGGGCTATTTTGATTGATAGAACCTTCGAGCGAGAATTACCAGCTTCACTCGGCGAGGTGAGTAATGAAATAAACCTCAAGTTGGAAACTCCTATACTTGCATCAAAGATGATGACGCTTTCGCCTTTAATGCAACAAACCAGACTTTCGGAACAAGAGCTTCGAACCTATCTTCAATCTGTTAAAAGCGAGTTCAACGCGAACAGTGCCTATTACGTTTCCAACGAAGCAAGCACTTACTACACCCATAACGGCGTGCTAAAAACGATCTCTACCAATAAACAAAGCGACCAATGGTTCTATCGATTCATCGAGTCAAATCAGCCATTTGAGCTCTCTTTAGATATTGATGCAGCCACCGGAATTCCGGCACTGTTTGTTAACTATGCAGTCACTCGCAATGGCGAACGTATTGGCGTGACTGGCATTGGCTTAACGTTGGAAAGTATTACTCAATTGATCAGCAACTATAGCGTCGGAGAAAGCGGTATTGTTTTTCTTGTCGATCGACAAGGGAGCATCAAGGTTCACCCAGATAAGAACCTGATTGGACGTTCACTAGACTCTGTAGGCATTAAAGCTAGTCAGTTAATCGGCAGTAAACAAACTGTCGTTCATGAGGCCATCGTCGATGGTCAGCCGCAAATTCTGGGTTCCAAAGCGATGCCAGGCATAGGTTGGACTCTGATTACGCAAATTCCCAAGCAAGATGTACTAGGTGAATTAAACGGCTTTAGCCAAACCGTCATCTTTATGGCTCTACTCATTGCAGCCATCTATACGCCGATCGCTGCATGGGCGACTAACAAGCTCTTACTGCCGTTTGTGGAAGTGGCCGAGCGATTACAACAGATAGGGAAAGGCGGTGGTGACCTCACCTTTCGCTTAGATGATTCTCGACATGACGAAATTGGACAAATCGCGAAAGGCTACAATCAATTCGTGCAATATCTAAGTGACTTACTCAAAGATGTCTCAAACACAGGAGTCCAAATCTCTGAATCGATCCAAGGTGTCGATCATATGGCGCAGTCGATGGAGCAAGACATCAAACAACAAACCAGCCAGATCGAACAAGTTGCAACAGCCATTCATGAGATGGGTGCCAGCTCAGACGAAATCGCACAAAACGCTAATGGTGCCGCCGACAGTGCACAACATGCAGCGAGTGCAATCAGCATTGGACAAAAGTCCGTTTCTGTCACTTCAGAAAGCATTGAACATATGAACAAGCAGCTCGATGACACAACGGAAATTATCAATCAACTCGCTCAAGATGCGAACTCTATCGATACCGTGTTAGATGTCATCAATAGTGTCTCTGAACAAACCAACCTACTAGCCCTTAATGCAGCGATAGAAGCCGCTCGCGCAGGCGAACAAGGTAGAGGTTTTGCGGTGGTAGCAGACGAAGTAAGAACCCTCGCCTCACGAAGCCAAGCGTCGACCGAAGAGATTCGAGGTATTATTGAAAAGCTTCAGCAGCGTACTCAACAAGCCGTGACAGCCATCGAAACCAGCACCACACTTGGCAGTAAGTGTCAGGTCGAAGCCTCCAACTCAGAGCTACAACTCTCGAGCATTTCTCATAGTGTCGATCAGATGAATGCAATGAACATGCAGATCGCTTCAGCAACGGGCCAGCAATCTAACGTCATCAACGAGATCTCACCGCACATCTCTGGCATTTCTGAAATAGCCAGGGAGAGCGATAGCATGATTGAGAAAACGGCTCAGGAGTGCCAAAACTTGCGGGCTAAGGCGATGCATCTAACGAGTTTGGTTTCTCAATTTAAATGTTAGCTTCAATGGAACGCGAAATACGCTGACCACTTCCACTCAAGTTAGTCAGCAGACCATACATTCTTGAAATCTGGCCATCCCCAGTTGGTGATGGCTACGTTTTTCAGAATCCCTTGGAAACGCACGTTTTGTAAGTGATGGAACATCGGGACTAACCAATAATCAGAAATCAGTGTCGATGCAATAGGTTCCAACTCAGCCAAGTAATCCGGCAATTCAACCGTTGCTTTGTGCTGATCTAATCGTTGCTTAAGCCAATCACTGTTCATCTCGCCGAGTGCGGAATGCAATACAGGGTCATTCATCAACCACGAGAACAACGAAGATGGCGCATTGTCATCGAGGTTCAAATTACACAACACCAAGTCTTCTTTTAAATCGCCCGTCTGAGAAAGCTGAGCTAATTCTCGAAAACTGTAGGTATTCACCTCAACTTCCACACCGTGTCTTTTAAGAATATCTGACACCGAAATAGCGCATCGATAGAGGGCATAGTAGTTATAAACCGCAATGCTCAACTTCTTAGGCAACTCAGTCTCTCTAGAGGGCGTTCGATACAGCTTCTGCCAACTTGGCAATATGTTCTGAGCCAAAGAGACACTGAATAAGCCTTGGTTTTGCTCCAGTTGCGTCAAAATAGCCTGTGGGTTTGCAAGTGATGATAGATACTTACGTTGTGCATCACTTAACGAGTTAGCCGCTGAGTTTTGGTTAAATAGAATAAACAGACAACCGTCTTCGATTCGACTGCGAAGCCCGTCTGTTTCAGCAGACACCAACTCCGTGTCGCTCTTTCCTAATTGATGAAAACAGGCCGAATCTTCATACGGTGACACCTGCATCTGGCTATCATCGAATCGAGCGCTACCAGTCATCGATTCTTCAAACTGCCAAATGGTCACCTCATCGGTTAAAGAGCGACAACCGTAAAAGTGTTCGAATGCCGAGAGCTTGATGCGCTCGCTGTTGGTTTCAACCACTCTAAAAGGGCCTGTACCAATCACAGCATGAGAAGCTGAGTTTAATGATGAAGGTTCACGAGTTACCTGTGCTGCCGGTTGAATTGAATATTTAACGCCAGCCAACAAACCTGCAAAGCCAGTATCCGCTTGGGTTAACTTAAAACTGATCCTTAATGGCTGCTCACTGAAAATGGAAGAGACATGAGCCAACTCAGCTTGATAAAAATGCAGAGCTTGTAAAGCAGTAAACAAAGCAACTAACTGTTTGGCATCAACAGGCTGCCCATCATGGAACGTCAAACCGGGGCGCAAGTAGAAAGTCCAAACCAATTGCTTAGTGTCATATTCCCAATGGTGAGCTAATTCAGGCTTCAGTTCGCCCTTGCCGTTACATGTCACCAAGCAGCTAAACACTTGTCTGATCAAAAATCGCTCACTACTGCGATGTATATGATGTGGAAACAGATCCTCAAACTTGCGTTTATAGGTTAATTGAACATGCAAGAGACCTTCACGCATGGTCGCGCCGGAAGTTTCTTGCAGTAAAGAACTAAACACAGTACGGTCATTGTCCAATATCGAGAGTGCTTTTTCATACTTGCCCTGCTCTATCAGCTTACTCGCGACATGCTGAGCCAATTCTGAGTTGCTAAAACGCAGTGTTAAGTTAGAGCGTTGATTCCTGCCAACTTTTGGTTCCCACACGACCCATTCTGCTTGATGCATTTTGCCTAACAGGGTTCGAGCATGGCGCAAGCTTGTAAACAACTTATCTGCCACTTCCGTCAAGGTCACGGAGTGAGAAATGTTTGGCTCGAACGATTCTAGCCGCGTGTAGTAACGCATCATGTTTAGATCAGACAAATAATGAACCTTTTAAACGTAGCTCTTCCTAATTAAGCCCATTATAAAACACAATCGTAAAAAAGTAGTGCGATATGACTAAAACAGGAACAACCAATAAAAATATCCTCTGTTTTTTAGTTCCTCTTAATTAACCATAATGAACGGGTCAGCAACAAACCATAGGTTGTCAATAAAGCCTAACTAGAGAGAGTAATGACCATGAGAAAATACTATCTTAACAAGCTAAAAAGCACCTGCAGTAAGCTCGAAAGAGAAGCACTACGAACACTTATAGATCTATGTAACTGGCGTTATTAGTACACTTTTTAGCACCGAGTAAACGCGAGTTGAGTACAGCCTAATATGCTCCTACCCCCAATATGAGTTAGGTCTCAACTCGCTTTTCCATTCCAATTCCCCTCTCAAGCCTGCTGTACCAATAGCTCACACAATCGATAAATTTCCATTGTCGACTCGACAAATTTAATTCGTTTTCTTAGTTGAACGAAAAGCCTTAAGGTTCGCCCCGAAGCAAGCAAGGAGCCTCAGAAAAAACTGAAAGCTCAGCTAACAACTAATTTATTTGCAGTTACCAATCAGGTATTAACTAAGGAAACGCCATGCGTATCGCAATTCTTTCTCGCAACGAAAATCTATACTCTACCGCTCGTCTAAAGCAGGCTGGAGAAGCACGTGGTCATCAGGTCGATGTTATCGACACGTTGCACTGTGATATAGATATCGCGAGTAACAATCCGAAGATTCGCTACATGGGTGAAGAGCTCCCTCAATACGATGCTGTTATTCCACGTATTGGCGCTTCCATTACCTTTTACGGAACTGCGGTTGTTCGCCAATTCGAAATGATGGGCACTTTTTGTATCAATGAGTCAGTAGCTATCAGTCGTTCTCGCGATAAACTGCGCTCACTACAACTGTTGTCTCGTAAAGGTATTGGCTTACCAAAAACAGGCTTCGCTAGCCGCCCAGACAAAATTCAAGACTTGATCAAAAACGTAGGTGGCGCGCCACTTGTGATCAAGCTACTTGAAGGTACTCAAGGTATCGGTGTAGTTCTAGCTGAAACAAACAAAGCAGCAGAAAGCGTTATCGAAGCGTTCATGGGCCTAAAAGCGAACATCTTGGTTCAAGAGTTCATTGAAGAAGCAAATGGCGCAGACATCCGTTGTTTTGTTGTTGGCAACAAAGTAATTGCTGCAATGAAACGTCAAGCTGGTGAGGGTGAATTCCGCTCTAACCTGCACCGTGGCGGTACTGCTCAACTGGTTAAACTAACCAAAGAAGAGCGCGCAACAGCAATCAATGCAGCGAAAATCATGGGACTAAACCTATGTGGTGTAGATATTCTACAATCTAAGAACGGTCCAGTGGTAATGGAAGTAAACTCTTCTCCAGGCCTAGAAGGCATCGAGAAAGCAACGGGTAAAGATGTAGCAGACATGATTTTCGAGTTCATCGAAAAAAATGCAAAGCCAAACGCTAACCGTACTCGTGGCAAGGGCTGATTGAATACCGTTAACTCATGATTGGAAAGAAAATGAACAATAAAATGATCATAGGGAATACCGAAGCACTTTGCTTACCAGAGTTAGGGATAACTGGACTACATACACGTGTTGATACAGGGGCTAAAACCTCTTCTCTACACGTAGACAATCTACTATGTGTAAAAACAGACGGTGAGAACTTCGTTGAGTTTGATCTTCACCCAGACGTTTATCACCTAGAAGAGACTGTGCGCTGCAAGGCGAAACTGAAAACAAGTAAGAAAATCAAATCATCTAACGGCGAAGTTGAACACCGTTGTGTGATTGAGACCATGCTGAGAATCGGTGGCCAACAATGGCCTATCGATATCACGCTAAGCAACCGTCAAGACATGACTTACATGATGTTGCTTGGTCGTCAAGGCATGAGTGACAAAGTGATTGTTGATCCAGCGGGTGAATTCCTGCTGACTCACTAATCCGAGTCATCGTAACCGCTCCACAGGTTATAACTAAAGCTCGTCACAACGATATAAGGCCAGTCTCATGACTGGCCTTATTGCTTTCAATTCTTTAATTTCGAGTTGCCACTTTTGGCTGATCTATTTCTTAGATTTACCATGAGATTGAAAACCAAAACGCCAAATCGATAACAACAGTTTCTTGGCTTTGATTTTGGTTACCCGCCAATGTGTCACCGGTCTTCTTGGGGCGCTCATCAATAAGTGTTCAAAAGCTGTCTGACTAAAATCGACTTGTCCTCCATGCGCCACCAGCAAGGTATCAAGTTGCAAGTCATAGATGCGAGATACTGACTCTCGGTACTTGTTAGGGTGAAAGATAGGGAAAGGCGGAATCAGCTTCTTTTTCACTTCCACCATGAGGTCTGCCACATAGGCAATGCTGTGAGATGGGCAATAAACAGAAAGATCTCTGTCGGTGTGGCCCGGGGTTTCTAGAACCAACCAATCATCAAAACCCGGAATGCTCTCACCATCCGACAGTTTGTAGTCCGGCTTTAACTTTCTTGAATACCACAAGTTCGCTTTCGGCTTTCCTAAGCGGTTTGCCATCCATCTTGCTAATGTTAGATCGGTCAAATGCATCAAGATACCATCGATACCGTGATACCAATCCTTATCTCGGTTTGCTGCCACCAAGTTACAGCTCGTGAGCTTTCTGAGCTTGTGCGCTGCCCCTGCATGGTCAGGATGCATGTGTGTCACCACAACCGTGTGGAGATCAGAAAAATCACGCATAAGTTCGGTTTCAATGAAAGTCTTCAAATGCGGGATGTCTGCTCGACATGCGCCATCAAGCAACAGTAATTTGTCCGGATACTCGACCAAATACATGTCTTGGATATAGCCTTTAATGGTATGCAGTTGCAAACCCACTCCTTGTGATAATTCAACTGGTCAGACCTATACCATAGCAAACTCATATTTATTTGTAATAAATTTGTTAACTACAAAATCACATCAAAGTACCATGCTCTTCCGCTCTTTTATCGTGACGACAAAATACGTGATTTGTTGACCTGAGTTATTAGGACTATATATGCGCCTCTAATTTATTGTCTGAGTGCTATACATGAACCAACTAATCGATGCTCTTTCTACCCAAGGCTACTTTGTTTGGGATGACTTCTTAACGCATGAAGAAGTGGTGGCATTGAGGGATTGCATTCCAGAGAACTGGAAAAAGGCTAGGATTGGCCGTAACGATGAAGTAACACGAGAATCAAGTATTCGTAGTGATAAGATTCAATGGGTACACCGTGACATGGGTGAGCCTGCATCTCAGTTCCTAGATAAAATGGAGCAGATTCGTTTAGCGGCAAACCAAGCGTTCTTTTTGGGCTTGTTCGAGTATGAAGCGCACTTTGCTAAATACGAAAAAGGCGACTTCTACCAAAAGCACTTAGACTGCTTTAAAGGCAACGAAAACCGCCGTCTGACTACTGTGTTCTACATGAATGACGAGTGGAGTGAAGAAGACGCAGGTGAGCTTGTGGTTTACGATCTACAAGATAATTACATCGCAACCATTCCGCCAAAGTCTGGCCGTTTGTTTGTGTTCTTATCAGAGCAGTTCCCACACGAAGTTCTGCCAACCAACACAGAACGATTCAGTATCGCAGGTTGGTTCCGTATCAACGGCGTGAAAGACAACCAACTCGATATCGCTCACTAAAGCGAGGTTCGGGTCAAAGCCTCATCTCATCCAAAGCCTCTCCACTCGAGAGGCTTTTCCTCTTAGTACTGCTAGGAAAGTACTAAGAGGAAAATATCACTTTTATGAACCAAATCCTGTGTAGAGACTCTTGCCCAGCAATTACTCTGGCGTATTCGGGAAAACTGATATTTAATAAATATTTACGATGCGCATTCAAGAAGGATTAATTATGTCATCTATCATCGTAGGTCACCGTGGTGTAGCGGGTACTCACCCAGAAAACACCAAAGCAAGTATTGAACAAGCCGCTAAACTTGGCTTGAAATGGATTGAAGTCGATATTCAGCAAACTCAGGATGATGAGCTTGTCGTTTGCCACGACCACACTCTCGAGCGCTGTAGTGATGGCAAAGGCCGTGTTGATGAACACACTTTGGCAGAGCTGCGTCAGCTTGATTTTGGTTGCTGGAAGTCAGAACAGTTCGAAGGAGAAAGAATACTCACACTTAGCGAGTTACTTGAACTTGTTGAAGAACATAACCTAAGCGTTAACCTAGAGATAAAAGTCGATAGCCGACACCAAGCCCCTCATGTGGTTGATCTTCTACACAGCGAGCTGATCCGCTCAAACATAGACACGGACAGAGTGCTGCTTTCAAGTTTCAGCCATGAAGTTGTTGCAGAAATGGCTCACCACTTACCAAGATACCGCGTTGGCGTGATCACAGAGCAGCTCTCTCAAGACGATCTTCTGCTTATAGATCAGGTGAAAGCGTTCAGTTGCCACATGAATTACGAAAACGTCAATCAGGATGATCTTAATACGCTTGCCGAAGCAAAGATTCAAACATGGTGCTACACCGTCAATGATCCGTCTAAGTTCAAATTCCTATCCACCGTCGATGCGATATTTACTGATTTTCCAAATAGATTTAGCGCAAAAAATTGACCAAACAAATACCAAAGTAGTAAACGTTTAAGACGGGAAAATTTACCTCGATAAACCTTAAAATTAAGTAGCAAACACAAGTGAGTAGGAGTACATTCCGCTGCTCACTTGGTTTCATTAGCTCGCACTATTTAGGCAGCTTTATTGGTTACTTAATTTATGGATCTCATTTTTAGTCCAACTTTCCCAATTTTGGGTGCAACCTTCATTTTTGCCGCTATCGTTCGTGGCTTCTCAGGCTTCGGTTTCACCCTAGTCGCATTGCCTCTAAGTGCGTTATTCGTGCCGGTTATTGAGCTTGTTCCTGTGTTCATGCTTATCGACCTACTTGGCAACGTTCAATTACTGCCTAAGGTCAAAAAACATGTCAATTGGCACTGGGTAGCAAAAGTATTTATTCCTTGCCTTGTGTTCACACCTGTTGGCCTGGTTTTACTCAAATCAGTTAGCCAAGACACCATTATCTTGATCATCAGCGCCTTTATCTTTGCGTCTGCACTTATGATCTACCGAGGCTTTCAATATAAAAGTGAACCGAGATTTGCTCCCTATATCCTAGGAAGCCTTGCTGGAATAATGAATGGTGCGGCTTCTATGTCTGGTCCACCAATTGGCACCCACGCATTGGCGAGTCCTGTGGCCCCGCACGTCGCCAGAGCAGGTTTGATTGCGTTCTTTGTATTGGCAGATTCGAGTGCCTTTGTTTCTGCATCCATTGCGGGGCTCGTCGACCGTGATGTGGTTTGGCTTACACTGGCACTGTTACCAAGCAGTATGTTTGGTGGCTATGTGGGTTCGAAACTGTTCGAAAGATTTGGTGGCGAGAAATTTAAGCCTGTCTCTATCGGGCTGCTTATCGTGATTGCATTCTTTAGTGCAGGTCGAGTTCTGCTTTAACGAGCTGTCTAATTTCTGAAAGGAAAATGGGTACCAGAGCCTACCATTCGATGTGGATAGGGGTGCCCATTTTGACTAGTTGAATAAACTCATCCATATCTTGGTTGGTTAATGCGATACAGCCATCTGTCCAATCGAAACTTTGGATAAAACCTGGCGCACGACGTTCACCGTTTTTAATACCATGAATTTTGATGTTACCACCTGGGTCAACATCATTCTCTTCAGCCCACTGTCTATCAGAAGAGCGCGGATAGTTGATGTGTACCGAACGGTAAAACTCAGAGCGCTCCATGATATAGTCGAGCGTGTATTCCCCTTCTGGCGTTCGGTTATCCCCTTCAAAGCGTTTATGACCTTTCGGTTCCTTACCCAAAGCGATACGAAACTCTTGTACCACTTCATCCCCTTTGAGCAGGTACATTCTGCGTTTCGATTTATCGACTTTCACTAAGGTCACTACTTGCAACAGAGGATCAATTTCAGAAAAAGAATCGGGCGCCATGTAGGGTTCTAATAATGAAGCTTGAGCAGAAGCTTTAGGTAAGCGTTGCGATGAACCTTGTGCCAGCTGAGCAATTTGAGTGGATTGACCTTCACCCAGCGCCTCATCCACATCAATCACATGCTTTGATTTTGAAGTGCCAGTAGAGTTAGGAGAGGAAGTTGAGATGCGTTGTGAATGAGCTGGTGCTGACTCAAAGACAATGGTTTCAATAGCGGTAGCGTCAGACACTATCTTCTCCACGACGACCTTTTCGGCGAGTACAATCGGACTCATCAAGAATAGGCATAGTGATAGTGGTAAAAACGGACGCACCCTTATATCTCCTCAAAACGCATCGACATGATTCGGGACTGAGTCTCCATTCCTAGCGACTCATAAAAGCTCTGAGCTTGTTGATTAAACTCCATCACCTCTAATCTTAATTCGATCGCTCCTTGAGCTTGCGCCCATTGATTGAATGACTTCATTAGCGCTCGACCAACGCCTTTACTCTGAATTTGGTCACTCACCACAATAGTGTTCACTCTCGCCACCTTATGAGACTGAATAAAGCTCACGCCTTTGTTTTGCGTGACCTTACCCGCGAGAAAACCAATCACTGCATCCTGTTCAACAGCGACAAAGAAGGCCCCAGTCGGGTCAATCATTAAGCCCAGCCAGTACTCCTCGCTGTCTGCTTTGCTTTGTGACGGCGGCGCAAACACCATAGGCGCACCAAGATGATGTTGATGATTTATCTGATCAGAGAGCGCTAAAATAGCGTTGATGTCAGTTACCTTAGCATTCCGAATTTGCATATCATCACCTTGTTTGAATTCAATAACACCTTAGCAAAAATGGCTTAAATGTGCACCGTTCCACTGGTCGACTCAGACACTCTGTGAAGGCAGGAGATCAATATTAGGCACTAAGTTTGGGGAAATTGTTCCGCAAATCTCAGGCACATTACCAGCCTTTGAGTGCTACTATCTCTGCAGAATCAATACACTAACGACTGGACACCTCTATGATTAAGTTCGCTGTAATTGGAACCAATTGGATTACACAAAAATTCGTTCAAGCTGCACATGAATCACAATCGATGCAGTTGACTGCCGTTTATTCGCGAAACCTAGACAGCGCCGCGCAGTTCGCACAAGAATTCGGTGTTGAAACCACATATGACTCACTTGACGCATTAGCCAACGACAATACGGTTGAAGCGGTGTACATTGCCTCACCGAATTCGCTGCACTGTGAGCAGTCGATTCTGATGATGGAGCATGGTAAGCACGTCATCTGTGAGAAGCCTGTTGCATCGAATATTGTGGAAGCCACACGCATGTTTGAAGTCGCTGAGAAAAACGGTGTGGTACTGTTTGAGGCGTATAAATCACAATTCCTGCCTAACTTTAAGCAAGTCCAACTTGGGCTAGAAAAAATCGGCAAGGTACATAAAGCGCACATCAACTACTGCCAGTATTCATCGCGTTACCAAAAATACCTGAATGGTGAAAACCCAAACACTTTTAATCCAGCTTTCTCCAATGGTTCACTAGTCGATATTGGCTTCTATTGCGTTGCAGCAACGGTAGCGCTGTTTGGTGAACCTGATAACGCCCAGGCATCTGCAAAACTGCTGGAATCAGGCGTTGATGCGCATGGCTGTGCCATCTTCCAATACCCTGAATTTGACGTGACCCTTGCACACTCTAAGGTCAGCGACTCATATGCGCCAAGCGAGATCCAGGGTGAGCAAGGTGCGATCATCATTGATCACATCGCTGAATGCACCGACGTTAAGATCCGCTATCGTGATGGAAGCATTGAAAATCTCACTCAAGTGCAAAGCGAAAACTCAATGAGTTACGAAGCGCAAGCCTTTGCTGATTGCATTGCTGGCGATCACACCACACAAACCGATGCTAAACAGCGCGCATTAACCGTTGCCAAACTAATTACTAAGATGCGTCAACAGGTTGGTGTCGTTTATCCTGCAGATAAATAATACAGCTCATTAAGCTAACGCACTGATTTTAATCACATATCAGTTTATGCATAACTAAATTTAATCCTTACGACAAATAACCGGATTAGTTGATCAGAGGGCTATCTGATTAAATCCGCGTTCGATATCTATCGTATTTATTTAATTTATTGAAGGTGTGTAAAGTGTTTTCAGTTGATGATCGCGTTGTAGCAACAAAAGGTGTTGAACTTGGTGAAATGGTAGTAACTGGTCTAAGTGCTGGTGGTTACTACGTTCACGTTACAACAGTAGAAGGCGCAATGCCGCTTACTTACCCAATGCAAGACCTTAAAAAAGCATAGTCTAACCGCTCTGCTCTTTTAGTAGTCACTCTGCTAAAGGTAACAAAATTGAGGCCTTGGCTGCTTTACTCTTCTGCATTAGAGTGAACAGCCAGGGCCTTTTTTATATCTGCTACTCCCCGCCAAGCTCTCCACAGGTTTAGTCATTGCAGCAAAGCCAAATCCGGCAGACAATAGAATGAATCAAAGCGTAACGACACCAAGCACTTATTGCCTGTTAATACGCACTCTCTATTGATGTTTAGTGTTTACAGAAGTTTCTGGTACATTAGCATCATCTTATACTTACAATGACCATGAACTGAGGGAAGCTATGAAGCTTTATATTTACGACCACTGCCCTTTCTGTGCACGAGTCGCCTACATTGCTCAATCTCTAGGCTTAAACATCGAACTTGTTTCTGTGGATTATGATGATGCCCAAACCCTTATCGATTTAATCGGTAAAAAGATGGTACCTGTATTACAAAAAGACGATGGTTCTATCATGGCTGAGAGCCTAGATATCATTGCGTACTTCATGGACCTAAAATCAAGCGACGAGCAGCGTGAGCCATCAGAGCAAGTGACCTTGTTCCAAACTCGCGCATTCCCGCTAAGCCAGCGCATTGGTCTACCACGTTGGTGGAAGCTGGACCTTACTGAGTACCAATCACCAGCAAGCAAAGAAGCATGGCGCGCAGCCAAAGAAACCGAAGAACTCAACTTCGACAAGCTGATTGAACAAACACCGCAGTTTGTTGAACAGATTAACCCGCTTCTGAAAGATGCAGAGCTGCTACTGAACTTAGAGAATGGTGAGTCTTCGCTGCCTCTTATCGACCAAGCAGTGTACTTCTCTATGCTGCGTGGCTTCTGCGTTGAGCCAAGCATCACATGGCCACCAGCTCTAGAACGTTGGTTAGAAAAGCAGAGTGAAACGCTAAAACTGTCTCTTCTTCGCTAGAACGATTACAACAAGCACAAACAAAAAATCGAAGCCATCAGGTATCTCCCCTGCTAGCTTCGATTTTTTTATCTTTCACTATTTCGATGACATCAAGCTCTTGTTATTACAACAGGCGCCTTCTCAAGCCGGTTCGCTCTAGGATACGGGTAGAAATCTCTTCAACCGATAATGAAGACGTGTTGATGTAAGGCACAGCTTCTCTACGGAACATCGCCTCCACAGTTTGCAGCTCATACAAACACTGTGAGTCACTCGCGTATTCACTGCCCGCTAAACGATTCTCACGGATTTCAGTCAATCTTTCTGCATCAATGGTTAAACCAAACAGCTTATGTCGGTATATCTCAAACTCTGGCAGCAGCTTTAATCGCGCCAAGTCATCATGAATGAATGGATAGTTCGCTACGCGTAGGCCAAACTGCATCGCCATGTACAAGCTGGTTGGGGTTTTACCACTTCGAGACACACCCAGTAAGATGATGTCGGCTTCTTCTAGTCCTTTAAGCGTAATGCCATCATCGTGCGCAAGCGTGTATTCAATTGCGGCAATACGGTCGAAATACTTCACCGAGTCCTTGTTTACACTGCGTGAGCGTTGAAGCTTAGGTGTCGGCGCCATATGGATGTCATCTTGTACCTTCTGGACAATGCTTTCCAACACGTCATAGCAATGAGCAGGCGCTTCAAGCAACTTCGCTTTGATTTCAGGAATCACAATCGAAAAGAACACTAAAGGTTGCTGACCACTCTCACGATACGAAGTGTCGATCTCTTTCAATAAATCAGAAAGTTTGTCCTCACTTTCAACAAACGGAAAGGTTTTCTCATTGGCTTTGAAGGGAAATTGACCTAGAACAACATGCCCTAAAGTCTCACATGTTATGGCCGTTCCATCAGAAACATAGAATACATCACGACTTTGAATATCAATTTGCATTTTTTATTTAATGTTTAAAATTATTTTGAGTAGGATGGTAACCATAATATATATAACAAAACCCTGCTGACTATTACGTCCCCCACAGCTTTTAAAAATAATTTACATTTTTTTAAACTGACACGTAATCGTTTGCCTTTAAATCCCTACAATGCTTGCTATGTTTCTGGAGAAATAAATGCAAAATAATACCCTATGGTTCAATGGCCTATCCATGGAAGATGTCGACAAAGTCGGCGGTAAGAACGCCTCACTGGGCGAGATGGTTTCTAACCTATCCAATGCTGGTGTTTCTGTACCAAATGGTTTTGCAACCACCTCTCACGCGTTTAACGACTTTCTTGACTACAAAGGTCTTGATGAGCGCATTCACCAATTACTTGACGAACTTGATGTTGAAGACGTTGAAGCTCTGCGTAAGACAGGTGCAACGATTCGACAATGGGTTCTAGATGCCCCTTTCCCAGAATCACTAGAGCAAGACATCCGTGATAACTACCGTGAGCTAATCGAAGACAACGAAGAATTGTCTGTAGCTGTACGTTCATCTGCAACGGCGGAAGACCTTCCAGATGCTTCTTTCGCAGGCCAACAAGAGACCTTCCTTAACGTGAAAGGTATCGATGCGGTACTAGAGGCGACTAAGCACGTTTATGCGTCACTGTTTAACGACCGTGCTATCTCTTACCGTGTACACCAGGGCTTTGACCACCGCGGTATTTCATTGTCTGCAGGTATCCAACGTATGGTTCGTTCAGACAAAGCCTCTTCAGGCGTAATGTTCACCCTTGATACAGAGTCAGGCTTCGACCAAGTCGTATTCATCACCTCTTCTTGGGGCCTAGGTGAAATGGTTGTTCAAGGTGCTGTGAACCCAGATGAGTTCTACGTGCACAAGCCAATGTTAGAAGCAGGCCACCAGCCTATCGTGAAGAAAACCTTTGGTTCTAAGTTGATCAAGATGATCTACTCAACCAACCAAGAGATCGGTAAGCAAGTCGACATCATTGATACGGATGAGCAAGAGCGTAATCAGTTCTCACTGAACGATGAAGAGATCAAAGAACTAGCAAAACAAGCGATGATCATCGAGAAGCACTACCAACGTCCGATGGACATTGAATGGGCGAAAGATGGCATCGATGGCAAGCTTTACATTGTTCAAGCTCGTCCAGAGACGGTATGTTCTCAAAGCGACCAAAACGTTATCGAGCGTTACGAGCTAAATAACAAGGCAGATGTACTCGTTGAAGGCCGTGCTATCGGTCAACGCATCGGCTCTGGTCCAGTGCGTTTAGTTGACTCTCTAGACCAAATGTCACTGGTTCAAGAAGGCGACGTGTTAGTAACAGATATGACAGACCCAGATTGGGAACCTGTTATGAAGAAGGCCTCTGCGATTGTTACCAACCGTGGCGGTCGTACTTGTCACGCAGCAATCATCGCTCGTGAGTTAGGCATCCCTGCAATCGTTGGCTGTGGCAGCGCAACAAGCAACCTTGAAGATGGCGCGACTGTAACAGTGTCGTGTTCTGAAGGTGAAACCGGTTATGTCTACCAAGGTGAATTAGAGTTCGAAATCAAACGTTCTGAAGTTGATGAGCTACCATTGCTACCAACTAAAGTGATGATGAATGTGGGTAACCCAGATCGTGCTTTCGATTTCGCGCAGATTCCAAACGAAGGTGTGGGCCTTGCTCGTCTCGAGTTCATCATCAATAAAATGATTGGTATTCACCCGAAAGCGCTGCTTAACTTTGACGCTCAGTCTGACGAGCTTAAAGCTGAAATCACACAGCGTATTCGTGGTTACAAAGATCCTATCGATTTCTACGTAAGCAAACTAACAGAGGGCATCGCGACCATCGCTTCTGCATTCTGGCCTAAGCGTGTGATCGTACGTATGTCTGACTTCAAGTCGAACGAATACAGCAACCTAGTTGGCGGTAAAGAGTTCGAACCACATGAAGAGAACCCAATGCTGGGCTTCCGTGGTGCATCTCGTTACATCTCGCCTGTATTCGAAGACTGTTTCGAGCTAGAAACTCAAGCGATCAAACGTGTTCGCAACGAAATGGGTCTTAAGAACGTTGAAATCATGATTCCATTCGTTCGCACACCAAGTGAAGCAGCTTCGGTTATCGACATTCTGGCTAAATTCGACCTTCGCCGTGGCGACCAAGGTCTGAAAGTCATCATGATGTGTGAGCTGCCATCAAATGCGATTTTGGCTGAAGAGTTCTTGAAGTACTTCGATGGATTCTCTATCGGTTCAAACGATATGACTCAGCTAACGCTTGGTCTAGACCGTGACTCGGGTGATGTTGCACACCTATTCGATGAGCGTAACCCAGCTGTGAAAGCAATGCTGAAAATGGCTATCGATGCTGCGACCAAAGCCGGCAAGTACGTAGGTATTTGTGGTCAAGGTCCATCTGACCATGATGACCTAGCAGAGTGGTTAATGGAACAAGGCATCAGCTCTGTATCCCTAAACCCAGATACGGTTATCGATACGTGGTTGAAGCTAGGCAACGTTGCTAGCAAGTAATCTTCACTAATCGAAATATGAATAAAGCCAGTCATTACGACTTAACACTGATCATTTAAGCATTTTTTCGATCAGTTGAACGATCCCATAGATGGTTGACAATACCCTTAAGCACTTTTGTTTAAGGGTATTTTTTATGTTGTCACACTGGTTAATTGATGTTGACGATTTTGCTAATCCAGAATCTCTTTCTTTGTTCCAAAAAGACCTGCCGCTAGATTGGATAAACCAAGCTTTATCTGAAACGAATAAAGCGAGTATGCGCCGTAGAAAGCTACCCGCTGAACTCGTTGTATGGCTAGTCGTTGGTATTGGTCTATATCGAGATAGACCGATCACCGATGTACTCGATAAACTCGACCTCAAATTGTCTAATTCATTGGGTGAGTCTATTGCACCTAGTGCAATTCCCCAGGCGAGAAAGCGCCTCACCGCTAAACCTTTACAGTCATTATTCTCAATCACTGCAAAACACTGGACACAGTTGGAGGATGCCGCTGATACATGGAATGGTTTGAGTCTATTTTCAATTGATGGCACACAGTTTAGAACTCATGATAATCCAAGCTTAGTCGAGCATTATCAATATGTTTACTACCGTAAAGATAGGCATACTGAGTACCCAATAGTTCGAATGTGCGCACTCACATCACTACGCAGCCGCCTTATTCATGATGTGGCTTTTGGGGAAAGCTCTAAAGGTGAAATCAGTTATGCAAAAGATTTAATTTCATCATCAGTTCCGAATTCATTGACCATTTTTGACCGTTGCTATTTGAGCGCAGAACTTATGCTTAACTGGCAACAAGAGCATGGGACAAGCCACTGGATGACCCCAATAAAGTCGAATGTGAAATATGAAATCATCGAGCAACTCGATGATGATGGACATGATCTTATTGTAGAAATGAAAGTCTCCCCCCAGGCTAGAAAACAGGACCCGAGTCTTCCGGAAACGTGGCAAGCTAGGCTGGCTCTATATCCCGATGATGGTGAACGACAACCAAATCATATACAAGGGTTGCTGACATCTCTAACAGATAGAAAATACAGTTTAAAATCATTATTAGATGTGTACTTCGAAAGGTGGGAGATCGAGAATAGCTATGGCGAGATTAAGCATGACATGCTTGAAGATGAAATCCTGCTCCGAAGTCAATCTGTAGAGGGCGTAGAGCAAGAAATATGGGGTATCCTTATCGCGTATAACTTGGTTCGTCTGGAGATTAGCCGGATAGCAAAAGAGGCAGAAGTCTCGCCACTTAGGATAAGCTTCACGATGGCTCTTCGCGATATTCAAGATGAACTAATGTGGTGTGCTATCGCCTCACCAGGTTCGATTCCCCAAAAGTTGCGTGCTATGAGAGAACGAGTGAAACGTTATATCTTGCCCGAAAAACAAAAACGGCCCAAAGATAGGACCGTTCGTTTTAGCAAAACTCGCTACATTGTGCGTTCTAAACATCTTAAATGATAGGTGTTAAGTCATTACGACTGGCTTTTTTAACTATTCCAATAAGGCTCTGGCATTGTCACCTTCTTCATAGATATACAGGCTGACACGAGACAATATGGTTATCTCTTCCATGCTCACTTGGAGTGAGTTTTGACCTCTTCCAAGGTTCGCCCTCAAGCGATCGACAAGCTCCTGCACGGCTATCAAATCATCTCTCGCTTTCGGTACTCGCGTCTTCATGAAGTTAAACCATTTTTCACTCATATTACGGTTTATCTTAGCGAGCACTTCGCTATTAGTAATAGTAAATGCCTTATCTAGATTACCGCCATCACGAAGAATATCGTAAATAATATGACCATTTTTCTTCGCTACCATCATGTTCCGAGTATTAAGCTGTAGCTCACCAATATGTCCATTCGCCATCTTTAAAAAGAACTTAATATCTTTGTAGCCAGCATCGGTTGCACCGCAGTTGAACTTAGCGTTGTCACCTTGGCTCGTACCGTAGCGATCTTTCATTGCTGATTGGTGGTGCTTCAGTTCAACAAATTCTTTGGTAAGAATGATCATCGCCTTTGCTACGATCATATCGTCCATATTCTCAAACACGATCGTCATGCGTGCCGCATCTTTAAGATCACCGATGTCGTAATGACGTTTACGATTAGTGATCTTATCTAGCGCACCGTGGAAGTCTTTTACACCTAAATAAGCGCCGGGAGGTTGCTTGAGCGTGCCATTACATACTGAAGCCACTTTCACTGAGAACTCTCTGAGGGCCTCTTGCGCTTCAACGGTTTCCATAAACATCATGAAGAGTTGTTTCTTCTTGAGCGTTGCGTTGGCAACTTGATTTCGAGAGCCAAAATCGAGGTTCCCATTTACTAGCTTCTGGCTTGATGTTTCATCCAGATAGTTATGGATCTTCTCTTTCTGCGTCATGATGTCGAGAATCACCTGGTCTTGCTTTTTATTCGCTTCATTCAGGTAATCGAAGTTTCCACCTTGTGCTTCAATGCTTTTAGCTTCTGTTGGTAGTCTTTGACGTTAACCAATCGAAAGCCCTGAGACATAATGCCTTGCTGATTTATCTTGGCGAGCATCTTAGCCTTATTCTTCCTAACTTGCTCTTGGCTAATCTGAATTTCTTCTGTGGTCGGCATATCTTAGTTCCCTCTCCAATATGCAGTTCATTTTGTACTGTCGGGTTCGCACTCCTTTTTCCTTTAACGATATTAGTTTATGGATTTGATAATTACATTAGCCAGAAAGGGTAACCCTATAAAATAAATAAGGTTTGAGAGGTTGTTCCATAAAGTCACAGAACAAAATGCGCCAATCCTATCAACCTCAGGGTTAAGGAATATAACGAGATCCGGCAACAATGATTGGTATCGTGCTGACCTTACGTTATCCTTTACACAATTCTTCACAGCTCTGCGCTACCGCTGTGAGTCTATCTTTAAGACCAAAAAGAGTAATATGAATTCTACTACCGTAACTCCCTCGCCTTCGCTTGGCCGACAACTCTATACCATGACGTGGCCAATGCTGTTTGGGGTGCTTTCTCTAATGAGCTTCCAACTTGTAGACAGTGCCTTCATTGGCCAGCTCGGCGTTCTGCCGCTTGCTGTTCAAGGTTTCACGCTACCTATTCAGATGATCATCATCGGAATTCAAGTCGGGTTGGGCATCGCGACCACAGCAGTCATTGCACGTGCCATTGGTGCTAACGAAATGCGCTACGCTAAGCAGCTAGGTGGGCTTGTGATCGCAATGGGAAGTGTGAGTGTCGCACTTTTTTCAGTCATCATTTATCTGCTTCGTGGCCCAATTTTAGAACTACTCGATGCGCCAGCAAGCGTATTGCCGATCATTGACTCTTACTGGATCTATTGGCTAATCAGCTCTTGGACAGGTGCGTTACTCTACTTTTACTACAGTGTGTGTCGTGCCAACGGTAATACTATGCTGCCCGGCTCGATGATGATCGCGACCAGCATCATTAACTTAATATTGGACCCAATCTTCATCTTTACGCTCGACATGGGCATCAACGGTGCAGCGATTGCGACAATTTTAGCGTTCGGTGCGGGCATCTTTATCGTGGCGCCCAAAGTAACCAAGAAACATTGGATGACGTTCGACTGGCACGATCTTGATATCGGCAAGAGTGTTCGCTCGATTGGCAACATAATGGGTCCTGCGATGGTGAGCCAATTGCTGCCACCTGTATCCTCTATGTTGGCGACTAAACTGCTGGCAGGCTACGGTACGGCTGCCGTTGCGGCTTGGGCGCTGGGTTCTCGTTTTGAATTTTTCTCGATTGTAGCGGTGCTTGCCTTAACCATGTCGATGCCACCAATGGTTGGTCGCATGTTGGGAGAAAAGAACCTGACTGATATTCGCAGTTTAATCAAGATTGCCGCAACCTTTGTACTTGGCTTTCAAGTCGTAATTGCGCTCGTTACGTGGGTATTCTCAAGTGGATTAGCAGGATTGATGACGAGCGACAGTGAAGTGACCACAATCCTAAATTATCACCTCTTGATTGTCCCAATCAGCCTTGGTCCTCTGGGAATCTGCATGCTGATGGTGTCGGTTTCGAACGCCCTAGGTAAGTCTTACACCGCATTAACGATTTCAGCACTGCGTCTGTTCGCTTTCTTCTTGCCTTGTTTATGGATTGGCTCTCACCTAGCTGGAATTGAAGGCCTATTCTGGGGTGCCATGGTCGGTAATGTGTTTGCTGGAACCTGCGCATGGTTCATGTACCAACGTGCTTTAGGCCAAGTTGACGCTAAACTTGCCAGCTAACCCGTGAGCAAGCTTTTAGCTGATATTTGTTAAATACAAAAAAAGCAGCCACTTAGGCTGCTTTTTCGTTATCCAAGTTCTGATTTACTATCCTTCCGCTGACTATCCTTTTTTAATGCAGTCTCATCGATTAAGCCTTCATTCCCACCGAAAAAGAATGCCGACCGGTCATCATTTCAGTCTCAGAATTACTGGCTAGATTTCCGCATATAAGAAACATCCATCGAACCGATTTTTATGCCCCCTTTAGAACTTGTCCTAGATCATTAAAGTGTTCAAAAATGCAATCTTTGGTTTTAAATATTTAAACTTTGATGAAGTTTAAGAAATTAAACCATATTGAAGATGGTTTGGTGATCCTGTTCAAATTTCACTCCTAATTTAGGTTAAATTTCCTTTATTTGTTGGTGTTTTAGACGGTTTTTATCGGTTTACAGAAGTTTACTGCATCTTGTTCAAATACCACCAAAGGAGTAGATTTCAGTCATCGAGTTCAAAAATGTAAACCGAAACTATGAATGTAAAACAAGTTAGATTCACCGATGAAGATAGAGAATGTTTAAGCAACTACTTTCGCTTAGCAGACACACTCGCTGATTTGATTGGCCCCTACTGTGAAGTAGTCATTCATTCATTTGAAAGCTTAGAAAACTCGGTCGTGAAAATCGTCAATGGTCATCACACAGGTCGTGAAATTGGCTCTCCAATCACAGATCTCGGTTTACGTATGTGGAGCACCTTCGAGAAAACTGGCGAAGTTTCTCCAAAGAGCTACTTCACTAATGCAGCAGATGGTTCCCTGCTAAAATCAACCACCTGTGTGCTAGCTGGTCCACAGCAAAAGCCGATTGGCATGCTGTGTATCAACATGAACTTATCCTTCCCATTCCCTGAAATCGTTAAAACGTTAATGCCAACGTGCAACGTGTCTCAAACACGAGTCAGTGAGACTTTCAGCAAAAGTGCAAACGATGTGATTCAACAAGCACTGACTGCTGCAATAAAAGAAGTGGAACAAGACGAAACGATTTCCTGCAAAAGTCGCAACAAAGCCATCATTCGTTGTTTGTTTGATAACGGCGTATTTGAGCTAAAAGAGACGACGACACAAGTATCAGAACAGCTTGGGATCAGCCGTCAGGCGGTTTACAAGTTTATCCGTGAATTTAAATCAGAATAAAACCAATAATTTAGGAGTTACATCGTGAAACAGATCATTGCCACTGAACAAGCACCAGCAGCTATCGGGCCGTACTCACAAGGTACGTCTTACGGCGAAATGGTTTATACCTCAGGTCAACTACCTCTTGTTCCAGAAACCGTGCAGTTTGTTGAGGGCGGTATTAAAGAGCAAGCTCGCCAGTCTCTTGAAAATTTGAAGGCTGTTTTAGAAGCAAGCGGAGCTGGGCTAGACACTGTATTGAAGACAACCTGCTTCCTTTCAGACATGGAGAACTTCGTTGCGTTTAACGAAGTGTACACCGAAGTATTTGGCACAGAGAACGCACCTGCTCGTTCTTGTGTAGAAGCAGCAAGACTACCAAAAGACGCACTGGTTGAAGTTGAAGCCATCGCATACAAAAAATAACCGACTTAGGTATTAATGGGTATCATAGGATGATTCTCATGAGCGTTTCATTTATTGGATTAAGCATACTATTCTTTGGGTTCTACGCACTGTTGTCGAACTTCAAAAAGCAAAAGAAAAGTTTTAACTTCCGCGTACTCAGTGCGCTTGCTGCCGGCTTGTTATTTGGTGGTGCAATTCAACTGGTTTTCGGTGTTGGCAACGCTGCAACAGCTGGCTTCGCTGAGCTGATTTCAGTGTTCGGTAAAGGTTACATCAAACTTCTACAAATAATCGTTATCCCGCTAGTATTCGTGGCGATGATCTCTTCGATCATGAACGTTGAAGGCGGCGGCGCGCTATCTCGTATCGCACCAAAAATCATCGGTATTCTACTTTTCACTTGTGCAATCTCAGCAGCCGTTGGTATCGCGAGTATTTACCTATTTGGCATCGATGCAAACGCGCTAGTCAGCACAATCGGCACCAACAGTGCAATTGAAGCACGCGGCGATTCATTGGTAGCAACACAAGATGCAATGGCGAATAGCGGTCTGTCTGGAATGGCGCTGTCTATCATCCCAACCAACATCTTTGACATGCTAACAGGCTCAGAACGTACCTCGACACTATCTACAGTATTGTTCGGTATGTTCCTTGGTTACTGCATCCTACAAGTGAAAAACCGTAAACCTGAGAAAGTGCAAAACTTCGTTGATTTCATCAACTCTGCAAAAGAAGTGGTGCTTTCAATGGTTCGTGAAATCCTGAAGCTAACGCCTTACGGTGTATTTGCTCTGATGACCACGTTCATGATGACGAATGATCTATTCGCACTCGCTGAAATGGGTCGCTTCTTGCTAGCGAGCTACGTGGCAATCGGCGTGATGTTCGGTATCCACTTCGTGATGGTATCGATGTTCGGCTTGTCTCCGGCTAAGTTCATGAAGAAAATCTGGCCGGTACTAGTGTTCGGTTTCGGTTCTCGCTCAAGCATGGCTGCTATCCCGCTAAACGTTGAAACACAAACTCAACGCCTAGGGGTAGACGAAGAAACAGCAAACATGTCAGCGACATTTGGTACCAGTATCGGTCAGAACGGTTGTGCGGGTATCTACCCTGCAATGCTAGCTATCATGGCGGCACAAGTGATGGGCATGCCAGTTGACCTAGGCTTCATCCTACAACTGATTGCTGTTATCGCGATTGCTTCATTCGGTATCGCTGGTGTTGGTGGCGGTGCAACGTTCGCAGCAGTAGCAGTACTGACCATCATGGGCCTAGACATCACAGTAGTAGCGATTCTGGTGTCTATCGAAGCACTGATTGATATGGCTCGTACAGCGCTAAACATCTCAGGCTCTATGTTGTCTGGTGTTCTAACAGCTAAGAAAAACGGCTCGCTAAACACAGAACAATACGACGCTGACGTTACAGCGACAATAGCAAAAGAAGCAGCAGTATAATTCTCAAACTTAATTAAGGGCACTCCGCGTGAGTGCTCTTCTGTTTTTCCTGAGTTCAGGTTATTTAGGTAATAAATATGAAAGTTGTTGTTATAGGCGGTAGCGCCGCAGGTATGAGTTTCGCAGCAAAGTACAAACGTAATCAGCCATCAGACGAAGTCATCGTATTAGATAAGCGCAGTTACATCTCTTTTGGAGCCTGTGGCTTACCTTACTTTGCAGGCGGCATGTTTGATGATACCGAGCGAATGATCTCTCGTACGCCAGAACAAGCAATCAAATCTGGTTTAGATGTACGCGTAGAGACAGAAATGGTGTCGTTCGACCGTACTGAAAAACATATTACAGTGCGTCACCAAAACGTAGAGAGCACCATAAATTACGATATGTTGGTCATTGCGACAGGCGCACGTCCGATCGTTCCCTCATTCGGTGAATTCAATCCGGAACACGTATACACACTAACAAGCATGGAAGATGGTTTAGCAGTAAAAGAAGCGCTTAAAGATGATCGTAAACAACGCGTGTGCGTCATTGGCGCAGGCTTTATCGGGCTGGAAGTCTTTGATGCGGCACATGGCTTAGATAAGCACGTGACGATCATCGAACGTGAACAGCACATCATGAGCCGTCAGTTCAGTCCAGAAATCATTGAAATCGTCGAAGGTGCTATTCGGGAATCAGGTGCAGATCTTAAAACAGGTTGCAGCGTGTCAGCTATTCGTGATGCTGATCAAGGTGGTTACA
This sequence comes from Vibrio chagasii, assembly GCF_024347355.1. Classification (NCBI taxonomy): domain Bacteria; kingdom Pseudomonadati; phylum Pseudomonadota; class Gammaproteobacteria; order Vibrionales; family Vibrionaceae; genus Vibrio; species Vibrio chagasii. The sequence goes on from NZ_AP025466.1 coordinate 695,551, forward strand.
TCGTTGAAACCGATAACGGCAATGTCGAAGCTGATATCGTTATCCTGTCACTCGGTTTCAAACCAAATACTGAAGCATTCGAACTAGCAAAAGCAGCAAATGGCGCGTTATTGGTAAATGAATATGGCGCTACTGAAGACGCTTATATCCATGCAGTCGGTGACTGTGCCGTTGTCCATCATATGGCGCTAGGCAAACCCGTTTATGTTCCTCTAGCAACCACTGCCAACAAACAAGCGCGTATGATGGCGGACAAGTTAGCAGGCAAAGATACTTACATGTCAGGCTTCTTAGGTTCATCTTGTTTGAAAGTGCTCGACTACGAACTGGCATGTACTGGCGTGAATGAACCTCTGGCAACAGAACATAGATTGGATGTGAAAGTATCAACGATTTCAGATAAGAACCAAACCGATTACTACCCTGGCCAAGAAGACATTAAGGTGAAGTTGGTTTATCACCCAGAGACCAAGGTTCTTTTAGGTGGTGAGATAGTAGGTAAGAAAGGAGCGGTTGGCCGTATTAACGCGCTAGCCGTTGCAATCACCGCGAAGATGACAACTCAACAACTAGGCTATATGGATTTCTGTTACGCACCACCATTCACCCGCACATGGGATGCGCTGAACGTGGCTGGTAACGTCGCCAAATAGGCCTTACTAGTCGCAAAGACATACAACTAAAACATCAAAGCAGAGCCTGAGCGCTCTGCTTTTTTATAGCCTCAACTCTACGAAGCTTACAGCTAGATAAAATAGCTATTTATCTAATGTAATTGAGCTTTCTTTTACCAAATTCAAAACGTAAAAAAGCCCGCTGATTTCTCAGCGGGCTTTCTAATGGTGGTGGAGGGATAGGGATTTGAACCCTAGAAACTCCGATATTCATTCGTTAAATAACCTGATATCAATAACTTAATCATAACGCAGACTAAACTTGCTAATGATTGACTTACTAAATTGACTATAGTTTGTTATTCGTAAGTCCGTCAAGAAACGCTTCTAAAATATCCTATATTCGTTCACTTTAGACTGAAAATCACTACCCTTCGCAGGCCACGTTTACACTAAATCACATAGAGTTGAAACTTGGTCAAACAGACACTTACTGAAATTACATATCCAATCGGCGCACTGCGCCGATTATTAAGCATAAATAAATTTTGGTTACAGCTTAATGTCTTCTTACTACTTCAATAATAACTGTATACGACGTTAACTATCAAAGATCGATAAACTGGGAGTAGTTTCATTTTGTATCCCGACTCTGCAAGACAAGAGTCCCAAGATAAATACCCACAATGATACTCAACACAGAAAAAACGCCCGCCAGAGAAAGTACTGGCATCGCCACTAACAGCTGAGTATCGTTCCCTCCACCAGCCATCACAGCGCCAAACCCCATAAGCACACCAGCAACCAAGTGTTTACCCAATCGACGTATAGAGCTCAACCTCAAAGAAAAAGATCCAGTAAACAACGCGGCACTGACCATTCCCACTAGCAACATGGCCATTAATATAAAGCGCTCGCTGCGCGGCCAATCTTCAGCTCTTCCATGCCAGAGTGAAGTACCCATAGATTTCAATAAACCACTTGGCGTCCAGTGCGGTTCATACAAGAATACAAAGCCTGCCATCAACCCAATCCCCAACATTGAGAACCATAACTTGCGATTTACCGCATTCATGAAGTAGCAACTCACCACAATAATGAACGAAATGATCCCAAGGAATGCATATCGGGAAAAATCAGATAAAATCAATCGAGATCCTTTTAACTCCGTAGGCAACACTGGGGCAAACAACAACCAAGCAACGAACCACCCTAATATGGTCGCCAACATAACCACTTCGCCACGAGCTAAACGACTCACCGTCGATACCCCGCAACCACTATTAATTGCCGCTCCAATACCAAACAGAAAACCACCAAACAGGGAAAACAGGCTCGGCCAAAAAGCGGTAGATAAAAGCCGCCCTTCTACGACAGAGCCAAGAGCCATAGAGACCCAAGCCAGTGAACCACTAAACGCAATCGCGACGATGAACATCGGTGACCCGTTTGTCGCCTCTTTCACACCTCTAACCATACAAAGGCCCGTAGTTTGAGCAAGATACCCCAACAAGAAGATGCAGAGTAAAGCGAGAATAAACAACATACATAGCCTCCGAATTGCATTGATTTTACTGCTGTCGTTCGTTAAATATAGTAGCAACCTAGAGCCCTAAGGACAGAATATGCACCACAAGCTTATTGATTGGCATAAGTCTAGACATCCTAATTACTTAGGAGACAACAAGGTTAATAAACTTTCTGCCACTGAGCTTCAATGTTTAGCGGTTCAAATTTTAAAGCCTATCGAACGCTCACTAGGAGAGGTAACCGTGACTTATGGTTATACAAGTCATCCTCTTTTAAGGTGGATATTGAAAAATAGCCCTGGAGATATGGCGCCCGATATTGACCAACATGCCTCTATGGAACTCAACTCCCGGGATAGCCGTATCTGTAAGCGCAATGGGGCTGCGTGTGATATTTATGTTGAAGGGTATAAGCAACGTATGGATGAGGTCGCTCGATTTATCTGCACGCATTTAGAGTTCGACCGCCTCTATTTTTATGGCAAAGATAAACCTCTGCATATTAGCATTGGGGCTGATAATTCAAAATATGCACTTATCCGACAACGCCGAAGTGACGGACTTCGCGTAAACACAAAAAGTGCAAAAGGCAGCGCCACACAAGCATTGTTCGATGATTTATAATCTTCAAAAACACCTAAGGATTAGGAATGAACGAAGAGCTATTTGCTGAACTTACCTCTCAAATAAAAGTTGGAAAGCAACTTCCCGATGCCATTTATCTTCATAAAGACACATTCAGCGCATTGCCTAAAGTATTAACACAGTTCATTCCTGCCGTAGCAAAAGCCGTTAACTTAAATGAAGAAGACTGGAACCTTGTTAAGCTGTTTAAAAAAGAGTTCCGTTTATCTCTTCTTCATTACCCTGATTTTTATACTGATTCCTATCCCGCATTAGAACAAAGCCTCAATGTCGACCTCTCTAAGCTAAGCCACAAAATTACAGGCTACCGCGAATCTGAAAACCCGCCGATCTTACATAGAAAAGAAACCATGGTTTTGCCAACAAGTGAATATTACGAACACTTCGTTTCACTCACACAAGAAGGCGAGAATGCAGGCCTGTACGAAAACAGCCGTTTGATTGGTTTTAAGCGTTCTTGGGAAAACCTAATAGCACGCCATGGCTACGAGCTTGTCGATGGTCGACTATTCCGATGCTCCTCTGTGACAACGCAAGAAGAGGCTGGGATTGATAGGCACAGAACCGCCATCGTGCGTCATGAACTCTCCGCACCAATGAAGACTCTCGTTAAACATGGTTACTTAAAAGGCGAACACTCAATTTTCGATTATGGCTGCGGCCGCGGAGACGATTTAAGAGAGCTCGAAGCACATGGCCTTGACGCTCTGGGTTGGGATCCGAACTTTCAACCCGACAACGACAAATCCAATTCTGATATCGTAAACATAGGGTTTGTTCTTAACGTAATAGAAGATCAAGATGAAAGACTCGATGCCCTACTAGGCGCATGGGAGCTGGCAGACAAGCTTCTGGTGGTTTCTGTCATGCTGGCCAACGAAAACTACATTGCTCAGTTCAAACCTTATAAGGATGGGGTCATCACCTCTCGTAACACCTTCCAAAAATACTATGCGCAATCAGAGATCAAAGCGTACATAGAGAGAAGCCTACAAGAAGACGCCATTACCGTCGCGCCTGGTATTTTCTATATCTTCAAAGACAAATTGGAAGAGCAACAGTACCTGCAGACTAAATACAAACGTCACCATAAATGGCAGCAACTGACTTCGCCAGAGCCAATTGAAGCCAAAGACAAAGCCAAACTGCTTATTACCCAGCATCAAGACTTGTTTAATGACTTTTGGAACAACTGCTTAGAGCTAGGGCGTATTCCTGCCAATGATGAATTTGAACAATCAGACAAAGTAAGAGAGCTGGTTGGCTCACACAGAAAAACCTTTAACTTACTGCAAGAGATGTTTGATACCAAAGAGTTTGAACAAGCAGAAAAGAGCCGAAAAGAAGATCTTCTCCTCTATTTTACTATGGGACTGTTTGAGAAAAGAAAACCCTATACGCAGCAACCAGAACCCCTTAAGCGTGACATCAAAGCCTTGTTTGATGATTACAAAACCGCGATCAACCTGGCTGCAGAATTACTGTTCGCGATTGCAGACACCGACTTAATCCAGCAGCAGTGCCAGGAAGCACATAACCAGTTACCAGCAAGCCTACTCAACGAAGGACATTCACTGATCCTACATCGAGACTTTATCGACAACTTACCACTACTGCTGCGAGTATACGTTGGTGCAGGGTTGCAAATGTATGGCGAACTGGATGAAGAAATAGACCTAATTAAAATTCATATCACATCCGGGAAACTCACCCTCACCGCCTATGACGATTTTGAAAAATCCGTGCCTTTCTTAGTAGAACGCATAAAAATCAAGATGGCTGAGCAAGATATCGACTTCTTCGATTACGTCAATGAAGATCGCAGGCCACCACTGCTGAATAAACACCTCTACATGCAAACCGAACACGAGAACTACAAGAAACAACAGAGCTTTGATAAGCGGTTAGCAAAGCTCATGGAGTTTGAACCAACCGAAGAAACACAGATGATAAGAGCAGAATTTGAGGTGCTTTTAGGGAAGGAACATAAAGAAATCAAAGGGTTTACGCTAAGTTCAAAATAACGCTTTTTTAGTACTATAAAAACCTATGGTTACCATAGATATCTGGCCTACATACCTGTAAAATATTCAGCCTATTTTGGCATACCTATGTGATAATTCGCATAGATAAGACTAAAGCATAACAAACTAAAAGCTTAGTTTGTCAAAATATGACATACCAACTATGGTTTATGTCATAGACAAATAACATAACTTAGAGTTCACTATGCAAAATCAAGATTCAGGCTATTGCTATTCATTTCCAGCTGTCAGAGGTATTCAAGCAGGACGTCCATTTTACATTGCGACATGCCCTCTTCGAATCATCCCTAAGATTTTCAGTTATAACGAAGATGATGTTCCACCAGAGCTTAGAGCTCAAAGAACACTAAACAAGACTCGTATACCTGAAATGGTCAAATACCTACTCGACAACCCTAAAGAGTACGTATTCTCAGCATTAACAGCATCGGTTGGCGTTGATATATCTTTCCACGATCATGAAGGTGCGCCTAATTTAGGTACGCTTCAAATCCCGATGGATGCGCAGATTCTAATTAACGATGGTCAACACCGTCGTAAAGCGATAGAAGAAGCACTAAGAGAAAATCCAGACCTTGGGCAAGATAACATTCCAGTATTGTTCTTTATCGATGAAGGTTTAGGTAGAAGCCAACAAATGTTTGCTGACTTAAATAAATACGCAGTAAAACCCAGTCCATCACTTGGCACTCTCTACGATCACCGAGACGAAAGCTCTGAATTAGCGCGTGAATTAGCAGCTAAAGTGAAACCCTTCATCGGAATGACTGAAATGGAAAAGTCCAACATCAGTCCAAAGTCGAACAAGCTATTTACTTTAAGCAGTATTAAACAATCAACACGAGCACTTTTAAGTAAAGGGCCTAAAGATGGTTTCACTGAAGAAGAGAAGCAGTTAGCTGCTGAGTTTTGGGAAGAGGTCACTCGCCATATTAAAGATTGGCAAATGGTGATCAACAAACAAGTATCTCCTGCACAGCTTCGCCAAGAATACATCCACGCACATGGTGTCGGGCTGCATGCGATTGGCGTCTTGGGTAAACACCTGTTGTGCCAAGAGCCAAAAAAATGGAAAGAAAAGCTCCAGTTACTAGGGAAAGTTAATTGGTTGAAAACCAACCCTGAATGGATAAAGCGTAGCATGAACCACGGCAAGTTGAGTAAATCGAACATCAACATTCAGCTCACGGCAAACGCACTTAAAATTGAACTTGGGTTACCACTAACCCCAGAAGAAAAAGCTCTAGAGAAGCAGTTATCATGATACACGAGCTAAAATTGGCAGAAGATCTCGCCGAAGAATACCAAGAATTCATCAACGCTGAAGAGTTCGCAAATAACAAACTCAGCTACTATGTTGCTGACGTTCAACGCGTCTATTGCGCAGACAACCGCCCATGGGTGATTGGCTACAGTGGTGGTAAAGACTCCTCCGCTATCATGTCTTTAATCTATATGGCACTACTTGGCCTAGAAAAAGAGCAACGCCACAAACCCGTATTTGTCGTTTCATCAGACACACTGGTCGAGACACCTGTTGTTGTTAACCACATTAAAGACTCCTTAGCTGCGATACAAAAAGGAGCCAAGCGCGACGACTTGCCAATCAGCTGTCACAAAGTTGTACCAGAGTCAGACCAAACGTTCTGGTCAAGTCTTCTTGGTAAAGGCTACCCAGCACCGACACGTTCATTTCGCTGGTGTACAGAGCGAATGAAGATCGATCCGGTTAGTGACTTCATCAAAAGCAAAGTATCTCAATTTGATGAGGTGATTGTTGTATTGGGCTCACGTAGCCAAGAAAGTGCCTCGCGTGCTCAGGTTATCGCTAAACACAAAATTGATGGCTCTCGTCTAGCTCGCCATACAACGCTAGCCAATGCATTCATTTACACCCCTATTGATACATGGGCTGTTGATGATGTTTGGAAGATCTTGCGTTTATGTCACCTAGAGACAAAAGAAACGCCACTAGGTATTAGAAACATCTGGAAAGATGACTATGACCTAGAATGGGAAAACCCTTGGGGCGGTAAAAACCTAGTACTTTGGAATCTATATAAAGACTCTTCAGGCCAAGGTGAATGCCCAATGGTGATTGACGAAACGACTCCCTCTTGTGGTAACTCTCGTTTTGGTTGTTGGACATGTACCGTAGTAACCAAAGACCGTGCGATGGAAAGCCTTATCCAAAATGGCGAAGAGTGGATGGCACCTCTTCTTGAGTTCCGTAATAAGTTAGCAATGACGACAGACCCAGCTAACAAAGCAGAGTTCAGAAACCATAAACGTCGTACCGGTCGCGTAAGCTACCAATACGCGAAAGAAGGCGAAGATATTGCTAGCGAGCGTAAACACGTCCCGGGTCCTTACTGGCTTAAATACCGCCGTCAATGGCTCCGTGAATTGCTAGAGCTAGATAATAAATTTAAAGCTGAAGGCCGAGAGATTGAGTTAATCACAGTGCCAGAGCTGCATGCTATTCGCCAAGAGTGGATCCATGATCCAAATGAGCCGGATTGGGATGATTCTCTACCAACTATTTTTAAAGACGTTTATGGTTACGACCTTGATTGGGTGTATGACGATAACGCAAGTTTTGGTAAAGATGACGCACAGCTGATCCATGAGCTTTGCAATAATTTCGATGTCGAACCTGAAATGGTCATGAAGCTCATTGAGTTAGAGGTCTCTATGGAAGGTTTGAGCCGTCGTAGTGGCATCTCGAACAAGATCGCATCGCTATTGAAACGAGACTGGGGAAGCTTGGAAGAAATCAAACAAAAGCATGCTTCACTGCAAAGCAAAGCCGAGTTTGATATTCACCAACAAGAAATTGAGCGCTACAACGAGCAGCTTGCTGACCTAGATAAACAGCTTCAAAAAGAGTTTTAAATACTGAAATGTTGATTACAAAACTAACTTTAAACAACTTTCGCGTGTTTCGCGGTGTACATGAAATTGACTTGCGCCCAGCCCCAGCTCGTCTAAGTAAAAGTGGCCCTATCGAAGGGACCGAACGACCTATTATTTTGTTTGGCGGCTTAAATGGCGCTGGTAAAACGTCAATACTGACAGCTGTTCGCTTAGCGCTTTTCGGGCGTCAATCATTTAGCCAATTACTTTCAAACGGTGACTATGTTGACGCATTATCGGAACTGATTCACAAAGGTGTCGGCCACGGTGGGGTTCAGGACAATGCATCGATCGAGCTTGAGTTTAAATACAGCCAAAACGGCGAAGAAAACACTTATAAAGTGATTCGCGGTTGGAAACGTGGCAAGAAAGACAACCTTTGCCTTGAGAAAGATGGTATCCAAATTCCAGAGCTCAATTACGAACAGTGCCAAGGTTTTCTTAATGAACTGATTCCAACAGGCATCGCTGACTTATTCTTCTTTGACGGTGAAAAGATTGCCGAATTAGCAGAAGATGAGTCTGGTAGCGTACTTAAAACTGCGGTTCGCCGTTTATTGGGATTAGATGTTATAGCTAAGCTTAAAAGCGATCTGAACATCTTCTTAAAAAAACAGGGAGCAGGCGCTTTAAGTCAATCTCTAAAAGAAGAGATGAATTCACTAGATGAACAACGCATTGTTCACGAGCGTAAAGCTGAAAAGCTACGTGGTGAAGCAGACATTGTTGATGCTCAAATCGAACTAGTGTCACGCGACATCCTTAGTCTGGAGAATAAGCTTTCTCAAAATGGTGGCGCATGGGCAAAAACCAGAGAAGATGAGCAACAAAAAGTTGAAAGCTTGTTGAAAGAAAAAGTGGAGCTTGAAAAACAGATCCGTATGGAGATGGAAACCAACCTTCCGTTTTCACTTGCTCCGAAAGCAATGCAAAGACTACAAACTCAAATCAAGCAAGAGCAGCAGGTTAAGAAGAAACAGAACTTTGGTAATGAGCTAGATTCATTCTTAGAAACCCTATGCTCCAAATATCCAAGCTTTGATACTGAGATGGCCCAGAATGCAATCGCAGACAGCTTTAAAGCTCACGTAGGTGAATTTGACTCTACAGAGCTACTTCTAGATATTTCTGACCGCCAGTCAAACACCATCGACTACCAGTTATCAAACCTTTCTCAGGACTCTTTTGCTCGCTTTGATAAAGCACGAATACGCCTTCAAAAAGTTGAAGAAGAGATCGACAATGCTTCCAGCAATATCGCGCGCGCCCCTGAGCAGGAGCAAGTGCAGGAGCTATTTGCAGATGTTCGTGCTTTAGATAAGAAGAAAGAAACACTGATAATCGAATATCATAAGTTACTAGAAAAGGCGAAACGAGAACTTCGATTAGCACTGGAAATAGCTCGTCAAATTCAAAAACTACACGATAAGCACAAAGATCAGTCCAATAAAGATCAAAGTGTTAGCAACGCCCAAAACTCAATTTTATTGCTAGAGAAGTTTGGTGAACAGTTAACCAAAGCACGTGTAAATCAATTAGAAAATGAATTCGTTCAATCATACAAAAAGTTAGCTCGTAAAGAAGATCTTCAGCTAACTGCTTCAATCAACCCTGCATCATTTGATGTTGAGTTAGTTGATGAACACGGTATTAAGATCAACCGTAAAGCGATGTCTGCGGGCGAAAAGCAGATCTACGCTATCTCAATTCTAGAGGCTCTTGGTCGCACATCTGGTCGTAAGCTGCCAATAATCATTGATACACCATTAGGCCGATTGGATTCACACCACCGTGATAAGCTGGTAGAGAACTACTTCCCTACAGCAAGTCACCAAGTTGTGATTTTATCGACAGATACAGAGATCGATAGAAATTACACAAGCCTAATCCAAGACGATCTTGCACGTACTTACGAGATCTGTTTCGATGGTACAACTAAATCTTCAATGTTGAAGAAAGGTTACTTCTGGAAAGAGTCGATTAAGGAGGCAGTGTAATGCTACCTAACCGTATGAACTTAACCCGCTCAACTGAAGAGCAGCTTAAAAAGTTGAAGGGCTATACTGGAATCACTCCAAACGTTTCGGCACGTATTGCTTTCTTCCGTTCTATTGAAAGTGATTTTCGATACCAAGGCCAAGAAGTTAAGTTAGATGGCTCACTAGTACTCGATAAGTACACATGGCTTGGTGAAACAGGTGAGGTGACTGAGTTAATTTTGAAAATGTACTACCCAGAGCTGGATACAAAAGAGTACCAACAAGCTTGGGCTGCACACGTTGAAGATGGGATTGCTTCAGTTAGAAATCATAAGTCACTTCTCGATTTCAGCTCAAAAGCTCAATGAAAAGTAAAAATAAAGGTGGCTATCTAAGCCACCTTTATTATCAATCATACTAATTTATCTGACAGTTCTTTAAATATTTTACTACTTGACTTTGATATAGCATCAAAATTATCAAAATACTCCTCACTCACATCTAAAGATCTTAGTCTATTTTCTAGATAGCCTTCTGGCATTTTTAGATCCAATGTAATATCGTCATTCTTTAAGCCAAGTTGAAGTATATAGCCAAGTAATCGGAACATTGCTATTAGCCCAACAGTTTTATTAAGCACTGATTCTTTATTAGTTTTATCCCAGCTAATAGGCCAAATCCTCTCTATTGCATTGAAGTACTCGAAAACAACTTTTAGTATAACTTCATCCTTATCATCAGAAAAAGATTTCCGAAAAATAAATTTATGTAAGCTTTCCGTATCCATATAGGGTAATGACTTAGATTTAAAGCCTAAGAAACCTTTATCCTTTCCCATTATGATATTTCGGTCTTCTTGGGCATTAGGGCTTATTAATTTAACTAGATTTTCGACAAATGCAGCTTGTGTCAAAGGCTCAGGTTCATTTGATTGGGATTTTACACCTAGCCGCTTTATTCTTCTGAAAAATGGTGATTTTTTATTGCTGTTCAAATACACAGCTATACTGTGACCAGTCTTCCAAGGACTTCTCGTTTCAGCTAAAGACTCTAAGTCGTACACTAAGCTCTTATTTACTTTAGTTTGATTCTGATTAACCATGGAAAATATTTTAGCTTGTACTGACATGTCGGCTTTAACAAATATAGTAACAAGCAATTCAAATTCCTTTTCATTACCTTCAAAATCTAAATAGGTGTAGTTATCTTCACCAAATCCCGCTAATCTATGTTGGCCATCTAATATTTTGGCAATGTTTCCCAAGTGATTTTTATTATAAGAAACAATAAGCTCCCCATCCTCCCAAGTAATATGCTCTTCATTTATGGCCAGTATAATTGAGTTAGGAAATGTTGCATCAATGGTTGAAATATAAGAGCTTATATCTTTAACCCTATCTTTCTTTAAAGGTCTTTGAATCCCTAAATACTTCTCCACACCGCGTTCTTCATTTTCCAAACGTCTAACATCAGAATATGATATCGTCATCAATTCTCTAGCAGTCATTTTACCAAAAAAGAACTCTCCGATGGGTTGCTCAATTTTAATAGCATCTATTTTAATTTTTGGCATTGTTCATTACCTCATCAAATTTCTGGTTAGCTCTTTCTTCCTGTTCTTTATACGTTTTCTTCGTTGATTTAGGCACGTAGGTCACCTTGTATGTACAGTAGTACCAAGAAAGTAAAGTCGTAAAGATTACAGACCAATCAACTGTTGATGGTAAGGCTAATTTTTCATCGCCAAAATTAAATACACCACGATCAATGAACCCTGCATATGTCATAGATCCCATAAAACAGGCATAGAAACTGGAGAGCAATACAATTTTGTATATAAAATTAATCCCATCGCTGTTCTTGAATTCATGAGTAAAAGTAAGGATAAAAAATTGAGCCAAAAAAGCGGGTGTATACACAAAAACTGAGCCATCTTTCAGATCTGAGATTAAAATCTCTAACCAATTAACGCTTTGCGAACCTTTTGACATAGCAGCTAGGATCGCTGGCAGTAGTGAGAAAAATAAAGTAATAGCCAACTGAACACTAGTTTTAATATGACACTGGGCTGACGGTTTCAAACTTTCAAACCAAGACTTCAAGTCAGACTTTATCTTATCTGAAATAACTTTCTTCCACACAAAGAAAATAATAATCGACAATACCATCAGTAAGGAGCTGTATACCAAATACGGATTCATGTCACTCCCTTGTATTTACTAGCCAAGCCGACTAAATAATTAAAATAACAGTACATTACAATACCACCAAAAAATTTAAAAAAAATCAACCAAGTAATCAAAGTTATACGTTAATTTTTAATCACAATAATCACAATAATCACAATAATTACTTGAACAAAAGTCTTATCCTATACCTTGAATACCTCTCTCAAATGCCATTCAAGAGACAACTCTGCTGGATATAAAAAAGCATCTCTAGGCAAATCAATCTTCTTGCTTTCATAGTCCCAGATCAACCGATCCACCATAGTTCCACCAGTTGCAGCAGGAGAGACCTGAACTTTAAGTTCACTATCGAAAGTAATCACACCTTTATCTAGAGCTTTGTGATGAATACTGCACAGAGCAATACCATTCGACACCTCACAAGGGCCAGAATACTGCTTCCATTTAATATGCGCTGCTTCAATACCTACCGGAACAGTATCTAAAGCTAAGTCAAAACCACACACTGCACATCGATAGTTGTATGCCCGTAAGACATTCTTACGGAAATTGGGATCACGTTGCTTAGTTGACGTATCAACCTCAAAACCAAAACGAACAAACAACTCCTCTTGTAATGTATCGGGGAAATTGTCTTGGATTAACTTGGAAGCAATTTTTTCAATCAACTCTGGATTAGAAATTAAGCTCTGGTATGAACTCGCGTCAAACCCAGCCATTACATTGTATTTAATGAGTTCTGACTTTTTGGGGTCTGTATTACTCTTACGAGGAATGCACTCTTCACCATTTTCTAATTCCCAAAATGGATCTTTCTCATTGGCTAAACGCCAAAATGGATACTCTGGATGGTAGGCTTTTCGCGAAGGGCCATATTGCACCAGCAAGTCTTTGACTTGCTGGTCTACCTCATCCTCAAACCGAAAGAGACGCTGGTGGCCTTGCTTATACTCTGATAGCGCATGCAAAAGCATCAAAGGCTTATGAGGAGCCCGTTGGTCTCCTCGCCGCCAGCGCGAAATTAATTGGATTTTTTCAGAAAGATCCATAGGGTTACCTCAAGTCATACATCAGAGGTATTCAAGCGTGAAGACATAGAAGAAACCTTCACTTTCTTCACACCCATCTTAAGCTGACCTTTATCCAAATGGTAACCAACCGATAAACACTGTCCTTTGGATAACTCCCCTAATTGCTTTTCCCACTCAGCCTGCTTTGTACCTGGCATACTCAGTTCAAGAATCTTCGCGTACGTCTTTGTCTCTGTTTTCGCTGGTGCAAAAAACAACTTGTGAGACGCCTGGAACAAACGGTCTTGCTCATCTTTGCGCAGCATACTTAGCGTTTGAGTAGCTAGAATCAGAGATACTCCAAACTTTCGCCCTTCCGTTAACATTTTTCCTAGTGGGCTCTCAAGACGATGATCGAGGTTCTGTACTTCATCTAATACAATAGGGATCGGTTTGTCCTTACTCCCGTAACTACATGCGTAAGAATATAGATCCCAAAGCAAAAACTCAGTACAGAGCATTGAAATATCGTGATTAAGTGAGGCGAGTTGCATAATTGTTGAGTTGTGTGCTTCGTTCTCGAACACCTCTTTCCAGCTTTTATCACTCTCAGATGAAAACAAGTTGGATTTAACCAGAGGAGCTAACTTGCTTGCAAGCGCAGGACCCGCGGTTTCTTCCTCGTTTAGGTCATCCAACATATTTTGTAAGCTGTAAGCTCTGCCATAACGCTGTACCCCAAACTCAATCACTTCATTGAGAACTGCAATCTGTCGCTCGCCAATTGTTGAATAGACCTTGTTGAACACAGATGCAACTCGCCCCGCTACTGTATGAGGCTTTTCTTCGATTAAAATCCCGCCAAAATCCTGTGTTTGAGCTCTAAATGGCGACATGCCAAATGGCTCATTACAAAGTATGTTGGACTTAGGGTTTATTCTTTCAATAAACTCCGGCTCGAGGTGATTCGGCAAGAAGCCGTTTGTATAATCAATCACCAGCGACCGAGTTTGAGCATCGGCCAAGCTCATCAACAAACCTTGGATACAGTAGGTCTTACCTTGCCCTGAGCTACCAAAAATGATCAAATGACGGTTTGCTAAATCCTTGTGTCCGTACTCCCAGAAAACTTTTTCGCCGGTAAGTGTGTTCTGGCCAATTTCAACTCGGCATTCACTCGCATAATCTGGGGTTGGCTCTGCAACTAACTTCGTCGGCTCGACAACTTGTGGGCTGAGTTTTAATTCTTCTATATTATTAACCGCAACTTCTGTGGTATCTAACAATTCTTCTTTTTTCAAAGAAGTTTGACCTATTAACATATACTCTTCAGGCACGTGGCAAATCTGAGCGATATCCTTTTCCTTCATTAGCACTTGAAGCGGAGTTTGCACCAGTGATGACAGTAAAGACATCGGAAGGTCTACCTTCAATACACCCTCTTGCATGTTGTAGCTAGGCTCAAAACAGCTTCCACTCTCAAGATGGCTAACCACTACTCCAGCTGGATAGTTTTCGAGCTCTGCAATGCTGTAGTTGCCTCGCAGCCACTCTTCTTTCTCAGCCAACAGGGCTTCAAAGTAGTCATTGCTGAATACGTTGTAGAGGCGATATTTATCGATTTGCATCAACACCTGGCGAATGAACAGGCCACGATAAATCTTCGAAGCGAGTGTTGAGCCACTCAGGATTTCAATTAGATAGCGACGAAGCTCATTGGCTTGCTGTACGGCTTTTTTATAATCTGGCGTAGAGCCCGTTTTGACTTCGACAGGCAGCAAGTAAAGCTTGCCTTCTTTAAAGCCAACCAACAGTACATCATCTGAAATCGCGCCTTTCTTATAGCCCTGAACATTGCGTGAAAAATCACTATCTGTCATCTTCAGGCCGATGTTTCCAGACACGCGAATCATCTCACCAACAGACAGTGGCACCCAGGTAATATCAGATTTATTTACAAGACAGGTCGCAAACTTGTAGGCACCTATAATGCCTGTGCGCTCTTTGCGAATCGTGTCATTACAGGTCATCATTTTAAGGAGCCAATCGCCGTTAAAGGCATTGAACTCATTGATTTTCCCGCCACCACTTTGCGCAACCACACGTTTGAACAACCTACGCTGTGCTGTTACGGTAATGGCATCGTAACTCGCTGAGCTGGTGTACTGATCGGAGTAATGGATAAGTACGACATCTTGATTGGCATGGAAGAAGTCCAGCGTAACTTTAGGGTCAATGATGGTGGTCCAAATTGAGCTGTCATATGAGCGCTCCAGAAGCGATTTAAAGTCTTCACTCACCGCAAGGGCCGGTGCATTGGCACCCGTGTATTGCGTACTTGGCTTCAGCGCAGGCTCCATTATCGAGCCTACATATTTCGCCATGTTTAAATGTGGCAACCTGTCGTACTGAACATTTTGCAAACCAAACGCGGTAAAGTATGAACCTTCATCGCTCTTGGAGGCGTCGCCAGTTAACAGACCATCACACGCGATACCACTTGGCATATCATCAACGCTTAGACTCGTCAGCTTCACATTGTCATTGTTCCTGAAGAATGAAAGATGCGAATAGGCTTGCCCTTCACGTTCGCTGTGGGCATTGGTGAATTTGCTGTAGGTCAGTCGAGTACGAAGGATATCGATGATGGTATCGGCATTTTCACGCACTCTCCCGCGGTCCAACTCTAACCAAGATTTCAAATCTTCGTAGTTGGACATTTCTGCAAATGTATCAAAGGCATTAAACACCAACGCATCATCATAAAGATTGACATGAATAGATGCGGCTTTGTCCAAGTTGTCTTTTACATAGTCAACCAAAGCAAGGAATAGCTCTTCTGCTTTATCCTGATTAACAGCGTTAACTAGCACACTCTTTTCTGAACCCGTGAACAAGTGGCTAAAGGCTTTTTGGAACTCGTTGATCTTCTCTTTAACCAGTTTGCGAACGAACTTCAGGCAACTTTTCTGATGCGGAACGCTTTTAACCCAGAATCCGTTTTCAGTAACTTGCTGGTTGTAGGCAAATTCATATTTTGGGTGATAAACATAAGGCAGCAAGCCGCTCGGACCTAAGCGGTTAAATGTCACAGCTGGTAAGTCGGCAAAGCTGTCGTCGTTTTGCATTTCATTGCAAAGGTTCAAGTAGTAAGCCAACACTAATGGGTGGAATGGCGAGTAATACTCTTCACCATTCTCGCAAACCACACCGATTTTCATCACCAACTTTTGCTCTTTGGTCAACATGCCACCGGTTGGAATCGCTTCAAAGTAGGTTAAACACGCATCAACGGCTGCTTTTGCTAGCGAAGCAAATTGTGGTCCCCAAGAAACCAAAGAAATCGTAGTTCGGCGCGAAGCTAGGTAGTCAAATAACGCTTGATAAGCAGTATGAAGGCCGTCATCAATCGACCTTAACTGCTCCAGTGCCATGCTGTTGCTTTCCGCCAAGTAAACCAACTTCTGCTGCACGAAACGCTCTTCCCAACGAAGCAAGCTGATACGCGGTTCCATCACACGGAATTCGCTATTATCAATGGCTACAACATCTTTGCTTGGGTAGAGTTCACCGTAGACTTCATCATCAAAAAGCTTGTGGAAACGTGATTGGTTGAGCAGCAACGGAAAAGACATGTTGCTTTCTACTTGCTCACCTTCAACGCGAAATGCCAGTGAGTTATCACCCGATTTCACCACAAAGCCAATATCTTCTGATTCGTTGGCCAGCGACTCAAAATTAACAACGCCAATCTCAGCGCGATCAACCACTTCACCGACATCGTCTAAGCTTCGCGCATCAGGAAGAGAAGGGTTGATCACGAGACGGTTATCTTCCGTCTTCAAAGTAAGACGTTTTTTCGTCGGTTCAACAACGAAGATGTTTTTAAATTGGTCGAGAGAAAACTCACCTTTTCTAACTACTAAACAGCGGAAATTGTGATTTTCTGAGCTATTGTCTCGTTTCAGCGCAAGATTAAAAAACAAAGGCTCATTGGCATAGATGGCAGCCAATGTGGCATTTGCACCTTTGCTAGTAAGACGTGTACTGATCACTTCCTGCTTGCCAAGGGCATTTGCTGGAGTGATCTTAAATTGGTCTTTGCTTAGATCACCCGTGCCAGAGAAACTCAGTTTAAGTTCAAACTCGCTTTGGTCTTCCTCTAACTCGATAATCAGGTGACGATCTCGAAGCCCTGCTTTGGTTTCTTTCGGATAGCGACCAATCACCTCTGCATCGTTGAGCTCTTCTTCACCTTCATGCTTTAGGTGCTGAATTTTGTTCTTTTTGATTTCTTCTCGGTAGGTTTCAAACTCCACATCTTTCCAACCTTCATCAGAAAAATGCTCTTTGATAAATTTGTTGCTGAAGCCTTTAAGCCTTTCTTCGAGTTGTTGACCGAAGTGCTCTACTTCAAACGACAGTTCTTGGTAAAGCGCACGGTTTTCTTCCAAGCGCTGTTTGATCTGCTTTTTATTCCCAGATAGCTCTGCGACAAAAGGATCGTCGAACATGCCTAGTTCGCTGAAACACAGCTCGCCATCTTCGACAGCCATATATAGCGACTCGAAACCAAACATGGTCGCACCATCTTCCAAAATCGCATCAAATTGGTCATCCAAAAGGCAAAGCGAAACATCTCGAGACTTATCGGTTTGCTCAATAAAACCGCTAAGTGCGACTTTAATGTTCTCTGGACTCCAAACCTGACCTGGCTGGCCTAGATCTTCCGCTGAGTTTATAAGGGTATCGAGGCGGCTGTTGTGAATCACCACCAGCGCACAGCCCTTCAATGGGCCTTCTTGGCTTGCAATTTCATCACGCAAGTGAGAAATATAGTTCTCGGTAAACCCTGTTTCCCCATCTTCCTCACTATGAAGTACTGGCACCACTTTGCATTCTTCTACGCTCAAATAGCCCAGCACCACATCATTGCGAGCTTGTATCTCACCTTCTTTGCGCGCCACTAACGCATCAAACAATCGCTGGCTATTGCCATGATCAGGAGAGTTGAACTGGTAGCGATAGCCTGCGCGGATATTTCCTTTCGCGTGCAATAAAAACTGCTCAACCAGAAACGATTCAAATTGTTTTGCGCACATACACGGCATCTCCACTATCACTCATGCGTTCAACGTTACCAATTCGCTCATAGAATTTGATAAGCTCTTGTTCTGTTTGCTTGTCAACAAAAATGCCCCTTTCCTGGAAGCCAATTATTAGCTCATGGAAGCGAACTTTCTCTTCCTTACCTACCACTAGGTTAGTCATCAAAATAATGTGGTCCTGAGTGAGTACCAGCACCCGACCAGAGCGACCACGGACCTGAACAAAATCTGTCGCCATGTTTTTCTCGACCTCTGTCATGTACTTTTTAATTATGGCCGGGCGGTCGGTTTTAGGGTCTCTGAACTGCTCTTCAGCGAGTTTCAGTGCATATTCCAGCCAGTCAATGGCTGTGCTTGCATTGTCAGGCAGAGCGGTGTCCAACTTGCGATTAGCTCTGAACATCAGCGCATAATTTTTAATTTGCTCTGCCAGTTCTTCTCTACTGGAGCTTTCGATATCTCTCGCCAATTGCCACAACGGCTTTTTTAATTCCTCAGGGTTGGGTTGAAGGTTCTCCAGCATAGAGAGGAAAGGAAACAGCTTGAAAGACGATTCGCTATAAAGCTTATAGCCGTGCTTTTTGATATGAATACGCTCGCTGCTAGCTCGTTCATGATCCATGATGAAGTACAGCGGCTTCGCGGCTGGGGCTTCGCCCGTTTTCCAATCCGACAGTGATAAGCTCAGCTGAGCAGTGTAAGCAAAACCGTAAAATGCTAGAAATTGCTCGAACTCATCCAGCAGGTATTTTGGATACGTGGTCAGAAATGCAAGGTCTCGTTTAAACGCCTCAGCCATGTAAGGCAAGTACGGTGCTTCAGTAGCACGCAGCGATTTGTCTGTGTCCGGCTTGGTTTTTGAACGCAGCGTTTCTAAAAGTTCTTGTTCAATGAAATTCAAATTGGCATTAAACTGCTC
This sequence comes from Vibrio chagasii, assembly GCF_024347355.1. Classification (NCBI taxonomy): domain Bacteria; kingdom Pseudomonadati; phylum Pseudomonadota; class Gammaproteobacteria; order Vibrionales; family Vibrionaceae; genus Vibrio; species Vibrio chagasii. The sequence continues at coordinate 714,505 of NZ_AP025466.1, forward strand.
AATTTGGCGCCCGTTTAATAGGTTGATGAAAAGAGACGCTACACGCAAATCACCAGCTTTGCATTCGCTTTTCTGGCTCTTGAACAATAGAAACTCAGGGCTCACTGAGAAGATATCTTGATTGGTGAAGTACATGTCTTCGAGTACGTCCCAAAAATCTTCCTCTCCCAATTTGATTTGTACGTTGGCTTTACAATCCGCGGTAAAATCTTGGTAGTTATACTTTTCGATTTTTTTACGAAGTAAGCCACGCAGCACTAGGCCAACCACTGATGACCAGTCAAAGTCATTGCCCTTGGTACGAATAGGAATGTAACTGTTAAGGGTGTTCTTGTTTTGAAACTTATCAGCAGCCGTTTGCGGCAACCCAGCTTTTATAGGTAATGCGAAGTTATCTGTTGTCATTAGTGCATCCCACTCACTTCGAAATAGTCACTTTCTTCTTTTACAACCTTGTAGCGTTTGTCGCCCCTGAGGATAAACAAGGTATCTTTTTGATTCGCGACGGCCAGCATCTGCTCCAATGCTTCATCAAGTAAGAGAACAGCATTTTTGTCATGCTTGTTAGGACGGTACCCCTGACCAATCTTTACCAAAAGTTCAAGCAACTTGACGCTAATTGGCATGGGCTTGAGCGACTGTTCATCAACTTTTAAGTAAGCGTTGAACGTACCAATTTTTGCTAAGGCGTTATTTTGTATCGCTAAAAAATCAGGTTTGACTTCAAGGGATACTGCTGTTTTGTAGCCGTTGAGCACTGAAACTAAATACTCGTCTTTATCGAGTATTGGAGCATGGCGATTACAATATCGGTGAAGCGCAGCGATCAGTGTTTCCTTGTAGAAGCTGCTAAGTGCTTTTCGCATTTTGCCAGAGCCATCGAAATCTCTGTGCAAGGTCCAAGAAGATGCATAAGCTTCCACCAAATTGTTCGTAAACTCGTGTTGGATATTTGAAACAAATTTATTACAAAGTTCATCATCACCACTAAGTACGTAAAAAAGGCGCAGGAATGACGTAGCTTCGGTAATCTCAAAAATTCCCAGTGAGTTGATCTTGGCTTTAAAAGCCCCAAAATCTTCGTGTTCAATACCTAAGCCATGCTGAAGCACAAACTCATCAACTGTTCGGGTGTGCAAGTTACTAGGGTCGAAGCTCTGAATACGGGATAGCAGCTCGTTATCACTGCCCGCAAACAAGTTATCAAATAAATAACCATCGGCCGCTAGCAGTTGAAAAATAAAGTCCAGTAGGGCTCGAGCCGTCATAAACTGGTCTTTTATTAGGCGAGCTTTCAGCAGTAAACCAATCAACGACTGTTGGACTGTTGGACGACTCAACAGTGCAAAATTTGCTGTTAGTTGCGTATGCCCCAGAGACTTTAGCTCTTTGTCATACAATGCATAAAACGGATTCTCTAATGTCTGAGCGGTCAGTTTTTTCAGGAAACGCTCAGCAAAGTCAGAAACACTGCCTTCTGCATCAAACTTGAATTTCGGATAGTCTTCAAAATCCAAGAATACATATTCCTGTGGGACTACTAAGCGCTTGCGAGAGAGGAAATCCCTAACAACTTTCTTGATATCGTCATGCTCTTCTGCGCCTTCTTCTGCGTAGTTTCCAAGCATACCCACGTTAATACCAACAACGAGTGGTTTATCGCTTTGTTTGAACTCGGAGAAACGCACGTCTAAAGCTTGAATGGCAGTTTGGCTTGGATTGAAGCTGTGCGTCGCATCAAGATGAAAATCACGCGTCGCTTTGTACTTTTGACTGTATTGCGTCAAGATTTCAGACTTACCGTCGCCGCTACTTCCACAAAGAAAAATAATTTGATTCGGTTTGGCTGAGAGAAGGGCCCTTTTAAAGTCCGCCTCTATGTCTGTCTTTATGTAAATGTAGCGTTTATATTCAGCAAGAAGATCTTGATTTTGCTCTCTTTCTGTACTTACCGCGTATGGCGATGATTTAGAAAGTATGCTGAGGGCTTTTTCTAAGTTCAAAGGAATCTCTTCAAAATTTGATTGAACGGACTTTTTTTGTGGAGATAAATAGTATCAAACACGGAAAAGTAACGGTACTTATAACCATAAAAAAATGGAATGAGCTGATGAATCAACACCACCATATGCAAATTGTTTATCTTACTCGTTTTTAAAACAAATATAATGTCTAGTATTAGAAAAGTATGATTTGGCTTACATTGCTTTACGTAACACCCCGTAATTCTAACCAGTGAATGTGTACTATATCCACATAAAAAATATACGTATATTCTGTACACATCAACATGTATCATTTTCAGGCATTAGATAATTGTTATGACAATAAAGTGGGATCAGTTACTGCGCTTCAAATTAATCGAGGTAGTTACATTGTGGGAGGGTCGCGTTACGACTAACCACCTATGTAACTCTTTCAACATTAAGCGACAACAAGCCTCTAGAGACATCAAAGCTTATCAAGAGCACTTTTCTACTCCGCCACTTGTTCATGATCGTAGTATTAAAGGCTACCGCCTTACTGATCATTTTGCGCCAAAGTTTACAAAAGGCACTCCGAATGAGTATTTGTCACTACTACACAAATACAACAGTGACCATGTAGACGGCTTTAATTTAAAAGATCTGGGTTTCGCAGACTCTATTGCCCTTTCAGTCCCAGATAGGCAGATAGCCCCTATAATCGTTCGTAGACTCCTTCAAGCAGCACGAGAAAGGCGCAGAGTTGATATAGAGTATGTATCAATGGATAACCCTGAAGGGCGGGGCAGAAATATTGTCCCGCACACTATCGTATTTGATGGGTTTCGCTGGCACGTGAGAGCATATTGCGAAGAAAGAAAGATGTTCTTAGACTTTGTATTGAGCCGATTTAGAGGTGAACCTGAGCTGCTCAACCAATCAGAGATTAACATCGAAGACGATGAAGATTGGGCAACAGAAGAAATAATAGAAATCATCCCAAATCCACATCTTTCACCCGCACAACAACAAATAGTGAAAGTCGACTACGGGATGCATGATTCGCCATTTACAATTGACTGCCGACGAGCATTGATTAAGTATTTGCTCAAACGTTTGGATATCTGCGTAGATACTAAGAAGCTCTCTTCAGCTCCCAAAAAGTACCAATTAACCCTAGCGAATCCAAAGAATATCAAACGCTGGTTGCTATAGTGGTATAACAAGACATTCCCCATAGGTAAATACTCACACATAGATACCCCATTCAACCTGCACCACACCTGTTGGTTTTGTGATGAACCTTCCCGTAACCTTGTTGAATTTCCTAAGACAGCGCAAGCAGCTGCCAAGAATGGCCATTCACCGATAGCACTGCCGGCTTGTAATGAGTGTGCGAGTATTAACTATTCAAAGAATCTGACCTCAATTTGGTCGGTGCGCGATCAAATAAAACACACTCTGATAGACAGGTACGCTAAGCACCTTGGCATCGGTGAGAACTGGACGGAGCAAGAACTTATTGATTATGATTTCTCGGGCTCGACGCTTGCCGGGTTTGGGCGCAGCGCTTTCTACAATATGATCAATGTTCAATCTAGCACTCTATAAAAGAAGGTAACAACGTGTTAGAAGTAAGTTACTAACCGTTGTAGTTTATTATCTCCATATAGGGCATCATTACATTTGTCATTCTGTAATGCTTTACATACTCCCAGAGCTTCCCTTGCTCTAATCTATTAGCTCTTTTTGCCTCTGTAAGTGCTTCAATCGCGACATCAATCCCGATCTTGTTGCGGAACTTAAAGCAATCAACAATCGTCCGCTCAACGTCCGTTACTAAAATAGGGATGCCATCAACTTGTGTTGAGATCACCCCCAAATCCGTCACATCCCTGGTACGAACAATCTTAATGCTTGGGTACTCAATATTGGGAGCTCTATCATTTTTTTTAATGCTGAGCCATATCTGAAAAGGTGCTTGGGTAGTGAGATTGTGGTAACTGAGTGCTGATAGAAGGCAGATAACCCCTTTTTTCGCTCTGACACTGACCTCAGCAAAAGAGTGCATCTCCGATTCTTCTCTACCTACATACCCGTAGAGTCCTCGCTGTAGTTTTTCTATGTCACCTTTTTCCACAGCGCGAGAAAGGGCGGCACGAGTTACATTGAATTTTGCAGCGTCTGAGGTGGTGAATATGGATAGCTTTTTAAGCTTATCTAGTTGTGATGGATTCATTTTTAATGATACGTTTTGTCATACTTAGTTTGTACTATATGCCAAAACGTAACATTTTGCTTTCATTCCTTAGATGGTGCAAACAACACTGCTATTGAGCGAAAATAGCTAAACCCATTAAAAATAGCCAACTTCCTACATATCAAAGTGATTCAGATAAACAAAAAATTATGAATTTCATATTTCAATAGATAATGTTTAAAAAGATAACAAATTTAACATTATTAACTAATTAGGGTGGTTAATTATGGTGGTTTTTGCTGGTTAACGTTCATTAATAAGTTAAATAGATTGATTGGTTGTATTGTGCGATATCGCTTAATTACTTTTTTAAGCGATTGTTATTTAAGCAATAATGTTGGGGTGTGTATTTATTTTATAGTAAAATCATGCACTTATGATTTACCAGTGTTATTGACGGTTTTTTTGTAAATCTGTAGCGTAGATCTCAAATAAAAATGAGGTTTGCATCATGAAATGCAGAGATAAGTTTTTGTTTCGCACGGTAGCAGAAACAATGTTCGAACTTGAAAAAGGAACTTACGCTAACTCAACAATAAAAGCATGGAGATCTAAGTTAAAACGTATCGTAACGTTTTTCGGAGAACTCGACATACGAGATATCGTACGAAGCTGTATTCTTCGCTACTTACATGTACACAATGATCTTACAAACAAAACACTAAATGAAGACCTGACACTTATCCGAAAAGTATTCACGTTTGCAGTTGGGGATCGGCTTATTACACAATCTCCAGTTGATGGTATCCATAACTTACAAAATGCTCCCATTAGCTGTAATCCATTCACACTGAATGATATAACCCGTTTAACTCACCAAGCAGCAGCTTGCTCAAGTGTTAAAAATGGGGTCCTTCTGGCTTGCCATACAGGGCTTCGAAAAAGTGAGTGGTTGGCACTAGTTGTTGATGATTATGACCCAGTAAAAAGAGAGCTTAAAGTCGAGAGAGCTTGCGTAGTTAATCACTTTAAAAGGCCAAAAACTACGGGATCAAAGCGTAGGATTCAATTGTCTAAGACAGCCCAAAAGATAATTGAAAACCAGTTAAGTTTAATCTTTGGCTTAGCGGCTCAAGAAATCCATATCACCGAAAATGATCAAAAGACCCGAACCAAACTTACCGCAAAACCTCTATTCCCTAATCTTGATACAGGGAAATTTTACCAAAAAGATAAAGCAATAGATCGCACCTTTAAAAACTGGCTCGTTACAGCCAACGTAGATCATCGAGGTGCGAGTCAGGCCCGTCATACATTCGCATCTCAAGCTATTTTGAGTGGGGCAAATCTTTATTGGATAAGGTCTCAACTAGGGCACAACACTCTAGATATGCTTTATAAGCATTACTCAAAGTGGATTGAAGAAGACGCAAAAGACTACCCCAACCTGATTGATTTGCACTTTCAGAAAGCTGCAAATTCGGTCGACAAACCCATCCTTTAATTTGCCTCATTCCGGTGTCTCGACACCGGCTTTCAAAAAGATAACGACATCGTAACCAAGGACACTTTCGCAACACTTTTACTGCGTAAAAGATGAACGAAAGCTTCTTGGTGGGGGCTACGCCCCTCAACCCCAACACAACAACACACAACCCGAGGACTACACAATGAAAAATAAAGCCATCACATGCTTTTTTTCAACGCTTCCGTATTCCGGCACAGCAGAAAAACAGGCCAAGCTTAAGAAGTCAGCAGGACATAGTATCCGAGATGAAAATGCGAAATCTGAAACCATTGAATGGAATCCAGATCTCAGTCACCTCAACGAAGTATATATCAATAACCAATGGACGAAACTTGATGAATTGAGCAATGACGATAAATCCCAGTTTATCGAATCTATAAGACTTCCTCAGAAACCTCAAGAAGGCCTAACTAAATGTAAACAAAGAAAGAGAGCATATAAGAAGAAACTAAAAGCCGCTTTACAATCAGAAAAGGGAAATCCCGAGGGGACTAATTTTATCGCTAAGATTTTAGGCACCCCTGAACATGTCCCGCTTAAACTCGACTCTTTGCTTAATGAAGCTAGGAGTATTGATTTCTCTCGCAAGAAGCAGAGGCTGAACGCTTTTGAGAAGTACATTTCACTTCATAACAAACTGGTTTCGTTCCCTAAAAATTTGAACTCAAACTTGGTAGAAGAGTCGATTTTTGTCATCCCACACCGAAATGAAGTTTCTCAGGACCTTGTTTGTGGCCGTGAAATGGCTGAAGCACTGATGGATTATTACCGCCTCTACTTCAAAGAATATGAAATCATCTCAGTGTTTGTTCATAGCGATGAAAGAAGTCTCAATGAAGATACTGGGGAACATGTCCACCTCTTCCTTAACGCGCAAAATAGCCGAACTAAAGAGTGGGATCTTAGAGTAGCCAAAGCAAATCTAGCTCAAAGGATGAAGAACTTCTTGGACCACTCACACTCGCCAATTCAATACAGGAAAGGAGCGTGCTTTACAAGAAGGGATCAATCAGAGCATGGAGCGCTGTTGCAGGAATGTTTTCGGCGGTTTATGAATAAAAACCTCTTCATAGAAAAAGGATTGAGCATGGAGTTCAATCAAGAACTTCAGAAAGATAAACAAAAAGTAAAAGAAATGCGCCGGCAAGGAAAGCAAAATAAAAGTGAAAGGGATTATAATTATCACACTAGAATGCTGGAAAACGAGCAACTGCAAATTGAGCAAATAATCGCATTGAAGCTCGAGGAGTTGAGCCAATTAAATCAACACATCAACGAAGTTAAAAATAAACAAAAGGAGGAACAAGAAAAAATAAGGAGATTACATGTAGATATAGACTTACTACGATCGGCCACAAACACTGCAACCAATCAACTGGATACAACCTTAACCGATCTATCAACAGTCAAAGAACAGCTCAAAACGGCAGAATCAAAAGCTCTACACAGTGAAGAAAAAAATGAACAGTTAGAGAAATCGATCTCATATCTAAAAAAGGTGATTGCTAAACTGACTCATACCGTTATTGAGACGTTAGCTCCCATCTTTCAAGATCTGATGAAATCATTTGTCTTTGAACAAAGGGATGAGAAAGAACTACTGACTTTATTAGAAAGAAGGATGTCAGCTCACATGACAAAATTGGATGGAAACCCAATACAGCAGGCACTTGTATGTGGGATGAAAGACGCCCTCCTAGATAATAGGGAAAACCTGAACACTGCTTCCCCCAAAAAACGGAGAATGAGTGCCGACCGAGAGTTCGATTGATAAGGTCTTCATAATAATTTAAAAGGTAAATCTCGTGAGCTCTAAGGTGTTCACGAGATTTGGTTTTTCAAAATGACATTGAGAGTCAGCGCTTTATATTAACTTGAATTTCTACTCCTGACACACGATGTACGAAAGTAAAATGCTCTTGGCTTCTAGTGCTAATAAGAACAATCCCTTTCTTTGACATAATGGTCCAATAAGGTAGAACAAAGGCATCAAAACACTCTACGTGTGACATGGGAGGAGGGCTTACGAGCCCTGCAATTTCTCTCAGTGTTTCAAAGTCACCAAACAGTGCCTGCTGTGTTTGCCAATCTATTCCTAATGCCATTAATGACATAGATGTTGTGCTTGGCTTATCTTCGAGGCGCTCAAAAAGCTGATAGAGGCAGTGGATATCTTGATAGTCATACTGTTTTGATAACGCAAGCAACGAGGTTTCATCCCCTTCAAAATAGCTTTGCTTGAACGCCTTATAAACAGTGTGCAACTCATCATAGTTGAACTTACTCATGTGAGCCTCCCAGTTGAAGTGAGAACTGGTTCACCGCACTAAGCATAAGTTTCAGTTTTGTTTGCTTACCATATCGGCCAAATGTCATTGAGGGGTGATGATGGCCAACGATATCAGCGACTGTAGACTCAGCCACTTCCTTTTGCTTAAGAACATCAATGAAAGTGTGACGGAGGGAGTACGCAGTAGGGCGTTGCCCTGCTTTCAATCCGATCTTAGATAGGAGTCTGCCGAATTGTTGGCAATATTGTTGGCTCCAGTCCTTGTTGAGACCCAGTGGCTTGTAATCGAATAGATCGGTTTTGCTATTGTTCTTACGAAGCTCAACATACTCAAGAAAGCCATGTTTGATTAGACTCTGATGAATGGGGACTTGTCGCAGAGCATAACGATTCTTGATCCGCTGTCCGTGACCTTCATCTGTTACGTTTAAGTAAGGGACTGGACCGCTAACGACCACGTCTTCTGTACGTAGCTGACACACTTCATTCGGCCTCATCCCCATGTACGTGAGCAATAAAGTAACCCAGTAGAAACCATTATCCACTTGCTGAAACTGCTCAGATGAGAAGAGTGTTGAAAGCTGACTCTCTGACCACCTTGAGCGCTGCTTATCAGCTTTTATAGACTTCTTGAAAGTCGCTTTGATATCTGCAGACACGTTTCTTTCAATCAAAGACATGGTCGCACACCAACGTATAAATTGACTCAGCGCGGCGTAGTAATCTTTACAGCTTTTTGCTGAAAGACTAGAGCTATTGAGAGTCTTAATGTACTCCATCAGTGCCATCGCAGTTATTGTTGATAAACCAGATGGCGTAGTGCTCTCAAAGAAAAAGGTAATGCGCTGTTTCAACTGATGGACAGTCAATGCACTGACCCCTTGAACCCCTTTGAACTCTAGAAAGTGTTCTAACGCTTCACTCCAATGCTTTTCTTCACTCAAACGCTTAGAAGTATGACTTATGGAAGTTATACAACCTAAATGTAAGCGATCGTCCTGCTTTTGTGATTGTAAGTTCAGGTGGTGGGACAAAATGCCTTTTAGATGCAACTGAAACTCTGAAAAGCACAGAGAGTCTGTAGTACGAAAGGCCTCTTTGACAGCACTGACAAGGCTTAAGCCAATGACTTTAGCTAGCTTAGGGTCTTTTGTTCGAAGGCTGATTTTTAGATCGAATGGGAATCCCAACGCTTTCAACTGTGCTGGAGTACAGATTCGTGCGTAATAGACACCGTGGGGAGATTTTTGTATATACATTGACTTACCTCGTTGGTTCGAAGCAAATTCAAGTCTTACAGATACAAAAAAAGCCTTTGATAATCAAAGGCTTTTTTTGATGAATAGTGGTGGAGGGATAGGGATTTGAACCCTAGAACCGCTATTAACGGTTGCCGGTTTTCAAGACCGGTGCTTTCGACCACTCAGCCATCCCTCCAACAAATTGTCATCAACAGATTTGTACACTGTTGAGGTTGTTACATGTATACACAGGTAACGATATTTAAAGCCTGGCGATGTCCTACTCTCACATGGGGAAGCCCCACACTACCATCGGCGCTATTGTGTTTCACTTCTGAGTTCGGCATGGAATCAGGTGGGTCCACAATGCTATGGTCGCCAAGCAAAATTTTGCTTTTACTTTCAGCTTTTTTAAAAACTGAAGGCAAAATAATCTGGAAAGCTTATTAAAAGTGTTATCTCATCAAACTCATTCAAGCGTTTGTATATCTGAGTCCATCAAAACCCCTTGGGTGTTGTATGGTTAAGCCTCACGGGCAATTAGTACAGGTTAGCTCAACGCCTCACAGCGCTTACACACCCTGCCTATCAACGTTCTAGTCTTGAACAACCCTTTAGGACGCTTAAAGCGTCAGGGAAGACTCATCTCAGGGCTCGCTTCCCGCTTAGATGCTTTCAGCGGTTATCGATTCCGAACTTAGCTACCGGGCAATGCCATTGGCATGACAACCCGAACACCAGAGGTTCGTCCACTCCGGTCCTCTCGTACTAGGAGCAGCCCCCTTCAATCTTCCAACGCCCACGGCAGATAGGGACCGAACTGTCTCACGACGTTCTAAACCCAGCTCGCGTACCACTTTAAATGGCGAACAGCCATACCCTTGGGACCGACTTCAGCCCCAGGATGTGATGAGCCGACATCGAGGTGCCAAACACCGCCGTCGATATGAACTCTTGGGCGGTATCAGCCTGTTATCCCCGGAGTACCTTTTATCCGTTGAGCGATGGCCCTTCCATTCAGAACCACCGGATCACTATGACCTGCTTTCGCACCTGCTCGAATTGTCATTCTCGCAGTCAAGCGGGCTTATGCCATTGCACTAACCACACGATGTCCAACCGTGTTTAGCCCACCTTCGTGCTCCTCCGTTACTCTTTGGGAGGAGACCGCCCCAGTCAAACTACCCACCAGGCACTGTCCGTAATCCCGATTCAGGGACCAACGTTAGAACATCAAAACTACAAGGGTGGTATTTCAAGGACGACTCCACCACATCTAGCGACGCGGTTTCAAAGTCTCCCACCTATCCTACACATGTAGGTTCAATGTTCAGTGCCAAGCTGTAGTAAAGGTTCACGGGGTCTTTCCGTCTAGCCGCGGGTACACTGCATCTTCACAGCGATTTCAATTTCACTGAGTCTCGGGTGGAGACAGCGTGGCCATCATTACGCCATTCGTGCAGGTCGGAACTTACCCGACAAGGAATTTCGCTACCTTAGGACCGTTATAGTTACGGCCGCCGTTTACCGGGGCTTCGATCAAGAGCTTCGACCGAAGTCTAACCCCATCAATTAACCTTCCGGCACCGGGCAGGCGTCACACCGTATACGTCATCTTACGATTTTGCACAGTGCTGTGTTTTTAATAAACAGTTGCAGCCACCTGGTATCTGCGACTCTCGTCTGCTCCATCCGCAAGGGACTTCACTGATAAGAGCGTACCTTCTCCCGAAGTTACGGTACCATTTTGCCTAGTTCCTTCACCCGAGTTCTCTCAAGCGCCTTGGTATTCTCTACCCGACCACCTGTGTCGGTTTGGGGTACGATTCCTTACAATCTGAAGCTTAGAGGCTTTTCCTGGAAGCATGGCATCAATGACTTCACTACCGTAGTAGCTCGACATCGTATCTCAGCGTTAAGAAGAACCGGATTTACCTAATTCTTCCGCCTACGTACTTGAACCTGGACAACCGTCGCCAGGCCCACCTAGCCTTCTCCGTCCCCCCATCGCAATTGTAAGAAGTACGGGAATATTAACCCGTTTCCCATCGACTACGCCTTTCGGCCTCGCCTTAGGGGTCGACTTACCCTGCCCCGATTAACGTTGGACAGGAACCCTTGGTCTTCCGGCGAGGGAGTTTTTCACTCCCTTTATCGTTACTCATGTCAGCATTCGCACTTCTGATACCTCCAGCAGCCCTTACAGACCACCTTCAACGGCTTACAGAACGCTCCCCTACCCCACGCACATAAGTGCGTAGCCGCAGCTTCGGTGTATAGCTTAGCCCCGTTACATCTTCCGCGCAGGCCGACTCGACCAGTGAGCTATTACGCTTTCTTTAAATGATGGCTGCTTCTAAGCCAACATCCTGGCTGTCTGAGCCTTCCCACATCGTTTCCCACTTAGCTATACTTTGGGACCTTAGCTGGCGGTCTGGGTTGTTTCCCTCTCCACGACGGACGTTAGCACCCGCCGTGTGTCTCCCGGATAGTACTTACTGGTATTCGGAGTTTGCAAAGGGTTGGTAAGTCGGGATGACCCCCTAGCCTTAACAGTGCTCTACCCCCAGTAGTATTCGTCCGAGGCGCTACCTAAATAGCTTTCGGGGAGAACCAGCTATCTCCAGGTTTGATTGGCCTTTCACCCCTAGCCACAAGTCATCCGCTAATTTTTCAACATTAGTCGGTTCGGTCCTCCAGTTGATGTTACTCAACCTTCAACCTGCCCATGGCTAGATCACCTGGTTTCGGGTCTAATCCTAGCAACTGTACGCCCAGTTAAGACTCGGTTTCCCTACGGCTCCCCTAAACGGTTAACCTTGCTACTAAAATTAAGTCGCTGACCCATTATACAAAAGGTACGCAGTCACACCACGAAGGTGCTCCTACTGCTTGTACGTACACGGTTTCAGGTTCTATTTCACTCCCCTCACAGGGGTTCTTTTCGCCTTTCCCTCACGGTACTGGTTCACTATCGGTCAGTCAGTAGTATTTAGCCTTGGAGGATGGTCCCCCCATATTCAGACAGGATATCACGTGTCCCGCCCTACTCGTTTTCACTGATGATGAGATGTCGACTACGGGGCTATCACCCTTTATTGCGGCACTTTCCAGAGCCTTCGTCTGTCTCATTAAAAGCTTAAGGGCTAATCCAATTTCGCTCGCCGCTACTTTCGGAATCTCGGTTGATTTCTCTTCCTCGGGGTACTTAGATGTTTCAGTTCCCCCGGTTTGCCTCTTGCTGCTATGTATTCACAACAAGATACTTACTTATGTAAGTGGGTTTCCCCATTCGGAAATCCCAGACTCAAATGACTTTTACTGTCTAATCTGGGCTTATCGCAAGTTAATACGTCCTTCATCGCCTCTGACTGCCAAGGCATCCACCGTGTACGCTTAGTCACTTAACCATACAACCCGAAGAGGTCTTTATGTATGGTAAACAACCAAGGTTTTTGGTTGTAACAAGAAGGGTTAGTTCTTATTACGTGTTTGCCGGACTCAATGTGATTCAAACAAGTTTGAATCGAATACAAGACACTTGAATGTGTTTGTGTTGTGTTTACTTCGAAAAGTAAACATTGAGAACTTTTAATTTGATTAACTTAATCACAGCCTTGAGCTGTTTGATTTCACTTTTTAAAGTGAAACCAATTAAGTAATCAGTCAGCTTTCCAAATTGTTAAAGAGCAGATTTTCTAACGAAAACCATTTTTAAGAACACTTAGCAAATGTGCTTAAAGATGGTGGGCGATACCGGGCTCGAACCAGTGACCCCCTGCTTGTAAGGCAGGTGCTCTCCCAACTGAGCTAATCGCCCATGATAGTTTTGATTCCTTCATGGAGAAGAATGGTGGAGCTATGCGGGATCGAACCGCAGACCTCCTGCGTGCAAGGCAGGCGCTCTCCCAGCTGAGCTATAGCCCCATATTTTTATTTCCTTGGGAGGAAATGGTGGGCGATACCGGGCTCGAACCAGTGACCCCCTGCTTGTAAGGCAGGTGCTCTCCCAACTGAGCTAATCGCCCACTAAAAGTTTTAATTCCTTCGTGGAGAAAGAATGGTGGGTCGTGCAGGATTCGAACCTGCGACCAATTGATTAAAAGTCAACTGCTCTACCAACTGAGCTAACGACCCAATGGTATCCCGTAGGGGAGTCGAACCCCTGTTACCGCCGTGAAAGGGCGGTGTCCTAGGCCTCTAGACGAACGGGACACTGGATTGAAGAACTTGGGAGTTCTTCGTCTCTTTACTTTCTAAACCGTATCAATCTGTGTGGACACTTATCGTGAATATCTTCGTATAAGGAGGTGATCCAGCCCCAGGTTCCCCTAGGGCTACCTTGTTACGACTTCACCCCAGTCATGAACCACAAAGTGGTGAGCGTCCTCCCCGAAAGGTTAAACTACCCACTTCTTTTGCAGCCCACTCCCATGGTGTGACGGGCGGTGTGTACAAGGCCCGGGAACGTATTCACCGTAGCATTCTGATCTACGATTACTAGCGATTCCGACTTCATGGAGTCGAGTTGCAGACTCCAATCCGGACTACGACGCACTTTTTGGGATTCGCTCACTCTCGCAAGTTCGCTGCCCTCTGTATGCGCCATTGTAGCACGTGTGTAGCCCTACTCGTAAGGGCCATGATGACTTGACGTCGTCCCCACCTTCCTCCGGTTTATCACCGGCAGTCTCCCTGGAGTTCCCGACATTACTCGCTGGCAAACAAGGATAAGGGTTGCGCTCGTTGCGGGACTTAACCCAACATTTCACAACACGAGCTGACGACAGCCATGCAGCACCTGTCTCAGAGCTCCCGAAGGCACACCTGCGTCTCCGCTGGCTTCTCTGGATGTCAAGAGTAGGTAAGGTTCTTCGCGTTGCATCGAATTAAACCACATGCTCCACCGCTTGTGCGGGCCCCCGTCAATTCATTTGAGTTTTAATCTTGCGACCGTACTCCCCAGGCGGTCTACTTAACGCGTTAGCTCCGAAAGCCACGGCTCAAGGCCACAACCTCCAAGTAGACATCGTTTACGGCGTGGACTACCAGGGTATCTAATCCTGTTTGCTCCCCACGCTTTCGCATCTGAGTGTCAGTATCTGTCCAGGGGGCCGCCTTCGCCACTGGTATTCCTTCAGATCTCTACGCATTTCACCGCTACACCTGAAATTCTACCCCCCTCTACAGTACTCTAGTTCACCAGTTTCAAATGCAGTTCCGAGGTTGAGCCCCGGGCTTTCACATCTGACTTAATGAACCACCTGCATGCGCTTTACGCCCAGTAATTCCGATTAACGCTCGCACCCTCCGTATTACCGCGGCTGCTGGCACGGAGTTAGCCGGTGCTTCTTCTGTTGCTAACGTCAAGAAATGCCGCTATTAACGACACCCCCTTCCTCACAACTGAAAGTACTTTACAACCCGAAGGCCTTCTTCATACACGCGGCATGGCTGCATCAGGCTTTCGCCCATTGTGCAATATTCCCCACTGCTGCCTCCCGTAGGAGTCTGGACCGTGTCTCAGTTCCAGTGTGGCTGATCATCCTCTCAGACCAGCTAGGGATCGTCGCCTTGGTGAGCCATTACCTCACCAACTAGCTAATCCCACCTAGGCATATCTTGACGCGAGAGGCCCGAAGGTCCCCCTCTTTGGCCCGTAGGCATTATGCGGTATTAGCCATCGTTTCCAATGGTTATCCCCCACATCAAGGCAATTTCCTAGGCATTACTCACCCGTCCGCCGCTCGACGCCGTTATCGTTCCCCGAAGGTTCAGATAACTCGTTTCCGCTCGACTTGCATGTGTTAGGCCTGCCGCCAGCGTTCAATCTGAGCCATGATCAAACTCTTCAATTTAAGATTTTGTCGACTCAACGAATACTGATTACATTCCCTATTCTTACGAATAGTGACTGTGAATTGACTGTGCCGAATCTTACGATTCGAATTGGTCACTCAGTTCATTGAAATCAATGTGATTCCTAAGAATCAATTTTGATATTCATCAACGAGTGCCCACACAGATTGATAGGTTTAAATTGTTAAAGAGCTTTGCTTGTCGAAACTTTCTTTTTACAAAGAAACCCTTGAAAGCGGACGTGAATTCTAGCGATTTAATCTTAAGTGTCAAACACTTTTTAAAATTAATTTCTTTCGAACTTTCCGTCTTACTGATTACTGCTGAAGCCTTGTGGCGTCTGCCGTGTCAGTGAGGCGGCATTATAGAGATCATCGAAAACATGGCAACCCCTTTTTCGATAAAAATTCAAAAAACCTTCTTAAGTGGCTACTTTTGCGTCAAAAGGCTCTTTCGTCGCTCAAAGCTCATACAATAATGGGCATATTACTTAAAACTTTGCGATTAGATCTTTCGAAAAAGCCTCTATATCTAGTTCAATACTCCATCTCTCGCTCAATTCTAAGATCTTATCTAGCGATTGCTGAACTGTTTTTATCGTCAATGTGTTGTTGTCTAGGTCGTATACTTGTTTTTGTGTGGTGTAATAGAAGTACAGAATGACCAACGCATCTTGGTCACCTTGCTCAGCCTTCGCTTGAATTCGTTTTAGTTTTCGATAAATTTGATTGTGGATTTGTTTTAGGTTCCACACGTACATCGCTTCCTTGAAGTATTCATGTCCTTTTACACGACTCGCAATAAAAGCATTTAGCGCTACAGACAAGATCACTCCAAGCACGTTTAAATGGAAATTGCCCGTTGATTCACCAGCAATCGAATTTGTTGTGCCAAATAAGTCAATCAGTATGGTGCCGAATACGATAGCAAACACTGCCAGTGATCCAACTAAACCAACCAACAACAGGTTCATCTTCTTTCTATATTCTTCTTTATCTATTTTCTGTAACTTCATCGACTACTTCCTTCTGCAAGCCACCTAATAATTTGCGTATACTATCTATGTAAACAATCGGTCGCTTCAACCTTTACCATCTTGTAATGTGGTCATTCTCTATTTAATACGTTGAGTTCTTGAAGTTAGCGCTATAAGCAACTCTATTTGACTTCATTAATAGAAAAGAGTTACATACCGCCACAATTTTGGTTATTCATCAATTCATGTTGCTAAAGCTCGTTTCGCTTTATCACATACTGACAAGGTACATTCTATGCGTTCATTTGTATTACGCGCTCGCGCAGCCCCTACGGAGAGTAAACTTATCTTAGAAGGCGTTGGACAAGATGCTCATACTGAGATTCTGGCTCATACTTTGATGAACACGATCTTCGTTGCCCAGTCTCACCGCGAGAATGTCACCGTACACCTTGTATTAGAAAGTACTAAAGACTTTTCACGTACAATTACATTCGATTCTAATGAGATCACTAATATTGGTGGTTTCCATGAGTCGGCGTTGTTGTCAGCGGTAGTAAGAGCGGTTGACGCTTCTCAAGGTATGACTAAAGAACAGACGCGTCAGGTTGAACCGGGCATCACTGTTCGCACTATGAGTTTTGAAAAGCTGGTTAAAGAACTGGCTGAAGACCACCAGCTGTACATGATGGATAAAAAAGGTGACTTTATCCGTGATGCAGAGATTGCTGAAAACCCATGTTTCCTTTTGACTGATCATATCCCTATGCCTAAGAAAAGCTATAACAGCTTAAAGCGCCTAGGAACAGAGAAAATCAGCTTAGGCCCAAACATGCTATTCGCTTCTCAGTGTGTTGTGTTAATCAACAACGAATTGGATATCCGCAGTTTCTAAACTCAATAAGACGAAATCCAATTAACAAAGCCCGGTTGTTTGCCGGGCTTTTAGTTTTCCGATGTATATAACACCTTCGTTTAATGTGTCGCACGCTCCACCCTCACATGAGATCTCGCATTAACGTCTCGTATTGCTTCGATGCTAAGGCGACTAGATGATTGAGCTCTTTCGCATCGTCCTCAGCTAACACAATTGTAATAAAATGCACGGCATAACCTACACCGCTAAGAATCGACTGTTTTGGACAAGCAAAGACCGAATCGGACAGCAGAGAGAGCGTCGCTTTGGTATTCCAATGTATCGCTTTCAATTTCCCGGTATAACCAATAACTATGGCGATGCAATTAATCGGCACCACTGCGATGTGTTGGCAACCAATGCTTTAGCGACTCAAGGCACCTCTTCTGTACTGCCAAACCCCGTGTGATATTTCGCTGCTACTTTCCTTTAAAAACAAAAAGAGCTCAACAAGGTGAGCTCTTTTTTATTAGCTATATTTTCGTATCGATGGTGTTATCTAAGATTAACCAAAGATGAAGGTGTATAGGTAACCTGCACCAATCGCCATACTTAGTATTACGAATAGGAAAGCCGCAATCATCTGATTTTTGAAGATAGACTTAAGCAAAATCACTTCCGTCAAACTTGCGCCCGCACTACCAATGATTAATGCCATTACTGAACCCAAGGCCATACCTTTTTGCACTAGGGCTGCACTCAGTGGAATCACAGCTTCAGCACGGATGTACAGTGGAATACCAATTACTGCTGCGATTGGAATCGCGTACCACTTGCCTTCACCTGCATATTCAGCAATCAAGTCAGTTGGAATGAAGCCATAGATGAATGAACCAATTGCAATACCCATCATCAAGTAAGGGAAAACTTGTTTGAAGTCTTTCCAAGTCGAAAACCAGATTCTCATCCAACGGCTAGGCTCTTTCTTCTCAACGACTGTTGCTGCCACTGTGCCATCAGCTGAGCAGCATGATACTTCTACTTTCGGCTCTTCTTTCTTAGTACCACAGCATGCACTTTCTTTTGCCATTACTGGTGCAGGTTCACCACATGCGCTTGTACCACAAGAAGATTCCGCTTTTGCTGGTGCTGCTTTTTTAGGTGCAGAGTCGCCACAGCTAGTACCGCAGCTTGAAGATGAACCTGTTGATTCATACGCTTCTGCTTTCACATAACGCTCAAAACCTAGTTTTTCCAGTGTGTAACCTGCAACTACTGATACCGTCATTGCCACTAAGAAGTAGAACGCTGCAACTTGCCAGCCGAAGGTAATCACAAACAAACCAATGATCACTGGGTTCAATAGTGGACTACCAAATAGGAACACCATCATTGGACCAAAACCTGCTCGTGCACGCAGCAAACCTTTTAGGAAAGGAATCGTCGAGCATGAACAGAAAGGTGTAATCGCACCCAGTAGTGCGGCAATCACATAGCCCTTACCGTTACGTGAGCTCAAGATAGATTGAATCTTCTCGGGCGTAAGGAACTCTTGAAGAATCCCAACTATGTAGCTAATCGCCAAGAAAAGGATGATGAGTTCTACTGCTAAGAAAGCGAACATATCCAGCGCGTCTTTTAGCATTGTTAACATTTCATTGCTCATAATTAACTCCAAACAGGATTTAAGGTCGAACTCTATGAGGAAAGTACCCGACCCTTAATTTCGAATATTCTCGAATTATAGAAATAAATAGTTACAGATCAAGTTTTATTTCGACAAAAATCGAACTAACTTTCAAAACGAAGTACTTTCAATGATTTACGTATTCATTGTTTTTAGATTTGAATTCGAGCATCATTTCGACTATTATCGAAATTAAATCTTGAGGAGTTAATATGAACTTAGAAGTCGTAGCAAAAGCACTGAAAGAGCTAGGCCACCCAATTCGCCTTAGTATCTATAAGAGTGTTGTAAAAGCTGGTTACCAAGGCATTGCGGTTGGCGGCCTACAAGAAGAACTCGGTATCCCCGGTTCTACTTTATCTCACCACATATCAAGCCTTGCATCAGCAGGCCTTATAAGCCAAAGACGTGAAGGCAGAACTCTCTTTTGTGTCGCAGAGTATGAATGTCTAGAGGGAGTTATTGGTTTCTTACAAGACGAGTGTTGCGTAAATGAACAGTGCAAATAGCACACCTTTAAACTTAGAGCAGGTGTGGGCTGAGTATCAGCAAACATTAAAAGCATTCCTCCACTCTAAAGTCAGCACTACCGCCGATGTAGAAGATTTGCTGCAAGAGATCTTAATTAAGACTTTTCAGAACCTGCACAAGGTGCAAGATGCGAGCAGTGTTAAATCGTGGCTATTTCAATTAGCCAATAACACAATTATCGACTTCTACCGTAAACACGCTCGCCAACAACGTGATAGCAAAATTGATGCGGACGATTTGTGGTTTGCAGATTTAGACCACAATGCAGAGTTCAAACAGAAGTTGTCTTTGTGTATTGAACCCTTCATCCAAGCGTTGCCTGAGCAAAGTGCCTCGCTATTGCTTGCCGTTGATATCAAGGGCCAGAGCCAGAAAGCACTCGCAGAAGAGCAAAATGTCAGTTATTCGACCATTAAATCTCGCGTTCAGAAAAGCCGTGGCGATCTTAAGAATCTATTTGAACAGTGCTGCAGCTTGTCGCTAGACAAACAAGGTAATGTGATTGATTGCGAGCTCAAACCGGAATCCGGTTGTGGCAACTGCTAAGTGTTGAATGACTATTTTCATAGAATAAAGCCAGCTATTGATGCTGGCTTTATTGTTTTCTATTGCTTGTAATATAGGCTTAAAATCAAGTTCGCTAAGCCGCTTCCGCTTTTACAACCGGTTGGTAGCGCCCCGGTTTATGATTCATTGCGAGAATCAGGTTGGTGACTACTGCACCCAACACAGACAAGAGTATTAGTGGCGCGTCAACGATAAACAGTGAAAGCACCACAATAGTACAGTCCAATGCCATCTGAACCTTGCCTGCTCGAATCCCAAAACGCTCCTGTAAAAACAGCGCCAGAATATTAAAGCCGCCCAAGCTCATCTTGTGACGGAAAATCACCAACATACCGGTACCAATTAATCCGCCGCCCAGTAATGCTGCATACAGTACATGAATCTCCGCAATTTGAATCACGTGATATAAGTGGTCCACTGCGAACGAAACTATCGAAACGGCAATAAAGGTGTTAATAGTGAAACGCCAGCCCATACGAGCGACCGATAAAATATAGAAAGGTAAGTTAAGTGCAAAGAACACTTGGCCAAAGCTTAGATCTGTCACTTTGGTGATGAAGATCGCTAGACCAGCGGTTCCTCCGGTGAGCAAACCGACTTGATTGAAAAAGATAACGCCAAGTGAAACCAGTGCGCTTCCTAAGATCAGTGCGAGCAAGTTTTCGCGAAAGTTATGATCTTTATCCATGTGAATGACTCTCCCTGAATCTTTTTACATCGTGTTTCAGTCATGTTGAAACGATTTAGGCCCAAATTTACGATGTTTAACAGATAAGTCGAGCGAACAGCCGATCTTCTTAGGTGACTAGTTTGTATATTAGTTTTTACAGTTTTGTGAAAAAGCTCACTAAAGCAGACAGTTACAGACACGATACTAAGTATCCATATTGAATTGCAGGCTTTTACGTCGGAATTAATGAGTGCCGAGTTTTCTCATATTTTTGTCACGTTTTACCCTCAGCCCAGCAACGTATAAGTCTATGCATAAAACGCATAGACTAAATCACAAATAGTCATTTGATACATATCCCACCCATCATTATGATGCGCGACTTCTTACAACATAGAGCGCATGTAAACACCTTATGTTTTCACAATCTCTTTTTGCCCAACTGGCCAGAATGACGTTATTCCTCGTCATTAGTTTGGTTATTGTGCATCACAGTCAGCCATTGATTGATCTCTTGGCTGAGCATGCCGTAAGCAGTGGTTGCCACCAGCAGTCAGAGCATGGTCATTCTGGGCACGAACACCATCACGAAATGACTGAACAAAACATGTCTGCGCAAGACCACTCACATCACCACCATTAATTTAAGAGTATTAGAATGAGCATTTTCCGTTTTCCTTTACTGGTATGGCTTGGGATCGGCACACTTATTATCAGTCTAGGTATCAGACAATCATTCGGCATTTTCATGATGCCAATTTCAGAGCATTTCGGCACGGGTCGAGAGTTTTTCAGCTTCGCTATTGCTCTACAAAACCTATTGTTCGGTGTGTTCCAACCTTTTGTTGGTATGGCCGCTGACAAATGGGGAGCAAGACGCATCATTATTGCAGGCGCATGTGCTTACGGTTTGGGTTTACTTCTTACCTCAATTTCTACCGAATCAAGCATGCTTTACATTTCATTGGGCGCATTGGTTGGCCTTGGACTGAGTGCAACAAGCTATGTGATCGTATTAGGTGCAGTAGCGAAAGTGGTACCTGCAGAACACGCCGCTAAAGCATTTGGTTTAACTACGGCTGCGGGGTCATTTGGCATGTTTGCTGTGATTCCAGGCGCGCAATACATGTTGAACGAATTTGATTGGCAGAGTGCGATGCAAGTGTTTGCTGTACTGTGCTGTGTGATGATCTCATTTGCACTTTTCATGCGAGCGCCAAAAGTCGTAACGAGTAAACAAACGCAAATTGAAGACAATCAAACATTGAAAGAAGCGCTATCTGAAGCCTTCTCTCACAGAGGTTACTGGTTAATTCATGCTGGTTTCTTCGTGTGTGGCTTCCACGTAATGTTCATTGCAACGCATTTACCAAGCTATCTAGCTGACAAAAACCTACCAGCGAGTAGCGCAGCAATGGCATTGGCTTACGTTGGTATCTTCAACATCTTCGGTTCTTACTTCTGGGGTGTGATGGGTGACAAGTTCAGCAAGCGTCATGTGATGTCTGCACTTTACTTAGTTCGCACAGTGGTTATCGGTGCGTTTGTCACTCTGCCAGTAACAGAATCGACCGCAGCAATCTTCGGTGCTGCAATTGGCTTCTGTTGGCTTGGTACGGTTCCACTCACTTCTGGTTTAGTTCGTCAGATCTTTGGAGCTCGCTACCTATCGACTCTTTACGGCTTGGTATTCTTCACTCACCAAGTAGGTAGCTTCTTAGGTGCTTGGGTTGGTGGTCGTATTTACGATTACTACGGATCTTACGAACCAATCTGGTGGTCGACGGTAGTACTGGCATTTGCCGCTGCGCTTATCCATTTACCGATCAATGACAAACCAATTGAGCGTCTGAAATTGGCAATGGCTTAACGTTTAATACTGACTCCCCCAATCAGTTACAGCGATAAGCAATCCAATGAGAGAGTGGATATCGAATGGACTAGTTCCTGAGATATCCGCTCTCTTTTTTATTGGGCGTGAAAATCGAAATTATAACTAGAGAAACTTGCATAAACCTCACTGAATATTAAGACTATTTCTACCGTTTTAATTTATAGTATCCATTCGCTCCTTTAGAACTTACTCGCAGGCCTATGGAATACCTAAATCAAACCGCCCTTATCGCAATGGCACTCATTTTTGTGGGTTCGTTTGTACAAACTGCCATCGGCTTTGGCTTGGCTGTTGTCGCCGCACCACTGCTGTTTTTGGTCTCGCCAGACTATGTCCCTGCGCCTATCTGCCTCATTGGACTATTTATCTCGGTATTTAATGCATTAAAACACCGCGCAAATATTTCTATTGGCGGACTCAAAGTCGCACTGTTGGGCCGAATCCCAGGCTCATTGGCAGGAGGAGCTTTGTTGGTGATGGTGTCAACGAGCGTATTGTCTCTGTGGCTAGGGTTACTGGTTGTGTTTGCTGTGATTGTAAGCCTACTAACATTTAGATTGGAGCCAACGCCTGCCAAGATGGGGATTGCAGGATTTTTCTCAGGGTTCTTTGGGACAAGTTCGGGGATCGGAGGGCCACCGATGGCGCTACTGCTTCAACACCAAGATGCTAACCAGCTTCGTGGCAACCTTTCTGCTTTCTTTGTGTTTAGCTCGATCATTTCATTAGTCGTGCAGATCCCGATTGGCTTCTTCACGCTCCACCATTTGATCATCACAATACCTTTGCTGCCCGCTGCTTGGTTAGGCTACAAAGTGGCTATGATGACCACTCAAACCATTTCGAAAGAGAAGATACGTATCGCTTCTTTACTGCTATGTTCTATCAGCGGCTTGACGGCTATTTGGCAAGGCTTAGCTGGTTAACTTCTAGCGGTATCGTAAATAAACACCCCATCCAACACCAAACTATTGAGAGGGCGCTCTATGACATACGATGAATTCAATGCTTTTTGCGAGTCACAAGTTGCTACCAGCTATGTCATGCAATGGAACAATTCTCATGTTTGGAAAGTGGGTGGTAAGGTGTTTGCGATTGGAGGTTGGGGACCGAACGACGAGCCTGCATTTATCTTTAAGGCATCTGATCAGAATTTCGATTTTCTCAAAGAAGAGCCAGGGTATAAACCCGCCCCCTACTTTGCTTCGCGCGGAATGAAGTGGATTCAGCTGTTTGAGAGCACACCAGAAAGGGATGACGAGTTGAGATACTACCTGACGGGGTCTCACCGAATTGTCTCTTTGGGACTAGCCAAAAAGAAACAAGCAGAACTCGGGCTCAATCAATAGCCAGAGATTCCGCTTGTTAAGCTAATGCCCAAATGCTTTGGGGGAGCTAACTTGTTTTAAAGAACTTGTTTGCTTTTAAGAACTTATTTACTTTAAACAACGAAGCGCTTCTTGCATGGTTAAGCCGTTCTGAGGAATTTAGGCAACAAAGGTTCTATTTTTTGCGTTGGCACCAGTGGTACTAATAGGTAGATTAAGCCTGCAAAAGCGATAGATGCTGCTAAGTCTTCAGGACGATGCATACCAAGCCAAACGCGGCTATAAGCTACACCACCAGCCCAAGCTAGCATGCTACCTACAAGGTAAAAACGTTTCGCTTCTAAGAACAACCCACCAAAGAATGCTAAGCAGACACCCACGAAAATCATGTGTCCTGATGGGAATGAATAGTCCGTTTCGCCAAGCCAATGACGCGTTCGCCATTCGCTGACCTTATCTTCTACTGATTCAATGGCCACGTTCTTTTCTTCTAGTGGCAGCTCATAAAACAACTCCGGCATATCAACCACTTCTTGAGTAACTAAATACTCAGTATATGGACGTGGGCTCTCAGTTGATGATTTAAGGAATGTCTTCGCTGCAAAGCTCAACACCAATAAAACACCGAGCTGCAAGCAAAGGCTCACCAACTTTGCTTTTGAAAACTTTAATGTCAGCACCAACAAAGAGAGAACCGCGAGTGTGATTAGGAACCCTTGATTACCCGCTGAATAAGTCACGAATGTCATCACAGTACCATAAAAAGGCAATACAGCACTTCCAAGGTCGAAATGAGATCCAAAGATCAAAAAGGGAACAAGAGAATACAAGCTTAAAACAAGCAGTAATAAGCCTTTGGATTTATTGGAGAACAGAGAAGTCATGGCTAAGATCTTTTGGATAAAGTGGTCGGATGCTATCGCAGCTTAGCACCGCCAATATCAATTTTTTGTAAAAACGCTCAGTAAGACGTCGTAGCGCAATAAACTTCATTTATTCGAGTCGCTTTATTATTGGTTACGTGAAACACCGCACTGTAACCCATCAGCAGCAACACCCTTATTTCACATTCCAATAGCAAATGGCGGGAACCAAGCTAGCCCATAATAAAGCACCCTGCCTGCGTTCTGCTGATAAAGTGAACACTTACCGGTTTAAAAGCGATGAATCTAAAAAACTTTGCTGTGAGTCCTTTAAATCCAGTATTGAAAGGATTACCATCTGGTCTGCTTTCATAGCAAAACAAATTATTAATTTTTATTCTCAGGGCGGGGCGAAATTCCCCACCGGCGGTATGTCCTTAGCAAAATCTAAAGATAAGCCCGCGAGCGCTCGATTCGTCGAGGTCAGCAGATCTGGTGAGATGCCAGAGCCGACGGTTATAGTCCGGATGAGAGAGAATGGAAACACACTCGTTTAAGTTGGAAAGGCGTACCTGTTTATTAGGTTCATGCCTCCAACTCAGACGTGTGCATTTCGTTTTGGATAAAACCACGATGAACCGACTTGTAATGAGTTGGCTTTGTTGTGTTCGTTGAGATCCCTCATACAGCCCTGATTCTGGTGATATTTTAGGAGTTTAACCATGAATCAGTCTTCACTACTTGCCGAATTTGGCGAACCAATCACTCGCGTTGAAAACGCACTGCAAGCTCTGCGCGAAGGTCGTGGCGTACTTTTACTTGACGATGAAGATCGTGAGAACGAAGGCGACATCATCTACTCAGTAGAACACCTAACTAATGCTCAAATGGCACTTATGATCCGTGAATGCAGCGGTATCGTGTGTCTGTGTCTAACTGATGATCAAGCTAACCAACTTGACCTTCCACCTATGGTTGTTGATAACAACAGCGCAAACCAAACTGCGTTTACTGTGACTATTGAAGCAAAAGTTGGCGTTACAACAGGTGTTTCTGCCGCTGACCGTGTTACTACGATCAAAACAGCTGCAAACCCGACAGCTAAACCTACTGACCTTGCTCGCCCTGGTCACGTATTCCCATTACGTGCTCGTAAAGGTGGCGTACTTGCTCGCCGCGGTCACACAGAAGGTACTGTGGACCTAATGCAAATGGCAGGTCTTCAACCAGCAGGTGTATTGTGTGAAGTCACTAACCCAGATGGCACAATGGCAAAAGCGCCAGAGATCGTTGCTTTCGGTAAACTACACAACATGCCAGTACTGACCATCGAAGATATGGTGATGTACCGCAACGAGTTCGATCTTAAGCTTGCATAAGGCTTAGTGTTTAATGACTCCCTTTGTAAGTCATTGAGCGTCAGATAAATATCGAAAGGCCTCATTCTTTAATGCTGTTTCTAGTGAGCAGCATTAAAGAGTGAGGCCTTTTTAATTTCCCTTATGGCAAGAAAAGTCAGCTCTGAAATCAAAGATACGTTCCACTTCTGACGGATTACCTCTCAAAAAATCCTGCAAAATATGAGAAAAACTCACTCAAATGGTGAAGTCATGCACCAACGTTGATCATTCAAAAATAACAAACAAATATAGGCCATTGAAATATAACACTTATCAACTCTGGCACAGTGTCTGCACTACCACTAAATAGGTATTCAGATATTGGGAGTTGAATATGTTTGTAGTTATTTCAGTGGGTTTATCCATAGCAGTGCTTGCCACTCTGTTCTATTTCTCCAGAAAGAGACAAACTGCACTATCACACAGGTTTGAAACCTTAGTTCTGCTTAGAGAATTATTGTTGTTATCACGCAAACACCGCGCAGCAACGCATTACGCTTTGGCTTGTAAATTATCTAGCAACTCAATTCGCAAAGTGAATGAAATTTACGACAACATACTTGAGGTATCTGAACTGCTTCAATCGCATGTGTCGTTTGATAGCCGCCCTATGTATCGCATCTACCACCTCAAGCTCATCGCAATGCACAGTGATTGGCAAAACCGTAGCTTGGTGCGTAACCAATCGATTCATGGCAAAACAATTCGCCATAGCATGTTCTTGATGGATGAAGTAATGATCATCTGGCTAATTCAGTCTGAGCGTGAAGACATGAGCCGTGAGTACCACATGAATTGGCAACAGATCTTAGATTGCATGGAGATCCTGACCAAATTACGAATGTCTATCCCTGGAATAGAGAAGGCGGATATGGAGAAGCCTGAGGAGTATTTGAGATTCAAATTCTACGCCTCTCAGACACACAGAAAACTCAACCAGTTATCGATTATCTGCCCTCTTAGTAGTGGGTCACCGGTTTGTACGCGAGCGATGCATGCACTCTCAGAGATCGCATCAAGTAACGAAGCGACCCAACCGGCAGATAGCATGTACGAATTAACCAGTGATATCTCTAGCGTCGTGTCGCAAGTTTACGACCAAGTATTATCCGACATTACGAGAAGCTTGTATCAGCCTTTACCAGACATCAACGAAAAGGTGATAAATACCCGATTATCCGTACACCATTACATGTAAAGACTTCGTGAGAGGAGAGCGTGCTGGAACTCTGAATTATTGAGTTCAAATCCGATATCACCATTGATATCGGATTTTTGTATTTATGGGCTTTTAAATTTCTATCGCTATGTATCATTGCCTATGAAGTTTCAAACATCACCGGACTTGATATCGCTAGCCCAAGCTTGTGCCGCAAAATCAATGAACTGACGAACAACTGGAAGCTGATAACTGCGAGACAGATACACCGCCCAAAGCACGCTGCTTGGCGAAACAAACTCATCCAATATTCGTATCAATTTACCATTCGCAATCAGTGGGTTGGCTAAGTCACAAGGTAAACGAACTACCCCTTTCCCGTGCTGTGCGGCGCGAGTTAGCACTCCAACATCGTTAGCCTTGATAGTGCCAGACACCTCAACCGAATAGTGTTGATTGTCCTTAACAAAATCCCACTTAGAAACATTCAAGTGACGAAAACAATTGTGTTGTCGAAGCGCCTCGACCGTTTCAGGTTCACCATGTTTGTCCAAGTAAGCTTGCGAGGCACACACCACGGAATCAATGACCATTAGCTTTCGTGCAATCAAGCTATCGTCAGGTTGATCGGTATAACGAAGTGCAATATCGATCCTCTCATCCACCAGCTGAGTAAAGCGGTCTGAGGCAAACAGTTCGACCGTTATATTAGGGTGGCGCTCGGTGAACTGCTCGACCACGTCCAACAACATATGCTGAGTTAACCCGATGGGGGCTGCAATTCGAATGGTTCCAGAAAGATCATCGGTTTGATTGAGTGAAGTAACTTCTAGCTCAGCGGTCTCATGGAGGATCTTCTCACAGCGCTGCAGAGCGATTTCCCCAGCCGCGGTTAAGCTCACCTTTCGAGTCGTCCTATGTAATAGCCTCTGCTTCAGCCACCCTTCTATCTCTTGAACATGACGTGAAACCTGCAACCGACTCATGTCCAAATGCTCAGCTGCTTGGGTGAAGCTGGCACAATTCGCAACTTCGACAAAGCTACGCATTGCCGTCAACCTATCCATCACACTCTCCTTGAACTATATCGCAGCTAATCGAATCTTATTAGATCACTATATAGATACAATCTACATCATTTTACGATATTTATCGCAATCTAGTGAGCTATTAGACTGCAATGGCTGTCGAGAAAACGACTCAATAAATTAGATAATTGGAGAGGCATTATGAAAATTGCAGTATTAGGTGCATCAGGTTGGATTGGTAGTCACATCGCTCAAGAAGCTCAATCTCGTGGTCACGAGGTCGTTGCTGTTGTAAGAGATGCAAGCCGCGTGGAAACCACAGGCATTGAAGTTCGTTCATTTGATTTACAAGATGAAGCCGCAAGTCTAGCAAACGCACTATCCGGCGTTGATGCAGTCATTACTTCGATTGGCGGACGTGCTCTGGGTAATCACGACATCGTAAAAAACACTGCGACTAAATTGCTGGCAACATTACCGAGCATCGGTATCGATCGCCTACTTTGGGTTGGCGGAGCTGGCTCATTAGAAGTAGCGCCAAACGTACCGCTAGTGACTATTCCTGACTTCCCTGCGGATTACAAAAACGAAGCGCTAGCACAGGGCGAAGCTCTTGAAGTGTTCAAGCAATCTAATAGCGAAGTTAACTGGACGTTCGTTAGCCCTGCCGCAGAAATATTCCCGGGCGAGAAACTATCGACCTACCGCACTAGTGGCGATCAACTGCTCACCGACGAAGATGGTAACAGCAAAATTTCAGTCAGCGATTACGCTATTGCGATGATTGATGAGCTCGAAGCTGGCAAGTTCCCGCGCCAACGTATTGGTGTTGCTTACTAATGCTCAAATGTGTATTAGGTAAGCTCAATAGGCACTAGAAAGCAGAAAGCCGCTGACTTTTAGTAAGCGGCTTTCTATTTTACTTGTCGAGATAATCATCATATCAGTGGCAAATGACCTGTTTTCACTAGGATGATCGTCTCTTCTTCCACATAAGGGAAATGCTCGCTCATGTGAGGGCTACGCATCCAAGTATGTTTCGGGTACACGCCATGTTCATCTTTAAAGGTGCCCGACAACACAAAGATCTCTTCTCCACCAAAGTGACGGTGCGGCTGAAAACGTTCGCCAACAGGCCACTTCACTAAAGCGACATGCTCGTGCTCAAACTCATGTAATGGCATGACTTGTAACCCGCCAATACCAGGTAGCCATTCCGTTTCGAGCGTATTGACTCGAACTTGAGTTAAGTCTCTCGCATCAAACTGATTTAGCTTAACTAAGATCGTGCAACCCTCTTTACTCGATGGAGAGTGCGCACTGCCAGGTGGGTTGCGAATGTATGTGCCTGCTGGGAAATCGCCAGTTTCATCAGAGAACACACCATCTAATACGAAGATCTCTTCTCCTTGAGGGTGTGGGTGTTCGGAGAATGAAGATTGAGGATCGTATTTCACCACGCTAGTCGTGTGACCCGATTCTCTCTCTTCTCTTTCTAGAGGCTTACGCCATACCCCTTTGGCAGGGCTTGCAACCCAATCTAGTTTATCGGTTTCGATAACCAGTCTCTTTGAAAAGTCCATGTTGAACATAATGACGACCTTACTCTAAGTATTGTTTTAATTATTATTGTCTTGCTAATGTCTATTCTACGCGAATAACGAACGAGGGGGAGACTTCGCTGTTAGCTGCTAATTCTTAATTGCTAATTGATAATTGCTAACAAAGCATCCCCCATATTGAAAGCTCGGCTTGATTAATTGCGGCCCGCGTTCACACCACCATCAACATCCCAGATTGCACCCGTTACCCAATCGGCACTGTCTGATAGCAAGAAAGAGATGCTGTTTGCGATGTCTTTCGGTTGACCCACTCGGCCAATTGGGTGGAAAGCATTGAAGCCTTCTAGCGCTTGATCCACCTCTTCTGGCTTAATGAATGATTCGTAGATCGGCGTTTTAACGACTGCTGGAGAAACCGCGTTCACACGAATATTGTGGTCCGCAAGCTCCATCGCCATGTGCTGTGTTAAGGCGTGTAGTCCAGCTTTTGCCATTGAATACGCAGAAGATGGCGTCGCTTTGATCGCTTGTTTCGCCCACATAGAGCCTACATTTACCACGTTTCCACCACCGTTTTTTATCATCAACTTGCTGACAGCTTGAGTGATGAAGAAAGTCGCTTTGTTGAGCTGCATGTATTGCTCGTAGTCCGCCTCTTGATGCTCGATAAACGCTTTAGGGTTAAAGTAGCCAGCCGCATTAACAAGGTAACCAATACCCTCTTCAATAGACTCTAAATGCGCAATAAGATTAGCTACACTCTCATCATCATAAAGATTAGCTTGCCAGCCAGTCGCGTGGCCTAACGACTGAAGTTCTGATACTGCTTTATCTAACTTAGTTGGGTTATTGCCGACAACCAACACATGGATATTTTGAGCGACTAGCTGCTTCGCTGTTTCAAAGCCCATACCACTTGTGCCACCGATTACTACTGCAATACCATTTTTAGTGAAGTTCATTTTGTTATCTCCTAAGTCATGTGAACGTGGTAATCTTAGGCTTTGAACTAACACTGTGAATAGTAAGTACAAATCGGTTAGGTAGGTACTTATTGGTACATCTTTATGAAAAATCAGGAAAACTTTTTTTCAAGAAAATCAGCACCAGAGCGCTCAGCTCGCATGGTAGAGACCATCTACGGTTGTAAATGGTCACTCACGGTTTACCAATTACTGGCAAATGGCATCAATCGTCCCGGTGAAATGGTACGCTCGGTCGAAGGGTTATCGACCAAGGTCTTGAATGAATGTTTAAAGCGAAATGTAGAGTTCGGGATTTTAGACAAGCAAATGTTCAACGAACTGCCGCCAAGAGTTGAGTACCAAGTCACTCCATTTGGCGAGAAGTTCCTACTGATTCTGGATCAGCTAGAAAGCCTACAAAACGAAATCGACGAAATGTAAGTCCAAGCCAGTCTAACTATTGTCAAAAGACGGAAGACAGCTAATCTATAACATGCCTAGCTCACTGGCATTTGTTCAAAGCGACTTTTCACAAAATCAATAAAGGTTCTAATACGGCTTGGTTGATAGCGGTCTCGGTGGTAGATCGCTGAAAAGTCCACTTTAGGTACCACCCAGTCGTCAAACACCTGAACTAATTGCCCATCATTAAGTTCTTGTAAGCAATAGATAGTCGGTACACGAATAATCCCGTTCCCAGACTTCGCACCCTGCACCAACACTCGGCCATTTTTACATTGCAGCCTACCTGTCACATGCACATCGAGTGTTTTCTTGGTGTCATCAAGCGCTTGAAAACTCCATTTACGCACCGAGCCGGTTAAGCAGTCGTGATGGATCAACTCTTTAGGGTGGTTAGGCTTTCCTTTGCGAGCAAAATACTCAGAGCTCGCCAGTGTTCCCATCTCTATGTCCAATAGCTTCCTGGCAATAAAGCCCGCATCTTCAAGGCTCCCCATACGAAAAGCGATATCGAAAGCGTCTTCAATCAAGTCGACTCGGTTACTACTGAAATCAAGGCTGATGCTGATATCTGGGTAGAGCTGCATGAACTCATTGACCAGATCCGCGATGATCACCTCCCCCAAATAACCGCCAACACAGTTGACTTTTATGTCACCGCGTACCTCTTCGACATCATCAACCGCAGCAATCAGCGCTTGGTCTATATTATCTAAGGCTTGTTCACATCTCGTGTACAAATCTTGCCCTGCGTGAGTCAGCCTCAAGGTTCGAGTAGTGCGGATAAACAGCGTTACACCCATCTGCTTTTCTAGGCTACTTACTTGGCGTGATACGTGGGAGCGCGACACATCCAACTCCTCCGCCGCTTTGGTGAAATTACCTAAACGAGCGATCAGCACGAAAGAACGAATATCAGACAGGTTAATTTGATTAAGCATAGTCGCCAGCTTACTAATGGAGTTATGAGATAGACGCTTTATTGTCGCACCACAGCAACAGTGTTTCAAGTAAAGCGCTATATATCAACAATACTATTTTCCTTAATATACCTCCATCGCAACGAAGCAAGACAACAAACACTTGATTCGAATGCACTTAAACAATACGTCGTAGCCAACCGACGCAATAAAAGTACAGAGGAAATAAAATGAAAAAACTAATCGTAATTACAGGTGCAAGCTCTGGTATTGGTGAAGCAATCGCTCGTCGTCTAAGCGATGAAGGTCACCCTCTGCTACTTTTAGCTCGCCGTATTGACCGCCTTGAAGCACTGAACCTACCAAATTCACTGTCAGTGAAAGTAGACGTAACAGACAAAGCGTCTTTTGATGCAGCAATCGCACAAGGTGAAGAGAAGTTTGGTCCTGTAGATGCACTTATCAACAACGCTGGCGCAATGCTTCTTGGTCAAATCGATACTCAAGACGCACAAGAGTGGAAGACAATGTTCGATGTGAACGTAATTGGTCTTCTAAACGGCATGCAATCTGTACTTGCTCCAATGATGGAACGCAACACAGGTACTATCATCAACATCAGCTCAATCGCGGGTAAGAAAACATTCCCAAGCCACGCAGCTTACTGTGGTACTAAGTTCGCGGTACACGCTATCTCTGAGAACGTTCGTGAAGAAGTTGCCGCTTCAAATGTTCGTGTTACTACTATCGCACCGGGTGCGGTAGAGACTGAGCTTCTGTCTCACACAACATCTCAAGAGATCAAAGACGGTTACGATTCTTGGAAAGAAGACATGGGCGGCGTATTGGCAGCTGACGACATTGCTCGCGCTGTATCATTCGCTTACCAACAACCACAGAACGTATGTATCCGTGAAATCGCTCTAGCGCCGACTAAGCAACAGCCATAGGCTTTTGTTATCGCGACTAAATCAGCGATTCAATAAGCTATGAACTAAAAAGCGCCACGACTTAACAAGTCGTGGCGCTTTTGTTTTGATTCAATCAAATACCTAGTAATAAGCCAGGTTAGAACTCAACGCGATAAACTGATGTGCTACCACTCACTTCATTGCCAACCGCAATAAAGTGGTTACCAGAACGAGTGAAATACTTAATTGACTCTGGACCTAGGTCACCCGCTTTAAAGTTGTAAGTATCGTTGTCGCAATCACCGTCTTCATCAACCTTAGTGCACACTGGTTGTGTGAAGTCTCGGTTGCTCACGTAGCTGATGAAACTTGCGTTCTTAGGCTGCGTTACATCGTAAACCATGATGCCACCTTGGCGCTCAAGACCGATAAAGGCATAGTGCTTACCGTTGATCTCAGCCACTTCGATAGCTTCAGGTTCTACCCCTTTATCATCGCTACGATCGTCACCACTTTGGTTGTTATCATTGGTGCTGTTGAAGTTTGCAGGATCTTGTTCAAGAACGATTCGAGCGAAATCATCACCGCTATCAAACACTAACTCGCCAGACTCATCCCAAATAGAGAAAGAGCGGCTACCGAATGCTTGAACCTTTTGGTCAGCAGCAAGTGTTCCTTGTGGCTTAATCACCTTTAGGCGAGCCAGTTGCTTGTTATCTTTCAACGCTCCAGCCAATGGATGGTTAGCGTCAACATCTAGCTTCTTGCCACGTACTTCATCAACATAAGCGATACAAAAGTCTTTCTCTGTGGTGTAGTTTTCGGTGCCTTTATAGTCATCGCCATCCCACTCAAAGCCTTTATCGTCACACTCTTTTTGCGTTGTCTTGATGCCATACTCGCGGCCGTCACCTTCGTTCGCCGTCACGATGTAGGTATTGCCATCGACACTGTAGCTAGTGATGCTGTCTGGCATGTAAAGTCCTTCTAACATCGCGTAGTTTTGTAGGTTGCCGATATTTTTGTCTTTATTCGACGCATCCAATTGCGCGCTATCCCAAGGTTTGCCGCCTAAACCAAGAATCGCATCCACCTCTGCCGTTGCGACATCAATCGCTGCTAGTGCGTTGTTCTCTTGCAGGGCAACGTAGAGTTTGCCGTTGTCAGCAAACGTTAGGTATTCAGGCTCTAGGTCTTGAGCAACGGTCGCACTAGGCCCTGAAATTCGAACCTTATCGGTTAATTCCTGGTGACGAGGCTGACCTTGGTTAAATGCCTTGAAATTAATCTGAGTGACCTTCGCTTGCATCGGTCCATTCGCTAAATCCACCAATGTCACCGAACCTTCAGGATCAATGCTGTAATCCGCATTCGGCTCACCTTCATTGGCTGAAGCAATGTAACGACCGTCTTTCGAGAAGCTCACCATGTCTGGCAGTGCGCCAGCTGTGTAAGTGGTGATCAGCTCTAGTGTGTCTGAGCGATACAGAGCAATAATGCCATTTTGTTGCTTGTCCGCATTTTCAATCGCGACCGCAACTAATCCTTGATGAGTCGACACGCTGTTCGCAGCTCCGATATTAATACCCGAAGCTGTAGCGGCTGATTGAAGGTCGATAGAACCCTCAGATGTCGGGGCGCTATCAGCGTTCATCGACAACACATCGACTTTCTGAGCTTGAGCGTTAACCACATAAAGCTTATCGGTACATGAATCGTAGCTGACAATTTCTGCTGCGGAAGTTGCGAAAGGAGCGTCAGCAAGGGAACTGCCCACCAGAGTAAGCCCGGTAACCTCAGCATCGCTTGTAATTGGCTGTTGGCTGGATTGGCATTGGAGGCTCAAAGCATCAAGTGAGGTTTGAGAGAGTGTACTAGCCGTAGATGATGTTGACTGAGAACACCCAGCGAGAGCAGAACTCACTGCGATAGGTAGTAATAAAGTCAGCTTATTGATTTTGCGATTCATATATCCTCCATAATTTTAATCGCGATTTTATGAGGTGGTTATGACAGCTATCTTTCTGTTTTATGAATAATAGATGACGACAATAGGTCTACTTTACCCATAACAACAAAGCGTTACAGTGACTAATTCATTAACAATAAAAAAGGCGCACAAGCTGGCTGGTGCTTGAGCGCCTTAGTAAACTGAATCGTAGGTTAGAAGTTGTAACCACCACCGATCATGAATACCCATGGGTCGATATCAACGTCTGTTGAGAACTGTTGGCCGTTAAACTTATATTTTGCAGTAGTACCGATATCTGCATACCAAACCGATGCGTTCAGGAACCAATCTTCATTGATCATGTAATCCATACCAATGTTTGCTGCCAAACCCCAAGAGTCATCAAGAGACAGATCGCTTAAACCTAGATCTTTTGCTCCTTGGTTTAGTGACTCATCGAAGAATACAGTGTAGTTGATACCAGCACCCACGTATGGACGGAAGTCGCTGTTCGCTTCACCAAAGTAGTATTGAACCATGAAAGTTGGCGGCAAGTGTTTCGTGTCAGCGATTTCACCTAGACCAGTAGCTGAAATATTGTGGGAGAAAGGACTCGCAGCTAATACTTCAAAGCTGATGTTGTCAGTGAACATGTAACCGAAAGTCAGGCCAAGTTGAGTGTTTGAGTCTACAGAAAATTCTGTATTCGGGTCATTTAAAACTGCGCCGCTGCTGTCGTTTGGAGATACTGTTGCTGCACCTGCACGGATGATGAAATCACCTTCTTTATGAGCAAGAACATTCGTTGACATAAGAGCCGCAATAACCGCAATACCACATACTGTTTTTTTCATTATTATTTCCTTGAGGGCTTCATTTTATTGGTGAATGAGTAATCATTTCTTATTTTGCGTGCAAGTTATCACAGAATACCCCTACTTTATTGATGGAAATCAATTTGTGAAAGGTTGTGACTACTTATGTAAAATTATATCGACCCGATCACTTTATCCCTTCATTTTATTGACAGTTTTGTAATGCGACTTTTCCGCACATCACTTTGTTAACTCTACCTTTTCACTTTGCTCGGATCTCTTTGGATCAAAATAGAGCAAGCTAATATTCTAAATGCATCAATGTGGTGCAACAGGATAGAAATCTTCATTCCCTCTTTTAATATTCAATGGGTTACATTTGGCTTAGTGCTTGCAGGACCATATGCATAATCATAAATACATTGAGGTTCTGACTATGCAAGACACTCTAACAATCGTTCTGGCCGGCGGTGTTGGCTCTCGGCTTTCCCCTCTCACCGATAACCGCGCAAAACCTGCGGTGCCTTTTGGTGGCAAATATCGAATCATCGATTTCACGCTCGCGAACTGCCTGCACTCCGGGCTTCGCCAAATACTGGTACTGACTCAGTACAAATCTCACTCTTTGCAAAAACACTTACGTGATGGTTGGTCGGTGCTTAACCCCGAGCTCGGCGAATACATCACTAATGTTCCCCCGCAAATGCGTACAGGTGACAGCTGGTATAGCGGCACAGCCGATGCGATTTATCAAAACTTATATTTGCTGTCGCGTAGTGAAGCCAAACATGTAGTGGTCTTATCCGGCGATCATATCTACCGGATGGATTACGCCCCAATGCTCAAGCAACATAAGCAGAATGAAGCTGACTTAACTGTAGCCTGCATGGAGGTTTCGATTGATGAGGCCAAGGAATTTGGTGTGATGGAGATAGATGAGTCTCTACAAATCAATAACTTTACCGAAAAACCGCGTTACCCCGCGAGCGTACCCGGCAGGCCAACACGAAGTATGGCTTCTATGGGAATTTACATCTTCGACAAAGAAGTACTGACCCAGGCGTTATTGGCAGACGCAGAAGACCCAGATTCAAGCCATGATTTTGGTAAAGACATCATTCCCAAGTTAGTCGGCAACAACAGTGTTTATGCGTATAAGTTTGGTGACGAAGAAGGGCGCGTAACCCAAGATGCTTACTGGAGAGATGTGGGTACGATCGACTCTTATTATCAATCGAACATGGATTTGTTAAAGCCAACTTCGCCAATCGATTTGTATCAGCCAGATTGGGCAATTCGTACCTATGAGCCGCAACTGCCGCCCGCACGCACCATCGCTTCGGTAGAGGGGAATCAAGGGATTTTCATCAACTCGATGATCGCGAATGGCGTAGTGATTGAAGGTGGTTCAGCGCAAAACTCTATCTTTTTCCCCAAGGTAAAAGTCAGCAATGCCGCGATTGTGATTGATAGTATTCTGTTTGAAGATGTTGAGATTGGAAAAAATTGCCACATTCAAAACTGCATTATAGATAAGAATGTGAAAGTACCAGATGGAACCCAAATTGGTCTTGATAGCCTTGCTGACGCCAAGCGTTTCCACATTTCGAAACAGGGTGTCATCGTCGTCCCCTCCTCTTATCAGTTTGAAGAGTGATGCTCTATCTCGGTTAACTTCACCTCGAACGAAAAAGGCAGCGAATTCGCCTGTCTCTTGATCACAAGTCTGGTTAATCAAGAGACTTGGCGAGTTCATACCCTTCAAGGATGGTTTGTAACCTAAGCCATCCTTGCCATAACGTCTTTATAGAAGCGCGACCTGTTCGCTTGGTATTCTTCCAACCACCTAACCGAGCAATACCGTTGTAAGCCCATGATATATTACGCGCTTCTTTCGGTAGTTTTTTGCTCTCCAACTTGAGCCACATTAACTTCCACGCTTTGCCTTTTAATATCTGCTCACAACTGCTCTTAGATAACTCGTCTGATTCATTCATAAACCTCAACTGGAGTAACCGAGTCGCGATAAAAGCCAAAACGACGCTGAGCCTTTCTAAGTTATCCTTACTTTGCATTCTCAGTTGCTCAACTTCAGTCCCTTCACTTTTCCAGACTTTATGAAAATCTTCTATCAGCCAGCGCCGCTCATAATAACTGACGATTTTGAGTGCCTCTTCCTTGCTCGTTATCGGCTCTGAAGTCAGTAAGTGCCATGCGAGCTTATTACCACTCTCTCCTTGTTCTATACATCCCACGTAGTAAAGCGGAATGTTATCGAACTCTTTCTTGTTAGCAGGAGACTTGAGTGTCACGGGGGCATATTTGATATCTAAATGAGCCTTGCGAGCTTTACGACCGCCTTTTTGCGGTATTTCGAGCACTTTCTCTCCGGCTGATAACAGGGTAGAAGCATAGCTATAAAGACGATTATCGTGCTCTTCAATACAGCGGCTTTGCATTGAGCGAACGAGGAACCTTTGTTGTTGCTCTCGCTTGTAAGTGAGGTATTCAAATAGGTCGGCTTCTCTATCACACACAGAAATTACATCTGACATCTTATCGCCCAGTCGATTTGCGACATGCTCGGATGCTTGTTCCCACTTATAACTTTCTTTTTCTTTATATGGTCGAGTCGCATGCTGGTGCCTCTGTCCACGCTTTTTGATATCCCGTGTCCAGCGTTGCTGTTCAATTAAACCAACCACTGTGTGGGTTTCAGGAGCAAAAAGTAAGGTCGAGTGAACAAACATTGCTCGATGTCGATTGCCTTGATTGGAGTGTCCGAGCTCATCTCGTAAACTGCGATGAGAGTAACTTAGAGAAGTAGTATCTTCTAATGCTAGAAGAGTCTGTTGCTCCAAGGCCTCCTGGACTGTGACATAAAATCCAGCATCTGCAATGTCTTCAGCCTTGATTTTTTCGTTACGGATAAAGCGATAAGCCCCTTCCATGTCCGCGGGAGAAATGATGAGCTTCGAGATTGGAACGCCTGGCTGCTCGGCAAGTGAAGCCGCTAGAGCGACGAGTCTTTGAGTTCGTCTAGGATCATTGAGGTCGGCTTGGCCGAATTGTTTTTGTGCCCAGAGGGTTGGCTCTATATAAGTCATAATCATCATCATCCTTGTCGTATATGGATGATCAGATCACGAAACATAAAATTAGTTCAAAAAAAATCCCTAAGCTGTAGCTTAGGGATTTCTGTATAAGAGACAGGCGAATTCGCTGCCTTTGTATTTGGTTGGATGTTTTCAAGCAAAGCTATCCAATTAAAAGCCCAAGCCTTAGAATGGACCTAACTCAATCATTTGAGCAATCACGACTGAAATCAGAGCGCCCACCGACCAGAACAAGAATAGCGGTAAGAAGAAACGCACCCACTTACCATAAGGGACTTTCGCAATCGCCAGTACCGCCAGCAAGCCACCGTTGGTTGGATAAATGTAATTCGAGATACCATCACCCAATTGAGACGCCAACGCAGCAACTTGACGAGTCACTTCACCAATATCTGCCAGTGGAATGATAATTGGCATGGTGATCACCGCTTGACCACTTCCCGACGGGATAAACAGGTTAATCGCAGCTTGTGAGAAGTAGATACCTGCCGCCGCAACAAGCTTAGAGCTGCCTGAAATGATCTGCGCAAGGTAGTAGATAATCGAGTCGACAATCTTCGCGTCTTCCATGATGGTCAACACCGAACGCGCAAAGAAGATGATCAACACCGCAACTAATACATCGCTGACACCTTTAGTCCAATATTCACAAATCTTGTTAGGAGACAATCCTGCCACCAAGCCAGGAATGATCGCCATTGCCACAAACGCACCTGCGATCTCAGTAAAGCCAAAGCCCATCGTCAGAGTACCGAAGATCATGTATGCGAACACGCCTAAGAATGCGATACCTGCTAGCTTCTCACGAACCGTCAGAGATTTAGCTTCAACGTTTGATTCGTAGTGGTAACCCGTGCCGTGTAACAAACCCTTAGTTGGATCTTGTTTTACTTTTCTTGCGTAATTCAACACATACCAAGCACCGGTCAGCAGCATAAACATGCCGACAATAAAGCGATACCACATGCCTGAATACAAAGGCAGCTCAGCGATAGTATGTGCAATCCCCGTGAAGAATGGATTCGCCAACGCCGCAGCAAAACCCGCACAACTTGCCAGTAGCACAACACCTAACGCTGTGATCGCATCGTATCCAAGCTTGATACAGATCGGAATCATCAACGAGATGAAAATAACATCCAATTCACGCATACCA
This sequence comes from Vibrio chagasii, assembly GCF_024347355.1. NCBI lineage: Bacteria > Pseudomonadati > Pseudomonadota > Gammaproteobacteria > Vibrionales > Vibrionaceae > Vibrio > Vibrio chagasii. The sequence continues at coordinate 754,404 of NZ_AP025466.1, forward strand.
GTGAAGGTTACGTTGAAGAAGATCGCCGTCATGATCACTGGTGCGATCACATACAAGCCTTGCTTTTTAAGCTTAGTGGTAAGCGCGACGACCGAAGCGTCTAGCAGCCCCATGTGTTTGATGATACCGAAAGCACCACCAACAAACACCACAACACCCATCACGCCAGAAGCGGATTTGAAGCCTTTAAAAAATGATTCGAAAAAAGAGGCTAATGTTGTTGGGTTGCTTGCCAATAGTGTATAGCTGTCTGGGTCGATCACCGTGCGGCCATTCATAACCACTCGTTCAAACTCGCCTGCAGGGATAAAGTAGGTTGCGATTGCTGCAACGATTACCATGATGACCAAAGAAAGAAATGGATGGTTTACTTCTTTCTCTGTCGAAGCTGTATTACCAGCTGGAGATGTAGGTACGGATGTAGATACCGTAGACGTCATATAGACTCCTTACTTTTCAGCAACCAAGCAATACTTGGCGCCAGGGGGATTTTTGGAAAAACGAAACCCTTCACGCAGAACATAGTTCGCGCTAACTAGGCTGTTTCTAAAAGGCCTTTGATAGATGGTGCTCTCAAATGTACATAGTGAAGTAGTGAGAACTACTCTCTTTGCGTCCGAGCAAAATGCAGATGTTCGGCCAAGTCAGGCCAAACTGAATGAGGTCATTACAAGCAGATAAACAGAAAAAGACTGTTTTGGTAATGCGTTTTTTATCAATTACAAAGACAAGCGGCGCATACTAGCATAACGAGCAGTAAAATGTCAGAAAAGTGTGAGTTAAGTCATATTTTGGTAGAGCAATAAAAAAGCGCCCTGCAAACCAGAGCGCTTTTCGGAATTGAATAAAACTACTTAGGAGCTAGCTCGTAGTTCTCTTGCATCTCATGAGGAGCAATACCGTACTCATAATCCGCTAAGTAACCGTCCTTATAAACCTTCATCCCTTTTTCATCCCAGCTCACTTTAATCACGGCTGTTTTGCCATCTTCGCTGCCCATTAGTTCAAGCATTTCAGCATCAATCTTAATCGCTTTGATGGTTTTAATTCGGTTAAACGGCTTGAACTCAGTGGTCGACGTTGGCAGTGAACCATAGCTGCTGATCCACGTCTCTTTTGGCACCAACCATTGGTTGAAAACATCATCAACAATCGCCTTAGGCATACTTGCAATAACCACATCGTCCGTCATCTCGTTGTTCGTTTCTAAGCTGTAACCACCTTTTCCGTCAGAAACGTAGGTCGGGAATTCAGTGCCTATTTCAGATTCAGCAGGCAAACGGCCTAGCGTCACAGACTTTTTAACGTACAGCTCTGCAGTTTCAAATTGCTGCATGATCTCTGGAATTTTCTGAAACTCAACAGGCGCAGCAAAAGCATTAAAAGCGAAAGAAAGTGAAGCTGCAACAGCAGCCAATTTAACAGGCATTTTCATGGTAACGGATCCAAATTTAACGACGGTGTTATGGTATCCCGTACTAACAGGTATCTCAATAAACTACCGCAGTCCTTGATGGTAATTGTGATATTGAGTGACGAATGCATAAATAGTTAGTGCGTTACTCAGACCTGTCGAAGCTTTGAAGCAAATTTCAATATGGAGTGGGCAGTTGAGTGTCTATAAATTAGAGTCTAGTGGTAACTTATTTATCAAAAACAAAAGAAGTTAGCCAAGTGACAAATTCGGAATTATAAAACCGATGAAGAGATATTCACTAGAGTGGCGCTCATAAATAGAGCAAATCATCAAGGATGGAGTATTTTTGAACATGTCTCGAAAACACAAAACATAATATGCGATCAGTTATTCGGACTTTCAAGGGAGTAAGTAGAGATTATTTGATAACACTGAAGTCAATCACACATGTGTACTTTCTCTATTGGTTAATCTATCCGATGTTTGCTACGTTTAAATGATACAGTCATTGGAAAGGTATGATTTATGAAAATAAACGTTCAAACACATCACGTATCAATTAACGACGACTCACGTAAAGACATCGAAGGTAAGTTCGAAAAGATATCTAACCATTTTCCATCACTGATCAGCTGCGACATCATCATTACCAAAGAACATGGTCAACATCAGGTTGAAGTGTTCACCAACTACGAAGGTGTACGTGTAACAGCAAAAGCGACAGATGACGTTATGTACCCAGCTATTTCATCAGCTATCAAAAAGCTAGAAGCTGGCCTAAGCAACCGTAAGGGACAATTGAAAGCAGATCTACACGAGAAACCAACAAGTACCAAGCCAGAGATTGCTTCGGACATCATCCAAGAGATGAAACTGGTATAACTCCTCAAGTAGTCAAAGCTTACCGATAAAAGAAGCTTATTAAGAATTTCAAAGCCAGCACATGTTGCCTGTCTCTTATACACAAATCCCTAAGCCACGCTTGGGGATTTTTTTTGAACTATTTTTAGGTATCATGATCTGATCATCTAAGCAATGACAAGGATGATTATCATGACCTATATAGAGCCAACCCTTTGGGCACAAAAACAGTTCGGTCAAGCCCACCTTAATGACCCTAGACGCACTCAAAGACTCGTTGCTCTCGCAGCCTCACTGGCCGAGCAGCCTGGCGTACCCGTCTCGAAACTCATTATATCCCCTGCTGAAATGGAAGGGGCTTATCGCTTCATCCGTAATGAGCAAATCAAAGCAGAAGATATCGCAGAAGCGGGTTTTTATGTCACCGCACAAGAAGCATTAGAGCAACAAACACTTCTTGCCTTAGAAGACACCACTTCTCTCAGTTACTCCCATCGCAGCATTCGAGATGAACTCGGGCACTCTAATCAAGGCAATCGACATCGCGCCATGTTTGTACACTCAACCTTACTTTTTGCTCCCGACACTCAATCTGTTATTGGTTTAATTGAACAACAGCGCTGGACTCGTGATATAGAAAAGCGAGGTCAAAGGCACCAGCATGCGACTCGACCATACAAAGAGAAAGAAAGTTATAAGTGGGAACAAGCCTCTCGCCATGTCGCTGAGCGACTTGGCGATAAAATTTCGGATGTCATTTCTGTGTGCGATAGAGAAGCCGACCTATTTGAATACCTCACTTACAAGCGAGAGCAACAACAAAGGTTCCTCGTTCGCTCAATGCAAAGCCGCTGTATTGAAGAGCACGATAATCGTCTTTATAGCTATGCTTCTACCCTGTTATCAGCCGGAGAGAAAGTGCTCGAAATACCGCAAAAAGGCGGTCGTAAAGCTCGCAAGGCTCATTTAGATATCAAATATGCCCCCGTGACACTCAAGTCTCCTGCTAACAAGAAAGAGTTCGATAACATTCCGCTTTACTACGTGGGATGTATAGAACAAGGAGAGAGTGGTAATAAGCTCGCATGGCACTTACTGACTTCAGAGCCGATAACGAGCAAGGAAGAGGCACTCAAAATCGTCAGTTATTATGAGCGGCGCTGGCTGATAGAAGATTTTCATAAAGTCTGGAAAAGTGAAGGGACTGAAGTTGAGCAACTGAGAATGCAAAGTAAGGATAACTTAGAAAGGCTCAGCGTCGTTTTGGCTTTTATCGCGACTCGGTTACTCCAGTTGAGGTTTATGAATGAATCAGACGAGTTATCTAAGAGCAGTTGTGAGCAGATATTAAAAGGCAAAGCGTGGAAGTTAATGTGGCTCAAGTTGGAGAGCAAAAAACTACCGAAAGAAGCGCGTAATATATCATGGGCTTACAACGGTATTGCTCGGTTAGGTGGTTGGAAGAATACCAAGCGAACAGGTCGCGCTTCTATAAAGACGTTATGGCAAGGATGGCTTAGGTTACAAACCATCCTTGAAGGGTATGAACTCGCCAAGTCTCTTGATTAACCAGACTTGTGATCAAGAGACAGGCACATGTTGCTGGCTTTTTCGATCTTGAGAATCAGTAAGTCACTCTCGCTACCAAATCGCTTTTCCAGTTCAGTCCATATCGCCAGTCCCTGATAGCTATGACAATCATCAGTAGTCTTTGGTAAAGTAACCCCAGATAACCTACACCAAACGGAATATTTGTTATGAAGAAAGTCGCGTTGATCCTTTTCCTAGCCACTCAATTAATGGCTTGTACAGAAGTTGGCAGTGAAGCTTGGTGTGAAGATATGAAGGAGAAGCCAAAAGGCGACTGGACAGCGAATGAAGCGGGTGATTTTGCCAAACACTGTATTTTCTAAGCGCTCGCTCTCCGTTAAATACAGTTTAATACAGAACACACCGCATAAAAAAACGACCGCTAGGTAGACCGAATTACCTAGGGTCGTTTGAGCTTTAAAATGCTAGATAGGCAAGCTCTCAACTTTCACACGAAACACATGTCATAAAAAACATAGTGAACACAACACACCGATTAAATCAGTTTGTTACGGATGTGGATAACCACCGCTTCTGCAACGATAACCACCGCAAAAATACTCACTAATACCATCGAAACTTTTTGCCATTCAAAAAGGTTTTGCGCATCGTTAAGCACCACGCCAATACCACCAGCGCCCACCAAACCCAATACCGCAGATTCACGAACGTTGATGTCCCAACGGAATAACACGATTGAGTAGAACGCTGGCATCACTTGTGGCCAATACCCTTTCAACAAGATACTCATCCACGAAGCACCCGTTGCGCGTAAGGCTTCAATAGGCCCCATGTTCACTTCGGCAATGGCTTCCGCTAACAGCTTCCCTACAAAGCCGATACTGCGAATTGCAATTGCCATGATGCCGGCGAGAACACCGGGGCCAAACAGTGCGATAAACAGTAATGCCCATACCAGTGAGTTCACCGAACGTGAAGACACAAGGAAAAATTGAGCAAACCAGTTCAACGCTTTATTGGGAGTAATGTTTGGTGCATTCAACAACGCCAAAGGAATCGCGAACACCAAAGTAAACAGCGTACCCAAGGTCGCGATGTGCAACGTTTCAATCATCGCAGCGTGGATCGTTTGTGGGTAAAAAGCGTAATCCATTGGCACCATACGCTGAAACATATCAGCGAACTGAGCAGGCGCGTCATAAAGAAATTCAGGAATCACTTCCACCGTCTGCCAAGACCAAACAATGGCACACACTAGGCTAAGGTAAACGGCGAATCGAGCCAAACGTTCATTAGGTGTAAAACGCTGCCACTCTCTATCGATAGATGCAGTTGTCATTAGAAGATTCTCCTAACAATGTTGGAAAGGAATTCACCGACAAGAATCAGTGCGATAATGGTGAGCAAGATAGCGGCAACGAAGTCATAGTCGAAACGTTGGAATGCAGAGAAAAGTGTTCCGCCAAGGCCGCCAGCCCCCACAATGCCCACCATAGTCGAATTACGCAGATTAGAATCCAACTGATAGCTTGCAAAGCCAATAAATCGCGTGAAAACCTGCGGCATCACGGCATACAGAATGACACTTACAAAGCTAGCGCCAGTCGCTTTAATTGCTTCAACCGGTTTAAAAGAGATCTCTTCAATCGCTTCAGCGAAAAGCTTAGCGATGAAGCCTATCGACGCAAACACCAAGGTCAAGATGCCAGCTAGCGCCCCAAAGCCCACCGCTTTTACAAATAAGATGGCGATGATCACTGGATGAAAAGAGCGACATAAGGCGATAAAAGCACGGACCGGCGTTGAGACGATCGCTGGCATCATATTTCTTGCAGCAAGTAGACCAAGGAATAATGAAATCACAATGCCAAAGATGCTCGAAATAATCGCAATCTGCAAGCTCTCTGCGAGACCACTCAATAGCAAACTGGTACGTGAAAAGTCCGGCGGGAACATTCGAGATAGTAATCGTTCACTTTCACCAAAGCCGATGATCAAACGCTCAAACGTCAGCCCCAATGTCGAAAAGCTATAGAACAAATAAGCGATAACACCAGCGATGATCGCACGGTTCGTCCACGACGCTTTAAACGGGTTTTCACGGTTAGCTTGCGAAAGACTTGGCGACGAACTTGGGTTTAATCCAGCCATGACTCACCTCCGTAGATGATTTTCAGATCTTCCTCCGAAATGCCTTCTGGGCTGCCATCGTAATGCACCTTGCCATTACACATACCAATGATACGTTTGGCATAACGCTTGGCTAAGTTCACATCGTGGATATTCACCAACACCGGGATGTTTTTCTGTTCGGCAAAGGTTTCCATCAACTCCATGATCTCAACCGCGGTTTTCGGGTCAAGTGATGAGGTTGGTTCATCAGCAAGAAGGATATAAGGGTCTTGCATTACTGCACGAGCAATACCAACACGCTGCCTTTGACCGCCAGATAAGCTGTCGGCACGTTGGTTTGCAAAATCTTGCAGACCAACAAATTCCAGTAACTCAAACGCTTTTGCTAAGTCTTGTGCTGAGTAGTTACGGCGCCACGCATTCCAAGCGGTCATGTAACCTAAACGCCCACTCAACACGTTTTCGATAACCGTTAAACGCTCTACCAAGTTGTACTCTTGAAAGACCATGCCGATATGGCGGCGCTGTTTACGAAGTGCTTGGCCTTTTAGTTGAGTCAGGTCGGCACCATCGAAAATGATCTCCCCTTGGCTAGGGTCATTAAGACGGTTAATACAACGTAGAAGCGTACTTTTACCGGTACCTGACGGTCCGATAATCGCGATGATACCAGGCTCGTCGATATCAATATTAATGCCTTTAAGGATTGGCTTGCCTGCCACATATTCATGAAATAGGTTGTTGATCTTTATTCCGTCATAGCTTGCTACGGCCATACTGCATTTCCTTGTGCGAATTTTAGAATGATCTATGCCCTACCCGCGAGGGCATAGATACTGGTACCAATCGTAGTAAGTAACTGGTATTGGTTGAGGTAAGTGTTCTGAGAACTAAGGGTTAGCCGTTGTTTGCTTGTTTCACTAACTCAGCGGCTTTTTTCTTTGCGCGTTTAGCAGCGTCTTTTTCAGCCAGTTTTTTCAAACCTGCTTTGGTGTAAGCCGTGCCTGTCGCATGAGCAATATCACGAATTACGCCCCACTCTTCCTTATAGCTGATTGGCGAGAAACGGTCTGCACCTTTGAATGATGCACTCATCTCTGGTGTGAAGCGGTAGCTGAAGAAGGCTTCGTTGATCTTCTCAACTAGCTCTGGTTTTAGGTTGTAAGCGTAACCGAAAGCAGACGTTGGGAATCGTGGGCTGCGGTAGATGATCTTAAGCTCAGAATCATCAACACGACCTGCTGCTACCATACGATCGTACACGTCAGATGCCACAGGTGCTGCATCATAGTCTCCATTGAAGACACCTAGGATAGATTGGTCGTGTTTACCTGAGTACAGCACTTTGTAGTCTTCATCTGGCACTAACCCTTTAGCTGGGAATAACGCACGAGGAGCTAGGTTGCCAGAGTTTGATGATGCAGAAGTGTGTGCAACCTTTTTACCTTTTAGATCAGCCATTGTGTTGATGCCACTGTCTTTGCGCACAATGGTGATCAGATTGTAACCTTGGAAACCAGACTCATCGCCTTTCACTGCAATTGGAACGTAACCCGCTAGGTTAACCGCGTAACCAGTTGGACCCGTAGAGAAACCAGCAACGTGCAAACGACCAGAACGCATCGCTTCTACTTGTGCAGAGTTCGAGTGCACCGTGTAGTAGATCACTCGCTTACCTGTGATTTTACTTAGGTGAGCTTGGAAGTCGGCAAACGCATCTTTGTATAGCGCTGGGTCTTCTACTGGTGTGTAGGTAAACACAAGCGTACTTGGATCATTCCACTCGTCTGGATTCTTTGGTGAATCTGCCACCAAATCTTGGTTTTCATCACAGTATCGATCGTCTAACACACCACGGCTAGAGCAGTCGCTTGCCATAGCCATTGAAGGAAGTAGTAATGAGCTAGCGATTAACAGTCCTTTAACACTGATTTTCATATTCAAACCTTACTTTTACTTATTGTTGAAAGTCACCTTCGCTATTGCAGCCTTCGTGCCATATTTTTATTTGCTAAATTTCAACGACTTACAACAAAAATCAAACTAACCAAGATCTTTTGAGTCATTGATGTCCAACTCAAAACCAATCATTTGGGTCATTTCTGTCCCATCAACCTTGATGGTAAAAAAAGAGCCCGAAGGCTCTTTGGTTCACTGCTTTTTCTCTTATTATTCTTCAATAATCCAGATAACTTAGGCGTCGCTGTCCATGCAGTTTGCGTAGTAAGTGACCGTTGCAGGCCAGTCACTGAATACGCCCATCACACCCACATCTTGTGCTAACACATCGAGCATTTTCATCATGTCGCCATCATTGTTGATACCATCTTTCACGCTCTTGTAGTACCAACCGCCGCCTTGCGCTAGTGGGCCTGAACGCTCCAGAGTCCATGCGATAATGTCGAGGTCTGCATCTTTAGCGAGCTTAGCGTAATTAGATGCAACCAGTTCGTTATTCTCATCTAGATCAACCAGAGCAAACAGGGGTGGCGCGATGATGTTTACACCCGCATCGTGCAGCTCTTTCATGTTCTCAACAGAAGCGACAAAGTCCGCTTGCTCGTAAACACGGTCATCAAGATAAACGGCTTGTTTACCGAATTTTGGTGCTGCTTTGATCCAGTACTTCACATCATCTAGGTTGAACGATTGCAAGTAAGTCTCTGAAGGTGCAAAGCCCGCATCTTTTAGTTCATCCACCAGCTTTTGCGCGTACATCTCTTGGCTGAAGCCATTGAAAGGCATCTCAACCGCTGCCGATTTCAATTCAGGTGTCACCTTCACACCGTGTTCTTTAAACAGCGCCGCACTTTCTGCGTGTGTCATCAACGTCCCGCTCTGGCTGTATAGATCCGTTCGCCAACCCGGAGTGCCGTTCATGTACTCTTCGACTGTGGTTGCTTTCGGGTTCGCCCCATCCATTTTTCCTTTTAACGTCTTAAACTCCGCCAGCGTGAAATCGGAAGTACGACACTCAACCTGAGCATCTTCGCCTGTCGCAGGGTTCGCCGGTTTAAATGGAACTGAACACTTCTTAGCAAGCTCTGGGTGAGCCAATACATCGGTTGTGGTGTGCAGGTCACTTTGAGAATGTCGACACACCAATTCCTTATCTTTAGTGAAAGTAACATCACACTCTACGACACCGGCTCCCATCTGAATCGCCGCTAAGTAAGATTCTTTAGTGTGCTCGGGAAACTGCATTGCAGCTCCACGATGCCCAATAGAAAAATCACTACGATGAAAAGGCCCTTCGCTACAGCTGAGCAGCTTGGTTTTCAAAGGGCTCTCGTCCATATTGTTGACTAAAAAGAGGGGACGAGGTCCTAGGTTTGCTGACTCTGTCGCCGCCCATGCTGTCATTGAGCTAACGCCGAGTATCAGAGCAATCGAACCTTTCAGTATTTGCTTCATGTTTGTATCTCCTTGCAACAAGCAATTATTTTTCTAATTTCCTTAATCCGGTCATTTCTATTTTTCTGATATGACCTCATGTGGTCTGATGCCACAATGTTGGGATTGCACGCTTTGTGCCAAATGTTAAAACTCTTTTATTACAATTACTTGAAACAGTTAATCATTCGACTAAATGATAAATGGGTCATTGTTGTCTTGTGCTTTTTCTTCCGCTTTGTCTTTTGGTTTATGTTTGCTCTTTGCTCCTCAAGAACCAAGTTAATGAGTTAGGCTTTAAAGCTCTCTTTATCCAACTGGTGTTTCTTCATTTTTCGATAAAGCGTTTTTCGGGGCAGATTCAGCTTGCTTGATACCTCATTGATATTGCCTGCGCTCTCTATCAAGGCTTCGGTTAATACATTTCTCTCGTACTGCTCCATCTGCTTTTCAAAGGCGAAATCTTCCCCAGTCGATTCACAAATTGGCGATTGCAGACCAAAGCCATCGCCGACAATGCCGAGTACAAATCGGTCGGCAACATTACGTAACTCACGTACGTTTCCGGGCCATTCATGTCGGCACAACTGTTGTATCTGTTCGGGATAAATCGTCGAAGGACGCGTCTTGTATTTGTGGCTTGCTTGAATCACAAAGTGGCGGAACAATACCTGAATGTCCTCTTTGCGTTGGCGCAGTGGCGGGAGATTAAGGCTGGCAATATTTAAGCGATAGAAGAGGTCGGCTCTAAATTCACCTGATTCACTGAGGCTTGCGAGGTCAGCTTTACTGGCAGCGACGACTACAATATCGACAGGTATCAATTCATTGCCACCAACACGCTCGATCACTCGTTCTTGAATCACACGTAGCAACTTAATCTGCACTACAATCGGCATGCTTTCAATTTCATCCAGGAAAAGAGTGCCACCATTGGCTTGTTCTATTTTGCCGATGCGTTTCTTATTGGCGCTGGTAAACGAGCCCGCTTCATGACCAAACAGCTCACTCTCAATAATGCTCTCTGTCATGCCACCACAGTTTATTGCGACAAACGGCTTTGCCTTACGACGGCTAAACTGATGTAAGGCGCGAGCAATCACCTCTTTGCCCGTTCCAGTCTCGCCGTTAATGATGGTGTCGACGCCAGTATGAGAGAGCGCAAGCACTTGCTTACGTATGGTGTCCATCGCTTTGGATTGCCCGATAACCACAGATTCAATCGGTAGTTCTGTATCCCGTTCGTCGTCTAACGTTGCAGGGCTGTTGTGCTGACACTGTGCCAACGCCAAGTCGAGCTTTTCTACCAACTCACTGGCATTGAGAGGTTTCTCCAGAAAGTCGAACGCACCCAACTTCATCGCCTCTATCGCCATCGGAATATCACCATGCCCGCTCATCAGTAATACCGGAACATTGGCTGCGCGATGTTGGATTGAGCTCAACAACGTAAGCCCGTCAACTTGTGGCATTCGCACATCACACAGCACCACCAACTGACTATTTGCTTTGAGGGATTTTAGGCCAAGGTTTGGGTCGGTAAAGCTAGTGACACGGAAACCCTCGAGTTCCAACATTTCACTCACGGCTTCAACAACGTCGGTTTCATCGTCGATAAGAACTATGTGTTTTTCTGAAGTCATGAGTTTGTGCCTTTTGGTAGAGTGACGATAAAGGTGGTGCCTTGGTGTTCAATCGATTCGACGTGAATCGAGCCGCCAAAGTCTTTAATTATGTTGTATGCGATAGACAAACCGAGCCCGAGCCCCTTACCGGTTATCTTACGGGTATAAAATGGGTCGAACAGATAAGGAATGTCCTCTTCGGGTATTCCTAATCCATTGTCCTTAACTGCAATTTGAATAGTGTTCAGATACTCTTGAGTGGAGATGCTGAGCTGGGGCCGCTCCCTGTGTTCAACGGCATCCAACGCATTGCTGATTAAATTCACCAGCACCTGCTCTAAGCGAATGCTGTTGGCTCGCACCATTTGATCGCTTTGTAGGGAATACTGAATTGACACCCTACTCTGCCGAGTTTCAAAGAGGTCGATCGCATCGCCAATCACCTTCTCCACCTCGACGTTATCAATTTTGCCGTCACTCTTGCGTGAGAAGGCTTTCAAGTGACGTGTAATCGCAGCCACTTTGTCTAATAAGATCTCGATCTTTTTCAGGTTCTCTTCTGCTCTGTCTGGCCTTTGCTTACCTAACCATAATTGAGCACTTCGAACGTGACTGTTTGCTGCGGTCAGAGGTTGATTGATCTCGTGAGTAATGCCGACACTTAACTGCCCCAACGCGGCCAGTTTTCCAGCTTGAATGAGCTCATCCTGAGTAACACGCAGCTTGGCCTCGGCTAAGGTGCGCTCTTCTACCTCTGCCTCCAATTTTCGGTTGGTTTGCTTGACGACTTTGGCGGTGGTTTGAAATACCTTTAAGTACTTAGCCATTTGCGTCACTTCGTCTTTGCCACGAATCGCGACTTCGGTATCTAAATGGCCCGTAGAAATCGCGAACATGTTGTCTTTAAGCTGTAATAGCCTTTCCAAAATACTCTTGCGCACATAGAACCATGAGATAGCCGCGGCAGCTAACACACTAAAAAGAGAGAGAAAAAGTGACAAACGTTGGTTCGATTGCAAAGAGTGTTGCGCCTGCTGAATCGACTGATCAATATTGCGGTTCACTTGGCTAGTGTTACGTTCGATTTGTACCGTTAACTGATTCAAATGCTCACGGCTGTTTTGTAAGAAATATTGCTCTTGATAGAGATGGTCGAGCGCTTTGTTTTTCAGCCCATACAAGCTGCTATCACTTGAGGCTAGGTTGTAAATCACGGTAAGTTGATTGTCCAATGTTGGAAAATCACTTCTTAGATCGCCACTTACCCATAGCTGCCACCATTCTTCTCCAACCTGCTCAAGTCGTAAACTGGTGTAATCCAGCTCATTAAAACTGGCGTCGTTATACAGTTTTTCTACCAAGCCTAATTGGTAGTACAGCAGGGACTTTAATTGCGTGAATTGAACCTGCTCTTTGGCTGAATCAGGCAAGCTATCGAGTAAATCACTGGCTTGCTGCAATAGCGGGTAAAAGCCTTCGAGTAGATTTCGAAGTTCTTGGTTGAGCTGTTCAGATTCAATCTCACTTTGGTACAACAGACTGAGGCTATTGTTAACTTGAGCAATAAGATCTTTAAAATAGGAGTGATAATCCGGAAATTGCACCATAACGCTATTCATAACTGAAATAGCATCTTCAATTTTAAGCATCGCTTGTTTACGCTCTAAATTGGATTCCGCATCACTGAGTTGAGATGAGGTTGTGATAATGACACGCACCATGTCATTTAAGCGGGCTGCGTTATCTAAAGCGGGGATTTCACTCTCTTTTAGCTCAACAAGGCGTTGATTTAGGTTATCAAAGGTGAAACTGGAGACTACCGAGAGGAAGATGGTAGTCATCGATAACATGGCTAACGCCAGCACCAAACGTAGCTCTATGCCTTTCCAGCCAAACCACTTACGACGCGGAATCTTTATCGGAAATGGACGTTCAAAACGGTCCTTGTTGTCTATCACCTCTGAGACACGACTACTCACTCGCCCCACCTTCTTCTAATCAAAAACCAACAGTAAAGGTCAATGATTCAATCAGTTAGGTGGTTAGCCCGACTTAAAGCCACTTCAAATAGTTTTAGTGAAACTATGAAAACAAGAGCAATCATTAACATTTCACATAAAACACCATAACAATTATTTTACAAACCCCGGACTGTCTGTTTTGAGAGAGAAGAAAGTGACTTCACCGACAGAAACGTGATTACTCTATCAATATAAAAAATCGCATAGGCTTTCACCTATGCGATTTCATCAATATCACGTCAATTTAATAGCCGAGACTCAACGAGTTAAAGAATGATCATCCCATCTTGATAAATCAGTGCTGGCGACACGTCTTGACCAAGTAATACAGGGCCGTCGAGGTCGACAATTTCAGACTGCACAGCAATAGGCAGCGCTGCACGCATGGCCAATGAAGTGCCAAGCATACAGCCAGACATAAGAGTAAACCCAAGCCTTTGCGCTTCTTCGGCAAGTGCTAATGCTTCTGTCAGACCACCAGTTTTATCCAGCTTGATGTTGACCATTTCATACTTGCCCAATAGCGACGAAAGCTGCGACGTGGTGTGGCAGCTTTCATCAGCACACAGTGGGATAGGATGCTTGATGTGTGCCAGCGAGGCATCATGCTGTTGTGGTAAAGGTTGCTCGATCATCGCGATATCAAACTCAGCCAATTGGTTAAACAGTTCTTCAAGATTCAGCCCTGCCCACGCTTCATTGGCGTCCAGTACAATTTTAACCCCAGGAGCCGCTTCTCGGACAGCGCGCACACGCTCTACTACTTGCTCACCATCAAGCTTCACTTTTAAGAGTTTCGCACCGTTCGCCACATAATCTCGAGCTTGTATTGCCATCGCTTCTGGTGTGCCAATCGAGACTGTCATTGCGGTAACAATCTGCGTTGGTAACTCGAACAAGCGATTCGGAAAGATCTGGTCGTTCTGCTGCGCTTGATAATCCCAAAGCGCACAATCGATAGCATTACGTGCAGCCCCTCCAGTCAATAAAGACTGAAGATGATCTCGTAATTCTTCAGGATCGGTCATACCACGCTCAAAAGCCGTTTCAAGAGAGCTAGCAGCTTGTTGAATTTGCGCCAACACAGACTCGGATGACTCACCATAACGTGGATAAGGCGTGCACTCGCCTTGCGCTTGTTTACCATTATGTTCGATGTAAACGCGAACAACATGACACTCTGTTCGGCTGCCTCGAGAGATGCGAAAAGGCGTTTGCATCGCGATAGTAATAGGTTCTGCAGTAATCTTCATAATTTCACTCGGTTGATGTTCGCTTTAACAAATGGAAACGTAGAAATGATGAAATCGTTAAAGTGAATGTCGCAAATGATCAGTAATATGTTGTACACCAAATCGCACTGGATCCGTCACGGGCACTTGATAAAGTGTGGTCCATTCTTGGCACAATGTCTCAGCCTCTTCAATGCTAATCGCAGATGTATTCAGGCATATACCCACCAGCTTCACATCTGGATTTGTCAGTCGCGCCGCTTGCAAATTAACGTCAATCGTCTGTTCTATCGTTGGTAATTTAGCATGCGGAAGGTTGCGAATATGTGGTCGCCCTACTTCATGACATAAAACCAACGCATCAGCTTGAGCGCCATGCAACAAACCCAAACTCACGCCAGCAAAAGATGGATTGAACAACGAACCTTGTCCTTCAATGATGTCCCACTCGTGGTCGGTAAATTCAGGGCTAATCGCTTCGACCGCGCCAGAAATGAAATCTGCAACCACAGCATCAATCGAAATACCGCAGCCTTCAATCAAGATGCCAGTCTGCCCTGTCGCTTTAAACTGAGCAGATATTCCCGCTTCTTTAAGCGATTTTTCAATCGCCAGTGCAGAAAACATCTTGCCTACCGAGCAATCAGTTCCGACAGTGAGCAGGCGCTTACCTTGACGAGGTTTACCATTACCCACGTTGAGGACACCATCAAAATGGCGTACATCATGAAGCTTAATCAATCCTCGCTGTTGCATGTCAGCAAGCGGTGAGAATTCACTCAAGCGCTGGTGCATGCCGGATGCAATCTCAAATCCCATTTCTGCAGCGGCTAATATCGTAGGTTGCCATGAGTCAGGGATAACGCCGCCCGGGTTTGCAGTGCCAATCACGAGCGTTTTCGCTCCCTGCGCTTGTGCCTGTTGCAAGGTCAGATCCGTCAAGCCAAGAGAAACGGTCTGTTCTGTTAAACGTAATTGACCAAGGCAGATTTCTGGTCGCCACTGATGAATACCACGAGCTGTTTTTGCAGCCAGAGGGTCAGTAACATCCCCAAGAAAAAGAAGGTAAGGTTGAGCGATAGACATGTGTATTCCTAATTAAGAGTCCTTGTATGGATTTACCTTAATTAAGAAGTTGAGCCCTGCCGAATGCCTATTTATCGCGTGCCTATAACATGATGTTATGGGTAGTAATTGGAGACGGTAAACTAATCAGCTAACAGCACTTAGCTAATAACATGAGCGCTGCAGTGCTGAAATGAACTGTTTAGCTGCAATCGACTGTGGCGTATGCTCAGCGCATAGAGTCGATACTGAGAAAGTAATAGCTGGTTGAAGTGGCAACACACAGACTGCATCGTCATTTTGATACTGTTCTGCCGTCCACGGATCAACAATCGCAAACCCTGCTTGGTGCTTAACCAGCTCCGCCGCAGCGCTATATCCGCGTACCGATATTGGGTGATGATAATGCTCATCTCGCGCAATCAAGCTTTGATGGAGCAGCAAACCCAAGGGGTCACGACTATCAAGCCCGATAATTGGTAACGGATAATTGATTAAGTCATCAAGGGTTAACTCTGTCGGTAGATGCTCTACGGTGTTAGATGGAACTAGAACCTGAAGGGATTTGGTTAATAGCGTTTCTGACAGTATCGCTGGCGGTGCTTCGTCTCCAAATGCGATAGCAATATCAAGCTCATGCTTCAATAACCCTGAACACAGTTCGTCGCGATTGGCAGTTAACAACTCAAAAGAGAGCTCTTGCTCGCGAGACATTTGGGCGACTACCGGAGTCAGCAATTTGGTCGCTAGAATCGGCGGCGCACCAATACGTAAGTGCTGATGGCCTTGCTTCACTTTGTTGGTCAAAGAGCGAAATTGGCCTAATTGTTGGTAGACCTTCTCCGCTTCTGGTAACAAGGTTTTCGCTTCAACCGTTGGTACCAATCGACCTTTGACACGCTCGAACAAGCCAAACCCCAACTGCTGCTCAGTGTGCGCCAAAATACGCGTCACATTAGGCTGGGACACATGCAAGCTACGTGCTGCTCCAGATACGGTTCCGGTCTGCATAATGGCGTAAAAGACTTCCAATTATCTTAGGTTCAAATCGATGTCCTTGTGATTCGCGAGCGTAATTAAGCCACTAGACTAACATATACATTGCGATTAGAGGCTGACATTAACGAAGGTTACATAGCCTCCGCGTTGGATGTCTTGGTCATGTAATTCATTGGTGTCATCCCTGTTTTCTGACGAAAGAAATGAATAAATGCACTGTCACTAGAGAACTCCAACCTATAGGCGACATCCGATATGCGCATGCCACTCGACAGTAATTCAATCGCCCCCAACAAGCGCCACTGCTGACGCCAACTTTGATATGGCATCCCGGTTTCTTTATTAAAGATCCGAGTGATCGTCTTTTCGCTCGCTCCAACAACCTCACTCAATTGTGCCAACGACGGTGCCATAAAATCTTTGTTATCAATATCAGATAACCAAGGTTTGAGACGGTGGTCTTGAGGTAACGGCAACGACAAGTACACCTCTTGCGAGTCGTTTAACTCTTCGATAAACAAATTCAACGTATTAATTTGCTCATTATTCGGCTTGTCAAATGCCCAAAATGCCATTCGTTCTATCAAGACTCTCATTAACGCAGTGATATCGAAAATCATCACACCTCTAGGCAAGCGCTCTGACAAGGATTGATCAAAGTACAGTGAGCGATATTGGGTAATGTTAGTCATCTGAGCATCGTGTTGAACGCCTTTCGGGATCCATGCCGCCCTCATTGGAGGCAAGACATACTTCACATCTTCTAATGTGATTGTCATGCATCCGTGCTTCGAAAACAGTAACTGGTCTTTTTCATGAAAATGTATGCCGGAAGCGTGATTAGAAACCTCAGCAGCAACACCAACGACTAACCCGTTATGGTCGTCTGCACAAAAGTCATCTTGTTCTGAAATCAATGCCATTGAACAGGTTGTCCTTATTTCGATGTTTTATGTCCAAATCTCATTATAAGATATTAGCACATCATGCCTAGAATAGTACCTGTTCTGTTATCCCTCTGATTAAGAGGTTCAGGAAATAACTAAATCATTACGATATTAATTAGAGGTATTTGAAAACAAAAAATGAACAAGATTATTGGAAAAATTTCTATCCCATTGGCGGTTGTGTTGCTGATGTTTCCGCAAATAGTAGAAACCATGTATAGCCCAGCTCTGACTTCTGTAAAAAACCACTTTGGGGTTACCAGTAGTGAAGCGGCACAAGCGATGTCTATATTCTTCATTGCTTTTGCATTCGGAGTCGTATTCTGGGGGCGCATGTGTGATGTATTAGGAAGACGAGTCTCTACCTTACTTGGGTTAGTCGTCTTTATCATTGCAGCTCTGTTTACCATGTTAGCGCCGACATTCACTTTAATGCTCACGGGCTTTGGCTGCTGTGCTTTTGGTGCCGCTGTTGGTTCTGTTTGCACACAGACTATTATCCGTGATGGTTATCAAGGTAAAGAACTCAGCCACGTCTTCTCGATTGTGGGTACCTCTATTGGTATCAGCCCTGTTGTTGGGATGTTGGCTGGTAGTTGGTTGACATCTATAGGTGGCTATAAATGGGTATTCATGGCGATGGTGGTACTTGTGGCTATCTTACTGATTTGGTCATTAGGTAAACTGCCAGAAACAAAGCCAGCAAATACAAAAAGAGACAGCCTAATTTCTGTTGCTATAAAAATGCTTACTGATGCACACATCTGGTACGTAACGTTAATGGTTGGACTATTCAATATAGCACTATTCTCGTACTACAGTATTGCCCCGTTTATGTTTGAGCAATTAGGGGCAAGTGTGAACTTTTTTGGTAATACCGGTTTTATTCTTGCGATGGGTTCAGTACTAGGTTCTGTCATTAATATGAAGCTAATTCGCATGCATTTAAGTCATGACAAAATTGTAGCATTTGCGTCTTGCCTATTACTAGTTGCAGGCATTGGTGTGTTTATCATGCAGGAATCCGTTTGGTTCTTCATCCCGATGGTATTTGTATCGCTATCATTCGGGCTTGCGTTACCTAATTTGCTTAGTGGTGCCTTGACTAAATATCACGACCACCTAGGCAGTGCTGGAGCTCTATTAGGCCTGTTCTATTACTTAATTATTGGTTTTGGCTTACATAGAGCAGCCGAGTTCGCCGACTTAGCATTGACGCTTTTGGCTTGCGCTGTTGCCGCCATTGTATTGGTTATCATGCACTCTCTGCATCAGATGAAACGTCAATAGCCTTAACTCTTAAAATAAAAAACCACCTTGTTAGGTGGTTTTTTATTACTGAAATACATTAACTAATATAAAGGTAACTAAAATGACAACGTTAATTTATGCCGCGTTATCTATTGCGAGCATCTTCTTTATATTTGCCATCGTCAAATATATTTTAAATCTGTTTACCTTCGATTTTAGCGATATTGAATTTTAAAAACATCTAACAACGAGCGTCAGATTAGCACTTCTCCTTGATAACCAAGTGGTTGCGGTTATCGCGGCTTTTCTTAATCAGCTCGTTACTCTCGTCCATTTCATCTGACTTAGCAAGGCGGTCATAAAGTAGCACATTCACGGTTGCAGCCAAGTTCATGCACCCAACCGTTGGAACGTAAACCACGTGATCAGCTCGATCGGCCACGTTTTGAGCAATAGAACCGTCTTCTGGGCCAAAAATGTAAATCGCGTTTTCTGGGTGTTTAAAACGTGGCAGTGGCGTAGCACCTTCCGCAAGTTCCACACAAACGATTTTGGTTTCAGGGTCAAGGTTATCTAAAAACGACTCAACGCCCGTCAACGGAATAGTACGCGTAGCACTCTTGGTATCAGTGTGAAATTTAGCGGCTTTTTCGTAGCGTTGCCCTGTGTATTTAACTTCGTCGACCTGATAACAACCAGCCGCACGCATGACAGCACCCACGTTTGTCGGGCTCTTAGGGTTAGTTAAACCAATAGTCACATGGCTTTTGTTCATGAATCTTTCTCACTTAGCGAATAGAAATAGTAGGGTGCTACAAAGCGCCGCATTCTAACAAAGCAACGTCGAATTCAAAAGCATCGAAACAAAAGGCCCCAACAAAAAGGACTTTTTCACCATCTAGCCTGATTGGAACAAATGTCACAACAAACATCTAACAGCCATCATATTTATAAAACAAAATCGCTCTGGGGTAACAATTCATCAATAAGCTCATTTACAAATAGCAACTGCATTCATATTGTGTTTTTAAAATTGCACAAGACGATCAAACAGGAAGTAGACATGACCCTAACCATCAAAAAACGTCTTTATATTCTCTCTTTCATTCCTCTGCTACTGATGGCCATCGGAATGATGAGCGTAACATATATGAAGAGTGCAGCGCTAACCGCGCAACAAGTCGAATCCACACGCAGTAAAATGATGGCCATGAAAGAAAAGGAACTTAAAGCTTATCTACAAATGGCCCAGTCTTCTATCAGCCCGCTCTTAGAACGAGGTGCAACTTTAGAAGATGCCTTGCCAACCTTAAGAACACTAGAGTATGGCGAGTCGGGCTATATCTTTGGTTACGACTCTAAAGGAGTGAGAATATTCGCAGGGCAAAATACCGATGGTATTGGAAAAAGTTATTATGACTTGCAAGATAAAAAAGGCCATTACCTGATTCGTGATCTTATTAAGAACTCAAAGCTTGGCAAATTCACTACCTACTATTTTCCAAAACTTGGCCAGTCGGAAGCACTACCAAAACTCAGCTACTCAATATTTATTCCGCAATGGGACTTGATGCTTGGTACTGGCTTTTACACAGACGACATTGATGCAGTCATCGCCGAGATGAAAGAGAGTTCAAACGTTGCACTACAAAGCTCACTCACCGCGATTACACTTTTTTGTGGTTTGATCGCTCTATTGGTTACTCTATTTGCCGTTGTTGTAAACCGTACTATTATGAAGCCCATAGAACAGTTCGATCTGTCAATTAAGGCTTTCGCAACTGGTGAAGCCGACTTAACAGCTCGAATGGAAACATTCAAAGTACCGGAATTCGCGAAGCTTAGCGAGAACTTCAATGCTTTTGTTACTAACCTGCAAACCATTATTCGCAGTGTAAGCGAGGTAGGTCAACAAGTTGTGTCTGAAACATCCAGCATGTCTTCTCGCGCAGCTCAAGTTGATGAACTCGCGACAGGGCAACGGGAAGAAACTGAACAAGTCGCTACCGCTATGACAGAGATGACAACAACGGCTCAGGAGATATCAAGCAACGCTAGCCAAGCCGCGGATTCAGCGAAGCTTGCAGAGGGCAATGCCAAAGAAGCCCAGCAAATCGTAAACGCGGCGGCTGATTCAGTAGCTGTTTTAGCCAGTGAGGTGTCGGAAGCTAACGCTGTCGTGTCTCGTTTAGAAGACGATGTTCAGAACATCTCCTCTTCGTTAGCTGTCATTCAAGACATTGCCGAGCAAACCAATCTATTGGCACTGAATGCTGCAATTGAAGCCGCTCGAGCAGGTGAACAAGGCCGTGGGTTTGCAGTAGTCGCCGATGAGGTTCGTAAGCTGGCGAGCCGAACTCAGGAAAGTACAGGTGACATACATGAAATGATTGAGCAGCTAAAAGCCGCTTCAGATGCCGCAGTGAAAGCGATGGATTCAAGTCAGAATAGAAGTACTCAAACCGTCGAAGAGGCGAACGCTGCCGCAACTGCACTGGCGAAGATCCAAGAATCGATCGATACCATCATGGATATGAACTCGCTTATTGCGACAGCAACCGAACAGCAAAACATTGTCGGCCAAGAGATATCTCAACGTATTGTCGTCATATCAGACCAAAGCTCTCAATCGGCATCGCTAGCCAACCAAAACCGCGCTGGTAGCCAAAACCTCAATAACCGCGCGAATGAACTTTACCACTTGGTCGACCGTTTCACGGTCTGATGTGAAGCGTTCAATAAAAAAATAACCTTAACAAAAGAGCTTCAGAGTTTAGTTTCTTCAGCTCTTTTTTACGTCTATGAACAGACTGTTCAAAACTAATCTAATTGTTCAGAAAGGAAGTCCACCAGTAGACGTACCTTTGAAGACAGATTACGATTTTGAGGATAAAGCGCCCAAATACCCTCTTTATCGTCTCGATAATCAGAAAGCACCTCAACTAACTCTCCAGAGTCTAGATCTTCACTCACATAATATTCTGGTAACTGTACCAAACCTATGCTTTGCTTTGCTGCTTCTAACAAAGCCAAACCACTATTGCACTTAATACGCCCATTAACACGCACCGAGCGAGGACGACCATTTTCTTTAAAGCGCCAATGCTCAAAACCACCAACCAAACATTGATGATTGCTCAATTCGGAGATTGTGTGAGGCTCACCGTAACGTTCGATATAGTCAGGGCTTGCACATACGTAGAGCTGTCGTTGCGAAAGCCTCTTCGCCACAAGACTTGAATCTTCTAATCGACCCAGGCGAATCGCAACATCTACGCCAGAGTCGATCAAGTCAAGCTTTTGGTTAGTCAGCATTAGCTCTAACTCAACTTGAGGGTGAAGCTTTAAAAACTGATGGAGTAATGGTGCAAGCTGGCGCTCGCCATAAGTCACAGGAGCTGTCACCTTCAGTAATCCTTTCGGTGTCGATTGCATTTGAGTAACTGCTAACTCCGCAATTTCTAATCCCTCGACTAACAATTTACATTGCTGATAATATAGCTGCCCGGCTTCAGTTAATGAAACCTTTCGAGTCGTTCGGTTAAGCAGTTTCACCGCGAGACGCTCCTCGAGGTTTGCTACTCTGCGACTAATTTGAGCGACCGATGTAGTAAGCTTCTGCGCTGCACCAGTAAAGCTTTCACGCTCTGCAACTGCAACAAACTCACTAACTCCTTCCCAATTGGCCATGCCTTTACCTTGTGCTGAACTACGGATACCAATGCAGTGTATTGAAGTTACTGATCTCTGTCACCTTAATCAGAAGACTTTACCCATAAATATCAGTTACCTTTGGCTATCGGACTTTTTCAAGCAGCTTTGTTTTGGGTTCAAATATCGACTAATTTAGAATTATTTGTGACGAATTCTCTCAAATAGTGGAGAAGTGTTAGAAATAACACCATAATATAGGGCTCTAAAATAAGTAGGTAAGAACATGAAAATTTGTGGTGTTGAAATCAAAGGTAACGATGCAGTCATCTGTCTTCTTTCTCTGTCAGATGGTGTATTTAACATTCCTGATTGCCGAGTTTCTAAGGTTTCTATCAGCGACGCTAACGACACACAGAATATGAAAGACTTTCAATTCTCTTTTGCAAAGTTAATGGAAGATTACCAAGTAGAAAAAGTAGTGATTCGCCAACGCCAAACTAAAGGCAAATTTGCTGGCGGTGGCTTCGGCTTCAAACTAGAAGCAGCGATCCAATTGATCGACGGCCTAAACGTTGAAGTAGTTTCTCCAACAGACATCAAAGAAAGCCTGAAGCGTAACCCTCTAATGATGAAGTTCAAAGAGACTGGCCTAAAACAATACCAAGAAGCACCGTTTACAACGGCTTACGCATGCTTGATGAAGCGCTAATCGATAGTCGCTAGAAAGTTATTGATAGAGAAAGAGCCTGAATATTCAGGCTCTTTTTATTTTTAACGGTTTAAAGCTGCTTGTCTTCGGAACCTAATCAATTCGGGCTTCTTCACCACCAGATAAACCGCAGTGGCTGACAACGCAAAACCCATTGCGCCATAGATGTCGAACGACTCGCCGAAGATAAGCCACGCTTGAATTGCGGTTGTCGGCGGTACGAGATAAAACACCGATGCGACACTTGAAGACGCCCCATTCTCCACCATGTAAAGTAACAACAATATTGCGACACAAGATAGAACGACTACCAGCCAAATCAGCGTTAACGTAAATTCTACCGTCCAGTTCACTTGCATGGTTTCGTAGCGCATCGCAAAAGGCAGGAACAACGCTGCAGAAGCCAAGTATTGCACCATTGCACCGCCCACCATGTCTGTCCCCTTACAGAAACGCTTTTGATATAAAGTGCCGCAAGTAATACCTACCAGTGACACTAAGCATAACAGTGTCGCCAAGCCTTTTTGGTCATCCGATTGCCATTCAATATTACCCATTAACACCAAGCTAATACCCGCAAAGCCAAGCGCTAAACCAAGCCATTGCGCAAAGTTAAAACGCTGTGAGGTGCAGCTAACCATGATCAGCGCGGTAAGAATAGGTTGCAGACCCACCAATAAAGAGCTCAAACCTGCAGGCATCCCCATATCAATCGCTAGATAGGTACCACCGAGGTAAAAACCATGAATCAATATCCCAACTACACACGCATGAAAAAATGCTCGACCACGAGGGATACGACGTTTAAGGATTGCAATCAAAACCAAGAACAGCGCCACGTTAGCTACCATCCTAAGTGAAAGTAACGTCGCGGGTTCAGCGTATTCAACACCAAGACGAGCGCCAACAAAGCCTGACGACCACAATATTACAAACACAAACGGAATCATTTTAATCAGCATTACAAACCTCTGGTCAACTCTTCATCAATGCTGTTACCTTAGTTGGGTACAGATAACTAATAAAGATACAGATATAATACTTTAAATGGTTACAGGTTGAGAATCGGTAGAAAGGAGAACAGTGTGGAAGTAGAAGTCAGCGGTAATAAATATCTCGCCACCGAGCAACATATTAAGGCTCAAATCGATAAAGGGCTCTTTCACCCTGACGATCGCTTACCCTCAATCCGACAACTAAGCGAGCAACTGGGTGTAAGCAAAAACACCGTGATTCGTGCCTATCAAGAGTTGGAAGCGACGGGCTGGGTATATTCCGTTCCCAAGTCGGGTTATCGCGTTAAAGCCCCCAACACCACAAGTTGGGATGCACCGAGCCAGCCGCAAAAAGTTGACCTTTTATCTGTCACTAAATCTGTACTCTCCCGCCCCAGTGGGCGTTTAAAGTTACAAGCAGGCTCTGCTCACCCAAACATTAACAACCCCGCCATTCGTAGTCTGTACGCTGAAATTGGTCGCCACAGCCGCTTGCAGACTCAACTTCCTGGCTATTACCAACTGCCGCCCGGCGACGAACAATTAGTAAAACAATTGTTAAAGATCACCCACGATCTGGGCGTACCTGCAGGATCGAAAGAGATTGCGATCACTCACGGCGCGCAGCAAGCGATCAGTTTAGCACTTCGCGCGTTAACCAAACCGGGCGATATCGTTGTAGTTGAGTCTCCATGCTACTTTGGTAACTTACTCCTATTGGAATCACTAGGCTTACAAGCACTTGAAATACCAAGCAGTGTGAGCCATGGAATCGATATTCAAGCACTACAAAATGCCTTAGATAAATGGGAAGTGAAAACGCTGCTGCTGACACCAAACTTTACCAACCCGACAGGATCTAGAATGCCACTTGCCAACCGAAAAGCATTATTAGAGATAACCGGATCTTTGCCGATTATTGAAGATGATGTGTTCGGGAGTTTGGCGTTTGATGCTCCGATTGCGAGCTTGAAAGAACTGGATGACCAAGAACGAGTGATCTACGTGAACTCTCTATCCAAGACTTTGGACTCTCGCTTGCGTGTTGGCTGGCTGCTTTCCGGTCGCTATCAACCTTTAATCGAAAAGTACCTACTGTGTGACAACATGGGTAGCTCCAACCTGATGCAATCAGCGGTCGGCCAGTTTCTCACCACTGGCAAATATCGCAGTCATTTATCTAAGATGAAGCGACTCTATCAAACCAACCAAAAGCAATTTCAAAGCCTTTTGATTCAAGCCTTAGATAGCTACCCTCATCTTGTAGGACGCTACCATCTTTCCAAACCTGAGGGAGCATTTATAAACTGGATAACGCTCCCCGAATCACTCGACAGCTATGCCGTCTACCAAGATTGTTTGAAGCATAAGTTAGGTATCTTACCCGGCACTGTGTTTGGCACCCACGACCAATACAAACATTGCCTGCGCTTTACTGTCGCGAACATTGAAGAGAACAAGGACTGGAAAGAAGGAGTCGCAACGCTGGCGAAGTTGATCGCCAAACATACACGTTAACTGCTCCACTAAAACAGGCTAGACCCTGAATATAACAAAGCCCCGCTCAACTGAGCGGGGCTTTCATCATTATCATTCCTGACTTAATTAAAAGCGATTAACCTTGCCAAGCGAACTGCTCAAATACTTTGTCTACTGGCGTTTCAGCAACGTGGTTTACGTAATTACTGATCACTTTCTGTGACAGGCCAAGAATCACTTCTAAAACTTGCTGTTGGCCGTAACCCGCAGCGAAGAATGCTTCCATTTCGTTTGCTGGCACATTGCCACGGTTATGAACCATACTTAGCGTGAAGTCGTGTAGAGCTTGCAGCTTTTCTGTTGGAAGTGCCGTGCGATTACGCAGTGCTTCAGTAATTGCCGGGTCAGCCTTCATTGAGTGTGCAATGCCAGTATGAGCTGGGACGCAGTAGTGACATTCGTGCTCAACGTTAATGGTTTGCCAAACCACTGTCAGTTCTTCTGCATCGAAAGATGAATCGCTAAACGCTTGATGAAGCGGAGTATAAGCCTTGAGTGTATTCGGTGATTCCGCTAACACACCAAACAAGCCTGGAACTCGACCCATCTGCTTTTTAGCGCCATCAAGAATAGGTTGGCTTTGTTTTGGTGCTGATTCTACTGAGTGAATTTTGAAATTGCTCATCGTTCTATTCCTATCAATTCTGATTCTAAATTTGGTCATTTACGGAGATTTAGTGACTGCTCTCCGTTGGTGTGAAAACAATATAAACCAAAATAGAACAGTCGTTCAAAATAAATATCTAATAAGAAATTAAAAGGAAGAATAGACGATTAAAAATCGAGTCATTGTTAACTTATCCTTTTGATTAAAAATAAAAAAAGCCCATCAAGTGAACCTGATAGGCTTTCATTCATTTAAGATTTTATTTTTGAATTACTACCAGTACTCAGCGTGAGCCAAAGCTTCAACACAGCTAGACTGTTCGCTCGCCACTTTGATTTCACCGCCAGTCAGCGATTGAGCGATCCAACCGTGAGAGTAGCTCAACTCAAATGGCGCAGGGATTTGTTCAACAGTGATTTGCTCAAAGCCCACCCTTGAATAATAACTAGGATCACCATACGTCACCGCAAGCTCGACACCCTGCTCTTTTAGAGTCTCTAAGCCGAAGTTAATCAGTTGTTGGCCGATACCACGCTTTTGAACCTGTGTGCTCACCGCTACTGGTGAAAGTAAATACGCCTTGGTTTCATCGTCAAATGAAAGCGGAGTAAAGATAATCGCACCAACGATCGTACTATCCGTATCCGACTCACTAGAATCGTCTTCCGCAACAAAGCAAAGTAGCTCTGCTGGAGCCGTGGTCGTTGCAAGATCATTGGCAAGCTTACCCACTGTTTTACCTTCATTTTCGCCTTCTGAATCGGTAAAGGTTTGAGTAAAAAGTTGAGTGATCGTTTCGATCTCGCTTGAATCGTGTTGTCTAAATTTCATAGTACTCTTCACTTACTGTACTTTCTTCAACACAAAAAAGTGATAATCAAAATCACGCTTCACAGAGCCTTGAGAGCCTTCCACAAGTTTGCTGTTATTGAAGAATTGTTTAATTTCATTGTCGCAATCTGCTAGCGCTTTTGAGTTTGGCATCGTCGCTTTCAGAGCTTCAACTTGCTTTTGCAAGGGCTGATAGTAGGCAAGCCAACCGGCATCACTCATCGCAAAGTCATTCAGGACTTGATAGCCCGCTGCTTTTGCCTGTTTAATGCGCTCAGAAACCGTCGTCATATCTGGGTACTCTTTCTGCCAGAACACTTCGGCCGATTCTCTAGGGTTCTCGGTGTTCCAGACCAAGTCATTCACGACTAATATGCCATCATCGGCGAGTAACTTTCGCCACTGCTTAAGTGCCTTCTGGGCACCCATGATGTAAGCACTACCCTCTGACCAGATTAAGTCGAATGACTTAGCTTCAAACGGTAAATCCATCATGCTTGCACATACCGTTTTGATGTTGCTTTCCAGACCAAGTTCTAGTGCTGCTGATTTAGAATATCCAAACACGGTTGATCATTATCTACCGCAGTGACCTGCACTTCAGCCTGATGTTTTTTCATCGCGTTCGTTAATACGGAGGTTGCAATGCCTTTACCACAACCAATTTCAAGGACGCGCTTCGGTGCTTCCGGAACATGGGAAAGCGCAGTAAGCGTATCCTCATTTGTTCCGGGACCTAAACGTTCTAATCCTTCAAAGATGGCGCCGAAATCCGCCATATATTGTTCATGTTCATTCATGTCTTTCGATAACCACTTCAATCGCAGAGCCTGTTTCTCATCAAAGCCCTGCTTAATTAACCAATCGAGGTGTGCATCTGGCGCAAGCTTATCCATCGACTCATGCCACTCTTCTAATCCGCTTTCGCCTAGCATTGCTGCTAATAGATCTCGTGAACGCTGCTTTTGCAGTAACTCTTCATCCAACTGCTTGAGTCTATTTTCCAACAAACTGCGTTCGATTTTTGCATCTAAACAGGCTTGGCACTCTTTAAGCGTCAACCCACCCGCTTGCAATTGCTGTAACAAGCGAACACGTTGTAGATCCTTTTCAGAATAAAGACGATAGCCATTGCTCTGACGCTGAGCTTCAATCAAACCTAGCTTGCCGTAATACAACAATGTAGAACGACTCAGCCCAACTAATTCGGCCAGTTCAGAGATACGATACATGCACTTCCCCTCTCATTTCGGTAGCAAAGATAAACTATGAAGTTGTAGTCAGGTCAACAGAATTTTAGACACTTTTCACGTCTTTTACCTGTTTTCCTTCAAACTGGTAAAGCGATCTGAGTGTGTCTTTTAGCCATAAAACGAGCGGATTATAGGCATTGCGTTTATGCCAAATCATAGTGAAAGGAATTAGCAATTTATTGGCATGTTCTTCGTTTAACGGAATAGGTAAGCAGGTTAGGTTAGGGTGAAGTTGCTCTGCGTAACGTCGACAGTAGTTGGGCGCAACCGTCGTCATAGAGTGATTTGATTGAGCCGCCATAAACAGAGACTGCTCAAAGCCTGCAAGAGTTAGAGCAATGTTTCGGTCTAGTTGTAGATCGGTTAACACTTCATCCAGCGCCCACGTTTCGCTTTTTTCCCACACGATATTGATATGAGGGTATTTGAGAAAAGCCTCAAGGTTCCACTCTTCCTGTAAGGCCGGATGATCTTTTCTGAGATACACCACTGGCATATCGTGGAACAGGACCTCGAAATCGATAAAGTAAGGCAGCGCGTCTAGAGACTCTTTTGAGCGCGGATGACTTTCTCGCCCTGAAAAGCCGATATCAGACTCACCACGCACGATGGAATCTATTGAATCGTAATCCCAGTTGCGCATTTTTATCTTCGCGTTGGGATAGCGTTGATACACGCTTTGCGTCAGCTCGTTAAGCATGATCAGTGACAGCGGTGATTCCGCCTCTAGATTCAATCGCACATCTTTGGGCGCGTCATCACCACGAGTCGTGAGAATTTGACTGCCAATCTGCAGCCAATCTTGAAGATCTTTGACCATACTTAACGCGAGTGGAGTCGGTGTTAACCCTCTTGGTGTTTTTACAAACAGAGGATCATCAAACCAATCTCGAAGCTTAGTCAGTGATTTACTCACAGTTGAAGGCGTCACGTTAAGCTTTTTGGCAGCTTTCGAAACACTCTGCTCTTGCAGCAGCAATTGCAGAGTGAACAGCAGGTTGAGATCAAGACGGGCTAGTGGCTTCTTCATAATCACTTTTCACTTGGGAAGGACTTACCCATAGTATTAGAGCAATACTGATAACTCCACCAGCAGCCAGTATAAATACCAACATATTCAATGCACTTAGCCCGATCACGCCCATAAGCCAAATGAACAGTGCTGATGTACACACCTGAGAAACACCAAGTATCGAGCTCGCCACGCCTGCTCGTTGTGAATAACAGCTCAATGCTTGGCTCATTGCGACGCCAAAACCTAACGAGAAGCCACCACACACGAAGGCAAAACCGATAAGCGTTACGTAATGTCCCAAGCCGCCATCAATCGATGCGAGCAGCAAGATAGCCGCAATCACGAAACATATTTGAGATGCCAGCATAAGGCTTTTCTGCCTAAATACATTCAGTGCAAATGGTGCAGAGAAAGAAACCAACATACTGACTAATGCAGTGAGAGCCATGGTATAAGAATATTGACCTCGGTTGAAGCCAAGCTCTGCCATGATCAACATCGGAGAAACATTCACGTAAGTCAGAATCGCCGTTACTCCTAAGCTGGTCATGATCACTCGGCCGATAAACAAGGGCTCCTTAAAAGTTTCGTTGGAAGATATTTGAGACACAGAAGTCCGTGCTGCTTCCGAACCTTTACCACTCGGCTTGGTTTCTCTTAGAACTAGAACCGACAGCAAACACACCACTACGCCCATACTTGCCATAGTCGTGAACAAACTGGGCCAAGGGTATACCGTCATGATTAGATGACCGATCACCGGTGCAAGCACTGGCACTATGCAGGTAATGCCATTCATCATCGAGAGCACCTTCGCTCGCTTCTGGTCATCTAGTACATCTCGTAAAATGGCGAATGCCACCACATAACATGAACCCGCACCAACACCTTGGAAAAAGCGTACCGCTAGAAACGGTTCTGCGCTGGTCACCACTCCACCTAGCATTGAAGAAGTAGCAAACACAATCGCACCGAAAATCGCGACAGGCCTTCTTCCTACTTTGTCGGCAAATTTACCGGCGAACAACATGGTGGTTGCCATTCCAGCCAAGTAGATAGAAAACGCAATATGGAGCTGCGCCTCTGAGGCATTTAGGTCAGCGGCGATTTGAGGCAAGCCAACCAAATACAAATCAATCGCCGTTGGATACAAAAGAACAAGCGCGAAACTACAATACAGAAAACGATACATAACACCCCCACATAATTGGTGCGAGGATAATAAGAGCGAAACGTCAAACTACCGAGTGGCATCTACGACAACGGATCTTTCCATTTACGACAAACCCTCAGTATGTAGAAAAGGCGCCAGACAAGAATTCAGGCAATAAGCAAGGTTTTGACTCAATTCAGCTGAACTTAAAACACCGATTTTTTAGCTATAAACCGCTGCCTATTACTCGGTAATCAATTTACAAAAGTTATCAGAACGATAAATAAAATCACCGAATGAATACTTAAATCAACCACTCATACCCACCATAAATTCCTGCTTAAATTTTTTAGAAAAATTCAAAAATAATTAGAATTTAACCCCTAACTTTACTGAGTAATTTGTTAGGCTTGGCAACAAATATTTACAATCCAACTAAAAACTAATTGGATACTTAGAGGTTGCTTTTTTGAATATGAAATTATTCGGCAGTTCTTTGATTCTTTCAGGAACTGCATTAGGGGCTGGCATGCTTGCTATTCCCATGGTGTTGGCTCAATTTGGCTTCATGATCAGCTCAGTGCTGATGCTACTTATCTTTATCGGCACCACATACTCAGCTCTCCTATTGGCAGAAGCGTGTACTAAAACTAAAGACAACAGTGGCATGAGCAGTGTTGCTTACCTCACTCTGGGCAGCAAAGGAAAACACTTTATCAATGCACTCTTTTACCTACTGCTAGTATGCATGCTGATCGCTTATATCTTGGGCGTGGGTGACATCATCCATAAGCTACTGCTCGATGTTGGCGTAAACATCTCTGCATCTGCTGCTTATACCGTTTTCAGCCTATTTATGGGTGTGATTGTGGTAGCGGGTAAGTCTTATATCGATAAGTTGAACCGTGGCCTATTCATCATGATGGTGGTGATGCTATTTATTGTTATCGCTTCTCTGTTTAGCAATATCCGTCTTGATTACCTCACTCAAACTAGCCAATACAAGGCCAATGATGTTGTGCAATACAGCGCGGTTATCTTTACCAGCTTTGCCTCTATGGTGGTGATCCCGTCACTGGTTATCTACAACCGTGAAGCGACTCAAAAGCAGATCCGAAATATGATTCTGTTAGGTTCAGTGATTCCGCTCGTGTGCTACCTCACTTGGTTGTTCGCGATTATCGGTAACCTTGGTACAGACGCGATCAGCCAGTTCCACAACATTTCAGAACTGATCTCTGCGTTTAGCGGACAATCTGCTTGGTTAAAAGTAGTGATTGCTCTGTTCTCTGCACTGGCATTGGTGACTTCTTTCCTCGGCGTGTCCATGGCGCTGTATGACCAAAACAAAGACGCGGTAACCAACAATAAGCTAATGGCTTACGTTCTGACCTTTGTACTGCCTTTGGTATTGGCTGAATTGTTTGCTAGCCAATTCGTCAGCATGCTCGACTATGCAGGTATGGTATTGGTATTCCTAGCTATCTGGGGACCACTCGCAATGGTAGTTAAAGTTCGTAGACCTGACTTCCCTCACCTACAAACCGAGGGCAGCTACACAGCTGCGGGTGGCGACACCGCACTAATGGCGACCTTCGGTTTTGGTGCGTTGATTTTCGTGTCTTGGTTTATGGGTTAGATAGAAGCACAGTATCAACCGCTGCCGTGGTGATATGTATGTGTTTGTGGGTGTAGACTAAACAAGTACCTCACACTCATATCAAAACACAAAAAGTCAGGAGTCTCTGCTATTAACAGTAGATACTCACTGGCTTTTTCAGTATTTGAACGTTATTACTGAGAATTAAAGAGACGTTCTTATTGAGTTAAGTTGTCAAGTAACTGCTCACATTGCGCTTTGAGCGATGTAAGTTCGTTTTCATTCATCTTAGACAAACAAAATATCTCTTCTGGGACAGTTTGCGCGCGCTCTTTAAGTTCAGTCCCTACAGGAGTTAGCGTAATTACTCGCACTCGTTCATCTTCAGCACTACGTTTACGAAGCACATAACCTTTTGCTTCTAAACGTTTAAGTAATGGAGTCAAGGTTCCTGAATCTAAATGTGTTTTAGCGCCTAACGCTTTGACATTTATCTCTTGTTGCTCCCAAAGCACCATCATCACAATGTACTGTAAATAAGTAAGATCAAGCGCTTTCAGCAGAGGTTGATAAGCTCGACTCATTGCATTTGAAGCACTGTAAAGTGCAAAGCACACCTGATTATCTAACTTTAGATATTCATCTTGGTCGCTCACGATCACCTCATCAATAAATTAAATTGCACACAATATACTTGCACACATAAGTTTTATCAATTAAGCTCACCTCAAAATAAAGTTGCACACAATTTAATTTTACACAACCATTTTAAGGATTAAGACAATGACAACACTCTACACTACTTCTGCTACTGCAATTGCTGGTTGTAACGGCCAAGTTTCTACTGACGATAATTTGCTTTCTGTTGCATTAAGCTACCCGAAAGAAATGGGCGGTTCAGGTGAAGCAACGAACCCTGAGCAACTGTTTGCTGCGGGCTACTCTGCGTGTTTCTCAAATGCTCTGCTTCACGTAGCGAAAGAAATGAAAATCAAGATTGTATCGGCGCCAACAACTGCAACAGTTGGTATCGGTCCAAATGAAAATGGTGGTTTTGCTTTAACCGTTTCATTAGCGATTGAGCTCGACTTGGCTCAAGAAGAGGCTGTTACGCTGGTAAAAACCGCTCACCAAGTTTGCCCATATTCAAATGCGGTTCGCGGCAACATTGATGTGAAACTGTCGGTTAACGGACAAGCGCTTTAGTCGCTTTACCCAAAAATATCCCACTAAAAAAATGTCCCGCATTAGGCGCAATGTAGATCAGATAAGGATCGGTTGACCGATCCTTCTTCTGAGAGATAATCGGAAGCCTGTTTCTAGGCTTCCGATTTTTTATGTCTATCCAAAACTATTTTGTCGATTTCCTCGAAGAAAATCCTGTTGATGTAGCTCAACTCACCACTTTCTCTGAACATATCCCAGATGAATGGGTTGTTAAGGCAGCTAGTCTTTCTGATAAAGCGACTATTCGCCGACGTCGACTACCAAGTGACATGGTCTTGTGGTTAATTGTCGGCATGGCCTTCTTCCGTAATGAACCAATTGCCGAAGTCGCACGAAGAATGAATGTCTGTGCGGATGGCTTGGCTGATGAAGAGTTATTAGCAAAAAGTGCTTTAACCCAGGCAAGACAACGTTTAGGCAGTGCTGCACCAGAGTGGTTGTTTAAACAATGTGGGCGAACGTGGGGTCTTGAACGATACCGTGATGATACGTGGCAAGGATTACAAGTTTTTGCTGTAGACGGTGCTCTTTTTCGCACCGCGGATACGCCCGAACTTAGAGAGCACTTTGGCTCGGGTAATACCTCGAGTAGCAGGCAGACACCACATCCAATGCTAAGAGTTGTGACTATGATGAATGTCCGTTCTCATGTCATCGTTGACGCTGCCATAAGCCCTTATCGGCGTGGTGAAATCCCACTTGCTATGCCCTTCATCGACTCTTTACCAGATAACTCTGTGACGTTACTAGATAAAGGTTTTTACGGTGCAGACTTACTTCTCTCTCTTCAAAATAGCGGTATTAATAGACATTGGTTGATACCAGCAAGGAAAGGGTTGAAATACACACTTTTAGATGAAGAAGAAAGCAATGATATGCTCATCGAAATGAACGTCTCACCGCAAGCTCTCAAAAAGAACCCTAGTTTACCTGAAAAATGGCAAGTCAGAGCGGTGACCTATGAAGTACAAGGTAAGCAGAAAACTGTTTTTACATCCCTTCCAAGAGCAGACTACGACGCGAAAGCGGTAGCCGAACTTTATCATGAACGTTGGGAAATCGAATTAGGTTATCGTGATATCAAAAGCTCAATGCAACACAATGCCTTAGTATTACGCAGTAAAACAGTAAACCTTGTTTATCAAGAACTCTGGGGGCTGTTGCTTGGTTATAATTTGGTAAGACGTGAAGCAAGTCAGGCAGCAGTTGAACATGGAAGAATGCCGAATGAAATTAGCTTTAAATACGCTTGTCAGTTTATAGCGAGCCAACTGAAGGTGATGAGTAAAGCGATATCGCCAGGCAATACACCTAAGCGTTTAAAGAGTCTAAGGGGAGACTTATCAGTCCTCTTTATAGACAAACGCCCTAAGCCTAATCGGCCTAGGGCGGTAAAAATATCAAAGACTCGCTACCCAATTAATCGCAAAGCAGCTCCGCTTAAGTGAACTACATTGCCCGCATTAGGCGGGACATTTTTATATAAGATGGAAAACTTCTAACTCTGAAAGATTAGCTCTTAAACGTACTAGCGATCTCTTTCAATGAAGCCGCCAGTTCAGCTTGTTCTTTAGCGGTTGCTGCTATTTGAGTTGCGCCTGTGGTCGACTCCGTCGATTTCTGCTCAACCGCCATCACGTTTTGCGCGATATCTTGAGTCACAACGGCTTGCTCTTCTGTCGCTGTGGCGATCTGTTCGGTCATGCTAAATATCTCGCTTACCGATGCTGAGATACCTTGTAAAGTGTGCTCAACCTCTTTTGAATCCTCAACCGCTTTAGACGACATCTTCTGGCTGTTATCAATAACATTGAACGCCGTCTGCACATCAGACTGTAGCGAGCTGATAAAGCCTTCAATTTCAGCTGTCGATTGCTGGGTGCGCTGTGCCAGTGTACGAACTTCATCGGCTACGACCGCAAACCCACGACCTTGCTCACCCGCTCTTGCCGCTTCAATTGCCGCGTTCAATGCTAACAAGTTAGTCTGCTCAGCGACGGACTTAATCACATCAATCACACTGTTGATGTTATTACTGCTCTCATGTAAGTGGGTGACCTTTTCCGCTAGATCATTAATTTCAGATGCCAGTTTTTCAATCGAGTGATAAGAATCCTGAACAGTGCTCAAACCTTCTTGTGACTGCTCATCGACCAGTTTAGCGGAGCTGGCTGTCTGCTGAGTTTTTGCCGCAACTTCATTTACCGTTGCTGACAACTCTTCTGTCGCCGTCGCAACTAAACCGATTTGATCTTGTTGTTGAACCAGCGTATTCGAGTTGTAATGACAAGTTTGCGAGGTTTCTTCAGCAGCTGAAGCTAAGGTCAGGCTCGACTGAGACAAGTTGTCGATAACGTTCGAAAACTTTTCTAACGTTTCGTTCAGTGCCGAAGATATCTGTCCAAGCTCGCTGTTACCAACGAACTTAGCACGAACCGTTAGGTCATTGTCATTACGAACTTTAGACAACATCACCGTCAGATCTTTTACTCTCATCGTTAGATCGCTGATAGTCTTAACGCTCACGAAGGTCGCAAACAAGGTGACTAAAGCAAACAGACCAATACTCATCATCATCGCAGACTGCGCCTCTGACATCTTTTTCTCAGTCAACGCAATCAATGAGTCTGCTAGCTGATTCTCGGTTTTCTTCAACTGGACAATACGGCCTGTCGCTTGAGCGAACCAATACACAGGGTCGACATCAAAACCACTCATCTTAGATTCAGCCAAACTACGAAGCTTCTCTACTTCTGCCACAGAGCGGTCATTCAATTGCTGCTCAAAGAAGCGGACATTATCTGGGTTACTCAACACCTCAAAGTTTGAGAAGTAGGTATTTTGCTCTGTCACCAAAGAGATGAATTTCACCAGCATACCTGGGCCAAACTCGTTTTTGGAGAAGGTATTATTCAGCACAGCACGCTCAATACCCGCACGCTCTTTACCTTGCAAAAAATTGTAATAAGCGATGGTTTCCGTAGTGATGGTGGCATCAGAGCTTAGCTCTGCGATTAACGCCGAGACACTCAATAATTTTGCGTTAAGTTTTGTGTAATAGCCCAAAGCTTCAGAAAGTGGTATCGACTGAGAATCAACTCGGTTACGAATAGAAGTAATTTGGTTAAGACTTTGGCTAATTTCGTTATTCAGGCGAGTAATCTGCGGTAAATCAATCGCTGCAGACTGCCAATATTCGGTTCTCTGCGCACGTCTATTATCCGCACTGGTTCTTTGAGATTGAAGTTCACTAACAAACTTAGTGCCCTTCGACCCAATAAAACCTGCCGTCATACCGCGTTCTTTTTGTAGCTCATGTACAAGTTCGCTGTACACAACCGACAAACGAGTCAGTTGGTTTAATGACGACATTTCGCTGGTCGTTTCTACGCTTTTAGAAATCGTAGAAGCACTCAGCCATAGAAACCCTAAGATCGGTAAAATAAGCAAAGCGATGATTTTTTGCTTAAAAGACATATCGGTTAATTTCATTGTTATTTCCTAGCAGCTAACGAATCTTTATCTGTAATGTAATTAGACACACTTCTAAAACGGTGTACTTTTACTAAGATCATATAATATTTAGTTTTATCAATTACCGTGCCATGTTATCGGCAATTGATAACGCTAGCATTTAACCTTACAAAACTCATTGGTTTATTTATAAATCTGTTAGCTATGCAACCTTATCGAACACAAAAACCGTGCAACAACATACTCCCGACGCAAGTGACTGAAAAATGACGCTTTTTATCAATACTAAAGGGGTAGGTAAACACTAAAATCCACCTGAATACTCACTACATATTGAGCAGCAACTATGTATAATGCCGCCCCGAAAAGTTAACAATTCAATCAACTAAAAAGCATAACCTGAGGTATTTATGGACTGTCCAGCTTGCGAAAAACACATTGGATGGGAATGGGTAGAAGAGGAAGCCATCGAGCCCAATGAAGAGTTCGACTGCCCTGAATGTGAAG
Source organism: Vibrio chagasii (assembly GCF_024347355.1). Lineage (NCBI taxonomy): Bacteria > Pseudomonadati > Pseudomonadota > Gammaproteobacteria > Vibrionales > Vibrionaceae > Vibrio > Vibrio chagasii. The sequence goes on from NZ_AP025466.1 coordinate 791,463, forward strand.
CAACTCTGATGTACACCATCGATGAAGGCACCTATTACGGTGCGCAACATAAAACCGTCGAAGTCGTCGACGAATAGTCTTCATCAGACATTGAGCAAAATTCCATAGCAAAAGCTGCCAAAGCTCATCATCAATTGCATTCAATCGAGCACCTTATGCACCAGTAAGGTGCAAGAACGGCAATTAAGTCGAGCAAAACACACCTTTACTGGAACGAACGTTCAGCATAAAATATTGAACATATGTTCAGATTAATGAAGTAGATGTTATGGCCAAGACTGCGAAGTTCGATAGACAAGATGTTGTAGATAAAGCAACGAACCTGTATTGGGAAAAGGGCTTTCACGCGACTTCTATGCGTAACCTGCAAGACGTGATTGATATGCGTCCGGGTAGCATCTACGCAACGTTTGGCAGCAAAGAGGGTTTGTTTAAAGAGACGCTGACTCGCTATACCGAACTTGGCATTCTTAATTTGAACCGCTTCAGAAGCGAAACAGACTCTCCAATCAAAGCGCTTGAAAGCTTCGTAAAACGTGCAGTAGTTGAGTCCAAACAAAGTGCGCCAAACGGCATGTGTATGTTGGCTAAGACGGTCGCTGAGCTGACTGACGAGCACGCCGAGTTGTTAGAAGAGGCGAAGAGATCTCTAAAGATCATGGAGGGCGAATTCGCTAAGCTAATTACCGAAGCACAAGAGCTTGGTGAGATAAGCAAAGAGCGTGAACCTGTTCAGCTTGCTCGACATGTTCAGGTTCAAATCGCAGGCCTGCGTACCTACGCGAAAACCTGTGACGACATCGATTTACTTAACTCAATGGTTGAAGACGTATTTAAGTATCATCCTTTTTAAATGCTGAGCTCAGACATCTCAACAAAAAGACTCCACTGTTCGCTAAGGGCTAGAGCGGAGTCTTTTTAGTTTTGATCTCGTTAACTTTGTAGCCAATTAACTCTATAGTTTAAGGGTTATACCTTCCTCATGATCAGCGCCTGCGCATTGAAGAGCAGATGCAAACCACTACGGTAAACTTTTCCTGTATCGACGTTCCTTAAAGGCTCCTGCTTCTGGCGACCCAGTTTGTCGCCAGTAATTACACTTTCATGCTAAATCCGAAGTAAATCCCTTCAATTCGCGACATATCTCTGTCTTTCCAATTGTCCAATGTGTCGTGAATTCGGTAGCCGAGTTCCATTTTCATGTTCTCTACCGGTTCGAAAGTTGAACCAAACTGACCACCAGCCAACACGCCATCATCCCTTTTGGCGAAGCTATAACCTGTCGATACTCCTCCGAAAATTGCCCATTTTGAGTCGAAGTTATAGACATAATCATAAGAGCCAGTCGTAGTCGTGTAGTCTGACTTCATACTGTGCGCCACTCCTAACCCCCAACGATGCCTATCGTCGATCAAGGCATGATAGCCGACCGCAGGCGTAAACTCCGACTCATTCAACGCGGTGTAACCATCAAGTACACCTAAACTCACAAAGTGTTCAACGTCATCACTCAGCGCAAAGGCTGCACTCACCGCGAAGCCTGACAACACAACAGCGGGGACCACAAAGTACTTCATTCCCTCTCCAAAATATAAAACATTGTTCAATTAAAGGTTGCAATAGCGGCTTCTGAAGGAAAATAAAATGAAAAGTAAAAAGAGACCAACAGAGCCAATAGCTTATGCAACAACTTAAAGCGCGAGAAACTCTAAGCCCTCAACCAATCTAATTGTCAGAGCTATGACAACTTTGGGTACACAGCACCAATAATTGAAAAGGTAGGTTGATAAACAAGCAAACACAGTGTCTATCAACCTAAATGACCATCTAGTCGAGAATGATGTGAGGAAGGTAACGAGACATATCTTGAGTCACCAGGGAGCTGTCTTCTCGGATTGAGATTCCCGCAGGCTCATCATTAATCAACCAACTACCAACCAAGGTATAGTTATCACCAAACTTTGGTAATGGATGAAAAGCTTGAATGATATGTCCTTCTTCACCGTAAGGGCCCTCGGTATCGAGAACAAGCTCTTGATCTCTTACAACTTGAATATTGGCACCTTCCCGTGAAAATAGAGGCTTAATTACATGATCTGTGAGCTCGGAATTTTTCAGTTGTTTTAGTTTAGGATCATCTGAAAAATACGCAGCTAGTAAGTTCGGATGGTTAGGAAATTTTTCCCATAACAAAGGAAGTATTGCCTTGTTAGATAGCACTGACTTCCACATAGGCTCTAGCCAATTCACTTTGGCCGTATCCAAGTGCTTGGCGTAATCCTCTTGGAACATGAATTCCCAAGGGTAAAGCTTGAACATCCATCGAATCAGGTTATCTTGAGTGTCGGTAAACTCTCCATCTCGCGTTACGCCGATGTCTTCAATATGAACAAACTTCGTTTTCAACCCTGCTTCAATCGCACAGTCCTGCATATACTGAACCGTGCCACGATCTTCTTCAGTATCTTTACAGCATGAAAAGTGCAATGTCTGACCGGGTTGTAAGCGAGCTAACTCTTGGAATCTCGCCATCATTAACTCTTGAAGCAAGTTAAATTGATCAGAATCCCGCCTTAGCTTTCCTGAGTTCACCAAATCTTCAAGCCAAAACCATTGCCAGAATCCTGTTTCAAACAGCGATGTAGGTGTATCGGCGTTGTTTTCATAAAACTTGGCAGGACCACGTCCATCATAAGCAAGATCGATACGAGAATAGAGAGAAGGCTCCCTACGCTTCCACGAATCCAAAACACCTTGCCACATGGATTGAGGGATTTGAAAGCGCTTAAGCCAATATTCATCGTGCACGACCACATCCACGATTTCGAGACACATTTCATGAATTTCTCGAGTTGGCTCTTCAAGATCTTCTTCGATTTGCTTCAGAGTGAACTGGTAGTAAGCCGTTTCATCCCAATACGGTTCATCGTACATGGTATGGAAACCAAAACCATACTCTGCCGCCAGCTGCTTCCAGTGTTTTCGAGGTTCCGAATTCAGACGAAGCATTAGCCGCCCCAACCTTTACTTGAGCTCTTAGAACTACTCCAACTTGATTTCGCTGATACCGTGGAGCCAAAACCACCACGAGAGATAGTTCGTTTCACCGTCGGCTTGGGCTTAAACTCGTCACGACTCACAGATACCGTACCACGTTGATATGACTTCCCATAAGTTCGACCATCCGCAGTGACCCAATCATCATAGAAAATGCTACGAGAGTACGTCGATGTAAACATAGGCTGAGAATAGTAACGACGATCATCTACCATGCGTGCGAACATAAATCCTGCCATCGCAGGCATAAACCAATTGTTTTGAGGAGCAGCAACACATCCGCTAAAGCCAAACTCATGCGCACAATCATCAATGCTCTTATACTTAGGTGCCGTGCGACTCGCTTCTTCTAGAGCATCCTGATAAGCACTTTTGCACTCCGCCGCATAAGATGGGTGATCATAAATACATTCATCGATCGTGCCATAAATATTGGTTCGAACAGAATCATCACTGCAGCCAGAAATCATTGCTGTTGTCACCGCCACAGAAATCGGGGCCAGACTGAACTGACGCCAGTTCTTACGCATTTCAGGCAAAACTACATTTTGACTACGTTTCATGCCGCCTCCTAGTAGGTCATACAAGCGGCATTAAGCAGGCCAATCGCGACAGACATAGATGCCATCACGATACCTGCAGGAATTTCGTTAGCCTTAATACGCTCGACCAATTTTGGCATAAAACCATAACGAACTATCGCAAAAGCGAGTAGTTGTGCGACCAAAGCAATCACGCCCCAGATAGCGAAATCGACCAGATTTACTGAGTTCTTTGCTGCACCAGCAATTGCCAAGCTATAACCTAGGAAAGCACCAGATAAAGTAATACCGGCTGCAATATTTTGTTCATCCTTAACCAACTTCCACTCGTCGTAAGGAGTGCAACGAATATAAACAAACTTAAAAAGCAGCAAGAAGAAAATTGACAATGCGAAGTAAAGCGCAAACGCACCAAGCCCTGCCAGAGAATTTACAAATTGAGACATAATGTTTCCTTAACGGAGATGGAGAATTGTTAACTAATTAACGTGAAGTCAGTTGGAGTAAGGTTAATACCTGTGCTTGTTACTACACTGCGAACGTGCTGATTATTGACGATAGACTCTTCGGCGCTCACCAATAGTGACTCGAATAAATCCGTTTCAGCCTCACGTTCATAAACCATGACAAATTGATCGGTGGTTGTGATATTTCCCGACTGATCCCAAGTAGTCTCTGTCATAGGAACCGGACGAATATTGTCCCAAACCTTGGAAAAGCGGTGCCCTTCAAGCTCCTTGTACGATTGAACCACATCGTTGTCTAACAATGATTGCCACTGAGCGTCGGTATCAATCGGCTTAGACTCATAGAAATACCAAAGCTTCACTTCTTCAATATCAGCTTCTTGATTCCCATGTTGAAGGATCTGTAAATACCCCTCGTCGTCAGTGTAATACCGCAAAAGGCGAGTCTGATTATCAAGTTTGACCTCGCCAACTGCTTTAATGATTTGAGTTCGAGCTGCACCTTCAATAACTAGACTAGGTTCAATAATCTTCAGTTTGAGATCATCAAGTTCAAACGCACCGCCTAGCCTCAATCCAATCACTTCCGGCGCTTGGGGTGCCTGAGGTTTCTCGTCTTTTTGTTTTTTAAACCAGCCAAACATAAAGCACTCCTTGTTTAACAAACGAAAGAGCGTAACGGCCAAGCGCTACGCTCCATATACACGTAACTTAGAAGCTACTTACCGAGAATTCGAGCTAGTTCGTCTTCAGCTGACTTACTTCCCCCAGACACAATGCCAGCATCCGCCAACTTCTTATCTAAACTGCTGCCAGATTGCTGTTCATGGAGTTCTTGTGCAGCCTCAAATTGTGCTTGCCTTTCATCCTGGCGGCGCTTTATACGATCTAAAGATTCAACCGCAGTATGCATTTTTGCATTAGCGCCAACATTTGTTGCTGATACAGCGGCCTGCGCTTTTTGGACTGCTTCATTGGCTTTAACAACGTCAACTTGTTGTTCTAATTGGCGTAATTTGTCTTTCGCTTGTGCGATATTCGTACGCATAGATTGCTCAGACTGAGTAAACTGCTGAAAATAAGCCTGTTCCGCTTGTTGTTCGCTACGCAGCGTCGCAACCTTTGTTGCACACTCCAACGCTAGATCCTGTTGGCCTTTTTCCATAGCTGAACGGGCATGCCCTTCGTATTCAGCTATTCCACTATCGAAGCTCGCAACTTTCTGTTCTGACAGCTTTCTTTTTGCAATGATTTTAACTAAAGCTTCATCTGAACGGCGCAACTCCTCTTTTGCTTCTCGGATTTCTTGATCAAGAATCCTTAGAGCTTGGTTGTCCGCTACCGCTTCTGCCGCTTCATTTGCGCCACCTTTGATGGCCGTTACTAGTTTTTTCCAAACACTCATCTGCTCTCTCCTTATAAGTATTCTTGGTAAAGGTCGATGAATGCCTCAACGTTTCTAAATAGAGTAGCAACTTCAATGACTACACTCTCTTTTTTAGATTGAGACGACAATGAACCAAACGCTGTGTAATAGCTCTCACCATTCACGTCATTAATCCCAATAGTTGATAGAGGGAACATCTTGTGTGTACGCAGGATTGTTTCATTAAGCGCATGCTTATCCTTGACGTCAGATTGAGAGAACAACAAGACTTCAACCAATATCTGTTCCCCTGAAACGGCTAAAAAAGCATTAATTCCATCTTCGTTTTGTATCACGATAGACTGCTCAGTTGACTCAACACTCCAACCCTGATGCTCACTTAAGAGCACTTGTAACTCATTAGTATTCCAATTCATTATTTGTTGCCTTTTGACGTTCAAACCAAAGCATGACTCGTGTCTTATTAAACACGCACTTAAAAAAGCCGCTTTTATTACATAAAAAAACAAATACATATGTTATAAAAGCGAACCAAATTGTATCCTCAATCTATTTATCAATCTCACCTTATACACTTTTTATGTGGATTTCATTGCATAATTACAATGTAAGTTTTGTTTCCGATTATCCGCACCTCTCTATCGACAAAGCTGTATAGCACTCCATTAATTTAAATGCAGCGTAACTGTGCACATAAGAAAAGTGATCAAGCAATACACTTTATTGTTACCGAAGCGTTGTTACAGGAACGTCCCTGGAAATGGGGCAATATTCCAAAGTAAAAGCAGCCAAAACTTGCCATAAATTGTATTCAATCGAGCGCCTTATATCCTAATAAGGTGCAAGAACAACTTGTAAATCGAGTAAAACACTGCTTTAACGGAACGAACGTTCAGCATAAAATTTTGAACATATGTTCAGATTAATGAAGCATATGTTATGTCCAAGACCGCGAAGTTCGATAGACAAGACGCTGTAGATAAGGAAACGAATCTGTATTGGGAAAAGGACTTCACGCGACTTTTATACATAACCTGCAATATGTGCTTGGTCTTCGTCCGGGTAGCATCTATTCAACCGCTGGCAGCAAAGCAAGTCTATTTAAAGAGGTGCTTGCTCACTATACAGAGCTTGGCATTCTCAACCTGAACCGCTTTCGCAACGAAACAGACTCACCAATCAAAGCGCTTGAAAACTTCGTAGAACGTGCAGTAGTGAACCCAAACAAAGCGCGCTAAATAGCATATATCTTGTCGATATCGCGCTTGGCTCACTAACCACAGCGGTTATCGTTGGCTTCTGGAAACCAGTGGTCGTTGAAACAGAGGAAGACACTGTTGAAGCTGCGCCAGTTCAAGCTCAAACAGCACCTGTAGCGGGCGAAGGCGAGTACGACATCGTAGCAGTAACATGTTGCCCTTCTGGTGTTGCACACACCTTTATGGCAGCCAAAGCACTAGAGAAAGCAGGTGCGGCAGCTGGCCTTAAGATTAAGGTAGAAACACAAGGTCAAAATGGCATTCAAAACCGCATTACAGACCTAGATGTCGCAAACGCGAAACTGGTTATCTTAGCTCACGATATTCAAGTGAAAGACGCTCACCGCTTTGCAAACGCGAATGTGATTGAGTGTTCAACCAAAGAAGCGATGAAGAAAGCCGCGGACATGGTGGCTATTTAAAACCTGAAACAAGTTAGAAGATAAAAATTACTACCCCCTAGTAACTAAAATCCCCATTCGTCTAGTCAATGAATGGGGATTTCTTTTTACAGAACAACTCGTAGGAGCAACAGAATCAGCTCTTAGGATCGAGCGTCTCTTCGGTTTCCAAATCAAACAAATGACACTGTAGCGTATTAAAGTGAAGCACTGTCTCTTCGCCACTGTTTGCCGTACGATCGGCATCGAAAGGCACGCGAGCCACCAGCTTATCAGCACCCAATTTGAAGTAGAGATACAGCTCATTACCCATCGACTCGACCACATCAAGCCTGTGCGTTTGAGTATTCACCTCAGACAACGGCGCATCATGATTAGCCAGTTGAATGTGCTCAGGGCGAACGCCGAACCACACCCACTCGCCCAATTTTTCACGAGCAATAGCCTGCTTGTCCTGTGGTAGCGTCCAACGAGTACCACTTTCAGAAACCACGTTCATCACACCGTCAATCTCATCCAATCTCACCTTAAGAAGATTCATCGCTGGTGAACCAATAAAGCCCGCGACAAACTTGTTTGCCGGGTATTGGTAAAGATTCATAGGCGTATCGACCTGCATGATCTCACCTTGATTCAACACGCAGATACGATCACCAAGAGTCATGGCTTCCACCTGATCGTGTGTCACGTAGATCATGGTAGCGTTTTGCCCTTCTTGCTTAAGATTGTTGTGCAGCTGCGCAATGCTGACACGAGTCGACACACGCAGCTTTGCATCCAAGTTAGACAAGGGCTCGTCAAACAAAAACACATCTGGCTTACGTACCATCGCACGACCAAGCGCGACACGCTGCCTTTGACCACCAGACATTTCACCCGGCTTATTATTTAGCAGGTGTTCGATATCCAATGTCTTGGCTGCTTCTTCGATGCGTTCGGTGATTTCGCGCTTAGGCAACTTCTGTTGTTTCAGGCCGAAAGCCATATTGTCGTATACCGACATATGTGGGTAAAGTGCGTAGTTCTGAAACACCATTGAGATGCCACGATCTTTAGGTGGCAGCTCATTCACACGCTTATCGCCAATGTAGACATCGCCTTCTGAGATATCTTCAAGGCCTGCGATCATACGAAGTGTCGTAGATTTTGCGCAGCCAGACGGCCCAACAAACACCATGAACTCACCTTCGCGAATATTCAGATCGACACCGTGCACGGCCTTAAAACCATTTGGGTAGGTTTTCTCTACCCCTCTCAGTGTGACTTCAGCCATAACCTGTCCTTAAATCAATTGGTTAAATACTATCTTTGCAATCTGTCGTGGACGTTTTAGCCACGTTCTTGCAGTTGGTTGAGCTCAAAATGGGCGACTGATTCGATAACCAGATCCGCCACTGGTTCTAACTCGCTGTGTTGTGCTGTCCCCGTCAGCACGCCAACATTGCTTGCGCCTGCATTGCGGCCAAATTCCATATCCGAAACCGTGTCACCAAACATGATCACTTCATGTGGCTCAATACCGCATTGCTCACAGAAGGCATTAAGTAGTGCTGGCGCTGGTTTAGGTTCGATATCACCATCGGAGTAACCGACATAATCAAACATCTCACTCAAACCCGATTGCTCTAATGTGTAGATCGTTGAGTCTTTGGTATCTGCAGTCGCGATGCCTAAAATCATGCCCTGCTGTTTAAACACACCCAGCTTTTCAGCCACACCCGGTAGTGCTTCAATCCAGCTTGGGTTCTCTTCCACTTCGTCATTGAAAGCGGCTTTGGTCACCTTAGTGAACTCAGCGAGTGAGACATTTGGTTGCAGCATGTTGAACCACGCTGTCGCGGTATCTTCCACTGGGTTTGAGGCTAATAATCCATAGTTATCAACCACATCACCTTCAACACCGATGGCCAAGAGTAACTCAGCAGGTGTGACAGTTTGATTACCCTGATGCTGGTCACAGTAAGATTTCACACGCTCACAAGCACCACGAGAAACGTTGAGCCACATCTTGTGGAACTCTAACAATGTGCCGTCTTTATCAAATAACATCGCCTTAAACTTCATCACGGCTCATTCGCTCCATTAGTTCTCCCCAAGTACGCACTAGGGGTTGGTTAAATTCTGGTTGTTTACCGTCGAATACGGCGTTGATGCAGCCTTCAAACTCACGTTCGTCAGATGCAGTGTGAGTACTGTTCATTAGTGCTGAAGAAAGCTCTCCGCGACGAATATCCACTCGGCACCAACGGTAGCCTTCATCAATATGGATACTTTGCAGCTCATCATTCAGAGCGATTCGTCCAACAATCTCGCCATCCACCACGCACTCTGCGTAGTAAAGGTTTTCTGAGTCAGAGACAGCAATTCGATATGTTAGTGGCTGGCCTTGAGAGTCGTTGCCCGGTAGCAAGTCACCTAAGTTGATATCAAACTTCAAGCCGCAACGGCGCTCTAGGTAAACTTGCCCATTACGCAGACCAGACAAGATACCTTCACCGCTCAAGCCATGGCTGTAGACGAAGGTGGATGGGTCGCCGTAGATAGAGGGTTCATCAGATTTAGGATTGCGCTCATGCGGTTTAAGGTGCGAATCACTGCCGCCAATCGCGGCAATACGCTGACCACAATTCCACATTTCATTAAGAACCAATAACGCCTCTTCGGTCGCTTTTGGTGAAGTTGACCAAGTAGGGTCACAACACACTTCAAACGTAGACACTTGGCCTAGATCCACTTGATCGTAATGCCAGTGCCACGGCTTCATCATTGGGTGATTGATGCCAAGGGAGCTGTGTCCACTTTTCGCTAAACTCAATCCCACTTCCATGGTCGCTTGGCTGCTGTGTTCGACGTCTCTAAGGTCCAAAGACTTAACCGGACCATGCACATTGAAGTGCCCGAGATCGGTCGTGACTTCTAACGCAGGTAAGAACAAGCACTGCTTTGATACTGGCAGTTTAGGCTGGCAGATGTTGTGCTCAGTGAAGAAGAAGAAATCGAGCCCTTGTGATTCAACGATGTCTTTGGCCGCAGCCAAAGTATTGTGGCCATCAGAAAGCTGAGTGTGAGCGTGTAAGTCGCCACGATACCAACGGGAATCAGAACTCAGCATATGGCTGTAATCAAACTCGATATCGTGATCAGTTGTGACCGTTGGGTTCAGTTCTAACTCAACATCGTTATTAACTAACTCATCAGAGCAAAGTACATCGACTTGATACTGCATCGCACGCTCGGTACGAAACTCACCCTCAAGGTTATAAAGTTCTAAGAACCACTGGCCCGATGGAATCGCGCCATCAATCGCGCCTAGGCCTGAGTTTTTCGGTTGGGTAGCTAGTGACTTGTGCGCCTTTTCAAATAGCACTTTGCCACGAAAGGCTTGGTTGGCATCATACGCCGCTGCGTACAAGAATCCTTTTTTCACCGTTGTGCCAGTGATCGTTACGCTGTGAGAACCTGCTGGCACATCAAAGGGGATACGTACTCTACCAAACGGCAGCTCACCTTGAAATTGGGTCATTGTCTTCACCAAATTCGTCCTAATTGAAGGACTGGGTCAAAAAGAGGCCCACCCGAATAGATGGGCCTTGATGCATGCAAAGATAGTTTTGTTATCTTTACGGATTAAGAACGATTCGCTCGGTCTAGTGCACGTTGCGCTTTCTTAGCCGCTTGTTTTAGCGCTTTGTCAGCAGACATGTTTTGGATTTGAATCTGATCCGCTGCCACCTTCAGCGCATCCATGATCTTACCGTTGGTAGGGTCTAGGAAGTCTTTGGTCGCCGTGTTCGCTTGCTTCAATGGAATCAGAGCTTGTGGGTTATCTTTAGTGAACGCTTGGTACTCTGGAACTTCAGAAACGCTATTACGCACTGGGATGTAGCCCGTGAACATTGACCATGCTGCGGTGTTTTTCGCATTGGTGTAGAACTCAACAAACTCGAATGCACCTTTCGCCGCGGCATCGTCTGTGCCTTTTGGCATAACGTAAACCAGCGCACCCGCTTGTGGTGCAGAAGGGTTTGAGCCCCAACCTGGTTGTGTGGTTGCTGAAAGCTTAGTGAAGTCCAAGTCACCTTGGTCACCCGATGAACCGGTGTAGCCTAGTGCGTTGTCTTTCATCACGTCATCAATGGTTTTGTACCAGTATTCCCAACCTTGACCACCGTAGTGAATACGCATGATTTGATCATCGTGGATCCACTTACGGAAGCTGTCCCACACTTCAACCCACTCAGGAGAGTCAATCAGTACTTTCTTACCGTCATCACTGATGATCTTAGCGCCGTTAGAAAATGCCGCGTCAATCATGTTGTCTTGACCCCACATCGGCTCCCAGCCGTAGAAGGTCACATTACCTTTCTCATCACGTTGTGTGACTTTCTCAGCGACCTTAGCCACGCCTTGCCATGTATTTAGATCTTGCTCAGTAAAGCCGTTATCTGCCAACACCTGCTTGTTGTAGTAGAACACTTGAGTTGTACCGTAAGCAGGTAGACCGATGATGGTGCCGTCGTCTGCCGTCACTTGATCTTTAAAAGCACCAATGAAATCAGAGAAGTTGAACTCTTCATCCATGAATGGCGTTAGGTCACGGCTCAAACCACGCCCATGCATCGCTTCCGCACGGCCTGAATCTAGCAGCACAAGTTCAGGTGCCGTTTTCGACGCTAAACCGGCTTGCAGCTTCTGGTAGGTTTCCGTGTAGTTACCTTGCAATGCGGGCTTCACCACATACTCATCTTGGCTTGCATTGAACTCTTCGATGAGCTTAGTCATCATTTGCTGTGGCTTAGTACCACCGGAATACCAAAAGTTAACTTCGGTTGCCGCAAGAACACTGCTAGAGAACATAGACGCGCTTGCTGCGCCAGCACACACTAGTGCGAGAGTTTTTAGTTTCATTTCCGTTTACTCTTTTACGCCGTTATCGGCGATACCTGAAAGAATCGTCTTTTGACAAATGACGAATAGAATTAACAAAGGCAATACTGCAATGGTGCTCGCCGCCATGATTTGCGACCAGTTCAACCCATAGTTACCTTCGGCAATAAAGTAGTGACGAATACCAGTAGCGATCAGATTTAAATCCTGAGTTGTTATCACTAGGCTCGGCCACATGTAGCTGTTGTAATTGGTAATAAAAGTGATGAGGAACAGTGTTGCGACTGCTGCTCGGCATTGCGGTAAGATGATTGCCCATAAGATTTTGAGCTCACCTGCACCATCAATTCGTGCCGCTTCAATCAGCGACGGATGCACCTTGATAAACACTTGGCGTAGATAGAACACACCGAAAACCGACGCCGCGTTCGACGCCACTAAGCCCATGTGTGAATCCAACAAGCCCAGTTTTGCCAAGGTGATGTAAGACGGAATGTAAGTCACTGCACCTGGCAGCATGTAACAGCCCATAACGATGAAATAGAGCACCGTCTTCGAGCGAAACTTCAGCTGAGTCAGCGCGTATGCAAACATCGCTGAATTCACAATCACCAACAAGGTGGTGAACAAAGCCACGCTAAAGCTGTTGAAGATGTACAAGCCAAACGGCGCGCTGTGAAAGGTTTCGACAAAGGTTTCCCAACGAAACTGCTCTGGAATCAAGTCCAGCGGGTTAGCAAAGATCTCATCATTGGTTTTCAGCGAACCAGACAGCATCCATAAGAACGGAAACACCATGATGGTTCCACAGGTTGCTAAGAACAGGTGCTTAGCCAGTGCGATAAACGAGCGGCGATCCACTGAAGTTTTCTTTGACGTAACCTCTGATTTGGTCGCTTTGGTTTGGGCTCTAACTTTGGTTTTCGCTGTGCTCTGATTCAATACTTGATTGGCATCCAATACTTGCGTGGTCATAATTCTGTCCTTTCAAAAATCGACTAGTAGTACACCCAGCGCTTGCCGATGTAGGTATTAATAAGTGCCAACAATCCAGTAATCAGGAATATCACTAACGATGTCGCGGCCGCAGGTCCCATTTCGTAACGTTCAAACGCCTGTTGGTAGAACAAGTACAGCAAGGTACGAGTCTCACCACCCGGCCCGCCCTGCGTTAAGATCTGGAACTGATCGAACGCCTGCATTGCCGTGATAATGTTGACCACCACCAAAAAGAATGTGGTTGGTGAAATCAGCGGCAGCGTTATCTTCAAAAAGCGCGTTAAGCTGCTGCAACCATCAATCAAAGACGCCTCATACAGGGACTCTGGAATCTTGTTAAGCGCACTGATGTAAAACAGCATCGTCCAACCAATCGCCTGCCAAACTGTCACGATAATCACCGCAACCAAGGCTGTGTTTCCGTTCTCTAACCATGGAATCGCGCTAAACCCTGCCGACTCCAATAAGTGGTTTGCCAAGCCCGATTTGGTCTCGAATACCCAAGACCACACAATCGACACCGCGACCGTTGGTGTAATCCAAGGCGAGAAGATCACTGCACGATAAAATTGGCTACCCTTGAAGTTTTTGTGCAGCAGCATGGCAAACACAAGACCAAGAAGGATGGTGGGAATCACCACACCAACAGAGAACCAAAACGTGTTGAGCATCGCTTGGATGAACTCGTAGTCCTCGACCATATACTCGTAATTTTCTAAACCGATGAACGAATAATCTGGCGAGATGTAATCCCAATCGGTGAAGCTGATGTAAATCGAATAACCAAATGGTACGAGCCAAAAAGTAAACAGTGGCACCAACAACGGTGCAGTAAATAGCAGTACCTTTAAGCGGTTTTTCATTGGTTCTGAGAAAGCACTCATGGTGACCTCGTCCTTATTTGTATGCGGTTAAATTAAGGGGTTTGTGTGACAGGTTAGTAAGAGCGCCCTTCATTTTTTTTATGGCTACCCATTAGAAAATCTTTCTTCCAGTTCACCGTCTTCCATCTGGTGATAAAGCCAATCACAAAAGAAATTCACCTTGGCACTGCGTTTGTGTTTGGTAATCAAATAGTGGGCTGATTCGGCAGGCATTGAGGACTCTGTCGCCAGAACCAGAGCGTTTTTCTCTAACAACTCAGACACCGCAAGCGAACGCACTAACAACACGCCAATACCATGCTTAACTGCCTCTAGAGCGTGCAGAGAGTTACTCACTTCAAGTAGCACCTTAGGTAAAGTCATCTCGAATTGGTTATGGCTCAACCATTGCAGCCAGTTCTCTCGGTAGCCTTTTACTTGCACGGTCGGCAGAGCAGAAAAGTCATGCTCAACCAAGGAGTCTTGATATTGGTTTTTAAATTCTGGGCTGCACACTAACTGCCAATGTTCTTGAAACAGCCGCTCGCAATGGGTGTCTTCGCTTTCAACCTTACCGTTGGTCAGTTCGATATCGACATTCTGACAAGGGTTGGTTGATGGCCAGTCCACCAGCTGAATATCGAGCCTGATAAAAGGATATTTTTGATAAAAAGATGGCAGACGAGGTAACAGCCAGTTATGGCAAAAGGTGTGATTAACACGCAGGCTCAACACGTCGGTTTCTTTTTCCCCGAAGAGGATTTGAGTCTGTAGTTTCAGATGGGCCAATGAGCCAGCAACAATCGGTTGATAATGCTGGGCGGCTGACGTCAGCTTTACGCCTTTGGAGCTGCGTTCAAACAGTGTGGTATCGAGAAAGGTTTCTAAACTTTTAAGCTGCTGACTCACCGCAGCTTGTGTAACACAAAGCTCTCGCGCGGCAGCGCCAATAGAACCGAGGCGGGCAACAGCTTCGAACGCAACAAGGGCACGTAGAGGGGGTAACATGGCTTCACCTGATTGAAATAAAAGTGAAAAATACTTCAATCAGGTTTCAGTTTTTTGCGCTTACCGTTACAGATTAATGACGAAGGGACGTAGCTCAGATATTTATGATCAACGTCCCTTTTCTCTATTTCAGGTTTTTTTGATATGTCAGAAGATCAATTACTCTTTGATGTAGAGATCTTTAGAGTAGATACGCCCTTCTACATTGTTCTTAGCAAAACCACCGACACTTGGTCGCACTAGACGGGCCTGCATGTAGTAGTAGATTGGTGCGATCGGCATGTCTTCTGCCAGTAACTGCTCTGCTTGGTCATAGAAACCTTGGCGGTCTTGTTCGCTGGTTGCGGCTAAGGCGCTGTCCATTGCTGCGTCGTACTTGTCATTGCTATAGCGAGCAAAGTTACCCGAAGAACCAGAACGTAACAGGCTCAAGAAGGTTGATGCTTCGTTGTAATCCCCACACCAAGAGGCGCGCATCACATCAAAATCACCTTGGCGACGAGACACCAAGTAAGACTTCCACTCTTGGTTTTCAAGCTCAACTTGTGCGCCTAAGTTGCCTTTCAGCATTGATGCAATCGCCACTGCTATGGACTTGTTCGACTCACTGGTGTTGTAAAGCAGTTTGAAGTCCAACGGATTAGACGCATCATATCCTGCTTCTTTCAGTAACTCTTTTGCTTTTTGATCACGTTCTTTCTGAGTCCACGCGCTGTATTCAGGCTGTGTCGCATCAAAACCAGCCGTGTACTCATGAGCAAAGGTATAAGCCGGTAAGTTGCCCACCTGAGTAACACCATTGGTGATAACGTCACGCATCATGGAATAAGAGACAGCCTTACGGACTCGTGCGTCATCAAACGGAGCTCGTGTTGTATTGAACGCGTAGTAGTAAGTACACAGCAAAGGCACCGCGGTAAACGCATCTTGGTATTTGGTTTTAAGTTGCTGCGCCATATGAGTAGGCACATCAGACGTGATATCGACCTCGCCCACTGCATAACGGTTAATCGAGGCATTCTGATTCTCAAACGGAATATAAGTTACTGCGGTTAAGTAAGTATCTGAACTGTGCCAATATTTCGGGTTCTTCTTCAGTTCAATGCGCTCATTCACCACCCACTCGTCTAGTACGAATGCACCATTACCGACAAATTGCTTAGGATCGCTCCACGGCTTGTCGCTACTTTCTAGGGCTGACTTATGCACTGGCATCATGGATGTGTGGCCCGTCATCGCCACAAAGTAAGGCACTTTACTATCGAGTTCGAACTTCACCGTGTGTTTATCAACAGCCGACACGCCTAGCTCTTCAATCGGCTTCTTACCTTCTGCCACATCAGCAATATTGTTGATTTTGGTGAGCTTTAAGTACCACACATTTGGCGATGCCGTTTTAGGGTCTACCGCTCGTCTTATCGCATACACGAAATCATCAGCCGTCACCAGATCGCCATTCGACCATTGCGCGTCTTTACGCAGGTGGAAGACAAAGGTCTGGTTGTCTTCGGTTTCCCAAGATTCCGCCACACCTGGAGTAATGTTGCCATCGCGATCTTGAATCACTAAACCTTCAAACAAGTCACGTAGAATGTGCATTTCCGGCAAGCCTTCTGCTTTCGCAGGATCGAGTGTCGCAGCTTCTGCATCATTAGCACGCACCAAGTGTTGCTCTTTCGCCAGAGAAGTTCCCGCTGGCAATGTGTCAGCAACGGCAGTCACTGATATAAAAGGGGTCAATAGAGATGAAATGAGTAAAGCCGTTGAATGTTTCTTAAAATCCATATGTTTTTGCTCTCCTAGCCTATCTTTGAAGCAAGTAATAAAATTAACAATGCGACTGTTGACGAGTTTTAATGCTTTCGTTTATCTAAGTAGTTTTTGTAATCGTTAATACTTGATAGTACTTGATCAATCAGGAGATAAAGGTGAGTTTAATTCCAAGAACGGAAAGAGCTGCATTTTCAATAAAGCCGCTGCCATATGGAAAGTCGGTATTGGGCGCACCCTTGCTCTATTTCCCCGCACAAGTAGAAAGTGAGTCTCGAGGTCTAATCATAGCGGGCACACACGGTGATGAAGCCGCGTCTATCGCAGGTTTGTCTTGTGCGCTAAGAAGCCTGCCAGCCGCGAACTTGAGACACGATGTGATTCTGTCGATGAACCCAGATGGTAACCAACTAGGCACACGCGCCAACGCTAATCAAGTCGATCTAAACCGCGCTTTCCCAACTCAAAACTGGACAGAAAACGGCACCGTTTATCGCTGGAGTTCTCACACACCAATCAGAGACGTAAAAGTAAAAACAGGGCAGGCAAACCAGTTAGAACCAGAAGTACAATCGCTCATCAACCTCATTGAACAGCGCAAACCCAAGTTCGTCATCTCTTTCCACGAACCACTCGCCATGGTCGACGACCCCGATCAATCAGAACTCGCCACTTGGCTAGGTAAGCAATTCAACCTACCAGTTGTCGAAGATGTCGATTACGATACCCCGGGGTCATTCGGTACATGGTGCCAAGAGAGAAACTTGCCGTGTATTACCGTAGAGCTACCACCAGTTTCTGCGGACCTGACGATAGAACAGTATTTGGATGCATTTGTGGCTGTGTTGGAGTGTGAGAGGGCTAGAGGCTAGAGGCTAGATACCTCCGCCTACCCGATTATTCATTATTTTTCATCTTTAGATTTATACTTCGAAGTCCCAATGCAAATCCAAGGGCAAGTAAACCAGCGACAAGTACCGTGCTAGGGGTTGCACCTAAGTTCTCGAACCATTGTGTGAAAAAATGAATCCCCCCGAAAACTGAAACGGTATTTAGAACCCACCTGCGGTTTCTTTTCCAAGCCCAAACTGCAACCGCAATTAATGCGACAGCCCAAACGAAGGCAAATGTAGAAGCGGAAATAATGACTTCTCTTGTTTCGTTTCGCTCGCCCCACAAAGAACCAACCCAAAAGCCCATATTAATCAGAAAAAAGCCGGTTCTCGATGAAGCAATGGCTATTCTTTCGTATTCTGCTGGGAGTCTTTTAGATAGTTGATATAGGCTTATCGACAATAGGCTAAAAAGAATGACTGTGATGGTAGGCTCTTGAATACCAACAAAGTAAGTCGCATGAAAATATCCTGTTCTAGCGCCGATACAAGCTGATAGCATTAATGTTGCTAGAACAGCAAGCAGAGCACTCCTCGCAAATATACTCGCTACAGTAAATATTGTTGTGACAGTTATAATTGATAAAAGGCTACCTTCGCCCGCAACCGTGATTCCACCTCCGTTCATCAATGCGCCTGCCAAAATACAAATGTTAGCAAGTACATTCCATTGTTCGCTGCCACTACTTAATATCACAAGGCCACCGATTATAATGAATGCTCCTATCAATATTGCGGTTGTTGGTTCGGGTACCAGAGCAAGTATCGCACTACTGACAGCAGTAACCCCAAATCCAATTAGGATGTTAAACGCGAGGGAACCCGTAGATTTTGCAGCAAGGGCACTGAATTTTTCGTACTCTTCCCGAGTAACTGCCCCTTCGCTTAACAATTTATCTAGATCGAGAGTTACTTTCATAATGAATCCTCAATATTCATAACGGCTGCGACAGGGACCGACAAATTTAGCACCTAGTTAAGACAAGCAATCTAAATGACACTTTTGGCAGTCTGTTGCTGGCCATTGTTATAGGTAAATACTTTAGGTATTGGCTCATCGATACATGATATAGATATAGATATAGATAAGTACCTAATCAAGCTCTTGAAACACAATTCCCTAAATAGGTTCGATAGAGCGATATCCAATTAAACCCACCAATACGCATCATTATTGTCCGGCCAGTATTCATGTGGCGAGACTCATGATATCAATACTATACGCATATACTTGCTCAATATTTCCTTGAGACAGTTATTCCGTTAGACACATTTAAATAGGTAGGAAAAACCGCACACATAAGTTGTGACTAGGTAAAAGGGCTAGCTTGAAATAGGCTTTTTCGAGTTAGAAAGTGCCACGGGTAAAAATTCAGCTTGTGAAGGTTTTGGACAAAAATCATTTTCGGAAAATCGAACATTAGCAAATTATGAATAACTACAGGTATGGCAAAGGCTCTTGGAGGTGAAGAGTATGCTTGTTTACCAAACGAGAGTCTTGAGCAATATATATCAACAGTAAACCCTAATATCATGCCTCTGCTTTACGATTTCTTTGTAAAGTTCGACTACTTATTCGTGCTACGTCAGTCTAACTCCACTCTAACGGACGAAGAGTCAGAAGTGTTGCTGTCAGCCCAAGACTTAGTTTATGAAATGCAACTTACAATGATGTAAATCGAAATGCAGTGAAGCACTTTTGCGTCATTCTTGAGTGAGTTTAGTGATACAACGTTAGGGAGAACGAAACTTTATCTTTTCAAAATCTAATCTTTAGTATCCATCTGAAAATAAACTATGTTTTTTTACAATTTGGTCTACTGTTAAAAGAGAAAGGAATCTTCTAACAACGTCATTATTAGGTAATCAGAGCATTAAGATTCAGTTGCCACTGCTAGGAAGGGACACACTATGGTTTTAGAGTCATGTCGTATCACGCTAACAAATCAACAAATTATGATTAGTCAATCAGTTGAGAGCTCTCTCTATCTTCTCGAGGCTGAAATCAACAATGGGATATCTGAAGTTAAAATTGATGCTGACGATGGTTTTCAGGTTCATTCGTATATCTTTGACTCCGTTGAAGAGTCTATTGAAAGCCTGATGAACCTCTAACACTCTAGCTATTATAAGTCTCTATAGAAAGATCTCTTTCAAATAGGTACTTAGCTATAGCAAATTCTAAACGCAACTCACTTGATGAGTGTTCTAACAGGGCATCGCTCTAAGGCGAACTAGGTCAGCAAGGGCGAAACATATTGTTCATTTTACATGGAAGTGAATTTATGAATCTTCTTCGAGCCATATTGCTGAGTCTTCTCGTTACACCTATTTCGAGCCTAGCAGCTAAACCATTAAACTTTGGGATTGTTCCACAGCAATCCGCTGAAAAATTAGCCAGGCAGTGGATGCCCATCCTCCAATATATTTCAAAAGAAATTGGCCAAGAGGTGAGATTTGCCACTAAGTCATCGATTCCTTTGTTTGAAAAAGAATTGTCAAAGGGGTCATATGACATAACCTATATGAACCCTTATCATTATACTGTATTCAGTCAGTCCAACGGTTATATAGCGATAGCTAAGGCAAAAAATAAGAAAATAAAGGGGGTTATCGTTGTGAAGAAAGAGAGTGATATATCTACGGTACAAGAGTTAGAAGGTAAAAAGTTAGCGTTCCCTTCCCCTGATGCTTTTGCGGCAAGTATTTTAAGTCAAAGCTTCTTGGCACAGAATAATATCGATATTGAACCTGTTTATGTACGTTCACATGACTCGGTCTACCATAATATTGCTCAGGGCAACTTCGTGGCAGGTGGCGGTATCTATCGAACCTTAAATGCTATGCAGCCTGAAGTGTCAGATAAATTGACGGTTTTGTGGGAGAGTAAAGGCTATACTCCTCATGCCATCGCGGTCGGCCCTCATGTTTCTAAAGACCTTAGAAAACGTATTCAACAAGCAATAACGAGTCTTGAGAATGTTCACCCTGAGCTGTTGTCTCCTCTTAAAATTAAAGGGTTTGAACAAGCAAAAGACAGCGATTGGAATGACGTTAGACTACTCTTTGCCGAAGAGTAACCTTATGAAATTCCAAACCAAAACCTTCCTCGGTATCGCTTTAATTGAAGTTTTTTTTCTCGCGCTTTTGGTCGTTTTTGCTACAAATTTTATAGCTGATTCGAATAGAGCTTTATTTGAAAGCAAGATAGAGACTACTTTAAATTTATTAAAGCTGAGTAGTCTCGATGCCTTGCTTACCTATGATATAGCGCGGCTGGAGAGTATTGCACAAAACGTAATAAAAGATCCCGATATTGTGTCTTTAACAATGAGTATCTCAGGCTCCGAGGTTGTTATCGTTGGAAATAGAGATGCTTATCATACTGACTCGATATTGATTGAAGGAATGATTTTTAAAGGAATGGATGTTCACATAGATGGCATGGTTATTGGTCGGATAGACGCCATTTTTGATGAACGCGCTATCTTGAGTCACATAGAAAGTTCGAGTCAGTATTTAATTATGATAGCGAGTATCGAAGTCGCATTTGTTGCTATCGCCTCTCTATTATTCAGTCGGTTATTGGTAAAAGAGCTACGTAAAGTCACTAAAGCCATTGAAGGTATCGAAGTATCTGGCCCTGGCTTGACCCTTAGCTATGAAAAGAATGATGAGATTGGTCAGGTGATTTCAGCCTTCAATCGTATGTCTGTGGAGATGAGAAAACAATATGTCCAGCTTTCATTAGCTAAGGAGTCGGCTCAATCAGCCAATAGAGCTAAAGATGACTTCTTATCGGTGGTAAGTCATGAGATGAGAACCCCACTAAATGGGATTTTAGGGATGGCACAAATCTTGGGGGAAGGAGTCGATGAGGCAAAGAAAGAGCAAATAAGCATTATTGTCAGTTCTGGAGAGCATTTACTTCTCATCATTAATGACATTCTCGACATAGCAAAAATGGAACAAGGTAAGCTTGAGTTGCGCATTGAACCATTCTCATTAGAGGCTTTAGTTCAAGAGGTCAAGAATGCCTTTGATAACACTTGTAAACAAAAAAGTCTTGATTACGTTGTTACCACTGAACATATTGAGGGAACTTACCTTGCTGGAGACAACACAAGATTGAAGCAAGTAATATTCAACTTGCTTGGCAATGCCGTAAAGTTTACAAAAAAAGGAGCTGTCACATGTCACTTTCAATGGCTAGAAAGTGAATCAAGATTAACCATTACCATCACCGATACCGGAATTGGTATTCCTACTGATAAGCTTGAGACGATTTTTAAACCGTTCTCACAAGCCGATAGCTCTACCACCCGCCATTTCGGAGGTACAGGATTAGGCCTTGCAATTGTCACCCAACTCCTTGAACTAATGAGTGGGCAGATAGAGTTGGTGAGTGAAGTTAACGTTGGCAGTCAGTGTACTGTTACACTGCCAATGCCTTCAGTTATCACCAAACCGAACCGTTTCAGCAATGCACTTTCCACTCAAACTCATTGCTTCAAGGGGCGCGCTCTTATCATTGATGATAATCAGATTAATCTCATCGTAGGTGAACTTACCTGTAAGAAATTTGGCTTCGATGTTGATACAACGAGCCAAGCAGAAGAGGCTTTAAATCTCATAAAAGTAAATGACTACCTTTTTATACTTGTTGATCTTCATATGCCCGATATATCAGGTCTCGAATTAATAAAAATAATCAACCAAGTCGATGAAGTCCCTGTGTTATTTGGCTACACCGCAGACATGTCAATAAAATCGATTAGAGATTTTGAGCTAGCAGGTACTCAAGGGGTTTTACCCAAACCCCTTACCGATAAAGCATTTCGACAGGTGGTTAATAATTATTTTATGAACAGTATAAGTCGATCTAAAACGTAGAATAATGTTTTACATCGGACAAAAAGTACAGGTTAGACATCTCTTAAAGCAGCAAGACAGCGAATACGCTTTTGATGTGAGGCAGCAGAAACCTTAACTTTACATATTTTTACAGGGAATAGTTATGGACAAACAAAGTAGGCAGCAGATGGACGAGATTCTTATATTGGTAGGTCTAAGGTCTCGTCTTCTAAAGGTCGAATCGCGCAGCGGTTCCAGATTCATAGCATTTTTTTCTCTCACTTTAACTGCTAACTCATGATCATAAACACGCCAGAATTAACCTTACTTTTCCGATATATCCGAGTGCAGGTTGTTAGTGTATTAGGTGGAGAGCCTAAACATTGGCACTCAGATGAAGAGTTGGATGAATATTTAACGAACATTGATGAGAGAATGGTCTGTTTACTTCATGATTTGTTAGTAATGCTTGATTATGTATATACCTTGAAGCTAAACAATATCGACTTAGAAAACGAAGAACGCGACATCCTAGATGTAGCTCAAGAGCTAATTTTAGCAGTCAAATATCCAAGTCAACGAGATAAATGCCTCGAAAAATGGAGATGAAAAAGTGGCAGCAAAAATGGCAGCACTCATTGTAAATTGACGTTATTTAAGGGTGAAAATCGCCCAAGAATACTGTATTTATATACATGCAATTAATTTTAAGTTGTTGATTTTAATTGACATTTTTTGGTTTTCATTAGGTTCTACGGCATGTCTTAACAGTCTGCTATGGACAAGCACTCAGGTGGTGTTGCTAAGTACCGTGCTGCAGAAGGTAAAACTGTTTTACTTCCGTTCCGTGGTTCAGTTCACAACACAATTTCTGACATCCTTGGTGGTGTACGTTCAACTTGTACATACGTAGGCGCAGCAAAGCTTAAAGAGCTAACTAAGCGTACGACTTTCATCCGTGTACAAGAGCAAGAGAACAACGTATTCGGTAAAGAGTAATCTGAACGAATTCGAATAGTTTGAAAATCAAGAGCCGCTTTTTGAACTGACCCCCAATAGTTGGACACCAATTATTGGGGGTCTTTTTATGTCCAAATATAACCGAGAGCTAAAATGTATCATTGCTAAGCAATACTTAGATGGCACATCATCTCTCTACTTAGCAAAACAATATTCAATTTCTTCAAGACAGATACGGTATCGGGCTCAAGTCTTTACCATCCATGGTGCTAACTCATTTTTATCAACTAAAAGTGAAAAAAGCCCACTGTCAAACTGGATGAGAGTGGGCAAATTAGGTATTACTACTATTTCAAGCAAAGTATGCATAGCCAATAATACTAAACAGGTGTCATACTGACAACTGTCACTCTAAAAAAACGGTCAAAGTTTCATCAAAACATATGTAAGTTAAGGGTTTATATTTAAAAAGTTTGCATTTACCAAGTTTAATGCCTATCTAATAATTGATGCTGGTTCACAAATGAGGAGTGATACATGAATAAATCTCAGCTGGTTGAGCATATTGCAAAAAACGCTGAATTATCAAAATCAGATGCTGAAAGGGCTTTAAGTTCTACAATAAATGCAATTGTCGGAGCCCTGTCTGATGGAGGTGAGGTATCATTAGTAGGATTCGGGACGTTCAAAGTAAATGACCGTTCTGCTCGTATTGGTAGAAATCCAAAAACTGGCGAGGAGTTAAATATTCCCGCCGCAAAAGTCCCCGCTTTTAAAGCAGGCAAAGCCTTAAAGGAAGCCTGTAATCATTAAGATATTCACTTGGCACTATTAAGATAAATAACCACCTAAGTAAAACCCACAACTAAAGGTGGGTTTTTCCTTGGTAATACAGCTAACACCAATCGATACTAAGCACTCAACGAATATCTCAGCTTCATCTAGGTAAACACGTGAGGCCGTCAATTGGACACCTTCAATATATTTGCGGAGATCGGCGTCAGCACGTCTTTGGACAAAACCTTGTTAGCTTAAATGACTTAATTGCATCAAGATCAGGTATGAAAAAGTATCTTGAAACCATAGTCTCTTGTTATAAATACATTGCTTACAAGCATCCCGCTTAAATTCTCACAACACAGAGAATTACTCTTTGTCTAAATGTAGTTGGCAGTTGATCTTCTCGAAGCCAATTAGTGTCTTAGAATATATAAGGCTAACTGTAGCGGGCAGATTTTTCTCAATAATGTGGTTGTAATATCCCCGACAAGTTATGCTTTTCCCGTCATCAGAAACCACTACTAACGCTGCTCGGGATCTTCCAATAGTCGTTGACTTTGACTCAAGTATGCTCAGCCCAGTAGTCACTCTTTTATCTAGCTCAATACTTTGATCAATCGTCGAAAGTAAGAAAGTTGTTGCTACCCATAATAAGAAAGCAACTGTTGACTTCGAGTATTTTTCATACCAACGGTTTTTCTTGGGCCCATATTGTTTGAATGTACTGCTTTCAACCGGAGTCTGATTTCGAGACTGTATCCTAATAAATTTCACAGCAAATATTAAATAGATAACGACAGCAGATACAAGCATTACTACAGCAGAGTAAAGAAAATTATGGGTTACATCATAGTTAATCTCTGAAAAAACGAAGATATAAAAGACCAAACATATAGCTTCGCCTACAAACCAAAACTTCAATGTACTCTTCCTCACATTCGAATATGTATGCTTCCAAGAACCACCAGACTCAAAAGTAGATGGTATTTATCACGCCTTGTTAAGGTGTGAGGCACGCAATACCTAAGCATCCGCATACCACCTTAACCACTAGAATAAACGCATAGCAAAAATGCCACGCGTGCCGAATCACTCTTGAACAATTTGTTATAGCTTTTCTAACTTGGCAAATGAACTTGCAAGCAACTTAATCTCTCCGGTTTCATGAAGCCAAACATAAACTTCGGGCTTGAACTGTTCTGACTCTTTTAAGAAAACCATTTGATCACCAAGACCGTTACTAGCAATAGCCAATGCATGATGAGGAAAGTTGCCAAAACCAAAACACGCCTTGGTTTCTGCAATAATGTGGTTACAAGTACGAGCTAGCCTTTTTCGATCGGAGTTGTCCTTGATTGGGTAAAGCTCCCAGTCATCTTCTTCGGTCGTTGCCTCACCACCATTATCAGTCTTCATCGATTCACGATAATCATGAGGGAGCCTTGCACCAAGCTCCACCTCAGTATTAACTAATTGTTCTTCTGTTAAGTTGAATGCCATTTTTACTCCAAAACTATAACAGCTATATTAGACAGAAGAATTCTGTACTTAAATATAGAATTATTCTGTCTAGTATCTTAATGATGAAAACCATACATCTGTTTTGCTATGAATAACAATACTTTAAGTTCTACAGTTCCTTACCTACATCACTAAATACAGATTTTTTCTGTATATCATGAATTGAACGGCAAAATATGTTCCAGCCTGATGCACGAATAAGTGTTAGACGATTGGCCAGCAAGCTGTTGCCACAATAGTTCTCATGCTAAATTCATACGTTCTAAACACACTTTGGGGCACTTTCGAGCTAGAAAGTGCCA
This sequence comes from Vibrio chagasii, assembly GCF_024347355.1. Lineage (NCBI taxonomy): Bacteria > Pseudomonadati > Pseudomonadota > Gammaproteobacteria > Vibrionales > Vibrionaceae > Vibrio > Vibrio chagasii. Next base: position 817,413 of record NZ_AP025466.1, read on the forward strand.
CGGGTAAAAATTCAACCTGAGAAATTCTTGGACAAAATTAAGCCCGAAAGAACCTATTGTGCATCAAGTCCTTCCCTTACATATCGTCATTCTTTCGTAATAAACATTGCGAAAGCAATCTAAAGCTTTATAGCTTTAGTTGCAATCATTGTTGGTAAATAGTTTTCAATAATAAATCGCGGGGTTGGGTGTTCGTCTTCATAAAAACCAGCAATTACAAAACCGGAATTAATTTGTTCTCCGATTTGCTCTGTTAAAGTATGTCCAAAAACAATGGCCTGTCCTGTAGATAGCTTTTCTTCATATTCATTTTGGGTAAGACTAGTTTTATCAGAATACGGTATCGCATATTTAGGTTTTATGAGCCCTTGCTCTTCTAGCTTTTTATTTCTTTCGAAAATGAATAATACAGGGTTATAAAAACTAGTTAATAAAATCCCCTTCGTTTTAAGGACTCGGTAACATTCATTCCAAAGGTCTTTGAGATCAGGGATATACAAATTTGATATTGGAGAAATGATAAAATCAAATGTCTGCTCTTCGAAGATACTAAGGTTTCTCATATCTCCTTGAATAGTGGTAATGTTCAGTTCGTCTCGTTTAGCGACGAATTTATCTTTATTGAGCTGTTCTCGAGAGAGGTCATATACCGTAACTATTGCACCTGCTGCCGCGAGAACAGGAGCCTGTTGACCACCTGCAGAGGCTAAACACAATATTTTTTTGCCCTCTATACATTTCGGAAGCCAACTTTCGGTTAATGGTTGCTTTGTAATATGAACGGACCAGTTTCCCAACTTGGCTTGCTCAATTACTTCTTGCGACACAGGTTTTGACCAATCCGCTTCAGCTAGCGCGAATTTATCCCAAACTAAACTATTGTGATTTATGATACCTGTACTTATCTTGGGCATAAAGCCTCCTATTAATTAGGAAGATAGACGTAGAACTCAGTTCAATATGAACTTTTAAATCTTAAGCTGATTCTTTAATTTGTAGATATGAAAGATAGACTACGCCTACTGATCCTGTAAATCCGATGATTAAATGGATGAAACAGAATTAGTTGTTCATTGGCGTATATCCTTTAATGGAAGAGGTATTTTCTATGCATCCTATACCGAAATCTGACAATGTCAACTTCTAAGAAACGTGATTACCTTGAACTGATTTCAGTGGTTTAAAAGGATATAGCTTAAACTCAGACAAGATATGTTGAGATAGGTTTTAACTTGAATAGGGGCAAAAAAAATCTAGCCACTAATGACTCACCGAACTCGAAAACAGGTTGATGATCACCACGCCAGCCAAAATCAAAGCGATACCGATGACTGCGTTGATGTCTAGCTTTTGCCCGTAGACCAGCCAAGACAGTGCTGCGACCAGCACAATCCCTGCCCTACACCAAATCGCATACGCCACACCCAAAGAAATGGTTTGCACCGTTAGAGACAATAGATAGAAAGCACAGCCGTAGCCAGCCAATACTGCGACAGTCGCGGGCAAAGAAGTAAACTGCTGCGTTTTAGGTAATAAAGAAGTGGCGACAACTTCAAGCACAATGGCAAGTGATAGCATCACTGGAGGTGGGAGAGATAAAAGCATGTTCAAACCTACAACTAGAAAATAGGCGGCAAGCTTATGCTCTGTTTATTTCCAGAAAATGTCCCTTCTACCTAGTTACGGTATAGACTTTCGATAGATTCTCTTAGCAACACCTTTCCTTTCGCTACCCCTTCAAACCCCATCAATTATTACAAATAAGTAATAATCATTTTCCATTTAGAGGGATTATCAAAACCCGTACTCACACCTATACTAGCTCCAACAAAACGAGAGAGCGGAAACAATTAAGCTCGACTACGCTTAACGAGTTGAACTTAATTGCAAAGTTATCCGCTGTACTGACATATAAAGGAAGCATCCAATGACTATCGAAATCAAACCTGGTCAAACTCATATCCAATCTAAAGCTATGGTTGCTTGGAAAGCGGGCGAGCCGCTAAAGCGTGAAACGGTTGACGTTGAACTGCCAAAAGCTGGCGAAGTACTTGTTCGTATCGTTGCTACTGGTGTTTGTCACACTGACGCATTCACTCTTTCAGGTGACGATCCAGAAGGCATCTTCCCTTCTATCCTTGGTCACGAAGGTGGCGGTATCGTTGAAATGGTTGGCGAAGGCGTAACAAGCGTTGAAGTTGGCGACCACGTTATCCCACTTTACACAGCTGAGTGTGGCGAATGTAAATTCTGTAAGTCTGGTAAAACTAACCTTTGCCAAGCGGTTCGTGAAACTCAAGGTAAAGGCCTAATGCCAGATGGCACAAGCCGTTTCTCTATCAACGGTGAGCCAATCTTCCACTACATGGGTTGTTCTACTTTCTCTGAGTACACGGTACTTCCAGAAATTTCACTAGCGAAAGTAGCTAAAGAAGCACCTCTTGAGGAAGTTTGTCTTCTAGGTTGTGGCGTAACCACTGGTATGGGTGCGGTACTGAACACAGCTAAAGTTGAAAAAGGCGACACAGTTGCTGTATTCGGCCTAGGTGGTATCGGTCTTTCTGCAATCATCGGTGCTCGTATGGCTGGTGCAAGCAAAATCATCGGTGTTGATATCAATGAGAGCAAATTCGAGCTAGCGAAACAACTTGGCGCGACTGACTGCATCAACCCAATGAAATTCGACAAGCCAATCCAAGACGTTATCGTTGAGATGACAGATGGTGGTGTTGATTACTCATTCGAGTGTATCGGTAACGTAAACGTGATGCGTCAAGCTCTTGAATGTTGTCACAAAGGTTGGGGCGAATCTGTAATCATCGGTGTTGCAGGTGCAGGTCAAGAGATCTCAACTCGTCCGTTCCAACTAGTAACAGGTCGTGTATGGCGTGGTTCTGCTTTCGGTGGTGTTAAAGGCCGCTCTGAGCTTCCAGAAATCGTAAACCGTTACATGGCGGGTGAGTTTGGTCTTCAAGAGTTCATCACTCACACAATGAGCCTTGACGAAGTAAACGACGCATTCGAACTCATGCACAAAGGTGAATCTATCCGTACTGTGTTACACATGGACAGATAATTCTCCTTGGTCTCGGCACCTAGGTGTCGAGACCACAGTTCTGATTTAAACATCAGAGCGAAACTGTCTTCACCACCTCCTGCCCGGTGGGTGGTGAAACCTTTAGCTTAAGCTATAGAAAATCAAATACATTAATTCCGAAACCATCAACCTACGGAGCACAATAAATGACAATCGAAAACATTAGCCAAGCAAAGGTTGCTGGTGGTTGGCACAAACAATACACCCACTTTTCTGCAACGCTTGACTGCGATATGCGTTTCGCTATTTTCTTGCCACCCAATGCAAGCAAAGAAAACCCAGTTCCTGTTTTATATTGGTTATCAGGCCTAACCTGTACCGATGAAAACTTTATGCAAAAAGCCGGCGCATTTAAAGCTGCGGCTGAGCAAGGCATCGCTATTGTTGCACCAGATACAAGCCCACGTGGTGAGAACGTTGCTGACAATGAAAGCTACGACTTAGGCCAAGGTGCAGGCTTCTACGTGAATGCTACTCAAGCGCCATGGGACAGCCATTACCACATGTACGATTACGTGGTAACAGAGCTTCCTGCACTGATTGAGTCTTTCTTCCCTGTAACATCAGTGAAATCAATTTCTGGTCACAGCATGGGTGGACACGGTGCCCTAACGATTGGTATCAAGAACGAAGATAGCTACCGTTCTATCTCTGCATTTAGCCCAATCAGTAACCCAATGCAATGTCCTTGGGGCCAAAAAGCATTTAACCAATATCTAGGCTTAGATATTGAAGAGTGGAAGCAGTACGACGCCTCTGAGCTTCTAAAAACCAAAGGCACTAAACTGCCAATGTTGGTTGACCAAGGCGAAGCGGATAACTTCCTAATTGAACAACTGAAACCTGAGCAATTGGTAGAAGCAGCGAAGACAACCAATGCCGATTTAGAGCTACGTATGCAGCCAGGTTACGACCACAGCTACTACTTTATCTCTAGCTTTATTGATGAGCACATTGAGTTCCACGCGGCTTACCTAAACAAGTAGCAACACCTATTTAGCCCACACCTTGCAAAAGCGTGAGGTGTGGGCTTTTTTGTGCCTGCTGTTTGGCTGCAACTATCTTAAACAACGATTAACACTTTTAAACTCCAACGCTATACCAACACAAACAATACAAAGATAAAGGTACGAATATGAGCTGGTTTTTCTTGATGATGGGCGTAATGGCTGAAGCACTTTCTCACGTTGCACTTAAAGCCACTGACGGGTTTAGTTTGTCTAAGCCAGTGCCCGCATTGCTGGTGATCTCAGGGCACTTGGCAGCGTTTCTATTTTTGAGCCAAGCGATGAAGGGGATGCCTGTTGGTGTGGTGCACTCTCTATGGGCTGGACTAGCCATTTTGACAGTGAGCTTAATCTCGACCTTCGTTTACAGCCAACACCTGGACACAAAAGTTTGGATTGGCATGGGGCTTGTTGCCGCAGGCGTCATGTTGATCAACCTATCACAAGGCCACGCGCACTAATTTGCCCAGACGCTTTTAGATAGAAAGCGTCTGAAAGGTAAGTTATGAACAGTGCGTCAATTCGTTCAAATTTCCTAACAGAGTGGTGTCGCCTTCACTTATTCATACTCTTACAATCAACAAATCAAACCTGTTAACATAGCACCTTCAACATCACCTATTTTGAAGGTTGCTATGAAAGCAATTAAGACTCTTTTCTTCCTGATGGTTTTGGCTTGCGGCCTATTTACGGCTTGGCTATTTATTCCAATCCCTGCGACCATGGACAAGCAAACGCTCGATGTCCCACTGACGGAACCTTTCAAGCTTGTGGCATACCGCAGTAATCCAAATGATGCGAGCAAGCCATTTACTTACCACTACTATGTGATTTCAGATGTAGTTGGCGTTGACGACATGGACCCGTTTTTGATTACGACCGATCAGTTTGTGAAGCTTGGCGACTTCGACGAGAACACATTCAACCTTACGGTTAACGGCAAGATTGAGAGTTACACCAACGATTTGTGGATCAAAAAAACCGACGGCAAGCTTCAACACTGGTATGTCAGCGTTGATGCGAACTACGTTCGTTAGATACGAACTCAAATAACTCCAACTTTAAAACTGCGCTCTGGCGTCCAAGCCGAGCGCAATGTGCTCCTAGAGAACAATACGTATTCAGTCTATGGCGTTTGCTCACTTGCTCAAATATTGATTAAACTCAGTCATTGTACGCATCACTCCAGTGGCGATAATGAGTCGATTTCAACACTGCAAATAAGCAAGACAATGCAATCACTATTCCGAGCACCAAAGCACTACTATATCCACTAACCCCCGCTAAACTTGTGGCTAAAGAAGAAAAGACTATCTCTCCAAAAGTCTGTGTTCCCTGAAAGAAAGCAATGTTTGTTGCAGGCTGCAAAGTCTGCTGAGAAAAACGCATTGAATATGTATAGGTGCTTACCGCAATAAAACCCATCCCCAAACCTACAATGACAGATGTTAACCACACACACCATGCACCCAAAAGCCAATCTTCGGCGATCGCTATCCAAAGAAAACCACCGAACATAACCAACTGCAAGCCGAACAGCAATGTTGAGCGATATCCGCAACGCTTTATAAGGTTGCTAGCAATGAAACAACCTACAAGCATTACTAGCAAATGACCAACTCCTGTTAGCATTCCTACTTGCGACATAGACCAAGATAAGTCAACCAAGATAAATTTTGACAGCGCCATTGTGATGACTCCACACAAAGTGGCACATGAACATAGTACCAAAGTTGAAGTCGCTCTTGGGGCTTTGAAAAACTTGAGAAGGGATGCTTTTGCTGTTGTACTGCTGTGCTTCACTTTCGGCTCTTGCCAAGTGATAATTGGTATTAGACATACACACACTATTGCGGCCAATAGTAGTAAAGTCACCCGATACCCAACATATTCAAAGGCAACCATTGCAAACGGGCCCGCAATTAACATCCCGATAATAATTCCTGAAACCTGAATCGCATTCACTAAACCGAGTTGTGACTTCTCTGTATGATCAGCTGCTAAACCATCGGTCGCAATATCTTGTGTCGCTCCCACAATAGAAATGATCGCGAGTAATAATGTCACTATGGCCAAGTTCTGTTCAGTAACGTTAATCATCGCTAATGTTATCAGTGTCATTACCATCACCAATTGCATAGGTATGATCCATGACTTTCTTCGCCCAAGAGAGCCTAGCCAATTATTTTCCACTAATGGCGCCCACAAAAATTTAATGGCCCAAAAAATTCCAGCGAGCGGTACCATTGAGATCAATTCTAGTGGTAAACCGAGTGTTTTTAATAGTGTAGGAATAGCATGGAATGTTAAACCAATAGGGATACCCTGAACAAAATACAGACTACAAATAATGACAAAAAAGACATTGCTTTGTTTAGATCTAAAATTCTCACTCTCACCTTTAATATTGCAGCTTTCCATAAAAGTCCTTAATTTCATTTCTGTTCAATAGGTAAATTAATGTATGGTTTCTGAGAAACTAAATTATGCTTTACATATAAAAGAAAGTAAATGATAATTATTTGCAACAAGTGATTTGGTCATAACCTTAAAGTAATGGAAAATTTATCATCAGAATTTATTAATGACTTCAAATTTTTTAATTTTGATTATCAAGGTAAATCTTTAGATATAATGAGAATTAGTTTTTCTCCAGATAAATTTAGGGAAAACTTATTTTTTCACTTTGATATTGAATATCCAAATTCAGTCAGAGAGTCCGTACCCAAAAGAAAGAGGGAGTTTTTGGCAGGTCGGATATGCACCAAGTACTTGATAAAAAAGAATTTGGGTTACGCAATCGATGTTCCAATCTCCGCAGATCGTTCGCCAAAATGGCCTTGTGGATTAACAGGTTCAATATCTCATACCGATAATAGTGCTATTGCAATAGTGGGTAAAAAAGAACACTCAGACGACAACCTTTCATTTGGTATCGATATCCAGACTTTAATGTCTCAGCAACAGAGCAAAAGCATCCAACCACTTATTGCTGACATAACAGAATTATTGCTATTGAAGAAGCTTAATTACTCTAATGAATATTGCACTACATTGTTATTTTCGGCTAAAGAGAGCATATACAAAGCTATATACCCACATATTATGGAAATAGTCAACTTTGATGCTGTTAATTTAGTCAATATTAATCATCACAAATCAATCCTGACCTTTTCTACGTCCACGAACCTTAACAAAAACTTTAACATCAACAAAATTATCACGTGCAACTATCGCTATGACACCAAGAGAAATGAGATCACAACGCTATGCTTGTATAAACCAAGAAACTAAAAGCTGGCAAAACGTTATCTTGCCAGCTTTCTCTCAACAACAGAAAACTACGAAATAAAGTGCCAACTTTGAGCTTGCTGTTGAAGGTTCCAAAGCTCATTATAAAGAAGTTTATTTTGCAGCAAAGTGTCGTGCCCCCCTTGCTCAACGATCTTCCCTGAGTCTAAAACAACAATATGATCAGCGTATTGAACTGTTGATAACTTATGAGCTATTACAAGTACGGTTTTATTCTGAACTAAAGCTTGCATTGCAACCTGGATATCTCGCTCATTTTCAGGGTCTAGAGAGGCTGTGGCTTCATCTAAGATAACAAGTGGCGCATCTTTAAGAAGTGCACGAGCAATTGAAAGTCTCTGTTTTTCACCGCCTGATAAGTGTACACCACCAGCACCAATCTCGGTATCAAGCCCCTTTTCCATCTCTGACACTAAATTTTTGAGTTTCGCGAGCTCTATAACACGCCACAATTCATCATCTGTCGCACCTGGTTTAGCAACACGAAGGTTATTCGCCAGTGTGTCATTAAAAATATAATTCAATTGAAACACAATACTGACATGCTGAAGCCAATGCTCAACTTGCATACTTGCAATATCAACCTGGCTTCCTTGTTCTCCTATTGAGATTGAGCCTGAATCAAGCTGCCAAAAACGAGCTATCAATGACGCAATTGTCGATTTACCTGAGCCTGATGGGCCGACAAGTGCGGTTACTTTATTGTGAGGGAGAGTTAGGTTTAAACTATCAAAAAGCGGATCTTTTGAACCCGGATAAGTGAAACTCACATCATTAAAGGTGATCGCCATATTTGAAATCTGCGGTCGGCCTTGACCATGTGGCATAGTAGATAATGACAACACTTCATCAACTCGGTTTACAGCCAGATCTAAATAATTTAGCTCAGCCAAAAACATTGACATGTTAAGTAATGGCCTGAAAAAACGAACTGCTGCAATCAAAAATAATAATACTTCCGGTAAAGCTATTGTACGCTCTAACCAAGCCCAAGTAAGTACAACCAGCAACACAATTAAGCCTGACTCCACCAGTACATTAAAGCTGTATACCGGCCATACAGCAGCCTTCTCAGCTTTTAAGGCTTGATTACGTGTTGATGTTAAAACATCATTTAAACGTGAAAAAGCTTTCCCCATCATGCTATGTGACTTGAGTTCCTTTAAGCCATTCATATACTCCATTACGGCATCATTCAGTTGATGCATCAAATGCTGCATGTGACTCTGCCACTTCCTAGCGTAAGCTCGCGTTAGTAAGTAAGCGAAACAAGCTAATGGCAAGGTTGACATCATGGCCAGCCCCATTCGCCAATCTTTAGCTATCAAGCCTAAGGCAAAAAAGCACAATACTGAACCAGTGGCTATAATTGGTGCATACAAATGAGTAAAAATCCGCTCAATCATATCAATGTCTTTTAGCAAGGTGTTATTAACACTGCCAAAATCAGAACGCTGGAAAAAACCCATTGGCATTTTCCGTAAATGGTCACCTAAACGCTGACGAATTTGCTTTCCTGCATCAAAACCAATAAGAGAAATGTTCACGTGAATGACTCGTGCCAATAGGGCCCGTATGATCATCATGACAGCACATCCGATCACCAACAAAAATTGATGCTGTATATCTGGCTTATCGGCTAACATATCCAGCAGAATATAATAAAGAAAGCCATAGGGGGCAGAAGCAAAGAAAGCATCAAGCACTGTCAGAAATACAGTTCGATTTAAACCTTTCAGAGACGTACCGGTTAAACGCTTTAAGGTATTTATTCTCAACATGACTCTACACCCTCTGACACTGTCATAGTCTCTTGACCCTTTGATGATTGCCCAAAGTGCCAAGCTTTAGTTTCTTGGTGTGCTTCCCACATGGACTGATATAGCTCGCAGCCTTCTAGCAATTCACCATGTGTACCTTCTGACACTTTTTTACCTTTATCCATAACAATAATTTTATCGACATGAGTAAGCGTATTTAAACGATGCGCAATAACTAATACTGTTTTGCCTCGCATTAAACTTGAAATTGCTTGCTGGATGCGAACTTCATTGCGCGCATCAGCATAAGCCGTTGCTTCATCAAGGATCAAAATAGGCGAATCTTTAGCTATAGCCCGAGCAATCGCAATTCTTTGAGCTTGCCCACCACTTAAACTCCCTTGATCAACTATCGTCTCGTAGCCTTCTGGTAATGACAAAATAAACTCGTGAGCACAAGCTGCTTTCGCTGCATTAACTATGTCTTCATCGGAAAGCTCATCATTACCCATGCGAATGTTTTCTTTGATAGTCTGCTCAAAAATATAAACATCCTGAAAGACAAAACTAACAAGCGACATCAACTGATCAAATGGAAAATCTGTTATCAACTTATTACCGATAGTGATCTCACCACTCTGGTATTCAAAAAATCGAGGAATCAACTGAGCCGCTGTTGTTTTACCCGCGCCAGATGGCCCTACAATAGCGGTAATTTTTCCTTGCAAAGCAGTAAAAGAAACATCATCGACAGTACTTTTAATCGCTTTATTATGTCGAAACGTTACATGATCAAAAGTGATACCTGTATGTGCTATAGTTTGCTGTTGAGAGCCCTCACTCTGAGGAGTTATTTCACAGAAGTATTTTATCTTTTCAACTCCTTTTAGCATCTCACTGAACATACCACCAAATTGAATAAGGTTGTAAAGAGGTTCCATCAACCCCACGCCCAGTAATATAAAAATAAATAATGTCGATAGCGTTAAATCACCTTGAGCGTATAACCATACACTAACAGGTAATAAAAAAAGCAAACCAAGATCAAGCGATAACTTAAATAAAGATGCTGGCGTTTTTGTATCTAACAACCAATTCGTCACCAGTTTATGATGATCATTCACTGCATCTCGATATTTTTGATGCGAATCGACCGTCATGTTAAACGCTTTTACTACAGGTATAGATGCTACAAAATCGACAACACTAATATGCAAATTGGAAACGACTTTATGGTACTCATCTACTCTAACGTTGAAGCCTTTGAACATAAGAGCTTGTAAAACCAAAGCGATAGGTAAAGGTAAGAGAGCTATAAGTGCCAATCGCCAATCGATATATAACAAGAGCAGTGAAGCAACTAAAGGGCTCACAATCGCAGCAGCCATATCTGGTAAATGATGGGCAATAAAAGTCTCAATTCTGTCGACATCATCTGAAATAATTTTTTTCATTGATGCCGCAGCTTGTTTATTACTTTCACCTAATGATAACTGCCCTACGCTATCAATAATTTGTTGGCGTATTTCAAATAATAGTTGAAAAGCGGCTTTGTGCGACAATAATCCAGATGCTAGTTGCAACAGCATTTTCATCACTAATGCAACCGCAGCAAGTAAAACTAATTGCCAGACAATATAGGAGTCAACAATAGCGTCATTGATAAACCCATCAACCAAATGGTAAATTATAAAATATGGTACAACCGTAAATAAAGAATAAACAACGGCTAATACCATAGACGATAAAAGCTTACGGCGTTGGCTTGCAACCAATTGAATTAACCAAGAAAACGGCGTTCCTTTCATTTTTTTGCCTATATAAATAAGTAAATAAAAAGCGTAAAATCTCATTACGCCCCTAATAAAGAACTAAGACATTTTATTTTTAAGGTAGTCAAACAATGTAGGACAGAGGTTATTAAGGTAAAAATGCCCACCAGAAAAACGCTGAAAATCAAACTCCCCCACAGTTGCTAATGACCAATCTAGAATTTCACTTTCTGTTACTTCTGTATCTCCCTCACCCAGCAAAGCACTAAGAGGACAGGAAAGTGTTGGTAAAGAGTCTCGTTGATAGCTTTCTATTGCCTCAAAATCAGCACGAATAATGGGTAGCATTAACTTTCTAAGGGCTGGGTTATCAAAAACAACCTCTGATGTTCCCCCTAACCCCATGATTTTGTTAACCAAAGCATCATCACTTTGCTTATGGTAGTTGGTCCCTCTACTTTTATGCGGTGGAATTCGTCCTGAAGCAAAGAAATGCGCCAATTTACGACCCTGCTGCTCCCAGCGTATTGCGGTTTCAAACGCCAAAGCGGCGCCCATACTGTGGCCAAAAAAGGAGGTGGGGCGATGAGGCAAAAAAGATAAACTTTGCGCAACCTCATCAGCACACTGGTGTAAGCAAGTCTTGAGTTTTTCTGATAGTCGATGACCACGACCTGAGAGTTGCACTGCATAAACAGCGGTATGCTCATCAATATGGTCACGCCACGGCATGAAATATTCCGCATTCCCTCCAGCAAAGTGGAAACAGATTAGCTGCCTACGTGTGCCTGGTTTGATGAGTTTCAATGGCTTATGCATTTTCACTCTCCTGATGATATTCAACCAACCAACCTTCAATAGAAGGGCTCGTTAACATTGGCTCTTGCGCCGAAATGACTTCAGGATTCCCAATACACCCCATTAAAGATCGCCATACTGATGCTTGTCCTAGTAAGAACTGTGCTGATGCAGGGGTTGGTGATTCAATATTACTTACCATGCTATGTAATGCTGTTCTGATTGCCTCTGACCAGTGTTCGTCAATAATTTCTTCTAAGCTTGGCATTTCTTTGTATAGAAACTCGCAAGAAGCGGGCTGATAAAACTCTGGCGCTTGTTGTTTATCGAGCAACTCTCTCATCCCATTTTCCTCAGGGGTTCGAGGTATATGAAAAGCTCTATTCCATAACACTGGGCCATGTGTGTTAACTAACACCAAATTGCCACTCGGTAACCCCACAGTAATGCGATGCATAATGTGGAAATGGTTATCAGGGTCGCCTGGATCCAACTGGTTCTGAATCTTCAAGATGAGCGGAACCCCAGCAAAAACACCGTGAATTACTTGATAAGGCGGTAATAGCTCCGACTTTAATTTTCTCACCTCAGACCAATCAACATTAGAATGGAACTCAAATGGCGTAACCCCTCCTAATGCCTGTCCCAACATATCGAGCAAGCCGCAAATCACTTGTACTCCACAGGTCGCTTCAATAAAGCAAGGCTGCTGAGTTTCACGCGCTTTCTTTAAGTACTCAACAAAGTGGCGAACAGCTGGCACATTAGGATAATGAGTATTAATTTGGTAATGACATCCATTTTTCCTCGCTAACTTTAAGCATTCCACGACATCTTTTTCATAAACGGGATGCTCTTGCAGAACATGTATGCCTTTTTCTAATAATGCGCGGGCAAGTTGTGACCCATCCCCCCCTACAATTGCAGAACGAACAACAACACATGCAATATCAATATCGTGAGGTAATTCTGATACCTCACGATATAAAGGCACACCATACTCCTTAGCTATTGTTAACGAGCGCTTACTTCCTCTTGCTAAAATTCCAGCAAGTTCAAATCCTGGGAATTGGCGTTTAAATGCGGAAAGGTATACCTGACCAAAAAGCGTTCCACATACAACAACACGATATGTTTTCATCACAAAGCCCCCTCTTCAAACGCCAATTTATAATTAGGCTCAATCGAGAGGTCCCAATGACTAAACATATTTTGTTCGTGCAAAAACGAGATTAAATGACCTGTTTCAACTATTTCAGAAAGCCAAAACACCCCATTATTTAAATGAGACGATGATCGCGTTAACAATTGGTGCGCAGTAAAAGCGGCGGCCAGTCCCGTCATTCGATAGCCATTATTAAACTTACAACGAAGCGCTAAATTAACTGGCTGTTGAGCAATCCAACCTTGCGCATCCATTACGCAATATTGCTGAGTACCATGCTTCTGAACCATGGATTGACTCAGCCTAACTAACGCTGCAGTTTGCTCCTTAGCACTTTCATTTGCTGACATTAATAACTGTCGATCAGCGACTAAATTAAAGGCCGCGAAGTTAGATATTGAAAGTGTGTTAGCGACGCGTTGATGCTCAGCACTCAAATAAGGTAATGCGGTAAATTCTTTTCCCTCAGGTAGTGGTTGATACCCCTCTCTTACCCCCTCTCTCACCTTTATATCATCTCTAATTACCACCCCGCTTAAAGCATCATTCCCCCCTAAGCTTGCAATAAAATCTATCGCAGACGTTGATGTAAATGCTTCAATACCCCCTACATAAAGCTCGATACTGTGCAGTTCTTGTAGCTTTTCTTTGGCAATAAAAGGAAGCAACGAGGTAAAACCGGGAACAAAACCCGCTCCAAAAACACAGCTAACTGGTAAGTCTCGACCCTGCAACTGTTGCTGAACGTGACCGAAAACATCCTGCTCCCCCCCTACATCGACATATAAGGTATGAGTGTCTATTGCAACGCGAGCTATATTGTCTCGAATCGCCGACGCAGGCCCTGCTGCATTTATGATCAAATCATGATGATGGCAAACAGCTGCCACCTCCTTCTGATCATACAAATCAACAATCCTATAATGTGTTAAGTCAGGACGTGGCTGCCGTCCTATTCGCGTAACTTGATAACCAAGCGCACAAAGCGCTTGGTCTATATGTTGTCCCACTTCACCACAAGCTCCGAAGATGGCGACTCTATTCATGCTTTCCTCCTTGCACAGCAACTGTGTTTAAGTGCTTAGCTAGAGGTAATACTTGAGATGATTGCATACAGGTGAAGTGATCACCTTCAAGTGAAATAACATCAATGTCACCAACACTATATTGCAGCCAAAAGTCATGCATATCGGCTTTAAGCGTGGGCAGTAAATAAGTTTCATCTTGCTGACAAGCGAAAGTGAAATCACCACTATAAAAAGATGGTTCATAATGAGTCACAGCCTGCAAACTGTGATGGAACACTGGATAGAGCTGAGAAATATCTCCTACTTTTGCCGTTTGTTGATTTGATTGGATATCAAGTACTGTTTGGAAATAAGCGATACGCTGTGCTTCATTTGCTTTTGCGTAACTCGCATAATTTAGTGAGAGTTTATCAAAGCCGAGCTGTTTAGCTTTAGCCACTACATCTTCAATATTAATTTGATTAGGCTTAGTGGCTAATAAAGCCAAATAAGTTTGCTCAAGCTGAAGTAAATCAATACCGCTCCAAGGGTTTGGTACATTCAGTTCTTTAGCAAGAGCGACATCCGTCATCATAGGGTCATTTACTTTGTACGGAATTTGATAACTACTTGCGATCGTCAATGATGCGAACGGAGAGCCACATTCCATCGCTTGTCTTGCCAGCTCAAAAGCAATTAACCCCCCCATACAAAAACCAAAAAGATGGCATTTAGACAAGTCAAAATTATCTTCCAATAAGGCTTTGTATTGATCAGCTAATTCAACGATCAAATGTTCACTTGGAATGGTTAAATATTGCTGTCTATCCTGAACACTAATGCCATAAACTGGCGCTGTAAGGTGCTCTACGAGTGCTAAGCAAGGCATTACAGTGCCGCTACCATCATGAAGAATAATGATAGGTGCGCCGTCACCTTCTTTAATACGCTGCAAAGCCATTGAACTATCTTCAATCGCACTGCAGTGCTGCTGAATTGGCGTTTGTTTTCGTAAGAAGATCGCAAGCTCTTTAATAGTGGGGGTTTGCAATACCTGGCGAAGTGTCCCTTCCCAGGGAACAAATTCTTCACCTAATTCTTGGCGGATCCTACTCACCCACTGCGTTATCAATAATGAGTCACCACCCGCACCAAAGAAATCATCATTTGGCCCCATATTAGGGTTACCAATCACATCCCGACATGACGATAGTAATAACGTCTCAAGTTGATCAAGGTCTTCTGATACCTCGTTTTGTAGAGTCTCTTGATGGCCTATAATTTCAGGTAACGCCTTTCTATCTATTTTACCGTTATTTGTAAGCGGAAAACGGTCTAAGACAGCCAATTGTGCAGGTACCATATAACTAGGTAACTCTTTACTAAGCTGTTCTAAGATTTCAGTCTTATCACATTCATGCTTCTGACCATTGAATTGGGCCAGCATAAAACTTTGACCTAATTGATATAAGGCTTCTTGATTATTAGGGAACGCAAATAACTGCTCAGCCCCTACATCCGACATTGCGTTTAACCAACGTTCCTGAGGCATAAATGGAGAATTTAATGCTAAACGTTCATCATTATGAGCGGTCAAGCCATGTTTGAATTCCATTGAAGTCATAAGTTGGTAATTATCTCTTGTCGCCTCAATTACAAGTAACCAAGCCCCTGGCTTCATTAACTCACGTAAGTGATTTAACCCTTCACGCGCAACAACTGCGTTATGTAACACATTAGAAGAAACAACCAGATCATACTGACCGCAATCAAAACCTTGCTCTAACGCAGGTTGATTGAAATCGTATAAGCGATAATCAACAAAATCATAACCTTGATAACGAAGCTTAGCTTCATTGAGGAAAAATGATGAAACATCAGTAAAGGTATACTCGACATTATGTGCTGCTAGAGCCGGAATAAGCTCGTTACTTGTACCACCAACACCAGCACCAATCTCTAGGATACGAATTGGCTGAGCACGTTCAGCTAAATGCTTTACTTTACTTAACGCCGCTGTGATCAACATTTTATTCATAATTTTGCTGATCAAGTTATTTTGGTAAGTTGATGTCGCGACATCTAACTTGCCATCAGGAAACAACAAATCGAGAGGATCGGCCTTATCTCGCAGTAACTCAGGCAAACATTGACTACTTCGCTCAAGGTAGTTAACTAAGCCTTTATCACCATCCAAACACTCCAGTGCTTCGTAACATCCTTTCCAACATAACGAGATATCATCTTCGCTCACTTGCTGTAGTAAAGCGTATGTTTCTCCATCATGTCGTGCTAGCTGATTTTCAATAAGCGCTTTTAGCCATCGACTTAATAATTGTTTATGACGAGGCGCATAATTACCATCAGCAATCATGTCATCGATGTTTTTCTGTTGACCTTCACCTAATCCTCCACTTGATTGCAATGCTTGAACCATATGGAGCAAAGCGACTCTATCTAAATAATAAACAAAGTCTGTTACCGACTTCTCTGGCACTGTTTGCCTAATAGCTTCTGCCGTCAAAGTTAACTCGGTTTCCGTCTCTGCAAATTGATGCGAGAACAAAGTACTTTTTGCATCATTTGGGTAAATAGCCGGCTCAATGTAAGCTTGAAGGTGATAATTATGCTTATCTCCTCGCGCTAAGACGACAGCTTGAGATACTGATGATTGACGCTCAAGCGCTGATTCTATTTCACCAAGCTCAACTCGATATCCTCGTACTTTTACTTGGTTGTCATCACGACCAACAAACACGATTACACCATCATCTCGGTAATAACCTCGGTCACCCGTTCGATACCAAGGTGTTCCGGTATACGCATCTTGGAAGAAATGGGCAGCCGTTTTCTCTTCATCTTGCCAGTACCCGAGCGCTACCCCGCTACCGCCAATACACAGTTCACCTGCAACCCAGTCAGGGCAGGCCATACCTTTGTCATCCAGTACAGCAAACATCTGATTTGATAACGGAGTACCGTAAGGAATAGAAGTGTAATAATCAAAGGTAGGATCAATTGGGAAATATATAGACCAAATAGCGGCCTCTGTCGCGCCACCTAAGCTGTATAGTCGGGCGTCAGGTATCAAGGTAGCAATCGCTTTAGGTAATGCGACCGGAATCCAATCACCAGACATCATTACGCATTTAATACTATCCAGCGTAGGTAGTGATTCGTCGGCTAAATATCGCGTTAACATTGTCATCTGCGCAGGTACAGAGTTCCAAACACTGACGTTATGTTCTCGAATTTGACGAGTCCATTCTGCTGGGTTTTGAATATTTTTCTCGCAAGGTAGCACCAACGTAGCACCACAAGCTAAGGTACCAAAGATGTCATAAACTGAGAGATCAAAACTTAGTTTAGCCAATCCAAACACCACATCGCTTGCTGTAATGTCAAAGCGACGATTGATATCGACCACAGTATTCACAGCCGCTTGATGACTTACCATGACACCTTTGGGGCTTCCTGTACTACCAGAGGTATAAATAATGTAAGCCAGTCGTTCAGATGACTGAGTTATCTCTGTACTGCCAATGTTATGAACACGACCTTGTAGCGCTTGCGCATCACAAATATTGACGGCCTCAAACCCATCGTCTGCTAGCTGTTGGGCAAGTTCATTTGAGCGCGTCAACACCAACTCTACATCGGCATCAAACAGAATTTGTTTCATACGAGAAACCGGCTGACTAACGTCAAGCGGTAAATACACCCCATCAGCTAATAACGTTGCTAATGTTGAAACAACTTGTTCAACACTTTTATCAATCGCAATCGCAATACGAGCTCCCTTTGGTAACTTGCTCGCCAGTGACTTTGAACGAACGATCAGCTCATCGTATGTCAGTGTTTGTTCGGGCGTAACCAGTGCTGTCGCATCAGGCGTTAACACTGCTTGCTCTAATACCAGTTGATGCAACATAGATTCAGCAACAGGTTTAATCGTATTATTTACCTGTTCGCGAACCTGTTGTTGTTTATTCGGTAAAGCAAGGCGAGTAGCTTGATCCCACTGCTGAAGTCCACCAGCAATGACTTGTTCAATCGCACCTTCAAAGCATGTAAACATTGACTCGATCATTGAGTCAGGGAATATGCCGTCAAGTACATCCCAATTGATGTACAAACAGCGGTCTCGATTCATAAGTTGGCAATCAATCCAAACTTGAGGCGTTTGACTAATACCATATGCAACCTCCATCCCCATCTCGTACTGAGATTTGGTCTCTGAAACTTGCTCTCTATTACTACCGACTAATGCACTCGTGAAGACTATTGGCATGCGAGCATAATCAGCACCACGTTGTCGGGCTATTTCACGCATAACCTCAACGCCACTAAACGCTTTATACTCTAAGTCTTGCCACAATTGATTCTGCTGCTCTTTCACTTGTGCTAATAAGGTTCGTGACTCCGTAAGATTCACTTCCAGCAAGTTAACACTCGTGAAATCCCCCACCATATTGAGTAAATCTGGATGGATCGGTTCACGATTCATTACCGTCATGTTCAAACAAAAATGTTTTGATTTAGACCACTTAGCTAACACTTCACTAAAGAGCGTCAGTAATAGCGATGAAGGGCTAACCCCTTGATGATTGCATTGACTTTCGAGTTCAGCCCATTGCTCTGGCGCTAATTGCATTTCATGGCGAGTGAAATGCGGTGTTTCTTTCGTAGCTTCCGACGTCAAACCATCATTAATATCAGCGAGGAGTGGTAACTCTGGTGCCATTGGCAAATGAGGCACTCGGTCTTGCCAGTATTGTCTCGCTTGCGCATATTTGTCTGTCAGCTTCTGTCGCTTTTCAAACTCCATGACATCTTTGAACGATAAGCTAATAGGCGCTAGCACCAATTCAGACTCATGATAAAAATGAATCAACTCAGACAAAATCACCTGAATACTCATAAAGTCTGCAATCAATAGGTCAATACTAAAATGCAGGTATGATTTACCTTCCGACCCGCTTACTTTTAAGTCAAACAGAGGCCATGCTTCAGTGTCATAAACGCGATGGGACATGTTTGCCCGATACGTTAACCTCCTATCAGTTTGCAAATCACATTCAATCTTATACTCAGGTACTTGTGATAGTATTTGCTGAGTACCATTAGAAAAGACTATAGCTCGCAACATCTCATGGCGTTCAATGAGCTTATTCCAAGCTTGGTTTAGCTTCTCAACATCAAGATGTGCAAATTCGAGCTCAAAGTAACCGTGGCAGCCTGTGCCACCGAACTCAAACACATTTTGCCGTCCAATAAGATAAGCGGCCTGTACATCATTTACCGGAAAAATCTCATATTTATCTTTCGTACTAGGACAAAGAACAGCGCCCAATTCACGCTCTTTTAGTATTGTTATTAATTCACTTTTTACTGCTTTAAGCTGCTCAACAACCTCTTTGGTCATCACGCCTTGAGGAGCTCTGAACTTCAAGGCGTCAGCTTCAAGCCAAAACTCGGCTTTCTTGGCTTCTAACTGTTGAAGTAACGCTAATGGTGACATTAATGTTGTTCCTTTTTTCATAAGATTCCTTCCTCAAAATCAACCTCGTTGCTCTCTTTTTCTGAGGTTTCAAGAGCAAGTGCAATACGTGAAATCGTTTGTAAATTAAACACAGCGTGAAGTGGCAAAGTAATGCCGTGCTGTTGTTGGAGTGTGCTAGCTAGCTGAATCGCAACAAATGAATCTCCGCCTAAGGCAAAGAAGTTATCGCTCGCGCTAATTGGCGTATTAATACCAAGAACTTGTTGCATTGCTTGAGTCAGAACAATCTCTTCATCTGTACTTGGTGCAACAAACTCACTCTCATTAGAAATTGAAAGTTCCAAGGTTTTTAATACATTTCGATCGACTTTACCGTTAGCTGTGAGTGGCCATTCTTGAAGTACGGCGTAGCCATCAGGCATAGAGTAACTTGGTAAATAATTTAATAATTGCGGCTGAATAATCGACAGTTCGACGGCCATATTCGACAACAAATAAGCATGAATCTTAGGACGAGAATCATGATGCTCAATCAATACAATCGCATCTTTCACTCCAGCGCATGACTTAAGTGCTTTCACTATTTCACCGAGTTCAATACGCAGCCCTGCCACTTTAACCTGGTGGTCACGACGCCCAAGGAACTCTATAGTTCCATCAGGCCAGTAGCGCCCTATATCACCGG
This sequence comes from Vibrio chagasii, assembly GCF_024347355.1. Classification (NCBI taxonomy): domain Bacteria; kingdom Pseudomonadati; phylum Pseudomonadota; class Gammaproteobacteria; order Vibrionales; family Vibrionaceae; genus Vibrio; species Vibrio chagasii. The sequence goes on from NZ_AP025466.1 coordinate 837,519, forward strand.
TTCGATACCAACGTTGTGATTGATGTTCACAGAACTGCTGCTGAGTTAATTCCTCATTACCAATGTAACCTTGGGCGACACCATCTCCCCCAATCCATAGTTCACCGGCAACCCAGTCAGGGCAGTCATCACCAATATCACTTGCAACTCTAAAACATTGATTTGGTAAAGGCTTACCATAAGGAATTGAACGCCATTGCTTTTCAACTTGCTGAACAACACAATAGTTCGACCAAATTGCAGCTTCAGTCGCACCTCCCATCGCCACGAATTTGGCAAGACAACTGTTACGACGTAAGCGTTCAGGTAATTCCAGATTGATCCAATCACCTGACAACATAACGCAGCGCAATGAGGTCAATAGCTGACATTCAGCCTGTGACTCATTCCCCATCAAAAGCATTTCTAACAATGCTGGTACGGTATTCCACAAGGTAATTTGATGCTGCTGAACCAACTCTAACCAAACGCCAACGTCTCTGGTTTGCTCATCGTTGATAAGCACCAATTTCCCGCCAACAGACAGCAAGCCAAAAATGTCATATACTGATAGGTCGAAGTACAAGGCTGATAACGCTAAGACACTGTCATCTGCAGTTACATTGTGCTGACGATTGACCGCTTCAATGGTATTCATGGCCGCGCCATGAGTGATCGCAACCCCTTTCGGTGTTCCTGTACTGCCTGAGGTGAAGATCACATAAGCCAACTCATCAAGCGTGCTCTGAAGGGGCTCAACCAAAGCTTCTTCAGAAGCCAGCAAGCTTTCAACATTGATCCCTTGGCCACCATTCTCAAACAACTCGTTGCGGTCACAAATCACGAACTTGATGCATGCTTGCGCCAATACAGACTCAACTCGAGCTTTTGGCCAATCAGTTGCTAATGGTACATAAGCCGCTCCAATCCACTGAATTGCAAGGACAGAAACAATCTGCTCGATAGAGCGCGGCAACATGACACCAACGCAATCACCTTTAGCAATTCCATGTTTTTGCAACTGGTACGCTGCCTGACTCACTTTTGTATGCAGATCTCGATACTTATAGCGCTGACCATTAGCGACAATCGCCGTCGCCTCAGGTGCTGCTTGCATTTTTTCATACACACTAATGTGCATTGCTCGCAGAGGCACCACGTCCTGAGTGCTGTTAACAAGAGTGCGAACTTCTCGCTGTGATGCAGGTAACGCTATTGGCGATGGCTGTGACCAATCACAGTCAGCAAGTTGCTCCAATAATTGGCAATATGAATTAAACATTGCATCAACTACACCGTCAGGGAACAACGCCTCGACAACATCCCAGTTAAAGTGTAATTCTCCATCTTGCTCAAATACTTGATGGTCAATCCAAACTTGAGGTGTTTGAGATACGCCCCATACAGATCGGGTAATGCCTAACTCAGAAGACTCATCAAGGCTAGTGTCCGCACCTAGTGCACTAGTGAACACCACTGGCATACTCAAATCAGTCACTTCTTTTAACTTGGCTAACTCGCGTATCACCCAAACAGCAGAAACATCGGCGTACTCCAAGTCTTGCCATAACTGCTGTTGCAAACGCTCAGCACTTTGCAACCAACTTTCACCTGCAATTTGATTTGTCTCAAGTAACAAAAGTGAGGTGAAATCCCCCATAATGTGCTGAATATTGTCATGGACAGGCTTGCGATCAAACAAAGTAACATTGATGCAATGCGATGAGGATTCGGACCATTTTGCCAATACTTGCGCATAACAGTTAAGCAACAAACAAGACGGCGTGATCGCACACTCTCGTGCTTTCTCTGTTAAACGGCTCCATAATTCTTTAGACAAGCAGGATTGGCGTCGAACGAAGCGTGGCTTCTCTAATTGATTTGGCTCCATGCTTAACGGCAGACGCGGAGCCTCCGGTAAACTAGGCAGTCTGCTTAACCAATAACTCTTCGCTAATGTTTGGGATTCATACTCTTCTTGCAGATAAACTTGCTGTTGATAATCACGGAACGTAATCCCCAACTCTGGCAAGTCGGCTTCCAAATCACGATATAAAATTCCAAGCTCAGCAAAGAAAATCCGCATGCTAAGACCATCAAGAATGACATTGTCTAAGCCGATACATAGCCGTTTTTTCCCACATTCAGACTCAATGAGTGTAAGGTGGAAAAGCGGCCATACCTGAGGATTTAACACTCGATGAGATAGCACCTCACGTTGATGAGTAACAACTTCTTCCCACTGTTTTTCAGTACAAGAGACAATCTCCATCGGACAGTAAAGTGCTGACGGAATACAAACTTGTTGCCCTTGGTCATCAAACACAATACGAAGGGTGTCATGACGCTCAATTAAACGCATAAGCGCTTGCTCTAGACGCGTCACATCAAAGCCATCAGCTTCAAATTCAGAATAGAAATGTGTGCCAACACCGCCCATCACAAAGCCTTCGTTTCGCCCCATAATGTAGGCTTGTTGAACATCAGTCAGCACAAATGGTTGATAACGTTCATTCTCGTTATGCACTAACGTGATTTGTGATGAAATTTCACCTGCATCAAATTCTAAATGGCGAGCAAAGTCACTCAACACAGGAAGTGAAAAGACATCGGACAACTTCACACTATTAAAGCCAACCTCGCCCAATGCCGCCGTAATTCTTGTTGCATGAAGACTATCGCCTCCTAACAGGAAGAAATTATCTGTACGTGATGGTGTTACACCAAGAACTTGCGCCCAAACCTCTGCAACATACTTTTCATTGTCGGTTACGCAATCTTGTTTATCTTCATGAGTAACCATTGCAATATTGGCAGCTGATAAGCGCAGTTGAGTACGGTCAATTTTGCCATTGTTTGTTAAAGGCATTGTTGAACAAACGACAATGTGTTGAGGCAACATATAATTGGGTAGCTGTAATGCTAACCAGTCAGCCAGTTGAGAGGTATCAGACACAGCAAGAGTTTCAGCCTGGCGCCCCGTCATCACTAATAAGTTCGCTTTATTTACTACAGGCAAGACATTCATGCTTAGTGATGAAGTTTGCAAACTAGTTTGCCATTGTTGGGCATCAAGTAGAGGTGAAGACTCCCCTCGGCGACAATCATGATAAGGGCTTTGATCTACGCTTCTCATTAACGCTTCTGGCTGCATTAATGTCACCGTTAATAATGCAAGAGGGCTCAGCGCTTGCGTCTCTATCGCAACAAAATGACCACTTGGTGCGATAAGTGAAGACATTAGGTTAATCCCTTCATTCACATCATTAAAACGATGGAGTGCATTGTTACTGATCACCAAATCAGCTTGATGCCTTTCAACGTCGCTTAATGCACAAGCAAAAGCATGATCCCCATAGCCCACTAATCGGAATGTCGCTTGATCAAGAACCGACTTAGCTTGTTCAGCTACGCAGTAACTTACCTGGCTAGCGTCACATTGATTCAATATATGTGATGCTAAATGACCCGTTCTACCATTGAGTTCGACAACGTTTACAGCTCGACCCAATTGCTTAGAAAGTAAGACTATTGTTTCAACAATATATTGTTCCGTTGATGAAAAATCAGGGTGGATTAATGCTAACGCTTCAGGTGTCAACACCGGGTCATCAATAAGCGTAACTTCACTTACCTCGCCCTGCATCAAGTCAACATACCAATCAACCTTATTTTCTAATGCCGATAAGATTGAAGCATGAGCAGGCATATGCGCGACCTTCTTTTGGTAGGCAACCATTGGACTAACGACGTCTTGCTCTTGACGCCAATATCCCCGCTCAGCTGACCATTGCTTTGTTTCAACGAGAACATGCAACCAGCTTTCAAATACAGCTTGAAAACGAGGTGTAATATGCAAACTACATAGCCACTCATCCAGCGTCAGTGACGCACCCGGTTTAACGTTATTTGCTATCACCATCTTATCGAGCACCAAACGCATAACATGCGTTGCCATTGCTTGCTCAATAGCGGTGTGATCGACAGGCTTTGGTGGTGTGGGTTGCGATACCTTTGTATCAAGCAGCGTCATATCAGCTTCATACTCAGTTTGAAGAGCACTCACCTCGCCTTGCTGTTTAGAAACAAAAAGTTGAATATGTTTCTGTGGTTTATCTAGCAATAGCGCTATCGCTTTTTGCACCCCAGAAAATTGCTCTGCCGCATGCTCAACGTCCCCAAGTTCAATCCTAAAGCCATTAAGTTTGACCTGGTTATCTCGTCGCCCAATAAACTCAACGATCCCGTTAGACCAAAAACGTCCCATATCACCAGTTCGGTAATACTGTTGCCCATCATGGAAAATAAATTGTGCTGCTGTTCTTTCAGGGTCAGCAAAGTACCCCTCTGCAACCCCCTGACCACCAATCCAGAGCTCACCAGTCACCCAATCAGGACAATCTCGGCCCAAGGCATCCATCACTCGGTAACTTTGATTACTCAATGAATAACCGTATGGAATGCTTGTCCAATCCGTCTCTACGTAGTTGACATCAAAAGCATTAGACCAAATCGCAGCTTCTGTTGCCCCTCCTAATGCCGTCAATTGAATTGATGGGTTCAAAGCATTTAATCTTGGTTGTAAATCCAAACCAACCCAGTCACCTGACAACAGAACATTTGTCATCGAGCTTGGCAATTGACGAGTGTCATTTTCAGCTGCAATTAACAACATTTCGAACAGTGCAGGCACACTATTCCATATCGTAATTTGATATTCATGAATCAATGAAATCCACGCTTTTGCTTCTTTTCGTTCTGACTGTTGAGGAACAACAACGCAGCCCCCTACAGAAAGTGGTCCAAAAATATCAAAGACAGATAAATCAAAGTTCAGTGCCGATAAAGCAAATGTTCGACAGTCACTAACCAACTGATAACGCTGATTAATATCATCAATAGTATTGGCCGCAGCTTGATGGGTAGTAATAACGCCTTTAGGAATACCGGTAGAGCCAGAGGTATAAATAATATAAGCAACATCGTGTGGTGATACCGAAGCAATTTGTGTTGCTATGATGTGCTCTTGCCCACGTTCATCAATATCGAGTAATGACCAACCAGCCATTGCTTCTTGGTTGGTAATTGCCTCCACAGCATCCTGATTTATTACAACGATTTTAATTGCTGCTTGCTCAATAATTTGATTCAACCGAGCGACTGGTTGCTCAATATCGAGGGGGACATAACTAGCGCCCAATAAGTGTATTGCCAACACCGCGACAACTTGTGATGCTCCCTTTGGCAATAAAATCGCCACACGATCCCCAGACAGTACACCTTCTTGCTTGAGACGATAGGCAAGTTCACCAGCACTTTCTGACAACTGGCGATAAGACATCGACGCTTTATTTTCAATAACCGCAATGGCATCAGGTTGCGCCTCTGCCAATTCAAAGAATCGCTGATGGAGAGTGCGAGGGGCGTACGAAATCACGTCACTGCTGTTTCTCGAAGCACGATCTTTTCTTGCTTCTTCGGTTAAAAACGCGGGCACCGTTTGTTTCAGCATGTTAGGTCGCTGCGCTATTTCAGTGATTAGCCTCCCCATACTAGCAAACATCTGATCGACCATATTGGCTGGGAATAAATCATCGACTGTATCCCAACTTATTATCAACTCCCCTTTTCTCTCCATTACCTGACAGTCAATCCAAACCTGAGGCGTCTGAGAGATGACATAATTCATCTCACCCAGACAACTATCGCCAAGGAAGTCATTACCTAGGTTACTAGTGAAAACTATCGGCATGGCAACTTGAGAGCCTCTCTGCTTGGAAAGCTCTCTTAACAAGCGAATTGCATCGAAATCACTATGGTCAAGATTCGCCATAAATTGGCGATTCAATGCACTTGCATTATCTAAGATATTGGATGCTTCTCCATCACGGCATGCTAATAGCATCAGCGTAGTAAAATCAGCAACAACACCCGACACATCCATGGCAGTATGACGTCGGTTGAAAATCGTAAGATTTAAACAAAAATCCTTATTATCACTCCAGCCTCTTAAGGTCTCCGCATAACAACTCGCCAACATCATTGAGGGAGTAATACGGTGTTGACGGCATGCTTGCTGTAATGCTCGCCATTTATCGGCAGCTAAACGCCATTCACGGTGAACAAACACAGGTTGTTTGATTTCTTCCGGTCGTTTTGCCAACGGTAATTGCGGCGCCGAAGGCAAGCTAGGCAGTTGTGCTAGCCAATATTGACGATCAGCCTCTAGATGCGCTTGCTCACGTATTGCTGATAGATATTGAGGGAAATGCAGGGTTGGTTGCGCAAGTTGTTCACAATTATCATCGAGATAGAACTGAGCTAGATCATCAAGCAGGATTTGAATGCTTAATGCATCAGCAACAACCATATCAATATTGAAGTGAAGACGACTACCTCGCGGACTATGACTTAAATTAATTGCCAAGCCAGATTCATTTTCTAAATCCAGAATCTGCGCTTCTAAATTACGCCTCAGACCCGCCTGTTTACTTGTTGCCAATTCACAGTCAAGAGTTCTCCAATCATATTCATGGATTTGCGTTGGAGCATTCGCTGTAATATAGCCAAGACCATCGCTATTCATCCTCATTCGTAACATGCTATGACGGGCATATAGGCGATCAAGCGCTAAACGAAGTTTGTCACTATCGATCCATTCACTATCAAGCTCTAAGTAGACCTGGCATGCAACCCCACCAAGAGTTTGTGTGCTGTTCCTACCTTGCCAATACGCTTGTTGAACACTAGTCAACTCGAAAGGGTGAGTTAATACTGTTTCAGTATCTTGTTCTTTTTTAGCATCTAGATATTTTTCAGCAACTTGGTCACAACTTACTGATGATTGCCATAATGCAGACCACGCAGCTAAAGTTGGCGCTTCGTACATCCGAACAAGTTCAAACACAACATTGTGCTTTTTCGCTTCATCAACAAGATCCATCATCTGCAATGAATCCAAGCCTAAGTTAATCAAATCAGCGTCTAAGCCTATTTCTCCTGGCTCGATAAGTAGCACATCGCTCAGCCATTCAGTTAAGAATGCTTGATGATCAATGATTGATTTCGCGGGTAAAGTAGCTTCCTCTATATTACTTTTGCTACCTGTATTTTGCTGTTCAACCCAGTATTTCTCTCGTTTAAATGGGTATAGCGGTAAAGCCAATAAAATTTCGGTTGGATAAGTCACTTTCTCACTAAAGTGCGACCAGTCATAATCAGCACCATTGCACCATTGTTCAAGTTCGGCTGGTAATGCCGACGGAACGAAAGATTGACCTACGGCAATTTGTTTTAATTTACATAGTAAGTCTTCGATATCTGCAAATGGAACACATCGCCGGATTGGTAAGTGATGCTCGCGTTTATCTCTCCAAGCATGGAATAGCTCAACAGCATTGTGACGGTGTGATTCTATTGTTTGAATCCAAGCTTTAGCCAATTGGCTAAGACTATCAATATGACTTGCTGTTAAGGGAAGGAACCCTATCTGTGGTAATACATACTCAGATTTGTCCGTCACATCTTGATGATTACGAATAATAATGTGACCCAAAGTCCCAGTAAAACTAAAGGAACTAACCCCCATGCGTCTTAACGGTATTGGACGAACGTCGTTCTCAAAAATATAACGTTCAATCCAAGGCCGTAGCTCAGGATTAAACGACTTAAACGTTGGGTGAGGGAAAACAGTTTGTGCACGCATTTGAGCAATCGCCCTAATCACTCCCGCAACACCAGCAGCAGATTCTAGGTGACCAAACTGCGCTTTGCCTGCAGTCAAATGCAGCGGTTGAATACGACTCTGATAAACACCATCAATAGCACTTAATTCGATAGGGTCGCCAAGCGGTGTGCCGGTGCCATGCATTTCAATTGCATCAATATCATTTTCTGTTCTTCCACTGCGCGCTAGTACTTCTTTCAACAGTGTTTGCTGCGCAAGTGGGTTAGGTGCCGTCAAACTACTACTCTCACCGTCTTGTGCCACACCTGTAGCCTCAATAACCGCTAAAATAGGGTCACCATCTCTTATCGCTGCATCATAATCTTTTAGCAGTAGTAACCCTAAACCCTCAGCACGAGCATAACCATCAGCATCAGCACTAAAAGTAGCGCATCGCCCGTTCGGAGAAAGCATCCCTGCTTTTTGTAAAGCACTCTCTATTTGAGACGAGAGAAGAAGGTTTACACCACCAGCAATTGCAGATTCACAACGCTTTAATTGAATATTTTGGACAGCCATATCAATAGCAACGATAGATGATGAACAAGCGGTATCTATAGTAATAGCCGGGCCACTTGTACCGTAATATTTAGCAAGTCGACCAGAACTACCACTACGACTCGTACCAGTAATTAAATAACTTTTTAAAAACTCAGGAGCGTTTTGATTAGCCAACAGATCACTATAATCTTGGCTTCCCTGGCCGACAAAAATACCTAATGGCAACCCTTTTAATTTCGAAGGTAACCAACCCGCTTGTTCAAAAAGATGCCAACTTGACTCCATCAACCAGCGCTGTTGTGGATCGAGCAAGCAGGCTTCTCGAGAAGACATAGCAAAGAAATTAGCATCAAACTTGTCTATGTTATCAACCGCACCTATGGGTAAAGAAAATGTGCGTAACTCATCACTCACACTCGCTAGTGCTGATTCGCCTTTAATTAGCCAATCTGCGTACTCAACCCAACTTGCGTTTTGTTGCTTTGGTAAACGACTGCTAATTGCAATAATCGCAATATCAGTTGACCGAGATGAAAACTCCTCCACCAACTCTTTTGGGGACTGCTGCCTGTGTTGCTGTTGAACAAACTGACTAAAAGCGGATAGATTTGGATAAGCAAATAACTGTACAGGTGAAATCGAGATACCAAGCTGACTCGAAATTTGTGCGCACCACTGTGTCGCAAGCAAACTTGTCAGTCCTACATCAGTGAAACCTTGCTTGTCACCAATTAGCTCAATACCGACGATAGCTTCAAGGGAATTTCGCAAATATTCAGAAATGTCAGTAATGAAAGCGGGAGTGGCTGGTAGCGACGATACATATAGTGGCTTTAATTTTTGTGCTTGGAGCTCTGATAGCATCAAGCTTCGACGGATCTTACCGCTAGAAGTTTTTTGTAAGCAACCTCTTGCGATGAGGGTAACTTGACTCACTGATAAATTATGATTTTTAGCGATAAGCGACTTAATTGTTTTTGAAATTTTTATTAATTGTCTTTGTTCTGTATGGCGATGCACTTCGCATAACCCATGGATTTCACCTGACTCAATATCTTGAACAAAGCAAGCCCCCCCAACCTCGATGTCACCACACATGCTCTCAATCGTAGATTCTAGGTCGTTAGGCATATGGTTTTCACCAGAAACAATAATGACATCTTTGAAGCGGCCGCAAATATACAATTCACCTCCCCACTTAAATGCCAGATCTCCGGTGCGCAGATACTCCCCATCGTCACAACTTGAATTTATCGATGCATTAAACGTTTGTTGAGTGAGCGAAGCTTTATTCCAGTAGCCTTTCGCCACGCTATTACCGCGAACCCAAACTTCACCAACCTGTCCCAACTCACAAGCAGCACCGGTATGAGGGTCAACAATCTCAACTTGCCAAGAATTAAACTGGCTACCGCTACTCACTAACTCCCGCCCCGACATAGATTCAACAGCATGTCCTTCAGCAAGACAGCCAACATCAAAAGTCTTCATTGCTGCTGAGGCATTCGCAGGTTTATGGCTCACAATAAGCGTGGCTTCTGCCATTCCATATGCAGGTAAGAATCTAGATGACTGGAAACCTGACGATTCGAACTTTTGAGAAAAGCTCCTTATCGTTGAAGCTCGAATCGGCTCAGCAGCATTCATCACGACCTTCAAAGATGAGAGATCCAGCTCACTGGCTTGGAGATCTGAAATAGAATCAACACACAGTTGGTAGGCAAAATCAGGCGCAGCGGTAATTGTGGCTTGGTACTGCTCTATCATGTTTAACCATTTTGCTGGTTCTACAGAAAATTGACTTGGCCGGATAAAACTGCACGTACCACCAGACAATAAAGGGAACATAAGACCGTAGAACAAGCCTAGATCATGATAAAAAGGTAACCAATTTGCGGTGTGGATATGCTGCAGACTTGGTTCTACTTGAAGCATAATGTCGAATTGATGATAAATATTTTTATCATAGTTACAAACCGCTTTTGGGCTTCCCGTTGAGCCCGATGAATATTGCAACATTACGGGACCTGTGGGTGGGCACAGGTCATTCCAACAAAGTGGTTGTTTCTCTCCGAATAACTCATCCAGATATACAACTTCTCGGTTTATATCCCAACCAAATTTTTCAATTTCTCCTTTGGTCGCTGACAAAGCAACAATGAGGTTTGGTTCACAGTCATCCAGGATATGCTCAATATTAGATTTAACTCGCTGTAACCGTTTAACACCAGGCAAATTGACAGGTACCGCAGTAACCCCCACCATCAGACAGGCTAGGTACGAAAAAATAAAACTTGAGTCCCCTGGTAATAATAATAACGCTCTTTCCCCGGAAAAATATTTTATATTTCGAGCAACTTTACTCACTTCATAAAATAGTTCTTGATAACTATAGCTCTGATGTTTTTCACCAGTGCAATCATTCAGTGCTATTTCTAATGCATTATTTTCAAAATTATGCATTAACCTTTGCTGCACCCAGCCAGCTACAATTTCTTGCATTATTTTTTTCCTACACGAATAATTTGTAGTTATCCCCCTCAAACAGAGGGGGAGTATATTATTGGAGAACTACCATTTTAGATTGACAGTGGCACCAATTGTCGCTGGGTCACCAGAGCGGCCGTACCATTTTTCATTTGGTGCATCCCCCATAGGGAAGGCACGTGTCAGGTATTCTTTATCTAATGCATTTTTCGCCCAAAGAGTCAGGTCAATATTATCGCTTGTGTACCCCCCCCTTAAGTTCAGAACGCCATAAGCATCTTGTTTAGTCGTGTTAGCACTATCGAAATAAAAATCACCCGTTACGTTATAGTCAGCGTAAATAAAGTAGTTTTCTAAGAAGTTATAATCCACACCTAGGCTATAAGTATATTTAGGAGAGTTGGCTGGGCGATTACCGCTATAATCATGTTGACCGGCGAAGCCACCATTCATGTCGTAATCCTTGCTAACAAAATCATCAAAGCTTGCATCATTAAATCCACCGTTAACCCAAGTCGTTAAACCAGGCTGAATTAACCATGACAACTCAAATTCAGCGCCCTTACTAACGGTGCCCCCTGCATTTTGGGTAAAGGACTTAGGGTAAGCCTGCTGTTCAACTTGTTGATCTTTCCAATCGATCAAGAATACTGACGAATTAAAGCGAATACGATTATCTAACCATTCACTCTTCATTCCTAATTCATAGTTTATTGTGTATTCAGGATCATACTTTGGTGAAATAGTTGGCGGAGTTAGCATATTAAAACCACCACTTTTATAACCGCGCGCGATGCTCGCAAACATCATAATGTCGGAGGTAGCGTAGAAATTTAAACCAGCTTTAGGCAACCATTCATAAAAACTAGCCGCATCTGAGCCGTTTGAATCTGGATATCCCATATTCTCAAGGTAAAGATAATCAAACTGAACTTTCTGATAATCATAACGTAAACCAGCAATCGCTTCCCATTTGTCAGAGAATCGATAATTAACATTACCAAATACAGCGTAATTACTTACCTTTGATTTTGATTTGGTTTGATTAAACATCTTGCCTTTTTCGGTAAGCATATCAAGGCCAATATCATTTTTGGCAGTTTCATCAAAGAAGTACAGACCACTCACCCAACGAATGGCATCATTTTGATCAGAACTCAATCTCAACTCTTGTGTCACACGAGAAAAGTCTGAATCAATAAAAAGTTTATTACCTTTAATTTGAGTAAAGTCTAAATCTTGGTTATCAACTTTATCCTCTTTGGTATAAGCCGTAATAGACGTAAAATCGAAATTATCTGCAGCATAATTTGCACGAATTGAACCAGTCAAGATATCAGCTTTCGCTAACCCCTCTAAGTTGGAATAGACTTTATGGCTATCTTGATTAATTTGGTCTAGTGTAGCGAATGACATATTGCCATTTTTACGATTTTGGGCATCGACAGTAGCAATTACATCCCATGACTGATCAACGGGTACCCAACGAACTTTTAATCGACCATTAAAGTCTTTTACGTCATTAACGTCGTCTTTACCGTCATAGTCCCTTGTAAAATAGCCGTCATCCGTCGAATATTGAATCGCAGTACGGTATGCCCACTCATCGCTATCTGCAATAGCACCGCCCGAAATAAGATTGCCCTTAATTTGGTTGTAACTTCCGTAGGTTAACCCGGCGCTACCTTCAGTGAAAAAGTCAGGATCCTTTGTATGGATGCTAATAACACCTGATGAAGCATTTCGCCCATATAGGGTACCCTGTGGCCCACGCAATACTTCAATACGTTCAACATCGAGTAATTCTGTGTCAAACGTTTGATACATGACACCATCAATTAAAAACAGTACAGATTGTGAGCCTTCCATGGTGGGGGTAATTCCTCTCATAGAAAGAAAACTCGCATCGGAAGGGTTACCCGCTTTAATCATGGAGACATTTGGGGTTCTTTTTACAATATCAAACGTGTTTTCGATACCAGCTCTTTCAACATCGTAATCCGATAACACTGAAATACTGATCGGGGACTTTTGTGATTCTTCGGCTACCTTTCCAGCCGTCACCACCATTACTTCTAATTTATCAGGGTCAATAGCTTCCCCTAAAACAGTAAAGGAACTTAATGATAAACACACACTAAATGCTAGCTTAGATACTTTTAACGCCATAGGTCCAACCTTTATCCATAAATAAGTAATATCTAATAAAAAACAAATGAATATAGTAATAATAATGTAAACGATTCTCATTTGCGCTGAGTATATTTCCTTGTATCGCGAATAAATGCAAATAACTATCATTTATAAAGAGAGGCTTACTTATTATATTTATACAAAACTCATTTAAATAAGGGGGAGAAATACCATTGGCAGGCACAGTTTTTTAGTAGAAAAGGGATTTAAGGTTATTGATTGACTTCCTAAGCGATCGCTAAAATAAAGAGTAAGGACAATTAATTTACTATTTTAACAATAACACTCAACTTATGATTGTATTTACGAAGGCGTGGGGTTACCTCGTATATATCCTTTAATGATTAGAGTGTTATCGACACCTAAGATGATATAAGCTGACCAAATTCTCGACATATAATAAATCAAAACCATAAAGGATCATCTGTGGAATTTACGCTCGATAAATTTAACGGCATCATCATCAATCCAGCAACAGTCACATATGATGTTGACTCATTCCATGCTGAACTAAACAAGATCACCGAATTTTCAAAGCAAAACAACAAAGGCATCATTTGGATCAGCTTACCAATTGCATTATCACACCTTATCCCTGTAGCGACCGAACTTGGTTTTGTGTTCCACAACTGCCTAGAGGACGAAATTACGCTGATTCACAAGTCCAAGATTGTTGAATTTGTGCCTTTTATTCCCACTCACACCTTGGGTGCTGGCGCATTGATCACTAATGAACACAACCAAGTACTGATTATCAAAGAACATGGTATGACGGGCTATAAATTACCTGGCGGCCACATTGAACTAGGCGAAAGTATTGAAGAGTCTGTGGTTAGAGAGACCATGGAAGAGACTGGCATCAAAGCAGAGTTTGTATCGGTAGTTGGCATGGCAACGCGCCACCCATATCAGTTTGGCAAATCGAACCTCTACTTTGTTTGCCACCTGATAGCTCAAACTCAAGAGATTGCGATTCAAGACACGGATGAAATTGCGGAAGCCAAATGGGTAGATGTAAAAGAGTTCATCAACAACACAGAGAACTACCCGTTCAACCGTCAGATGGTCGCTTCTTTGGTCGGTAAACAAGGTTTGGAACTGACTCAACTCGAAGGCAATTCAGGGCCTACTCATAAGCCAGAAGTCTTCTTTTCTAAAAGCGAATAATAAAAAGTTTGTTCGAGAAGTTTACACCATGAAAAAAGCGCCATTAATAGGCGCTTTCAAAGAGGCAATATCTGAGTTAAGTAAATCAATAAACTCATCATATCCTTGAAAGCCCATATTAGCTTCGCCCAGCCAACGCTAATAAACTGCCTGTACCAATAAATACACTGCCGAAAATACGGTTTTGCACAATCATATGACGGCGATTCTTAACCAATCCGCTCAAACGACTGGCTAACAGTGCATAACCAAACATCACAAGCATATCGACGGTAAGTAAAGTACTACCTAGCACTAGTATCTGCTCTACATGGGGACTGCTTGACACAATAAACTGGGGCAAAAGAGCAACAAGGAAAACAATACTTTTAGGATTGGTAACGTTGACAATCACTGACTGACAAAACATTTTCAAGCCACTTACTTTCTGCTGGTGTTCTTTGTAATCTGTATTATCCACCGTCTCGGTAAACTTCTTGATACCTAAATAAATTAAGTAGAGTGCCCCGACCCACTTTATAGCGTTAAACGCAACCTCTGATTGGGCAAGAACAGCACCAAGCCCAACACCAACTATCGCAATATTGAACATATTCCCAACTTGTAACCCAAGGTTTGAAATCACGCTTCGGCGAAAGCCGTATTTCATTGTTATTGACATCATATTCACGGCCCCTGCACCAGGAGAAACAGCTAAAACAATGCACGCCATCAAAAACGCAAACCACAAATCAAAATTCATTTAAGCTTCCTTTTAAAGTGACATCGACTCTAGACTTAAGCCGCAGTTGTAGTTAGTTTACTCACCACATAAAAGTAGAAAAACTAATTTTTTATATATTCATTCATAAGGAAACCTATGGACAGCCGATTTCTTGAAAGCCTTGTCGCAGTCGTAGAGGAAGGGTCAATAGCCGCTGCAGCTCGTGCCCAAGGCATAACACCAGCAGCTATCAGTCAAAGGATTCAAACGTTAGAAAGCGAGTTTAACTGTAAACTGTTTAGACGAGCAGGAAGTACTGTTCAGGCCACTTATGCCTGTTTGGCGGTTGTCCCCAAAGCAAAATCGATTATCAGGGAGACTCGTGATCTTATCGAAGTTGCGCAAGGGTCGGGATTAGATGGCACGTTAAGAGTGGGAGCTAACTCAACGTCATTAACCGCGTTTATCCCATCGACTCTCAAGTCCATTCGCGAAGTTGCACCGCAGGCTAAATTTCATATCATTCCTGGGAATTCTATCGACTTAAATCGGAGCCTTATCAATGGCGACCTTGATGCCGCGATTATCGTTGCACCTCCCTCAGCTATCCCAAAAACATTACGATGTAGAGAACTGAGAAATGAGCCTCTTGCATTAATTCATAGCAAAACGATTCAAGGGTCTATTGCAAGTATACTGAAAAACAACGCTTATATTAGATATGACCCTACCTGTTGGGGCGGGCAGATGTCGGAACGATTCATGAACGACACAGGGATGACCAAGAATACCATTTTTGACCTGGATTCCCTTGAGGCGATTGCTCAACTGGTGGTGGAAGAGGTTGGAGTATCAATTGTTCCAGTCTGGCCTGGTTTGGAACTCTTTGATGAACACATCACCATCACACCAATAACCAACAAGAAATACAACCGGAAGATGGTACTACTGAGTGCATACCACCCTAGACAGCCCAAACTTCTCGAATTGTTTGTAAAACATTTAGGTGAACTCGACTCGATTACACTGCAAAAAAGTGAGTCAGAGCATTCAGGATCGGGGCAATAAAATGGGAATAAGCGCCGTTGATACGGTGCTTTATACTGAGTCAAATAGTCCCCTGAATCCATTTTAGTGTAATCAGAAAAAGCCTAGCGGATTCGTATCATAGCTGATCAACAAGTTCTTCGTATTCTGGTAGTGATCGAGCATCATCTTGTGTGTCTCACGACCGATGCCTGATTTCTTGTATCCACCAAAGGCCGCGTGTGCTGGGTACGCATGGTAACAGTTCACCCAAATACGCCCCGCTTCAATGTTGCGACCCATGCGGTAAGCAAGGTTGGCATCACGCGTCCATACACCTGCACCCAAACCATATTCAGTATCGTTGGCAATTTCCAACGCTTCAGCTTCATCTTTAAAGGTAGTCACCGCGATAACTGGGCCAAAGATCTCCTCTTGGAAGACGCGCATCTTGTTATTGCCTTCGAGCATGGTTGGTTGAATATAATAACCATTACCCAGATCATCTGGTTGCTGCGCGATTTCACCACCAGTTAACACTTTCGCCCCCTCTTGACGACCAATCTCTAGATAGCTAAGAATCTTATCGAACTGCTCTTGAGAGGCTTGTGCGCCAACCTGAGTGTCAGTGTCTAACGGGTTACCTTGCTTGATGGTTTGAGCGCGCTCGACAACTTTGGTGATGAACTTGTCGTAGACCGATTCGTGGATCAACACACGCGATGGACAGGTACACACCTCACCTTGGTTAAAGAACGCCAGCAGCATGCCTTCTACACACTTATCTAGGTACTCATCTTCATAATCAAAAATGTCTGGGAAGTAGATGTTTGGAGACTTACCGCCAAGCTCAACGGTTGATGGAATCAAGCTTTCAGCTGCACATTTCAAAATATGGTGGCCGACTTCTGTTGAGCCAGTAAACGCCAATTTAGCCAAGCGGTCACTAGTTGCTAACGCTTGACCTGCTTCGCTACCAAAACCATTCACGATGTTGACCACACCTGCAGGCAGAAGGTCAGCGATCTTCTCCATCATCACCAAAATCGATGTTGGTGTTTGCTCGGCTGGCTTCATCACCACACAACAGCCTGCTGCCAGTGCAGGGGCCAATTTCCAAGCCGCCATTAAGATTGGGAAGTTCCAAGGAATGATCTGCCCTACCACGCCAATTGGCTCTGGGAAGTGGTAGCTTGCAGTGTTTGAATCAAGCTCGGCTGCGCTGCCTTCTTGCGCTCGAATACAGCCCGCAAAGTAGCGAAAATGATCGACAATCAACGGAATGTCTGCCGCCAGAGTTTCACGCACTGGTTTGCCGTTTTCCCATGTCTCAGCAACTGCGATCTCTTCTAGGTTTGCTTCAATGCGGTCAGCAATTTTAAGTAGGATATTCGAACGCTCTGTCACACTGGTCGCAGCCCAACTCGCACGAGCTGCATGCGCCGCATCGAGTGCTAAGCTAATGTCCGCCTCGGTTGAGCGCGCGACTTGGCAATACACCTGACCATTCACGGGAGACGTATTATCAAAATACTCGCCGCTGACAGGCTTCACCCACTCACCACCGATAAAGTTATCGTATTGAGCTTTAAAGTTCACCACTGCGTTGTCACTACCCGGCTGTGCGTAAATCATAGTTAGATCCTTCTTAGATGTGTTTTTCGTTATTAAGCGAGAGCTGTCTTATTTTTGTGGCGACTTCTCTTGAGACAAGAACTCATGACAATACGCCTATGTTTATGCTTTCTGTTTAAAACACTGATACTTCGTGCTTTCTTCACAACAAGAACAACGCAAATCACACGCCACAACCTCAAAACTTGTTGTTAATAAATTGTAAAATTATGATTACCAAACATTTACAACCCAAAGTGAGTTGGCATTGAACAGCTGTATGGAAACCAATCCAATGTTCAACTGTTCCAATTTGGTACACTCTCACTGTTACGACATGGAACAGTCATGCACCTTCAACAAGCAAACACCTCAGATTGGCTTTCATCGTCTTGGCACCGCAGCACAGAAGCGGGGCTAAAACAGAGACGTCTTCCCGAAGATATTCGCCTGCCACAGTCGATTCTCAAGCAGCGACGTCATCAGTCATCGAGCTTGATTCAAATCGTCGAGCGCAATGCACTGCCTCTGTTTAACCAGATGTTTGCACGTACCGACAGTCGTTTGATCTTAACCGACATTGAAGGGGTGATTCTCGCTAGTTGGGGACAAGAGCGGTTCAAGGAAAAACTGACTTCGATTGCACTCAGCTCTGGAGCGTGTTGGCAGGAACAACTCAAAGGGACCAACGCCATTGGCACGGCGATCGTGGAAGCTAAACCTGTAACCATCATTGGTGAGCAGCACTTCATCCACCAGCATCGATTTATCAGTTGTTCAGCAAGCCCAGTGTTTGATCATCAAGGGCAAATGGTTGGCGTATTGGACATTACCAGTGAGCAGCAGCAACACGATAGTTCGGTGCAACTGCTCGTTCAAAATATGGCTCAGCTTGTTGGGAATCAATTATTGAGCCATATACCACAAGGCACGACTCGCATTGATCTCGCGTGTGAGAAATCGCTACTTCATAGTGGTTGGCAAGGGATTGTGATAGCCAACGAAGCTGGAGAGGTGGTCGCGCAAAATCAGGTCGCTTCACAACTATTGGATCAAACCTCGATCGTCGGTGAGAGTATCGACACCCTCTTCAACCGAACTTCAATTGATGCACCTTTTGTGTTTAAAAAACAGCACCTAAAACGCCCAACAGCCAAGCGCACACGCTCTCTTTCCGCATCGTGTGATTTACACCATGGTGAACAACAGATAGAACACGCTTGGCAGCAGGCCAATAAGGTTATCGACAAAGGCATTAGCCTATTAATCCTTGGTGAAACCGGTGTCGGAAAGGGCGAGTTTGTTAAGGCTTTACACAAGCAAAGCCAGCGTAAATCGTCGCCCTTAGTCGCGGTGAATTGTGGTGCACTACCGAAAGATCTTATCGAATCTGAATTGTTTGGTTACGCGCCGGGGGCTTTTACAGGCGCAAGCCACAAAGGATTCCAAGGTAAGATCCGCCAAGCAGATAAGGGAATTCTGTTTCTAGATGAGATCGCCGACATGCCATTAGAGGCTCAATGTCGATTGCTGCATGTTCTGCAAGACAAATCCGTGGTGCCTGTCGGTTCCAATCAGAGCTACCAAGTCGATTGCCAGATCATCGCTGCCACTCACAAAAACCTCGAGCAGTTAGTCGCAACCGGTGAGTTTAGGCAAGACCTGTATTACAGACTCAATGGCTTAGCCTTTACCTTGCCAAGCTTGCAACAGCGACAAGATAAGCATGCTTTAATCGAGCATATTCATCGTAAATACGCTGAAGATGAGCGAACAATCTGCCCGCATTTGATGGGGTTGCTATGCGCCTATTCATGGCCGGGTAATATCCGCGAGTTAGACAACCTACTTAAAGTCGCCACTTTACTGGCAAACGACGAACCACAACTCACACTCGAGCATGTGCCCAGCCATCTAGCTCAACACCTCACGTCGTTAGCGCATGATAATCACCACCAATCGACAACCTCTAATGCCATAAAAGGTACAGCGAGTAACGATTTAAGAAGCACCGTTGAAGAAACCTTGTTGCAAACTTATCAAGCCAACCAAGGCAACATCAGTAAGACGTCACGCATACTTGGTATCAGCCGTAATACGATTTATCGAAAACTAAAAAGCTTAGGCATTCTCTAATAATGAAAACAGGAGATCATAACCTGCCCTTTCATTATCGAAAATAAAACTCACTTCCAGTGAGACGTTTTGCCCTCTGATTCGTAATGCTTGAAAACGAAAGAGGGCTCAGATGCAAACAATCAACATAGTGTGGCTAAAGCGTGATTTAAGACTCACCGACCACGCACCTTTACAACACGCTTTATCAGGTCACCCCCCAACGATATTGCTCTACATTTTCGAACCTATGCTGCTAAACAATGCCCACTACTCTGAGCGACATTGGCGGTTTGTTTGGCAGTCGCTGCAATGCATGAATCGGTCGCTGAAAGAGTATGGACATCAGGTTTCAATACTTCATGGCAGTGCGATGGACTGCTTCAAAGCGATTCAATCTCGTTACCGCATCAAAAACGTCTTCTCTCATCAAGAGATAGGATTAAATTGCACTTTTGAGCGTGACAGAGAACTCTCTGCTTGGTTTACAGATCACAACATCCCATGGCAAGAGTTCGCACAAGGCGCTGTCGTAAGAGGGTCGAAAGACAGAATCGGTTGGGACAAGCACTGGAACAATGTCATGCGTGCTCCCATAGAAGAAAATCAGTTAACGACAGAATCACTACATACCCTTGATGCACAGGAGCTTATATTCGCAATCGAGCCTCCACCAGCTTGGTTAACCAAAGTTAAAGGCATACAAACGGGTGGAAGCGCACTGGCATGGGCAACATTAAATGACTTCTTTGAGCGCCGTGGTCGCGATTACTATCGCAGCATCTCAAGCCCAGAAGCTTCACGACATGCCTGTACACGTCTATCCCCATATTTGGCTTGGGGCAATATATCGCTGCGTGAGGTTTATCAACACCTGTTGGGGCACTGGCAAGTCGCAGGGTTTCGTCGCAGCTTGATTGCGCTCTCATCAAGGCTTCACTGGCACTGTCATTTCATGCAGAAGTTTGAATCGGAATGCGCGATGGAATATCGCTGTATCAATCACGCCTACGAAGCACTCTTGCAAAAAGAGACGGTAAAAGATCCGATACATCTTCAGGCATGGAAGATGGGGATGACAGGTGTGCCATTGGTCGATGCCTGTATGCGCTGCCTACATCATACGGGGTACATTAATTTCCGCATGCGCTCAATGCTGGTGAGCTTTCTCACTCACCATATGAACATGGACTGGCGTGATGGTGTCACACACTTAGCGCAGCTGTTCCTCGATTTTGAACCCGGCATTCATTACCCACAGTTTCAAATGCAAGCTGGGGTAACGGGCATCAACACCATCCGAATTTACAACCCAACAAAGCAAGCCCTAGAGCACGATTCCGATGGGGACTTCATCCGAAAATGGGTACCCGAACTTTTAGACATACCCACTCCACTTCTGTTTGAGCCTTGGAAGATGACACCTATGGAAGTCATGATGCACGAGCTTGAACCAGACTCCCCTTACCTTAATCCAGTCGTCGACCTCGAAGTGAGCGCCAAGGAAGCACGAGTGCGTTTATGGTCATGGAGAAAGCTGACGGAAGTGAAACAAGAACGCAGTCGTATTTTGTCACGCCACGTTAGGCCACCGAAGAAACAAAGCAAAACAACACGGGCAAGCTAATACAACGTGTTCCCTCTTTAAATCACTTATAAAAAGAGTGGTAATTCATTGGGTTAAATAAATTTAATTGTGATCGTCGTCATATAATGAGTAATAGACTCGCGGTCACAAACTAGAGAGGCAAAATTGCAGCCTTACTAAAACATTAAACTCACCTAATCATCACTAAAACTAATAAATACATAAAGTTAGCGATTACTAAATGATGATTTTCATATTCATCTAAGCGTTGCGAGCAAAGCCAAAACTGCACATTATGCAATCTTGTTTATATTTTTGATCTCTCTATTCTTTTTGTGTTCATTTTTTTGCATTTTCCGTTCACTTATCTTGTTTAAAATCTCTGCAAACTACCACTATTTAGCTAGAGAGATCATATGTTTAACAGTATACGAACGCGAATTGCGGTGAGTGCGGGCGGGGCGATGGCTTTCACCCTGTTGATCGCAATGGGCATGACCACTAGCGCTTTTACTGATGTGAACAAACAAGTCACAGAGAAAGTAAAACTACAGTTAACCGATGCTACGACAACCGACTTACAAAATACGGCACTTCAGCAAGGGTTAAACATTTCCAACCAACTGAACCCGGTACTAGCCAACTTAACACAAGCACGTTCAATCATTGAGTTGAGTTCAGAAACGGACGCTAGCGCAGACCTTATCGTTAAACAGTTTACTGCCGCGCTAGAAGCACAAAACAAAGCCGTATTTGCCGGCTACATGGTGTGGGAAAACAAGACTTGGCCACAACAAACCGATCTCAATGACGAAAACAGCTTGGACAGCGAATTAGGCTTTAATAGTCAGGGCTACCTTGCCCCTTTCTTCTCTCCCAATGACGAAAACAGCTTTGACGCGGTCGCAATGGAGAGCTACAGCAATACCGAGCTAAACAGCAATGGTGAACGCAAAGACGACTGGCACTTAATGCCTTACCAAACCGGTAAAACATTCGTAATGGAGCCGTACTTCTATCCGGTTCGTGGTAAGCAAGAACTCATCACGACCATCAGCCAGCCGATTAAGCAAAACGGTAAGATCATCGGCTCACTTGGCTTCGATTTGTCACTTCATGAACTGCAAAGCCAGAGTGAAGGTCTTGCTCGTCACCTATTCGACGGACAAGGTAGAATCCTCATCACTTCATGGAAAGGTATCACCCTAGCCAACAGCAGCGCTGGAAACATGGTGGGTAAGAAAGTCTCGCCAGAGCTAGAAAAAGAATGGTCGCGAGTTCAGTCTATCGCTAAACAGTCTGGGGCTGGGTTGATTACATTTGGCGGAGAGGAATACGCCATAACTGCAATCGAAACTAGCGACGCACCGTGGGTAGTCATGGTGTCGGTTCCCAGTAGTCACCTTGCAAAAAGTGTCGACGAATACACCCAGTGGAGTGATGAACAGAATTCGAAAGCGCTTGAAAAAGGTGTGTGGGCGGGGATCGTCGCCGTTCTTCTAGGCATCATCTCAATGGCATTGATTGCCAACTCTCTGGGCAAAGTTCTCAATAACTTGGTCGAGCGATTCAAAGATGCCGCACAGGGCGAAGGCGATTTAACCTACCGCATCGAAGTAAAAGGAAAAGATGAGACCGCGCAACTGGCTCACTGGTTCAATACCTTCCTATCTCGCATACAAGAGATGCTGCTTACTGTAATGGCGACAGCAGACCAAGTCGATAAGAATGCGACTGAGGGTCAAGCGCGTGCAGAGGTATCCCGTGACCAGTTGAACGCTCAAGTAAACGAAGTGAACTCACTCGCCACTGCAATCAATGAGATGAGTGCCACTGCACAAGAAGTAGCGAACTCAGCCGTTCAAGCCGCTGCGGCCGCTAGCCAGGTACAAAGTAATAGCCTTAACGGCATGACACGCATGGACAATGCCGCCAGCGCAGTTGATAGCTTAGCCATTCAAGTGAATGATGCGCAGCAACAAACGCAAAATTTGGTCGATTCGAGCACCGCTATTCAAGGTATTTTGAGCGAAATTGGGGGGATTGCAGAACAAACGAACCTACTGGCTCTGAACGCTGCCATTGAGGCTGCTCGCGCGGGTTCAGCAGGGCGAGGCTTTGCGGTGGTGGCCGATGAAGTGCGTAATCTAGCAAACCGTACTCAAGGTTCGACCGAAGAGATTCGCTCAATGCTAGCGCGCCTAGAGCAAGAGACCCAATCTATCGTGGTATTGATGGAACAAAGTCAAAAGCAAGCGAATGATACCAAGGGCGAAACTCAAGCAGCACATTTAGCGCTGTCTGAGATTAACCAAGCCATTGAAGTCATCAACGACATGAACAATCAAATCGCTTCTGCAGCTGAAGAGCAAAGTTCAGTATCTGAAGAGATTAACCGTAATGTCGTCATCATTAACGACACCGCTGTGGAAGTGATGGACACCATGACATCCTCGGTAGAAATCAGTAATGAGCTGACAGTAAAAGCCGGAGATTTACACGGAGAGTTGAGCAAATTTAAGCTCTCGTAATTCACCCTCTCTTCCATAAAAACAAGGCCGAGAAACGCAATGTTCTCGGCCTTTCTATTTATTGTTCACTCTCGAAATCAATGCCTCTCACCGAGCAAGATCTAATTAGAATCCAATTCAACCAGCTGATTGAGTACCTCTTTGTCCAATACTGGATGATACTTACTCGCGAGCAACAGTACGATGTCTACCGCAGGTAACGGCGGCATATCATCGAGAATCTTCAAATCAGGCGTGACACTGAGCTTGCCCATCGCACCAATTGCCAATCCAGCTTTGACGATTGCACGCTGCGCTGAAGCCGTATTACTGCACGCTAAAAGCTGATATTGCGTATCTTGTTTGGTTAAACCATTCACTGCCGCAGCATGGTATTTACAATCCGTCTGGAACAATGCGAGTGGGACAGTTTTAGAATCATCAAACACAAAATCAGAGCTGCTTATCCAAACGCCCGCATCATTGGTTAGCCAATATCCCTCTTCACTATCGGGAGCGCGGGTCACAATCGCAGCATCAAGCCTACCATCATCAAGCCACTCTCTAAGCGTAATACTCGGCAAGCTAAATACTTGAATGGAGCACGTGGGTTCTGCGTTCTGCAACAGCTTAATCACTTTCGGCAAGATGCTGTCGTTATAGTCTTCAGGGCAACCTAATCGCAGTGGCTGTTTGTCTTCATAACGCTTTACTTGTTTCAATGCCGTATTGTGGAGTGCGACGAGCTGCTCCGCATGAGAACGCAATGCCAAGCCCGCCTCAGTCAATACTAGGTTGCGTCCTTCCTTTTGAAACAGAGTAACGTTAAGTTCTTCCTCTAACTTACGCATCTGAGCGCTAAAGGCCGACTGGGTGCGATTAATCTGCTTTGCAGCACGTGTAAAACTGCTGGTCTCCACAAACGCAAGAAAGCCTCTCAACGCATCAATATCCATATTGAAATCACCACCCATCGTTTTTATTAATGTATTGCATCAAAATTATCCGTTAGTGCGCCGCAATAGAATCCCTTAAGCTCAAATGCATACCCACCAGACGCAAGGAAGCATTTATGCAGCTTTATATCGCTAATCAGAACTACTCAACTTGGTCACTGCGCGCATGGCTAATATTCGATCACTACAACCTCGCCGCAGACGTCATCAAACTTAAGCTATTCACCCCAGATTTTTATAACACGTTAGCGAAAGTGACACCCACTGCAAAAGTGCCGACTCTGGTTGATGGTGACGTTGCAGTGTGGGATTCATTGGCGATTCTCGAATACGTTAACGATGCCTACCTAAACGGTACTGCATGGCCAAGTTCCATTGCTGAACGCGCCTTAGCCCGAGCTATCTCGGCAGAAATGCATTCTGGTTTTTTCAACATCAGAAATGAGTTACCAATGAACTGCCGAGCCAAAAGAAAGCTGGTTTTGAGTGAAGGTGCCCAGAAAGATATTGCTCGCATCGATGCCATTTGGTCTGAGCAAATGGAGAGATACCCAGAGGGTTGGCTATTTGGAGAATGGTCGATTGCCGATGCGATGTTTGCACCTCTAGCACTGCGAGTCGAAACCTACGGCATAAAGCTTTCGGATAAAGCCCAACAGTATCAACAACGTGTGTTGAATAGTCCGTCGATAAAGGAATGGTTGGCAGAGGCGAGTTTAGAAAAAGATATCGTTGAAGAAGACGAGGCAGGAGAGCCTGTTTAACATGTAGCGAATGAGTCTCGAATAACTTCGAGACTCATTGTTTTCATAAGGGAATACGATCTACTGACTCGCTATTCAGCAGTAACGCTCTCTTGGTGAACGTTCGCTTCAAATTCCAATATGTCACCCGGTTGGCACTCTAACACTTCACACAACTTGTCTAGTGTCGATAGCCTTACCGCTTTGGCCTTGCCATTCTTTAACACCGACAAGTTGGCTTCGGTTATCCCAACCTCTTGTGCCAATGTCTTTAATCGCATTTTTCGCTTGGCCATCATAATGTCTAAATTAATGCGGATAGTCATGACAAGTCCTTTAAATCGTTTGGCTGTGCTCATCAGCCAGAATATAACCTTCTTTCATCACCCATGAGATGATCAAAATTATTATACCTAATATAAGTGTCAAAAAGTCCATCCCCACAAAACTAATCTCAAAGATACGCTCACCTGGTGGATTATTGAACGACAAAATCACCGACATCAATGAACCATAGATAACCGACCCCAAAACCCAATAAAACAAGCTATACCCGAGCTTCTGGTATGACAGTGCATTTTCCAAAGAGAAGATTTCGCCTCGCTCATAGTTACGGAATAAACGTATCAGAACCAGTAGTGCGTATATCAGGATGCTAGACATCGCTAAGCTTGTGAACGCAGCAACCATTCTTGTTGTCATAGTAAGTGGCAACATCGTGTAACTCCCGATGTCATAAGTGAGGTAAAAAATACCAGTCGAACTTATAAAGTCATAGGGAGTCTCAACGGTTAACCAGAAGTAGCACACCATGATAGGAGTAAGCACAAGAAAAGACTGCAATAGCATGCGAACACGTCGGCTTTGTTTTTGGATGTTAGACATAGTTAATGTTCCTGTTAAGTTTACAGGAGGATACTAAGATCAAAACAAACGATGATCAACAATAAATTATCGTTTTGCGATAATTTATTTCCTTTTAGCATCTTAACAAAGCAAATAAAAAAGTGTTAGATTTATCCGTTAATGATGAAGGTTCTAGCTCACTCTCGAGTCGATTCACTTAGCCACCGGTCACCTGAACCTTTACCCAAATCGCAATAATTTTGTCGACTGTGATCGCCTAATCACAATGTGCAGACCTGATTGTTTATATTCAAGCAAATTCAATTCATTAAGATAAACATCATGTTACGAGCCTCTATCGTATTACTCAGTGTCACAAGCTTGGCTGTATCTGCCAATATATCCCTACCCTCAGGTGAGGACTGGATAGCTCATGCCAGCGAAGGATTAGCGCCTTATTGGATGATGCCGAGTGCTCAAGGAGAACCGATAGGCAACTTCCCGACTTTCCGCTGTGATGATGGGACATTGCTTGATGTGACCAACGTTTGTCCTGAGTTAGATCGAGGCTGGATCACGCCACACTTCGGCAAAGAGTTCACTCGGATGAAGTCACGCCAAACCTATGCTTATGGCGTGCTCTACCACCTAACCGGAGACAGACAAGCATTAGCGCTCGCTAAGCAAGGGGCTTACTACCTCATTGAACACTTAGAAGATAAACAAAATGGTGGTTTCATCAGCTTCACCAAAGACGGCAAAGCAGGGCTTGAGTGGCAACATCGAACGGCTCAAGATCAAGCATATGCGCTAGTTGGCTTAGCCATGTACTACTACCTAACTCAAGATAAGAAGGTAGAAGACGCTCTCATCGCTCAACAAGCTTTTATCTTCGAACAATACCGACTTAACGATAACAGTGGCCTTGCGTGGGTGCTTGCCGACGGTGAAGATGGCAAAGTCACTCAGCGGGAATTGGTTGCACAACTTGACCAGATTAACGGCTACATGCTGTTAATAGCTCCACTACTGAAAGATCCTACCAAGACAAAATGGCTTGATGATCTGAATTGGCTGACACAAACCATGATCGAGCACTACCACTCCGAAGATGAACAACGCTTCTACGGTGCCATTCACAGCAAAGCAGCCATGATGCCGAATGCCAATCACAATGATTTTGGTCACACCATCAAAGCGTATTGGATGACTTACCTTACTGGGCAAACTCTGGATAACTCCGAATGGAAAGAGTTCGGTATGCAAGGGATGAAGCACACTTTAGCCCAAGCCCAGTACCAGAAAGACTTCACCGATGTATCCCAATACTTTGGCGACAAGCTTCAAAAGGCATGGCAAGGACGAGAGATTACTGGCTGGCAAAGCAGACCAAACACACATTGGGCTTCGTCATGGGAATGGGCTGAGCTCGACCAAGCGGCAATGACGGTATCGCTTGTCGATGGTTCGATGAAAGAAACCCTACAATACACGTTGCCGACTTTTCACGATGTGTGGGTCGACCACAAATATGGTGGTGTAGGGCTTGAACCTAAGCGCACTAAGGCTTTTCATTGGGGCAACGGCTACCATCAATTTGAGCATGCGTTGATTGGTTACTTATATGCCAGACAAGTGGAAGGCAAACCTGCAGTGCTTCACTACGCGAGACCAGCTAACAGCGAGATACCAATGGAACCGTATTACTATCAAGGCGATGTGGTTAAGTTGGAGATGCTTGAGGGGGGAATGCAGAAGGTCAGCTTCAATAACATCCGGCCTTAGCAGGTTTTCTTAAGCGCACAACGAAAATGAGCCCGTTCAAAGGGCTCATTTTGCTATCTTTTTTTTACTATCTTCTTTTGTTCTGCTCTACCAGCTTTTCATTCCATGCGGTATTGCCATCACGCTTAGAGACATCGTACTCCGCACAGAACTGAGATATGGTCATATTGTTATCGCCAGTGGCAAGCTTGAGAGCCAACTGAACTTGTTGAAGCTTGCTTTGCAGTCGCAAGATTTGACCAGCATTTGGGCTTTTCTCTTTGGCGTATTTTAAAGCCGCATGCTTACGTTCTGCCGCGCCAGCTCTACGATCCGCTTCTGATAACAGATACTTTAACTGCGCAACACTCTTGCCCTTCTTAAAAGCAGGATCAAGCAGCTCAACGCACTCATCAAACGATGGGTTGATAACGTATGGGTCTACTTTATGTGCCTGTTGGCGCATCCACTCTA
The DNA here is from genome assembly GCF_024347355.1 of Vibrio chagasii. NCBI lineage: Bacteria > Pseudomonadati > Pseudomonadota > Gammaproteobacteria > Vibrionales > Vibrionaceae > Vibrio > Vibrio chagasii. The sequence goes on from NZ_AP025466.1 coordinate 865,911, forward strand.
GTGCGAGTTTTTCATCTGACATAATCGAATCTTTTCCAAAGAAATAGCCCTATATGGTATCGCTCAATAGCGAATGGCTGCAATAGCAAATTAACTTATCTCACGCCTTTAAATACAACGCTACAGAAAGTATTGGTGCCACGCATCAAGAAGCACCCTCTCTTCAAATATTGGCGTTAGAAACGAAATAAAGAGCTAACCACACCGTTAAAACTCGCCAAACCAAACACAAGCAAAACGAAATTAAAAACATTTAAATCAATAGTTTATTGATATTAATCCGTGTAATTTACCCGTCAAATTACACGACTTCTTTGCACTCATTCATAGTTTTGTACATTACTCATTCTAGCCAATAAAACTCACCTACTTTGTTTATATGCATGGATAAACATATAAATCAGAGCAATGAAAAGACGTACATTTTTGAAAAGCGTAGCTGGGGCTGCCTTTGTACCAACCCAACTTTTGGCTTCGCAAGGCAACAATCCTTCCTTATTTCCGGTCTCAATTATGCAGGGTGGGCGCAGCGCAACCTCGGGAGATTTTCACCTTCTTAGTGGAGAATTGCCAGCTGATATCCATGGTCATGTGTTTTTTTCTGAAGGGATACCATTGGAGCCAAACCACCTGAGTCCGAACGGCCGCGGCGCTCTAACCCGTCTCGACTTTTCGCCAAGCAAAGTTTCTTTCTTGCGTAAGATGATTGATACCCCGTCAGCCATCATGCAACAGCATATCTCCTATGGCTATGACAGCTTTAAATTACTTGGTGGTATGGCTTATTACAGCCCGACGATGGGATTCGTCAATTATTGTAATACCGCGCCCAACTACCTGGGTGACAACCGATTCGCGCTCAGCTACGAAGGTGGGGTTCCCTACGAATTTGATGCGCTGAGCTTAGACCTGGTCACACCGATTGGTCACTATGATGAGTGGCAGAGCAGTCTTCCACCTTGGATGAGCCCTTTTATTCCTGACAAATGGCTGTTTCCACAAGTTCGTACCACAGGCCATCCGTATTTTGATCTCGAGTCGGATGAATGTTTCACCATTAACTACGGTGGAAACATTTCCAATACGGGTACTAGAAATGGATTTATACGGCTTCTGAAATGGGATAAGCACAGCCCTCTACAAGGCTGGAACATTATTGGCCGTAACGGTAAGCCTGCCTTTATCGCAGCAACCGCTCACTCTCTTGGTGTAACACGCCACCACATCCTCGTATTTGAAACTGCAGCGCAAGTCGAGCCGCTACGTATGATCGGTATATCGTCGGTTTATGCTCAGCAACATCGGACTCCAACTTGGATTATTCGTAAGAAAGACCTCTACCCCGGGCGCGATTATGTGGTTGCCGACTACCTAGAACTGGATTTCGATACCTCAGACATCATGTGTAACTACGATGACCATGAAAACGAAATCACCCTATATGGCCAATACCTAGGAGCGATGGACAAATCGGAGCCCCAATACGCACGCGATAAGCGATTACTTGGTGGAAGAACTCCGAGTCAATTGGCAGGTTACCCGGCAGCGCCTATTGATGTCGGCGGCTTAGTACGCGCAAGGATCCAAGTTCAGTCACAATCCGCTCGACAGATAAATGAAGACTTCAGGCTGATAAGAGACGACCAACTTTTTTGGGATATGAATGATCCCGCGTACCGTGGACACTTCCAGTTCCCAGAGCAATTTGAACACATTTATTGGGCTGCCGTTGGCTATCGCAAAGACCATGTCATTAAGCGTGTCGCAGAGGCGTATGAGCACTACCCCAATAGAAGGTTCACCAACGATTCATTACCTCAAGTCGACCAACCCTCGGCTCTCGTGCACATGGACTGCCTTTCGATGAATCTCGCCGATGCGTATCAATTTCCCTCAGATTGTGTGATGCGAACGCCTCAGTTTATGGCTCGCCCTAACAGCACCTCTCAAGACGACGGCTACATATTCACAGCCGTGGTTCGTAGTCACCCTACTCATGGCATTGGAAATGGCAAAGAGATCTGGATCTTTGACGCACAAAACTTAGCACAAGGCCCATTAGCGATCTTAGGGCACCCGCAACTCAATTTTGCGACGACGAATCATGCGCTCTGGGTAGCAGAGATAGGGCCGAGACCTGCTGATGCCTATAAAGCCAACGTAGGAGACTTCTTCAGTTCACGTTTATCAAGCCATCGCAGCGCTGTTCAAGAAGTCATTCAGCAACACATTCTGCCTCGATTTGGCTAATCCATTCGATGAAGAAAACCACCTTTAAAAATCAACTTCGACTAAACCACAAGGAAGTCTTAATGAAAATAAAAACCATGGTACTTGGTAACGCTTTGCTTGCTGCTGTTATGGGGACAGCTTTCTCTCTTCATTCCTATGAACCGGAAAGAGAGATTTCGAACTACCAAGGAACATACACCTGCCACCCTGAAGCGATTTACGACCCACGTTCTATTGATGAAGTGCAGAGCATCGTCCAAGACGCTCTGATACGCGGTAAGAAAGTGATGACGGGAAATCGCAAGTTCGCCAGCCAAATCGATGCCGCCTGCGCCGGTGACGACCAAGTTCAAATCACTCTGAAGAATATGAATAAGATCGTTCACTTCGATGCAACAAATAAGACCGTCACTGTTGAAGCCGGTATGCGGTTCAACGATCTCAATGACTTCTTACGCGGGCAAGGTTACGCGATCAACATGGTGACTGAGTTAGCTATCTTTACCGTTGGTGGCATGCTGGGCAGTGGCACACACGGCTCTACGTTAGATAGACCAAGTAACATGCTCGCTGACTACGTTACCCAGCTAAAAATTGTTGATGGGCAAGGCGAGGTCAGAGTACTTGAGGGCGATTTACTGGACGCCGCAAGAGTGAACCTTGGTGTACTTGGCGTAGTGGTTGAAGCGACATTAAAACTTGAAGATGCCTTTAAAGTGAAAGCAGAAGTCACCGGTTATCGAGATGATTCCGACCTTGAAGACGTGGTACTGGATATTGCACACAACAACTACTCAGCGAACATCGCATGGTTCCCCGGCTTAGGGCGTTACACCACCACACTTTACAACCCAGTTCCAATCGAGACAGAAGGCCAAGCCTACAATGCACAAGCCGATGTCACAGATGCGGAGGAGTTTTTCTTCGGGCTACTGTTTAATGCCGCACACGAATTCCCAGGGTCTGGTTTGCAGTGTCTTGCTGCCGTTGCTCGTTACAATGGTCGAGCAAACTCCTACTTCAGAGACAGCATCACCGGCAAGAAAGTTGATGAGCCTATCGGCTATTCAGACCAAATGCAGTACTTCGAATGCAAAGACCCGAACAAATGTATCTGGGATCGTCTGCCTATCGCGCTTCAAGAAGTTGCTATCGACATTGAGCGCCTACCAAACTGGATCAATGATGTCCGCCAGATCGTCGACGCACACCCACGTACTTGCTTCCCACTCAATGGTATTTACTTCCGATTTGGTAAAGCTTCTGACAGTTATTTAGGAATGAGCGCAGGGCGAGATACCGCTTTCGTCGGCATTGAATACACACTGCGTAAAGAGGGTAAAAAAGAACCTAAAAACTACTTCGTGAACCTAGAAATAGAGCAAATGTCGCTGCGAAAATATGATGCGCGACCTCACTGGGGTAAAAACTCAGTCGCTATTTTTGAGGACATGCCCTCTCGCTTCCCGATGTGGCCTGAGTTCTTGCAAGCCAAAGCGGAGCTGGACCCTTTCGATACCTTCACCAACCCATTCTGGGAGCGTGTGAGTGGTGAAACGCCATTAGAAGATTATCTAAAACCAGGATGTAACGTGCGTGGCGAATGTTACTGTCAAGAAGATGCCCACTGTCAATCAGGGACGACTTGTCAGTCAGGGCTCTACTTCACTGACGCTCGCATCTGCCGAAAATAACCGGCTCGTCGGGCATATAGCACTGCGCTCTATGCCTGATACTCGTTTTTCCAAAGGATCCAACAAAGGACATCACTTCAATGAACCTCTGCCAACTACTGCGTTTAGGGCTAACATGTTGCTGCCTGTTCGTAGCACAAGGATTTGCTACCACACTCGAGGATATACGCCCTCATACTCCATCATCTCAACAAACTTGGGCTGAACAATGGTTCTACAATATCGCCGTTCCAGAGGTCGGCTACTTTAAAATCAGCCTACAAACCTACATCGCTCCTAACTTTACTGACCCAACGCCTAAGGCATACGTGCACCTCGCGTTTACACCGGTAAATGGCAAGACAGTGAAATACGACATCTTTCGTGATGAGTTAATACTTCGTGGTTTTAACGACTCGGAAAAGTTCCATTACGAAATACCGGGGATTGTCGTCGCCAATAAAGACACACTGAATGTAACTTTCGAAGACTTCCAATTCTCGATGCGTTGGGATGGCGAACATACTCATTATTGGCGTGGCAGAAATCCGGGGCAAACGCCTTTCGGTATTATTCCTGAATTACCGGGAGTCGGAGGTAAATGGTTTCTTTACACCGTTGGCACGCCGATTCAATACAGTTTCTACGATGGTGAGCAATCTCTATTTGGAAGCGGATACGCTCAGCTTGATAAAGGGTGGTATGACAAAGAGTCTAGCGCAGGAATGATCTACACCATGGGACTTTCTGATGAACTCTATTACATGTTTACAGGCGCAAAAGTTGGGAATTCTAATATTGAACTGTGGGCTGGCCGCTATATCTCTCCTAATTATGACCTGATCTTCTACCCGGCGATTGGCAATATTTCACTGAAAAGAGAGGTAGATTCCTGCGCAGGGTACTTAAAATTCGAAATGAACAAAATTAAGTACAAGATGGTCATGGAAGTAAAATCCGAACTGGAAAGCTTTTACCCGTTAGCCTTCCCTTCTGTGATTATCTTTGGCGGAGAGCAGAAGTACATGAAATCGATGAAGGCTGCGGTCAATGTATCTTTATATGAGCACAACGTTTTGGCAGAAACCATAGAGATGCCGCAAGCCTTATTGGAGTTTAGTGGCCCTTTCTATTGCGATGCCTTGGATGATATTCAAAATGCATCACTGTAAATCGGCTTTAATACACAACAGGTGCTTCTAACAAAACAACAACGGAGTAGTACTTTCTTGGTGCTACTCCACAACTTAACGCCTTCCAATCAGTTCCAGTAACCCCAAAAGACTCACCTTTCATGCAGACGTAATGATAGCTCACGAAACGGATAATTTTCCTGATCGATAAAAAGCCCATGTTCGTACATATAGGCTCATAAAACACAGGTTCATTTAATCAAGTAGGAAGAGAAAGGTATGAAGGACATCACCCTGTCAAAGAACGATCTTCAAGCCATGGAGCAGCGAGAGCGCACTCGTCTAGTCAACTCATTGTCAGGATTCAAGAGTGCGAATTTGATTGGTAGCTGTGACAGTCAAGGGGCAGCAAACTTGGCCGTGATAAGCTCGGTGGTACATTTAGGCTCTCACCCTCCACTATTTGGTTTTATTGTCCGCCCATGTAAAAGACGCCGCCACACCTTGGACAACATTCTCGAGACCAAACACTTCACCATCAACAGTATTGGCGCTGACTTTTTAAAGAAAGCTCACCAAACCTCTGCGCGATATCCTAAAGAAGTATCCGAGTTCGAGTCGGTCGGCCTGACACCTTATTATGACGATGACTTCTTCGCACCGTTTGTATTAGAAAGCGCTTTGAAAATTGGGTTGGAATTGAAAGAACATATTCAGATAGAGAGCAATCACACCCAGATGCTGATTGGTGAAGTCGTCATGCTTCACGCCCCCAAAAATGCCTTTATGCCCGATGGATACTTGGATCTAGAGGCTTTAGACACAGTCACAATATCAGGGCTAGACAGCTATCACGTGACACAACGGCTATGCCGACTAAGTTACGCTAAACCCGATGAACCATTGTTTCCGCTCACACGCGAAGGCGATCCCACCTCATGGTAGGTCCTTCAACCTAACTCAAAGTCATTTTGTTCAGAAATTGGATACGAAAAGTGGTAACTTCCTCGGCTTAGGTTTGTAAGGCACTGAGCCGTACCTGATAGTATTTACGTTATACACTCATTTCTAAGGACTCCTTTGAAGTTAACCCACTTTAAGTACAAAACCCGTAAAGGCCCTGACTACCGACACGGCGAGCAGGTGTCTTTCATGGATATTAAACAGACCTTCGGTATGGGAAGCATTCGTGTGGGCGCTTGGGTAACCAAAGAAGAAAAGGACTTAGCTGCGAACTTAATATTCGATTCATTAGCAGACCTGGCTTATATTTTGGCTCTGCCACCTGAAACGATAGGCCTTCGTGGCACACTTGGGTTGGCATTTGGCAGTGGTGGCAGAAAAGGCGTACAAGCACATTACGCGCCCAACCAGCGTGAATTGGCACTCGCGAAAAACGCAGGTGCAGGTGCGCTCGCTCACGAGTTTTGGCATGCATTTGACCACTACATCGCTGAAAAAGCGTTTGAGATTGGCGATACTTCAGGACCTCGCAAACACATCTTGTTTGCCAGCGATTGTTGGTTACACGATAGAAAGGTGCGACCTCATCCATTAAACGAGAGTCTGATGTCGCTGTTCGATGCCACGCTACTCAGCGAAAATAACTTGGATAAGCACGATTACGTTGCCCGAAGTGTCATAGCCGACAAAGCGACGTCAGCTCGTTACTTCTCCTTACCAACAGAGATGATAGCGCGCGCTTTTGAGTCCGCCATTGAATCCTGCTCAGATATCGAAAACTCGTACCTAGTCGATGGCACAACAAAGCCGGATATGTTCCCTCTGTATCCAGACCTCACGCATAGAGAACAAATCTACAATGCGATACAAGGCTACTTTGCACCGCTAGGCCGCTCTTTGAGCAAGTAGCTCTTAAAGTAAGTAACGTTTTGGACAGCTAGATCAATAGATGATCCAAGGCTCAAAACTGTTTATAGTCGATACACTTCAACATATATGATTCAGAGGCTGTAATGATCCATTGGCCATCTTTAGTAAAACTAGACGGCGATGATGAACTGATTTACGTCGCATCCGAGAGTGACTTTCAGACAGAATGCTCAGACATGATCTTAGGTGAAGATGATTACCTCATTGATTCTGAAGGTAACAGCTATTCACTTCAATCCAGCTCAAACCAACTGAACCTAGTGAAACGACCTGAGCAATATTCGGTTGAAAACGTGACTAAACTAATTCGCAATCATGAGTTCCAGAAAGCCGAAGTGTGTCTAATGAAAATTCACTTCCCAACTATTGAAGAAGCAATTCAATCTTTGGCTTTTGAGCCACGTTAATAGCTCCCCTGAAAGCTAATAAACGAGACCTGTTAAAACAAAAACAGCGCCTAAATAGGCGCTGTTTTTCGTTTCTTATCTCGTTATCGCTAGTTAAATTGAGCGACCGAAAGCTAGATTAAGCGATAAAAATCTGAGCCAATGCGTAGCCTAAACAACATGCGCCTACGACGCCGATTAAACCCACCGACATGAATGAGTGGTTGAAGTACCACTTGCCAATCTTGGTGGTACCAGACACATCGAAGTTCACTGTTGCGATATCTGATGGGTAGTTCGGGATGAAGAAATAGCCGTAAACCGCTGGCATCAAGCCGATAAGCAGCGCTGGGTCTAACCCTAGACCAAGACCAACAGGCAACTTCATACGTGCCGTTGCCGCTTGCGAGTTTACAACAACCGATACGATGAATAGTGCTAGTGCGAACGTCCAAGGGTAGTTGGTCACCATTTCCACGATGCCAGATTTGAACTGAGGCATTGCGTATTGGAAATAAGTATCTGACATCCAAGCGATACCGAAGATAGCAATGGCCGCCACCATACCCGATTTAAATACCACACCATTTGGTACATCACGTGGGTCAGTTTTGGTTGCCAGCAAAATGATACCGCCGAAGCAGAGCATCATCATTTGGATGATGACCGACATCTTGATTGGCTTGTCGCCGTCTACAATGGTTCTAATCTCAGGCACCATCGCCACAATAACGATCACGACAATAGAAAGTAGGAAAATTAATACCGCATTACGAGCTGAACTAGGTAGCACTTCATCTAATGATGTTGTTGTAGTGCTCTCAATACGCTTTTTCCACTCAGGATCTTTCAAACGCTCTTGGTACTCAGGATCGTCATTCAGTTCTTTACCGCGTTTTAAGCTGTACAGAGAAAGTAGAAAAGTACCGAATAGCGTTGCAGGCACCGTCACCAATAGAATCGAAAGCAAAGTGATAGAGTGTTGAATATCCGATAGCTGCGCTAAGTAATAAACCACAGCTGCCGAGATTGGCGATGCAGTAATCGCAAGTTGAGACGCAACAGAAGCTGCTGCCATCGGGCGCTCGGGACGAATCCCGTTCTTCAATGCCACATCACCGATGATAGGCATGATTGAGTAAACCGCGTGGCCAGTGCCCAATAGGAACGTCATCGAATAGGTAACGAATGGGGCTATCATGGTGACGCGTTTCGGTTTCTTTCTTAGCACCCTTTCCGCGACTTGTAACATGTACTTCAGACCACCAGCCGCTTCGAGGATCGACGCACAAGTCACGACCGCGAGAATAATCAGCATTACAGTGACCGGTGGCGACGTTGGTGGCATCTTGAAGATAAAGACCTCAATCACCAAACCAATGCCCGAGACACCCCCTAAACCAATACCGCCATAACGAGAACCGATATAGAGGACAATAAGCAAAAATAGAAACTCAAAATACAACATAAGCAACCCTGCTAAAAATGTGGACTAGGGTTATTTTGTCTTTATGTTCAATGCGTTACTTATTGGTAGATCACACAATCATTGAGCGTTTTAATGGATTGTTTTTTATAAGATTATGGTCACGATAACAGGCCAATAAGTATCAAGAATGTAATTTTTCATTCGAGCACAGCCGCTAGATTGTTATGCACTCTGATGTTCATTGTTTCTGATAGAACATCGAAATCTATAGAATTAACCTATAAGATCTTTTGGCTATTAAAACAACAAGATGCATATCACCTTCATCGCGTAAAAACCAAGAGCTGAGTACTGCTTACAATAAACCTTCTCGTTTTTTCACAAAGCTTTGACTCGCCTATACCTAGTGGCTATGTCAAAATACTCGCCCTCATGACCACAACACATAAAGAACCACGGATATGAAATTCCAAGCAGCTATTTTTGATATGGATGGCCTACTCCTTGATACTGAGCGCCTGTGTATGCAGATTTTTGAAGAAGCATGTCACGCGCAAGGTGTCCCATTTTTAAAGGACGTTTACTTAGGCATCATCGGCTGTAACGCAAAAACTATCGAACAGATCTTTAGAAATGGTTATGGCGAAGATCTTGATTATCCGGCTCTAAATAATGAATGGCGTACTCGCTATAGCGCGATTGTTAAGAACCAAGCGATTCCGGTCAAAGATGGCGTGATAGAACTGCTGGAATGGCTAAAGTCGAATGACATTCCAATCGCGGTGGCAACCTCAACACAGCTTGATATCGCGAAGAAAAAGCTTGAGTTAGCAGGCCTAGATTCTTACTTCACTTCACTAAGCACAGGCTGCGAAGTGACTCACGGTAAGCCTCATCCAGAGATCTACTTGCTGGCCGCTGAGCGCTTGGGCGTTGCACCTGAAACTTGTCTTGCGTTTGAAGATTCAAACAACGGTATTCGAGCATCGATGGCTGCCAACATGATCAGCTTCCAGATCCCTGATTTAGTCGAACCATGCGATGAAGTAAAAGCGCTTGGGCACACCATCAGCCCTTCGCTGCATGATGTATTGGTACAGCTTCAACAAGCTACGGCTTAAGCTCTGACTGCCGTTGATAATGTTTTTATCAACGTAAACAAGCCTCTCTATTAAGCCGACTCACAGAGTCGGTTTTTTTTATTGCTATTCCTTTTATAAAAGATAAAAACGCGCGCTTGAAACTGTTAAAGTCGATTTGAAATAAATGTTAGGTATTAAGCAACATCAGTAACGGAGAAAGAGACGCGTGAAGGGAAAGTTTGAAGACCAACTGCTTGATTTTGCACAGCAAGAAATGACACAAGATGCAGCACACGACATCAGCCACATTAAACGTGTCGTCAAAACTGCAAAGGCATTGTGTGACCAAGAACAAGCAAAGCTTGAAGTCGTTTTACCAGCGGCTTATCTTCATGATTGTTTCACCTTTCCTAAGAACCATCCAGACAGAGCCCAAAGCTCGAAAATGGCTGCAGACAAGGCGATCGCTTTCCTTAAATCTATCGACTATCCCGCGTCCTATCTTGATGAGATCCATCATGCCATTGTCACGCACAGCTATAGCGCCAACATCATACCAGAGACCTTAGAAGCGCAGATCGTCCAAGATGCCGATCGCCTTGATTCTCTCGGTGCAATTGGTATCGCTCGATGTTTGTACGTGGGTCAGAGCTTTAACGCTGAACTGTATAACCACGAAGACCCGTTCGCTGAACATCGTGACTTGGATGACAAGCATTACAGCGTCGACCACTTCTACGTGAAGCTATTTAAGCTCGCTGAAACCATGAATACCGAATCCGCCAAGTTGGAAGCTAACAAGCGCACTGACTACATGCGCGGCTTTCTTGAACAGTTGGGCGCAGAAGTTTAGTGACTTAGAAAAAGAGACACACGACAAGGAGAGAAGGATATGGAAATAAATCGCTTTAAGGCATCCGACGCCGACGAGATCGTCACTTGGTTCACATCACTCGAAGACTATGTGCTTTGGGGAGGGCGAACCTTTGGTTGGCCATTAGAAGCCGAATCGATTATCAAACGCTCTCAAGAGCCTCAAGTTGAGCTTTATACCTTCTCTGAATCCAGTGCTCTCTCTGAACCGAGTTCAAACGGTAATCACACTGAACTGATCGGGTTTATGGAGTTTCAACGTATGTCAGACATTGAACTCCGATTCTGCCGAGTGGCCATTCACCCAAGTCAGCGTGGTAAAGGGTTTGGGCAGTCCATGATAGAAAGTGCATTAAACGCTGCGAGACAAATCCCAGATGTCACCACCATCAGCTTAGCGGTCTTTCAGCAAAATATCGGAGCAAAACGTTGCTACGACAAAGCGGGCTTTCAAGTGGTCGACAAAGAACCAAAATGCAAAGAATTCAATGGCAACACCTGGCCTCTGTATCAAATGGAATTAGAGCTCAGCTAGCGTGTTTTAGTCGGCTTGTTCGTTTTAATTAACAGACTTACTTTAGTTAACAGAGTCGTTTTAATTGCCAGATTCGACCCTATATCTTAGAAATCGTATTAATTTGGAACCTTCAATGACCCAAGAAAAATTCGACACCATTTACCAACGAGCAGCTCATCGTAAAGGTGGTGCAGCCGAACTCGAAAAGATTATTCGAGCACCTCTATCGCAAGCCCAGCTATCACAAATCACCGATGACCGCTGGTTAGCAGCCTTTACTGAAAAGGTGTTCCAGTGCGGTATTTCTTGGAATGTGGTGAGAAAGAAATGGCCGCAATTTGAAGAAGTGTTCTTTGAGTTCGACATCGAAAAAATGCTGATGCTGCCGAATGAAATGTGGGAGCAGAAAGCGCAAGACCCGCGCATTATTCGCCACCTGACTAAGGTGATGACTATCCCTGCCAATGCCACCATGATTCACAACGCCAAACGTGAAGCGGATTCATTCTCACAAATGGTTGCCGACTGGCCATCAGAACGAATTACAGAACTTTGGGATTATCTGAAGAAACACGGTAAGCGGCTAGGTGGTAACACAGGTGCTTACACCTTGCGCCAAATGGGAAAAGACACGTTTATCTTATCTTCTGACGTTGAAGCGCACCTGCGCAGCACAGATGTGATTGATAGCGGTCGTAACACCAAGCGAGCACTAGTCGCGGCAAGTAAGGCTTTCAACGAGTGGCAGCAGCAATCAGGTCGTACCCTGAGCGAAATAAGCCAGATCGTCGCCTACAGCTGTGGCGATAATCGCGTCTAGTTCAATAAGAATGGCTTAAAGCTTTAGATTGCACACAGTTCCCTGCAAACTAAATGTTATAAGTCATTAACAAATAAGCGTGCATCGCACTTTCATCCGGTGGCATTGTATAGATAAATGTATACAATATAGAGTAACACTCATGAATTATTCACGACCAATCCAACTCGACTAAACAAGGGCCCTTATCTCTATGACAGCTCTCAAAAATTCTGTCTCCAAAGGTGTAAAAACAAAAGTAACAGGCCAGACTCAAGACGATGTTGTTTACTGCCATATCTTCGACGCAATACTAGAACAAAGGCTGCCACCAGCTACCAAATTAAGCGAAGAAGCACTAGCAGAAATCTTTGGCGTTAGCCGCACTATCATTCGCCGTGCCTTGTTACGTCTCTCTTTAGAACAAGTTGTGGTTATCCGTCCTAACCGAGGGGCCATGATTGCTGCACCAACGGTAGACGAAGCCAAACAGATATTTAAAGCACGTGAAGTGATGGAGCTTGCTATCACAGAGCTTGCCGTAAAAAACGCCACCAAAGCTCAGATCGAAGAGTGTAGAAAATTGGTCGCGAAAGAGAACTGTGCCTTTGACCAAGGTGATTACGGCTCTGGATTACGTTTGTCTGGTGAGTTCCACATCAAACTGGCAGAAATGGCAGAAAATGCCCCCCTGCTCGCTTTCCAACGCAGCCTAGTATCACAAACCTCACTGCTTATCGCTCAATACGAGACAGGTAATCACTCGAACTGTTCTTTGGATGAGCATGAAGGATTGCTTGATGCCATTGAGTCTGGCGATGAAGAACAAGCCGTCGAATTGATGAAAGAGCATTTGAGCCACATTCGTTCCAAGCTCAACCTAGACAGCAGCACCGCATCGAGCGACCTGCATGTTGTGTTCTCAGATTTACTTAAGAACAAATCATAACGAGCTAACTATTCCAATCCAGCTCTAACAACTTTCTGTTAATAACTTTTTGTTAACAAGACGGGAGAGAAGTAATCCTCTGTGTTTACTTCTCTTTTTTATGCCTTTCCCATAATCACAGACGCAAAGATCGACTCATTTCACCTCAAACACTCTCTATTCTGCCCTAAATAGCGCTCTTAGCTTCTACAGTATTTGATCCATCAATGCCAAAAACCTTGTCTTTATTTTGTATACATCGCTATTAATTCATTCACACCACAAAACTCAGCACTTCCAATTTAAAGCCAAATAAAACAAACAACTACAGACAAAAACAAATTGTACACAATCCAACAATGCGCAGTGTTGTTGCATTTTTGTAAATAAATAGTTGACCACAGGGTCAGGATGGATAATTATTGACTTAGAAGTCAAAAAGAATACACATGGAACAATGTCGATTTACAAGGAGGTCTCTTGATTACTTTTTTGCTCAATCAGGAAATAAGACGTGAAGACAATCTGTCGCCGAATATGACAGTGCTCAATTACCTTCGTACCAAGATAAATAAAACAGGTACCAAAGAAGGTTGTGGGTCAGGTGACTGTGGCGCATGTACCGTCGTTCTCGGTGAGGTAGTTGATGGACAACTGCAATACCGTTCGGTGAACTCTTGCCTTACATTTGTGTCAGCGTTACACGGTAAGCAGCTGATCACAGTAGAAGATCTGCAAAACCGAGATAAGTCATTACACCCTGTACAGAAAGCGGTCGTCGATTTTCACGGCTCCCAATGTGGTTACTGCACACCGGGCTTCATCATGTCGATGTTTGCGCTTGGTAAAAATAAGCCTGATGCAAGCAAAGAAGACGTCATGGAATCATTGGCAGGTAACTTATGTCGTTGTACTGGTTATCGCCCTATTGTTGATGCTGCAATGTCGCTTTCAACACACCAACCTTTGATTGATCAATTTGCTGAACTCGAGCGCAAAACCATCGAGAAGCTAGAAAGTATTCAAGACACCGAGGCCAACTTACGTCTTGGCCACCTCACTGCTTTTTCCCCGAGAAGTACTGATGAGTTGGCCAAGCTTTTTCAAGCCCACCCGAACGCTAAGCTAGTTGCTGGCGGTACGGATTTAGCACTGGAAGTAACGCAATTCCATCGTGAGATTGAAACACTGATCAGCGTAAACCTTGTTGAAGACATGAAGGTATGTGAAGAGACAGACACCGATTTAATCATTGGTGCCAACCTTCCAATCAGCGACTCTTACTCGCTACTGAAAAAACACTACCCTGATTTTGGTGAACTGTTACACCGCTTTGCTTCGCTGCAAGTACGTAACCAAGGCACCATCGGCGGTAATGTTGCCAATGCTTCTCCTATCGGTGATACGCCTCCCCTTCTGATTGCGCTTAATGCGAAAATCAAACTGCGCTGTGGTGATGAGTCTCGGATCATGCCGATTGAAGATTACTTCATCAGCTACAAGGTGACGGCGCAGAAAGAGAGTGAGTTCATTGAACAAATCATCATCCCTAAACCAACCAACGACAGCTTCCGTGCTTACAAACTGTCTAAACGTTTAGACGATGACATCTCTACAGTATGTGGTGCGTTCGATATTCAAGTCGAAGAAGGCAAGGTAACACACGCTCGTATCGCCTTTGGTGGTATGGCTGCAACGCCTAAGCGCGCAACCCGTTGTGAAAATACGTTATTAGGCAAACCATGGACAGACGCTAATATTAAGTTAGCGATGCAAGAACTGTATAGCGACTTTGAACCGCTATCTGATTTCCGTGCAAGCCAAGAATACCGTTCATTGTCGGCGGCAAACATGCTGCGTCGCTACTTCATTGAACAACAGAATAAAAACAACCAAATCGAAACAAGGGTAACGTCTTATGTCTAATTCAAACAAGCATGCGATGACCCACGAAGAGATGGTTACCATTGCAAAACAAGACCTAAAAACTGGCGTGGGTAAGAGCGTTAAACACGACAGTGCAGCCAAACAAGTAACGGGCGAAGCGGTATACATTGATGACCGCCTAGAGTTTCCCAATCAACTGCACGTGTACGCACGCCTGAGCACTCAAGCACATGCGAAGATCACTAAGATCGACGTTTCGCCGTGTTACGAATTTGAAGGTGTGGCCATTGCTATCCAAGCCAAAGACGTACCGGGTGAACTGGATATCGGTGCAATCCTACCGGGCGACCCACTTCTGGCTGACGGCAAAGTAGAATATTACGGTCAACCCGTGATTGCCGTAGCAGCAAACGATCTAGAAACAGCACGTAAAGCGGCACATGCAGCCATTATTGAATACGAAGAGCTACCTGCCATCCTTGATGTTAAAGAAGCGCTAGAGAAAGAGCACTTCGTAACTGAAAGCCACACTCAACAGCGTGGTGACTCAAAAGCCGCACTGGCAAAAGCAAAACACGTGATCTCTGGTGACCTAGAGATCGGCGGCCAAGAGCACTTCTACCTAGAGACTCAAATCAGTAGCGTAATGCCAACCGAAGATGGCGGCATGATCGTCTACACATCAACTCAAAACCCGACCGAAGTTCAAAAGCTGGTTGCAGAAGTGATTGGCGTACCGATGCACAAAGTCGTGATTGATATGCGTCGTATGGGTGGTGGTTTCGGTGGTAAAGAGACTCAAGCAGCCTCTCCTGCGTGTATGGCAGCGGTGATTGCCCACCTGACAGGCCGACCAACCAAAATGCGCCTGCTGCGTAACGAAGACATGCAACAAACCGGTAAACGACACCCGTTTTACAACCAATACACCGTCGGTTTTGACGACAATGGTGTGATTCAAGGTGCTGACATTACCGTTGCAGGTAACTGTGGTTACTCGCCAGACTTATCAAGCTCTATCGTCGACCGTGCAATGTTCCACTCAGACAACGCTTACTACCTAGGCGATGCAACTGTGGTTGGTCATCGATGCAAAACCAACACAGCGTCGAACACCGCTTACCGTGGCTTTGGTGGCCCGCAAGGCATGATGACCATCGAACACATCATGGACGAGATTGCGCGTTACCTGAAAAAAGATCCTTTGGAAGTACGCAAAGCGAACTACTACGGCGAAGAAGGCCGTAACGTAACCCATTACTACCAAACCGTTGAAGACAACTTTTTACCTGAGATAACCGAACAACTTGAGCACAGCAGTGACTATCACGCACGTCGTAAAGAAATCGCTGAGTTCAACAAGCAGAGCCCTATCTTGAAGAAAGGTCTTGCTATCACACCGGTGAAATTCGGCATCTCGTTTACTGCGACTTTCTTGAACCAAGCAGGTGCGCTTATCCATATCTACACCGATGGCAGTATTCATTTGAATCACGGTGGTACGGAAATGGGGCAAGGCTTGAACATCAAAGTGGCACAAATCGTTGCACAGGAGTTCCAAGTCGATGTCGAACGTATACAGATCACCGCTACAAACACAGACAAAGTTCCGAACACATCACCAACCGCAGCCTCATCGGGCGCCGACCTCAACGGTAAGGCCGCGCAAAACGCAGCAATAACCATTAAGCAGCGCCTGATCGACTTCGCTTCAGCACACTTCAAAGTGTCTCCAGAAGAGGTGGTGTTTAAGAACGGCATGGTGCAGATCCGCGATGAGATCATGAGCTTCAACTCATTTGTTGAACTGGCTTGGTTTAACCAAATTTCGCTATCGAGCACTGGCTTCTACCGCACTCCGAAGATCTATTACGATCACGAGAAGGCGCGCGGTCGTCCGTTCTACTACTACGCCTACGGTGCTTCTTGTTCAGAGGTCATCATCGATACTCTCACTGGCGAGAACAAGATTCTGCGTGTTGATATTTTGCATGACGTGGGCGCTTCACTGAACCCTGCGATTGACATCGGCCAAGTCGAAGGCGGCTTTGTGCAAGGTGTCGGCTGGTTGACAACAGAAGAGTTGGTATGGAACCAACAAGGTCGCTTAATGACCAATGGCCCAGCAAGCTACAAAATCCCTGCGATTGCTGATATGCCAATTGATTTCAGAACGCACCTTTTGGAAAACCGCAGCAACCCACAAGACACCGTATTCAACTCGAAAGCCGTGGGTGAGCCACCTTTCATGTTGGGGATGTCGGTATGGAGTGCATTGAAAGATGCGATTAGCTATGTAGCCGTTGATGGTGCAATTCCTAAGCTCAACACACCAGCAACGCCAGAGCGTATTCTGATGGCGATTCAGGAAGTCTCTGAAACAGCCCCGGCTTCGGTCGATGCTCAATCAGAAACGGCTTAGAGCTGACAGATATGGCTTAGGGCGTACTAAACAGCTTAGGAAGTACAGAAGGGATTTAGGAGGGCATATGTTTAAGGATAATTGGATTCACGAACTGGCAAAACTGGAAGAGAACTACGAACCATGTGTAATGGTGACAGTGCTTGAAGACAGAGGCTCAGTGCCACGTGATGCGGGTACCAAGATGCTTGTCACTCGTGACCGAATCATCGCTACGATTGGTGGTGGTCACCTTGAACATGTGGCCACTAAAATGGCGCGTGAAATGCTGATTGCCAGTGAAAAATCACTCAAAGTAGAACGCTTCAATCTAGGTGCTCGTTTAGGCCAATGTTGTGGCGGTATGGCAACCTTAAGCTTTGAACCCATTGGTACTCAACAGAACCATCTCGTGCTGTTTGGCGCTGGCCATGTGGCAAAAGCGCTGCTACACATTGTCGCGACCCTACCCTTCCGTGTGACCTGGATTGATGAACGTGAAGAAGTGTTCCCTGACACACTTCCTCACGGTGTCAAAAAGCTAGTCACAGACGATCCGGTTGGCGAAGTGAAACACATGCCACCGAACAGCTACTACCTAGTAATGACCCACAACCACCAGCTTGATTTCGATTTAACGAAAGCCATTATCGACCGTGAAGACAGCCGTTACTTCGGCATGATCGGCTCGCTGACCAAGCGTAAGAAGTTTGACTTCCGCCTAGAGCAGCGTGGCTATAGCCAAGAGCAAATTGAAACTATGATTTGCCCGATTGGCATCAGCGCTGTGAATGGCAAACATCCCGCTGAAATCGCGGTATCGGTTGCGGGTGAACTGATCGCACACTATCAAGGGCAAGCGCTTAAACAAAAGCGCCCGACCAAACAATATCGAAATCAGGATTTGACCGAGCAACACAGTCAACCAAGCGATGTAGGCGAACCACCTTTGGAAGAGAAGATCGCCTAATACAAGTCGCAAAGCTTCGGTAGCCATAACGTTACTGAAGTCATTAAAAGGAAGTAAACATGACAACGCAACGCAAAGCTTATCGCGCCAGTATTTTACACAGCGTAGCCGACCCAAAAGACGTCGGTATCGATGAGTCTTACGACTATTTTGAAGACGGTGTTTTAGTGGTTGAGAATGGCCACATCGTCGATTTAGGCCATGCCGATGACGTATTAGCACGTCAACCTAAAACACTCGAAGTAAAAGAATACAAAGACAAACTGATCACCTCTGGTTTTATTGATACGCACATCCACTACCCTCAAACGGGGATGATCGCGTCTTACGGTGAGCAGCTACTTGATTGGTTAGAGAACTACACCTTCCCAGAAGAGAAACGTTTCAAAAACCCAGTCTACGCGCACAAAGTGGCGAAGCTATTTCTAGACGAACTGGCGAGCAACGGCACCACGACAGCACTCGTGTTCGGCACCGTGCACAAAGAGTCAGTGAACGTGTTCTTTGAAGAAGCGGAGAAACGTAACCTACGTATGATCGCAGGTAAGGTTTTAATGGATCGCAATGCGCCCGATTACCTCACCGATACTCCTGAATCTGGCTATGAAGATTCAAAAGAACTCATCGAGAAATGGCATAACCGAGGTCGCTTGCACTACGCAGTAACGCCACGTTTTGCACCAACTAGTACGCCAGAACAGTTGGCGACAGTTGGGAAATTACTCGAAGAGTACCCAGACGTATACATGCACACCCACCTTTCTGAAAACAAGAAAGAGATCGACTGGGTTTTAGAACTATTCCCCGAGCGCGACAGCTATTTAGATGTGTATGACCACTATGGCTTGCTGCATAAGCGCTCAGTATTTGCACACGGTATTCACCTATCAGACTGCGAATGCAAACGCCTAGCGGATACTGATTCTGCAATCGCCTTCTGCCCTACTTCCAACCTGTTTTTAGGCTCTGGCTTATTCAAGCTACCAAAAATGGAAGAGCACGGTATTCGTGTTGGAATGGGAACAGACGTTGGCGCTGGTACCAGCTTCTCGATTTTGCAAACCATGAGCGAAGCGTACAAAATCATGCAGCTTCAACAAGAGAAACTTCACCCTGCTAAATCGCTGTTTTTGGCAACTTTAGGTGGCGCACGTTCTCTGCATTTAGAAGATAAAATCGGTAACTTAGAAGTAGGCAAAGAAGCCGATTTCGTCGTGTTGGATCTGCACGCGACACAACTGATGCGCTTTAGAATGGAACAAGCGACCAAGCTTGAAGAAAAACTATTTGTACTAATGAGCTTAGGTGACGACAGAACCGTCAGCGAGACTTACATCTACGGTGAGAAAGCCTACGACGTGAATTTCAAAGATTACAAAAAGCTTGTGAGTTAAGTTGCGAGAAATAATCACACAGCGGCTTAACTTAACGATGGCACGCTCTCGTGCCATCGAAAAATAGCGAAAAAGTTCAAGATTAACAAATACCTTTAGATATTGGCCTATAAAAAATAGACGATATATCTAGTTGAAGCGAACTTCCTTTAGTGGCACATCAAAACTTCATCAAGTCACGAACAAAGATATAGCATCGAAAAATCCCTACTCCCCCCCATCAAATAATGACAAATAAAATTATAAACAATTAAATCACCCCAAAATATAAAATATGCAATTGAGATCTATTTTAAGATAATAAAAACAAAAAAAACTTTTTATTATCTTTTTTTATACTATATTGGGCCCCAAAAAGGTAACTAGTTATGAAACTCAAAGAAATAAAAACTGGAATTTCCCTAATGTTGTTTGCTTCATCGGCATGCGCAGGCCCGCTAGATGAAATCATCACCACGGATGAAAAAAAGATATCAACTATTACTGTTGGCGTTGACGGCAGCTGGTTTATTAAATCAGAAGATAGCTGGAACTTACAAGGATGTAATGAAATAGAAGTACTTAAAATTGAATCAAGTCACCCAAATAAAGTAGATTACATAAATTTACTGTCCACAATAAATGACTATTCAAAAGCAAAAATAAAAGCCCATGCTTATTGTGAGAAATATGACAACTCCGTAATTACTGCTGGTAAATTTATATCTATCACCTTCAGCCAGTAGTTATATTTAGATAAATTAAAAGTGGACTAATTAATAGAGCAACACTGTAATCTTTGGTAAAAAACCAAACCATAGCTTAATCATCGACATTTAATTAGCAATTTAAATATCTATTAATTATAAGTGTGAAAAAATATTATTATAAGAATTGCCTTTTCCAAATCTCTATAAAATTTTAATTAGAAAGGCTGATAACCATACCCCGAGAGAAAACCAGAAAAGTGTAATTTATATTTAATACTGGCTAGGACGATTTAAAAGGGTAGACTATGTCTTTAAATGCTCATCAACAAGAGAAATTAAAAATTTTCATAAAGGATATTCATAAAAAAGCAACAAGCTTTATGGGTTATCCAATTTCAACAGACTTTAACTATCAACAACTAAAAGAATTAATCAACTTTCCTTTAAATAACCTTGGGGATCCTTTTGCTAAATCTACTTGGCAAGTTGATAGTAGAGAGTTTGAATGTGAAGTAATAGAATTTTTTGCAAAACTATTACGAGCACCTGAAAAAGATTGGTGGGGGTATGTCACAAATGGCAGTACTGAAGCTAATCTATATGCTTTATATTTAGCTCGTGAACTCTACCCTAATGGTATTTGTTATTTTTCCAAAGAAACTCATTATTCTGTCGCCAAAAATTTACACTTGCTCAATATGCGTCATATAATGATCCGATGTGACGATAAGGGGGTAATTGACTATGATGACTTGCGAGAAACGCTAAAAGTCAATAGGGATGTGCCTGCTATTATTTTTGCGAATAGTGGCACCACTATGACAGAAGCCAAAGATGACATAAAAAAAATTCGTACTATTCTAGACGAGTTTTCTATTTCAAAAAGTTATATCCACAGTGATGCCGCATTATGCGGAGCTATAAATCCTTTTTTAACACCCAGACCGTCGTTTGATTTTGAAGACGGTGCCGACAGCGTTTCACTGAGTGGACACAAATTTATTGGTTCTCCAATTCCTTGTGGGGTTGTTGTAGCCCGTAAATCAAATGTTGATCGTATTGCACGCTCTATTGCTTACATTGGCTGTTTAGATACTACTATTACAGGCTCACGTAATGGCTTTACACCGATGGTACTGTGGTATGCCATTAACAGTTTAGGGTTAGAAGGCCTGGCTAAACGTGTACTACACAGCCTAGAAGTTGCAAAATACACGGAAATTCAATTACAAAATATAGGTATAAAAGCTTGGCGAAACCCAAATGCGATAACTGTTGTTTTACCAGCTGTGCCAGAGGAAATAAAGCAAAGATATCAATTAGCAACAGCAAATGGTATGACACATATTATTTGTATGCCACATATGAAATTTTCAGATATTGATGCGTTTACTTCTGCATTAAAACTAGACATGAATGACCTATGAGGATATTTAAATGGAAAAGATAATATTAATATCTGAAGACTATATCGGATTGATCACAGACATAACGGAAATTTTATCGAAAAATAAAATAAAAATAAAAAACATAGATGCTGACAAAATAAATAACACCGCATTAATAAAGATAAGTTCAGACAATAACAAATACACGTATGAAATATTGATTAAAGCGGGATTCAATATTATTTTCAACACTGAGATAATAATGGTAAAAATCGATGATGAGCTTGGAGCGTTGGCAAAATTAGCAAGGAAATTATCAGAGAATAATATTGACATTAGAAGTCTGAATATTGTCGAACAGGATGAAAACCATTTGATTTTATCTATCACATGCTCAGATCCAGAGAAGACTAAAAAATTGATGAGTCACATGTTGATATAAACAAAACCTGACAATACCAAATTTTATTTTTGGCAACTTTAGGTGGCGCACGTTCTCTGCATTTAGAAGATAAAATCGGTAACTTAGAAGTA
The DNA here is from genome assembly GCF_024347355.1 of Vibrio chagasii. Classification (NCBI taxonomy): domain Bacteria; kingdom Pseudomonadati; phylum Pseudomonadota; class Gammaproteobacteria; order Vibrionales; family Vibrionaceae; genus Vibrio; species Vibrio chagasii. The sequence goes on from NZ_AP025466.1 coordinate 888,119, forward strand.
GGCAAAGAAGCGGATTTCGTGGTGTTGGACTTGCACGCTACCCAACTGATGCGCTTTAGAATGGAACAAGCGACCAAGCTTGAAGAAAAACTTTTTGTACTGATGAGCTTGGGTGACGACAGAACCGTCAGCGAGACTTACATCTACGGCGAAAAAGCCTACGACGTCAACTTCAAAGATTACAAAAAACTCGTTAGCTAGTTTGCTAACAATGAACACACGCTAGGTAACCTTTGTTGTTAAAGAACCCGTCCAGATTCGCCTAGCTTAAAAGACCAGTTGCTAATGCTACTGGTCTTTTTTTGTCCCTAATTCAAAGAAATACAAATTATTACTCGTGGTGTGCTCAACACCCATGACGCAGCCAAGTTATGTTGGTACGTTAGACGGTGGTAGACCAAATATTGTCTGTTTAAAACTATTGTCCGCTTAAAACAACACACGCTTAGAAAGGAATTCTATGTTCGAACAGGTCGTTAGCATTCTGTTTCCCGTTTTTGCACTCGCCAGTGCTGGCTTTGCAGTTGGTCGTTGGCTTAAGCCCGATTTCAAGCCAATCAATCGCATTAACATGGATGTCTGTATTCCTGCTTTGGTGTTTGCATCGCTGACCACCATGCCGCTCGACACCGAACAACTGCCGCTGATTTCAGCCTCTTTGGTTGCGGTGTTAGTGCCCGCACTGCTGATGATTCCGATCTGTAAGATCTTTAAGCTCAACTTCAAAGCTTGGGCTCCCCCACACATGTTTCGCAATAGCGGCAACCTTGCGATTCCCCTATTCACGTATACCTTTGGCGAAAGTGCATTAGCCCCAGCGGTATTACTGTTTGTGGTGTCAGCATGTGTTCATATCAGTATAGGCTTAGCATTATTAAGCGAAGGTAACCCGATCAAGCAGATCTTCAAGATGCCAATATTCTTGGCTGCTTTATTAGCAATGACACTAAATTTGTCCGGTATTCCTGTGTGGAATCCTATCTACGAAGCCACATCGCTGCTTGGGCAAGCTGCTGTTCCCATCATGCTGTTGTCACTGGGATCACAAATGGTCAACTTGAGGCTGAGTGGTCTGAAAGTCGGCTTGTTATGTACAGCGCAATCTCTGTTCACTGGAGCGATCGCTTTTACGATCATCTACTTCTTCATTCCTCTACCCACTCTACACTTGCAGATGATGGTGCTGTTCACCATGCTGCCACCTGCAGTGATGAATTACCTGTTTGCAGAAAGGTTCAACGTAGAGCCACCTAAGGTCGCCTCTATGGTGTTGTTCAGCAACTTCTTAAGCGTGGTAACGCTGCCGATACTGCTATCTTTTGCCTTGTCGATATCAAGTTGAAATCCAGGATTTATCTTACTTATCAAAGCAAAAAAGTGGGAGCACGCCTCTCTAAAAGTGGATGACAATAATCGAGTCTACCATTCAGTTTTCCATTCAAGGCCTTACTCCCTGAACAAAGCAGCGAAAGTGTGCAACGAAAAAATATTCTTACTTTGACTTTATTCCCATCGAACTTCATCTTCCTGAGATAACAATATATCTACGCATCACTCCACTGCTCTTAGTCTTTATAAGTCATATGAAAATTAAAAATTTAATACCTCTACTGCTATGTACCTTCTCTCACCAAGCATTGTCTGCTGCAAATTTCACTACCGATTTTGTAGAGCTTGGGATTCAAACAAAGCCGAATGGTATTAGTTTGGAAGGGGGGAGAGATATCAATGACAGCCTTGCGCTTCTGGGTGGGGTAAGTTCAAATGCCGATCTCGATGAAGACAACTATGACGTCTATATCGGGCCTCAAGTTTACGGGCCTATCAACCAAGCCATCGATCTCAATACTCAACTATTGCTTCACTACAACAAAGGATCTTACGCTCCGGGGAAAAGCAAAACCTTTATTGAATTCAACGCAGGGCTTCGTGCCTGGATTACTCAACGAGTAGAAGCAAATGTCATGGTGGGGGCAAATGGAGAGCATTCGATCTTTACGTTTGGCGCGAGATTCCATGCAACGGATAAAGCCGCGTTCTCGATATCTTCTAAGAATAACGGGATTTATGGGCCTCAACTACAACTTGGTGTTAGATACAACTTTAATTAAGTGACAGTAAGTAAAGGTTCTTAAAAGCAAAGTAGCCATTTGGTGACACATCTCGTAATCAACATATTTATCACAGCAAAACCCCAATACACATCCTATATTTAACAGTGGCTTAACTTCAGTAAGTTCAATTCTACGTTAATTATAAGGATATAAAAATGAAGAAGACTTTGCTTGCCTCTTCACTCGCATTGGTAGCGTCGTTTGCCTATGCAGAACAAGAGGCTCAACTGCCACAGACGTTATTTCAAAATGTCGATGTCTTCAACGGCACTGAAAACAAGTTGTACGAAGACCACTTTGTATTGGTCGAAGGCAACATCATTACCTCCATTTCAGCAAAAACAATTGATGTTCGCGACGATGCCGTAGTGATAGACGGTACAGGTACAGGCAAAACCTTAACCCCAGGCTTTATCGAAAACCATGCGCACTTGATGCTAATGGGGCCAAGCTTGCCAACGATGGAATCGAATACCACGTGGGAAGATTTCGCCATACACGGAACGCGTATGGCAGAGATGTACCTGATGCAAGGTTTTACCACAGTTCGTGACGCAGGCGGGGCCAACGGTGGCCTAAGAAGAGCCATAGATGCGGGGCAAATTATTGGGCCTCGTTACTACCCATCCGGTGCATTTTTGAGTACTCGTGGCGGACACGCTGACTTTGCCAACTACACCGCTCCTGTCGGTGAAGAAACCAACTTTAGCCGTTTGAATATGGCACAAGAAGTCAATAGCGTTGCCGAAGTGAAGAAGTACGCTCGTAACAACTTCCGCATGGGTGCAACCCAGTTGAAATACATGCAATCCGGTGGTGTGGTATCTGCCTTTGACCCGTGGCAATTACTGGCAGGTTCACCAGAAGAAGTCGGTGCAGCGGTTGAGGTAGCCGATACTTACGGCAGCTACGTAATGGCGCACTCCTATCGTAAAGAGGCGATCATTGGGCACTAAACGCAGGCGTTAAATCGATCGAGCACGGCTTTATGTTCGACTGTGAGATTTCAGAACTCATGGAAGAAAAAGGAGCGTACATCACCACTAACCTTACCGCGTTCGACCCTAACCTTCTTGAGATTCCTGCTGTTAAGAACGTCCCATCAAGTTTAGCCAAAGCAAAATCGGCTTCTGCCGCGTTTAAAGACTACATCCCGAATATGAAGAAGTGTCCAGCTCCTCGTGGTTTCCAGACTGACTGTGTAGGCTCTGTTGATGCTTGTAACATTCAAATCGCTTACGAGAAAAAGCTAAACAATGACTTCTTTGGTCCTTACGAATCATTGAAAACTCTTACGTCTGTCGGTGGTGAAATTGCCACACTATCAGGTGACTTCATGAACCCATATCCAGATGCGAAACTGGGTGTGATTGAGAAAGGCGCATACGCAGATATTCTGCTGCTTGATGGTAACCCATTCGAAGACTTTTCTGTGGTAGGTACCGGTGACCAATGGTTTGGTGCCGATAAGCGACCAGACTCACCAGAAAGCATTAAGCTCATTATGAAAGATGGCGTTGTCTACAAAAACACACTTTAGACATCAAGCTTCAAAGTCATAGCTCATAGATAGAGCATGGTTCATCGGCTTTTACAGGCCGATGAATCACTTGAAACGACCTAACACCAACCAATAGCGAGCCAAACATTGAATAGATTTATCACCCTATTTGTATCCATAGTTTCGTTTTGTAGCCTAGCAAGTGAACCAACAGAACTCGATTGGAAAGACCTGAGACCAGTACATGCACAGAACCAAATCGTGTTGCCTGAGATCAGCTATCAACAAAAACTGACACTTCAAAAAATATTCACCTTAAGCCAGTACAACGATCCAAAGAGTAATGATGAGTTAGCCACCCTCAAAGAAACATTAAAATCGGAAGGGCTAGACGCCGATGAATTACTGAAACTGCGTTCTGAGTACATCGCGAATCAACAGCGAGCATCAGAAACAGTGACTCAAGACTTTGACGGTAAGAAGGTGCGTATACCTGGATTCCTGGTTCCAATTGCTTTCTCAGCGCCCCTCGTTGCTACCGAATTCTTGTTAGTTCCTAATGCTGGAGCGTGTATACACATGCCACCACCACCAGCGAACCAAATTGTCAGAGTCTCTTACCCTGAAGGCTACAAAGTAGAAACCGTTCAGTATCCAGTTTGGGTCGAAGGTGTGATTTCATCAAAACTGACCACAGACAATGTGTATCTTGTCGATGGCGATACCGATGTGACCATGAGGTACGATATGAATGCTTCGTTGGTTGTGAATTACCACTAACTAAAACGGCGTAAACCACGAAGTGCCAATGCGAGCTTTGGTTTGACCGACAACTCATAACCTATAACAAAAAGAGCCTCATCGAGGCTCTTTTTAACATCCAATCAATCCCAAACCACACTGTGGGTTCTCCGCCAAATTAGACACAATCCAAACTAGCTTGATGGTTCGAAGACCAACGTATTGTCATGTCCGATGATCGTCAACTGTTCACCCGCATCGTCGTAAGCCACAGTAACGCTCTCTTCGAACGTATCAAAAATCAGATTCTCTTGAATCGCTTGAGTTCCACTACAGCCCATTCTTGTGCTGGCAATTGGTGTGAACGCCAAATAGCCTTGTTCAAATGTCGTCACTTGGGTAACGAAGTGGTTACAGCCCGTACGACCATAAATATTATCTCGTGCTATTTGTATTGATGCTTGGTGCGTCGGTTGCTCACCATTAACACGAATAAGATTCCAAGGCCCCATAACAGCCTGATGCATGGACGATAACTCACGAGATGTTTCTATTTCTTGCGCTTGAACGACTGTTCCTAACACTCCAGAAAATAACAACACACTAAGCGATAAAATTACTTTTTTCATTATTCTTTCCATTACTTATAATTACCAACGCGTGAATTTAATTGAGACTGCTTCACCCATTCCTAGCCCTAACCCGCCAGCTTTAAGGTCAAAAATCTCTCCAGCTTCTCGGTCCCAAATTTTCACCTCATGGTAAAACAAGCCGCTGAAGTAATGCCCCTTATTATCGAGTAATTCGATCTGTTTCCCCTTCTCAAGCTTATCGAAGAATCGCTCATCAATATAAGATGAACCAGAAAAAACAGGAATTGTTGTAATACCAGCGAAGCGCATCACTAACTCACCATAATCACCAACAGCACAGGCAATCACAATACCTGCACCGCCACAGGTCGTGACACGATATTGCCAGCCAGAATCGGTAGTAAAGGCACGCTTGATCGTTCCTCGCCCTAATACACCATCTACTTGAATATGCACTTCTTCCGGCAATGTCGTGCCTTTAATTTCAAACATATGAGGTTGAGAGTTACGGAAGTAAGGTATCGACATACCTTGACTAACAAATCGCTTAGTTGGTGTGATAACTTTGATTCTTAACCTATCACCATCAGTGTAACCAATGAGATTAGACAGGGAGCTCGGGTCATTCATATCAAGCTGTTCAATATCAATCCAAGCACCTTTATTAATTGAATAAAAGGCTTTCATCTCTTCGCTGCCACTTTCTCCAGACATGTCCAAGCTATTCTTGATAAATAGCGTTGAACTTAGCACCGAGTTAGAAAACAGCAAGTTTAATAATAGAAATGTAAGTTTAATTTTCTCCAGCATATACTGACCCTAATATTTAATAAGTATTTTAGCTGGCAGAATATTATGTATAAAAAACAAACAAAACAACACATGATAAAATAATATATTAGAATCAAGTTGGGGCGCATACTTTTTTAGGGTTTATAATAATATAACTATCATACTTTAGAACTAGAAATATAACATTTAACAAGTTCAGTAAGAAAAAAACCAATGAACACAAAAGTCTATAAATTAGGGGACGGTAATATTAGCCACATAATAATTTAAACTGAGTTACGTATGGTTATTTATCAAATAATAAAATGACTAACACGGAAAAGAAAACGAGAGGCTTCCTCGTCAAAGAAAGTCATACCCACTGAATCTAAACGGTAGTTTACCCAAGCTTGTCTAGTTTAAGCTCCGCCGTCACCTTAGTAAGGCGCAGGGCTATCGCAAAGCAAACTAAATAAGGGCTTACATACCAAAAGAGACTTTCTAGTGGCTGCTTCACCTGTGCCTCTCTGGTCTTAATATACTGGTTTTTCTGTTTTTCATACTGGTTCAGCATACCACTCACCCACACAGCATCACTTTCTACTAAAGAAACACTAGGCGCAGGAACCGTAAAATCAGCCGCATTTGGCAATAGAGTGAAATCCACATCTTTAAACGTCATCGCGGTGTTCAAATACCACAAACACGCTTCATGGTGCTGCCCATAATTGTCTAATGATGGTTGTCCATTGCAGACATCACTTCTTAACTTATCCAAAGAAAACTGCTGTACAGACTCTAAAATCGCCACCGCTCTGGTTTGTTCTGTTTCGACCCAGTCACCTGCAACTTTGGCACGAATTTCAGACACAGCACCGAGCATTCCAATACCCGCCAGTAGCGGCCACAGATAGTCCATCCGTTTCCATTTTCGTCGGCTCAAGTTGAACCCACACCAAAGAGGAAGGTGTAAAAGGAGCGTTAGCCCCAGTGATAGCAAAACGAAATTCAAAGAGCTAGAGAGCATGAGTTCGCTATCAAAGAAGTTCTTCATAATGAGTTACTTGCTGTTAAACAAGGAGTGATTTGATACTAAGAGTGATATTAGAAAAGAGTGTAAGAGGAAAGTAAAAACAGCACAGAGAATTGGAGTTAGTGCTGTTTATTTGAACATATCAGGCATTAGCAGCATATCTGAGGAATCAAGCTTTAGCTTTTAATTAAATGCTTTTCCATCGGGATACAGTCGAGGCTGATACCTCTAGGAGAATGATAAGTGGAAAGCTCATCACCAATAAAGCCACACGAACGATAAAACGCAGCTGCATTCAGAGTCGATTCTAGTTTCATTAGAGGCAAGTTCTGTTGATTCGCTAGCCCCTCTAAGAATTGCAGCATCATTTTAGCTGCACCTTTACCGTAAAAATCAGGGTCTACGAAAATCGCATCAACCATACCCGTTTGGGTATTGATCTTACCGCTACCAATCACTTGGCCATCCACTTCGGAAACGTAAAAGGTTGCTCCCACGTCAGCGATGAATGCCTCAGACATCTCGCCCGGCGTCCATAGTGAAAGCTGTTCTTCCGAGTAATAAGCGGAACACTGGTCAAGGATGGCACGACTGCGAATATCAAAAATATCCTTGGCATCAGATATAGCTGCTTTCCTTATATTAATCATAATTAACCTCCAAAAATTAATAGATAGTGTTTGCTAACTGATAAAAAACTAGTCGATAGCTAATGTAGGAGAACGTTGCGCTTTAGCTGACATAAAATAGAAGCCAACCGCACTAGCAAGGGAAATTAAAACCACACTTAGCCAAGTAAAGGTGTAACCATAATCATCAATAAAATAGCCAATGACAACAAAGCTCGGCATAACAAAAAGCATTCTTAATGTAATCAACACACCTTGAATACGCCCGCGATGGCTCGACGGTGAGTTGTTTGCTAGGTATACCCCTTCTTTTGTTAAAAGGAGAACCTCGCCTGCAGAAAGAAATAACCAAGCAAAGAAATGAACAGGAATGGTTGGATATAACATCACCAGCATGTAACCAAATGCAAACATCAAACCAGCATAAGCAAGGCTAACTGTCTCTAGTTTCTTTGAGGTTAACCTCATTAAAATGGGTGTGATAAGCACCACTAAAACACAAGCGTAAGTCATTAGTTGCCCAAAAATGACAGGACCTTGCTCTCCGAACACGTGGCTCAAGTACAGTGGGCTCGCCATTGTCATTTGATTCAATGAGTACCACAGCAATCCGCATAGAAAAGTGAATAGTAAAAGCCTTGGCCTTGCTCGTAGAACGGACCAAACAGAGCCTGAGACCGGCTGTTCGAGCTCGCTATCGTTGGCCGATTCTATTCCAGTTTGCACTCTCACAAACGTAGCAACAATAACAACACAGCAAAGAGCAGCCACCCCGTTACCAAAGAATATCCACTCAGTATGATTCCAAAACAGGTAACCAGCCATGATAGGACCAAGGGCTGAACCAAAGTTGTACGCTAAATAACTGAGCGAAATAACTGCATCACGATTTTTAGGTGTGGAAAGATCAGCAACTAAAGCATTGCTCGCGGGCAGAGCTAAACCACCAAAGAAATAGGCTGACAACAACAGCGTAGGCACGATGACAGGATCATCAGCGAAAAAACCACAAACAATCAACAATACTGCAGAGGTAAACTCGCCAAGAACCATGATTCGTTTATGTCCCAATCTATCCGATAACCTCCCACCTAAAAAGCTCCCAAAGAGGTATCCGCCCGTTCCCGCCATTGCTAAGGTGCCAGCTACCGTTGCTGAGTATCCCAACTTGTCAGTAAAAAGTAAGACAAGGAATGGCAGAATGAAGTTACCCATCCCTAAAATCATTCTAGCCACAGCTAAATAATAAATATTGTTTGGTAAGTTCCTGTACATTGCACTGGCAGAGAATAGCTGATTGATCATAATATCCTTAAAGTAACATCAAGTTTTTGGCGACTGTTTTTTATTCGATGGTGCTGAAATCGAGGCTTCTAGGCACGGCAACACTCACCACCTGAGTGCCTGCAATTAAGTCATGCAAACAACGTCTGTCTTTACGTAAAGCAAACAGGTAATCAAGAGTCGATATATACTGACCAACAACAGGAATATAGACAAAGATACTCATCGGTAAGATTCGTTTGATCACTATGTTGAATAAACCTAGTTGTTTGCCATCCATATCAACAATTGCAATTTCCATTACATTTTTACCGATCGTTTGTCCCTTATTTTGCAGTAAGTAGCCGTGACACAAGAGAAACATCACCCAGCCATAAACAAACACCATGATTTGTTCGTGTAGATCTATAGTTCCGTTAGAAGCAGCTCGATCGAACAAGTCGGTATACAAAACAACTGGAATCATAGCAGCCGCGTAAATGAGGCCATCAATAAAAAGCGCCCAAAAGCGAGACCATCGAGATGCGAGAATAACTGTAGGTGTATTTGCTATGACTTCAGACATGCCCTTTCCTAAGGTAGTGTTGATTATTAATGTAGAGAGTGCGATTTCTGATAACTAAAGCTTCATTTATTGATAAAAAACGTAGAAATAGGTGTGAAAAACACATTGTTTTCAATAAATAAATCCGCTTTATAAAATCAAAAGAAACATATCATGCACAAATGGTCACAATAGGTATCCAACGCAGTTTATGTGAGTTTCATTGCATAAAATAAAGATAGAGATGTAATGATAAATTGGAAGGACGCTTACCAAGGTAAAACTTGGAAGTAAGAGGTGGAGACTTAACACGCTGTATAAATGCATTTTTCACTAAATAGTGATACCAAAAATGAAGACTATCGCGTCTACTCTAGCCCCAACACATACTCGATAAAAGCTGACTTCTTTTCACGATATTGATCTTGTGGCCAACCTTCACAGTGCATTTTTAGGGCATTGTATTGTTGGACTAAAGTCCGGTTCATACACAGCTTGTCACGAAACGCCAAAAAGCACTCAAACTCAGAACCATTGGCGACCACTTGCAACGCCACATCTTCAGAGGATATGGATTCCAGCATGCACAATTCGGGCGTTCTTAGCGTATCGAGTTTCTCTTTAAAGCCGAGTGTTGTAAGTCGTTCTACAGCACCCTCAAGCTCGTTGGACTCAACGCCAACGAAGATATCTAAATCGCCCTTAGATACGGCCAACGGAATAGACGATGCGCCGACGTGCTCAACTCTCGCGTTAAGGAGTAGCTTCTTGATATCACGTTCATATCGTTCAAACATCTCATGGCAAGCCGCTTGATATTGTTCTGCTGGGTAAAATTGCATGCGTCCTCACTATTCAAATTAGCACTAGTGCACTACAGGCTATTAAATATGCCTATTGCTACAAGCGACAGAACGATACTAATAATCCCAATACTAGATACTCGCTCCCGCTCTTTTTCGTCAGGTGAAAACGAAGGAAAACGTCCTAAAGTGAACACCTTAGATACAACCCACCCCACGCTAAAGCAAATGATATCCATAATGAAGAACTGGAAAAGCATGCGAAAGAACGCACCAACGAACCTAAAGAGTGTGAGTACTATATCTTCCATTTTCTTTCCTAACGAACGTCAATTTTGAATAGAAAATGCCATGGGTATAGGTTCAGATCAAGTCGCTTATACGGAACTATCTACGAAATAGCGATTGAAAGAAGGCTTAATTCGACCTTCAATTGGGAGAGAGCGGTAAAAAGTTCAATCGGATATGAAGCCTAAAGTATTGTACCCACTTAAATTGACTCGCAATTTGAAAGTAAGAAATTGATTTAAAATATAAGTTCAATATAACAACAAGATAAGCTCAATAATAAATGGCACTCCCTTTGCAAACCATACTGTGATGACCGAAACGCTCTGAGAAAGACAACGAGCCAAAAGGGGAAAAGTCACATGGAGAATAGAATTCCATCTCTAGATGGTTTGCGTGCAGCATCTATATCGCTAGTCTGTTTAGGGCACTTGTGCGGTACGGTTAACTTTCCTCAAATTTTTATGCCACTCAATAGCTTGGGAAACTTCGGCGTAAAAGTATTTTTTGTGATTTCTGGGTTCCTAATCACCACGCTATTGCTCAGTGAACTTAAGCTAACCAATAAGATAAACCTGCCTCAATTCTTCATCCGGCGTATGTTTCGTTTATTCCCTGCTTTCTACTTCTACATTCTTTGTATCGCTATTGCAGAATACGCAGGCATCATCTCTTTACTACCGGGTGACCTATTCCATGCTGTTACCTACACGATGAATTATCACCACGAACGCGAATGGTGGCTCAACCACACTTGGTCACTTGCGGTCGAAGAGCAATTCTACCTTTTGTGGCCACTTTTACTCACTACATTGGGAAGACGACATGCAAAGTCATTGCTCATATTAGCCGTTTTATTTATCCCCTGTATCCGCTACTGGATGTGGTTTGAAGCCGGCAGTTCCCCCTCTGCGATGACCCGAGAATTTCAGGCAATTGCAGATGCACTAGCCATGGGCTGTATTATTGCCTACATGAAAGAGGCAGGGTTCACACTCCCTAATTATTTTGGTTCTAGATTGTTTATAGTCGTGCCTGTGGCGATGATTTTAGTTCCCAGCGCACTCTATAAATTGAGCCCAGCTTGGTTCTACGTACTTGGCCAGACATTAATCAACGTTTGTGCTGCACTTATGATTCTTCGCTATAGCCAGTTTAATCACGGCCTGAGCTTCACTATCCTAAATAGTAAACTTGCTGTGTGGCTAGGTGTATTAAGTTACTCGCTGTATCTGTGGCAAGAACCTTTCTTAAATTCTTGGACTCGTGAATGGTATGCCACCTGGCCTATTAATATTGTTCTCGTATTTATATGTGCGCTCATTTCATACTTCTTAATTGAGCGACCTGGACTTGAATTAAGGAAGAAACTCGCAGCAAGACGTAAGAAGGCGGGGACGGTAAACGGACGTAAATCCAAGGTGTAAGATCTAATCCCCTTCGCAACAACTATAGTTTCTCGAAGCGCCAGTCAGATATCCAAAAACAAAAAGCCCCGGTTATAGGAACCGGGGAAACAGGGTGGGATGAGTTTGGCGCGTGCCCGTAAGACCAAACTCTCCCCAAGCCTCACCTAAGACTCATGCTCTTAGGTAAAGGATGCTGAGTACTGTTTTTGAAAAATACGGTTATTGAATCGTGGCGCCTTGTTCTACCCAAGTGCCGATGAGTGCTCGCTCTTCGTCGGTCATTTGAGTCATGTTACCAAGAGGCATCACCTGAGTTGTTACGGTTTGAGCAACGATCCTAGGTACATTAGCTTTGATCTCTTCTGGCGTATCAAGCATGACACCTGCTGGCGCGGCAGCAAAAGCGGCATGGCTAGGCGTTGCAGAGTGACACACTGAACAGCGCTCTTGAATGACCTTGTTGATGGTTTCAAAGCTGACACCTGCACTCGCAGGTTGCGTTGCGTGTGCTGGAGCTTGTTGAGCATCAGTCGTTGCAGAAGGCGTACTATTCACAGCAAGTTCTTCTGGAGACGATTCGGTCGTGCTAACTTGCACTTCTTGTACCACTGGTGCTTGCACTACCGGGGTCATCTGTTTTTTCGCGTAAGGTGAGGTAACAAACGCGAGAGTAATCATACCCAATGCCGCTACTGGCACTGTCCATGCGAACTTCTGACTGCCATGACGGGTGTTGAAGTAGTGACGAACCAATATACTGAAGATTGCCAGACCAGCAAGGATCAACCAGTTGTATTCCGAGCCGTAAGTGCTTGGGAAGTGGTTACTGATCATGATGAACAGCACTGGCAGTGTCATGTAGTTATTGTGACGAGAGCGCAGTAGACCTTTCGCAGGCAGTGCCGGATCCGGTTCGCGTTTCTCTTCAATCGCTTTCACCAAGTTACGCTGCGCAGGCATGATGACGCGGAATACGTTACCCACCATGATGGTACCGATAATGGCACCCACGTGGATATAAGCACCACGGCCACTGAACACTTGGGTTAGGCCATAGGTCGCAGCAACGAGCAGCACAAACAGCACAACGCCAAGCAACACCGGGGTTTTTCCTAATGGCGAGTCACACAGTAAGTCGTAGATAAACCAACCAGCAACGAATGAACCAATACCAATCGCGATTGCCGTTGTTGAATCAAGGCCAGAGCCCGGTGCAATCAGGTAGATTTCTGCGTTGAGGTAATAAACGACACCCAATAGACACACGCCTGTGATCCATGTGAAGTAAGCTTCCCACTTGAACCAGTGTAGGTGCTCTGGCATTTCTGGTGGCGCAAGTTTGTACTTCTCTAGGTGATAAATACCACCGCCGTGAATCGCCCATAAGTCGCCTGAAAGGCCCGTTTTAGGGTTAACTCGGTTAAGGTTGTTCTCTAACCAAACAAAGTAAAATGATGCGCCTATCCACGCAACACCAACAATCATGTGAGCCCAGCGTATTGCTAGATTCAACCATTCTGTAATATGCGGATCCATAATAAACTCCTGTATCACAACGCTTTAGCTAAGCGTTGCTCTTCCTTGTTGTCTTCCGTTGGCATATCTTCCAAATGCAATGCCACCAGGTCGTTCTCAAAATAAACTTCATCACAGTTATGTCCTTCTCCACCTCTATCGACGATCAAGAACTGGTCTTGATCCGTGAGTGCAAGAACCGGGTGATGCCACACCCCTTTGTGATAGTTCACTCCTTGACGGCCGTTGCTTAAGAAAGCTCGGCAATTGGCTAACGATGGGTTACCGCCTTTTGGGGCAACAACAATTAAATAGGGTTGACCAAGTAATGGAATGAATGCCTGAGAGCCAAGTGGATGACGCTCTAGCATTTTGATGGTCAGTGGGTAGCTCAACGGCGTAGCTTGGAAGATGCTGATGATCGCTTCTCCGCCTTGCTCTTGTACATCCGTTATCGCTAGCTTGTGGTAGCGACGTGTTGATCCACTGTTGATCATGAAAAAATCACTATTATCGGACTCGATAACATCCCCAAACTCTGCAAAAGCCTGCTTAGTTAACGGTTCGATAGTTAAACGACGTATTCCATTACTCATACTGATTTCCTTACCTATTTCGCTTTCGTACCAAATAGACGCAAACGGCTGATACCACCATCTGGGAATATGTTTGCACGTACGTGGGTAATCGCACCAAGGTCATTAACCTCAGAAATGAATTCGTGAATTTCGTGCGCTTGCAGCTTTTGTGCAGGCAATAGTTCACGCCAGAATAGGCTTTGTGTTTCTACTTGGTCGTCGGTCCCGCCTTTCACATAAGCGGCTTGAATTGAGCAGCTGTCTGGGTAGTTACCTTTGAAGTGGGCTGTATCAACAACGATACGTTCGATGTTACCTGGGTGGCCTAGAGCCACGATAACCCAGTCGTTACCCGGTGTACGACGACGTGCTGTTTCCCAGCCATCACCCATGTTTTCACCGCGGCCTGGGCCTAAGATGTTAGCTTTGTTGCCGTAATGCTCGTCGCTACATGCCAGTGCTCGGCCACCGTGTTCAACCGATGCTAGGTCGACTTGTTGTTGAGAATCTATCGCGTCCCAATCAACACTTGGTCGACCATAAACACGTAAGCGTGCCACACCGCCGTCTGGGTAGATGTTCAAACGTAGGTGCGTAAATACTTGGTCACTTTCGATTGCTTCAAGATGATGATGATCACCTTGTAGTGCCATTGAAGGCAGAATTTCTTGCCACTCTGTTGAGTCAGTTGGCTCACCTTGTGGTGAATAACATGCGTCAATTGATGCCGAAGGTGGGAAGTTACCTGTGAAGAATGAGGTATCAATATCAACGCCAGCAATGGTGCCAGCTAGGCCAAGGCGAACGACACAGTAGTCGTAACCTTCACCACGTTTACGTCTGCTTTCCCAACCGTCCATCCACTTGCCGTTATCGTCGTATAAGTCGTCTTTCCACTCTGGCGCTGCATGGCTGAGTAGACGGCTTTTATCGGCGAAAAAATCGTCGGTTGCAAAGATAGCTTCTGCGCCGAGTTTTTCGTCTGCAAGGTTTATGTACTGTTCAAATTTATGGGTCATGTCCGTGTAATCCTATCCAATTAATCAAGTAATAATAAAATGAGAACTCAGTGGCTTATTCGCTTATAAAGCGGGCTCTTAACGCACTAAGACTGGGCTGAGATAGCTGTTAACTCCGTTAACTTACATATCCCAGAGACGAAACATCGCGATCTTGTTGATCTCTTGAATCGCCGTAGCAAACTCAGTTTCACTATCATTTCCTAATCGCATCTCGAACGACTCAAGAATTTGGTAACGATTGGCTCCCTTCACCGCCATGATAAAAGGGAAATTGAAGCGACTTTTGTAGCTGTTGTTGTAAGAAGTGAATTTTTCAAATTCTTCGGCGCTGCATTGGTCAATGCCCGCCCCCGCTTGTTCTTTGGTCGACGACTCAGTAAGTTCGCCGTTTACTGCTGCTCTGCCAGCTAAGTCTGGGTGAGCGTTGATCAAAGCCAACTGTTTGCCTTGGTCGGCATTCAACAAGATGGACGCCATTTTTAGATGAAGATTCTCAATGTGGTCGTCTTCGGCATTCAAACCTTGGTCATATACCGCCTCAGCAACCCATGGGCTGTGCTCGTAAACATCAGCAAAGTGCGCGACAAAAGTGTCACGGTCCATGGTTGTTGGTTGGCAAGATCGAAATTCAGTCACGTTAAGCCTCCTTGCTGTTCGTTCTAATTTTGTTGTCCGTTGTATGGATGATGTTTGTGCCAGTGGTTGGCAATATCGATTCGACGACATAGCCACACGCTGTCATGCTGTTTTACGTAATCTAAGAAGCGTCTCAATGCAGCAATACGACCGGGACGACCAATAAGACGACAATGCAGTCCTACCGACATCATTTTCGGTGCGGTTTCGCCTTCCATATAAAGGGTGTCAAAAGTGTCTTTTAAATACTGGAAGAACTGCTCACCAGAGTTGAAGCCTTGCGCCGTTGAAAAGCGCATATCGTTCACATCAAGTGTGTAAGGGATCACTAGCTGTGGATGACTGGTTTCGGTGTGCCAATAAGGCAGGTCATCGTCATAGGCATCTGAGTCATAAAGGAAGCCACCTTCTTCTGCGACTAAACGACGAGTATTCGGCCCTGTACGACCGGTATACCAACCTTGCGGACGTTGACCCGTCACCTGTTGGATAATCTCAATCGCTTTGGTCATATGGTCACGCTCTTCTGACTCATCAATATATTGATAGTCTATCCAACGATAACCGTGGCTACAGATTTCGTGACCTGCTTCTACCATGGCTTCAGCTACGTCTGGGTGACGCTCAATAGCCATAGCGACCGCAAATACAGTCAGTGGAATTTCATATTCATCGAACAAGCGAAGAACACGCCACACACCCGCTCGGCTACCATATTCATAGATGGATTCCATGCTGATGTGACGCTCGCCTTTGATCGGCTGTGCTGACGGGATCTCTGAGAGAAAGGCTTCAGACTCGTCGTCTCCATGTAACAAACAACGCTCACCGCCCTCTTCATAATTCAATACAAAAGAAACCGCGACGCGCGCATTACCTGGCCATTGAGGGTTTGGAGGGTTAGCTCCGTAACCGATCAAATTTCTTGAATAATCCTTATTCATCCAAGTACTCCTAACATAAGTGGTTGGCTTAGCCGCTCTTTAAGTGAGTCGCCAAATGATTCAAGCAAATGGATTCTCGATAAACAGAGCAACCTTACCCCTATACATTTATTGTATACAATCATTTATCTCAATGTAAAGATTTTGTTATTCAAGTTAATTTTTTATAACAATATCTTTTAAAAACAAGATCTTAACAACACAACCATTGACCAAAAACCAATAACTCACACCTTAAAACTCAGAAAAAACGACTGGATAGTTAACATTTTTCCAACAATTCGCTTTACTAATTGTATACAGTTCGTACATAGTTAGTGATAACAAAGTGACCAGTTGCATTTTTTACAGGGTCGAATTACACAGATAAACCACGGAACAGAGGAGCGCCAAAAGCGCTATTAAAGGACTATGGGAAGACTAACAACACACGTATTAGACACGACTCACGGCTTACCGGGTGCAGAGATCAAGGTAGAGCTTTATAAGGTCAACGAAGACTCAACAGAAAAGCTGGCGACAGTACTCACCAACTCCGATGGCCGAACCGATGCGCCGATTCTGGCAGGAAATGATTTCCGACCGGGGAAATACCAATTGGTGTTTTACGTCGCCGATTACTATAGAAGCAAAGGCGTGGAGCTGGATGGTGTACCCTTCCTTGATGATGTTGTTATTCGCTTTGGTCTAGATGATCCAGACGCGCATTATCATGTCCCTCTTCTCGTCTCGCCTTACAGTTTCTCAACCTATCGGGGCAGTTAATCCCGTGCCCTAGAACTTCGAACTAGGCTCAACCATCGAATAATAAACAGATTCGTGCGTGCATCTAAAATGATGCGCGCTCAGTAAACACGCTCATATAAAAATACTAACAACGTTATTAGTTAGGAACTTGATGGCTAAAGAACAAATAACTAAAGAAATAGCGGCTAGGAAAAAACCTTAAAACTTAATATTGAAATCTCGCTGTATTCAATAAATGGATCACAACATAAAAGGACTTGCTGACATGAGTGAGAGTAAAACAGAAATACTCAACCAAGATGCGAACAACGGAATTTTAGAGAAGTTTTTTAAAATTAAGGCCCACGGAAGTAGCGTAAAAAATGAGTTAGTCGGCGGTGTCACCACCTTCGCAACCATGGCTTACATCATCTTCGTTAACCCACAAATCATGGCCGCTTCAGGCATGGATTCAGGTGCGGTATTCGTCGCAACCTGTATTGGTGCTGCGATCGGCTGTTTGTTAATGGGGCTATTTGCGAACTGGCCTGTCGGACTTGCGCCGGGCATGGGCTTGAATGCCTTCTTCTCGTTCACAGTAGTAAGCGAAATGGGCTACAGCTGGGAAGTGGCACTGGGTGCGGTGTTTATCTCAGGTATCTTGTTCGTCGGGATGAGCTTCTACAAAGTCCGCCAATGGATAATTGAAAGTATCCCGGTGAGTCTGCGCTATTCCATGACGGCAGGTGTTGGCTTGTTCTTAGGTCTGATTGGCTTAAAAACAGCAGGTATCGTCGTCGAAAACCCAGCAACTTTGGTATCACTAGGTGACTTCACTAAACCAGAAGCGCTACTGGCTGCTATCGCGTTCCTTATCATCGCGGTACTCAGTGAGCGTAAAGTCTTTGGTGCGGTGCTAATCGGCATTTTGAGTGTCACTCTGGTCGGTATGATGCTTGGCTTAGTGCATTACAACGGCTTTTTCGCAGCTCCACCAAGCTTAGCGCCTACGTTCCTAAAAATGGACATTATGGGTGCACTTGATGTGTCGATGATCAGCGTTATCTTGGCTTTCCTTTTTGTAAACATGTTCGATACCGCGGGTACTTTGATGAGCGTGGCTGAGCGTGCAAATCTGACGAACCCTGAGACGGGTAAGATCGAAGGTCTGAGTAAAGCGCTTAAAGCCGACAGTATCTCAAGCGTGGCAGGTGCGTGTGTGGGTTGTCCGCCAGTAACCAGTTATGTAGAAAGTGCAGCTGGTGTTGCAGCAGGAGCACGAACAGGCCTATCTGCGATTGTGGTGGGTGCATTGTTCTTAGCGGCAATTTTCCTATCTCCACTTGCAGGTATGATCCCAGCTTACGCAACCTCTGGCGCTCTGATTTATGTGGCGTTCGTGATGATGAGCAGCATGCAGCACGTTGACTGGAAAGACTTCACCAACGGTGCTCCCGCAGCCATTACAGCGTTAATGATGCCTCTGACCTTCTCTATCGCGAATGGTATCGCACTCGGTTTCATTACCTACACAGTGCTGAAACTGGCGACAGGTAAAACAAAAGACGTCTCGATTTCGATGTACTTCCTAGCGGCTATCTTCATCGCCAAGCTAGTGTTCATCGGTTAATCCTATCTCTCCTGAATGGTTCGGCATGGAACGTTCAGAAACGTTGCTTGGCTCGCTCGCTAGCCAAGCAACGACAACATTTTTAAGAAAGCTAATGACATCGATGACGAGAGCATACCCCCTACCGATTCAGTGCACCTTTTTTATGACCCTACGCAGTTTGTAGAAGTCATTATTTGACGCCAATCGCCTGTAAACGGCAACGCAGGCAGAGGAATATCAAATGAAACTTCTGTACACCCTTAATGAAAGACCGCCTCACGGGCTAACCCTTCTACTCGCATTACAGCACATGCTCGCCTCGATTGGTGGCATCGTCGCTGTTCCCCTTATTGTCGGCGCTTCTATTGGCCTACCTAACACAGAGATCGTTTCACTGATCAATGCTGCACTATTGGCATCCGGTATTGTGACCGTCGCTCAATGTCTTGGTTTCGGACCTGTCGGTATTCGATTGCCCGTTGTAATGGGTTCAAGCTTCGCCTTTTTAGGGGTGGCCATTTCAATCGGTAACGAAGGTGGCGTAGCCGCCATTATGGGCTCAGCGCTAATCGGCTCGTTCGTGGTAATCGGTGCCAGTTTCTACATGGACAAGGTTCGCAAGCTGTTCCCAACCGTGGTAAGTGGTGTGGTGGTTACCTTAATCGGCTTAACCATTTTACCGGTTGCCATGAACTGGGTCGGAGACTCTCCTGCCAACACCGAACAATTCGCCACACTACCTAAATTGTTCCTAGCACTTGTCTCACTGGGTATTGTGGTTGGTGTATCGGTTTACTGTAAAGGCGCGGTTGCGGCTTCCGCTATCGTGATCGGTTTAGCAGGCGGCTACATTGTGGCTTTATCACTCGGCATGGTCGACCTTGAGCAAATCGGCTCTGCGGCTTGGATTGGCGGTCCTGAACCTTTTAAATATGGCTTTACCTTTTCAATCAGTGCCATCATCAGTATGAGTTTGGTGTACATCGTGGTTATCGCTGAAGCAACAGGTGACTTCATGGCGCTTGGCAACAACTGTCAAACACAAGTCAGCGGTAAAGACCTAAAACGTGGGCTACTGGGTGATGGTATCGGCAGTACCTTATCGTCGATTCTCACTGCAATGCCACTCGCTTCATTCAGCCAAAACGTTGGTATTGTCGGTATCACAGGGGTAGCAAGTCGCTACGTGGTTGCCGCAACCGGTGGTTTACTAATTTTAGGCGGTTTATTCCCCAAATTAGCCGCTATTGCCGTCACGATCCCTAAACCCGTTTTGGGTGGTGTGGGCTTTGTGATGTTCGGAATGATTGCTTACGCGGGTATCCGCATGTTGATCAAAGCCGCAGACACCAAGCGAAATGCCTTGGTAATCTGTGTAGGTTTGGCATCTGGTTTGGCCGTTACCTTCGAACCAAGATTGCTGCAACACTTGCCACACGATTTAGCGAACTTCCTGCACTCTGGCATTACGACTGGCACCATCATGACGGTTGTTCTTAACCTTGTATTGCCTAAATCTTCACGCGCAGAAGAACAAGAAGCGTTAGCCGAAAGCCAAGCGCAAGTTGAGCTAGAAATGAAAGAACAAGCTGAAGAAGAACTACACTCAAACGAGCAGCTAGAGATTCAACAAGCAACAACAGAAACTGACGTTCAAACGGCATCAGATAACCCTGAGCCAAAAACGAACTAACTGATTCTCGAACTAGCGTAAAACCGATTTCCGTAGAATCACGGGCGTAATGAGAACACTGAATGTTTCACGCCCTTGATTCGAATTTATCTTTTAACAACAAATACCAAATAAAGACCCTCTTCCCTGAAAAGGCTGAGATGGCTAAGGACTACTATGAATGGAAACCATCTGGATTAAGAATCCTCTCGCAATCTACACTGGCTCACTAGCTGATGCAGAAGGCGGCATTGTCATTAAAGGTAATAAAATCATTGAGCTGGTTGGCAAACACAAAGAGCCGACCTTACCCGTAGATTACAGCGTCGACGCCTCTCGTCATGTTGTAACACCAGGGCTTATCAATGCGCACCACCACTTCTATCAAACCTTAACGCGTGCCTACCCCGGCGCACTCAATAAAGAACTCTTCCATTGGCTACAAAGCCTCTACCCAGTTTGGGCGAACCTCGATTCTGAGATGATGAGCCTTGCTACTGAGCTGGCGCTTGTCGAGTTAATGATGTCGGGCTGTACTACAGCGTCGGACCATCATTACTTGCTGCCAAACGGGCTTGAACACGCCATTGATTTACAAGTCGAGGCGGCAGAGAAATTGGGCGTAAGGGCGATATTCACTCGCGGTTCCATGAGCCTTGGGGAAGATGAAGGTGGACTACCTCCACGACACACCATTCAAACCGAACAAACCATCATTGATGACAGCCAACGCTTGATTCGTGATTACCACCAGCGTGATGAAGGGGCGATGATTCAAATCGCACTCGCGCCTTGTTCGCCATTCTCGGTCACCACAGATCTGATGAAAGAGACCGCCAAGATCAGTGAGCGTGAGAACGTAATGATGCACACCCACCTGTGCGAAACCTTAGACGAAGAAGACTTCTGTATTGAGAAGTTTGGCCTACGCCCTGTCGACTACCTAGAGGATGTCGGCTGGCTCAATGAACGCACTTGGCTTGCTCATGGTATTCACTTCAATCCAGAAGAGATCAAGCGCTTGGGTAAAGCGGGCATTGGTATCAGCCATTGCCCAACTTCTAACATGATGTTGGCTTCCGGTATTTGTAAGAACAACGACCTTGAGGCGGCTGGCGTAACAGTCGGGCTAGGTGTTGATGGCTCAGCGTCAAACGACGGCTCCAATATGATTGCTGAAGTTCGCATGGCGATGTATCTACAGCGCCTGCAATATGGCTCTGCCAATGTTTCACACTTTGATGCGTTGCGCTGGGCGACATCCGGCTCTGCAGCCGCAATGGGCAGAACCGACATTGGTACGCTAGAGGTCGGTAAACAAGCCGACATCGCGATGTTCAAGCTTGATGACATTCGTTTCTCTGGCAGCCACGATCCACTTGCAGCACTACTACTCTGCGGCGCTCCACAAGCGGACAAAGTAATGGTTGCCGGAAAATGGCGAGTTAACGATGGTTCGGTGATCGGCATAGACATGGGGCAGC
Source organism: Vibrio chagasii (assembly GCF_024347355.1). Taxonomy (NCBI): domain Bacteria; kingdom Pseudomonadati; phylum Pseudomonadota; class Gammaproteobacteria; order Vibrionales; family Vibrionaceae; genus Vibrio; species Vibrio chagasii. Next base: position 910,018 of record NZ_AP025466.1, read on the forward strand.
TAATGCACCGTCACCACACCGCTGCAATGAAACTAGGAAAACTGGCAATGAATAATAACTAACGCCAATGCTTGTCCATCAAACAGTGTGTACCTCACTATGATGGGCAAGCTTCCTTACTACTAATAAAAATTCAATTCTGACTGTTAAATACGCCGTCCTATTGGTTGTTCTTCCCCTAAATATTAAACCAAAATCCACTCTATAATTAATATCACTAATTTAATAATTACTAATTTAAATGTGGCTAATTTAAATATGGCTAATTTAATTAGAGCTAAATATTAAACCTATTATTTATTTGGCATAGGTCAAATTTAAAACACTCGTTCTAATTATATAAACATCAATTAAATCAACAGATTTAGTAATAATCACAACAATTATGATAATTACATTTCTATCATTTAAATCATTGGTGAATAGAATGAAAATCTCCGACGCCTTTCTAGATATAGCCTGAATAAAGAATAGAAACTAATGATTTAAATATCACTAAATTCAATAGATCAACAATCAAACAATACGGATTCAAATATGTGATCCAAATAGAACTTTTCATTATAAATTTGCTATAGATTGACCAAACCTTATAAAAACAAAAAACATATTAATGGAGAGCATATTTAAAACCCACAAAATAAATACAAGAATGGGAATATAAACAATTCAATAAACCCGCATAAATATATAGAAATACCATTTTCATGGTAGGGGATTTTATTGTCTCTAGAAAAGCTAATAACAAATCTAACAGGGATAAAACATGAAAAAAATCACACGAACGCTGGTATTATCTTCGATCTCGATTGGACTGCTTTCCTCTTTTGCTTTCACTTCTCAAGCAGCGCCAATTCAAGTTAATCAGGCGTCAGCCGAACAGAACATACCTCAAATCACCTACGATACGATCACCGGTGAAAATGGCGTTTTTATCGATCTAGAAACCGACAATTTCATCCTCAAACAGCAAGAGTGGTATCAGATTCAAGCGTATGTCGAGGGAGCACTGGCACTGCCCGTCACAGAAGCCAGCATGAAATCGGCTTTTAGCATTCCTAACGACATCCCTTTTTCTAACTTCCAAGCTTTAGTTCAGCAATATTCCAATATCCATGACACCGCTTTCTACTGGAAAAAAGACCTGTACCCAAGCATCGTGAACCTCTCATTGAGCCTAGCGAACTATGTACAAATCAAAGACTACATGCTCAATCCTTTAAGCGACGCCCTTAATGAGATGTTGGCAAAAGCATTTTCACCGTTACCAGAAGATATCGAGGCTGTTGAACGCAACCGAAAAATGGCGATTGCTTATCTGAAAAGCCTGCAAAACTTTTCATTGAGATACCAGCAAGAGGTGTCCGATGTGGGTGACAACTTGTTGGACTTTTCTGCGCAACTAGACACACAAAAGCTACAACTTGAAGTGTTGGAAGGGACTCATAACGGGTATCTAACAGATGATGGCAGCGTACTTCAACAGCAAGTGAACGACATCAATGCCCGAATCGCACAACTCAACAAAGACTACACGCACTATGTCACGGTTGCCTCTACTGCCGTCACCTACGCGTGGTTCCCTTTAGTCGCCGTGCCAATCATGGGCGTCTACGGAGATAAAGCGGAGAAAGCACGTAAGCTGCGCAATGAACTGCAAAATGAAGTTAAAGATTTAGAAGAACAATTGTCTTACACACAAAAGGTATATAACTCTTACCATCGCTCTTCAGAAAGCATTGATCTTATATCTCAGCAAATTGAAGATGCTATCCCACATATTAATAAGCTGAAGTTAAATTGGCAGAAAATGAATACCGACTTCACATCACTGCTTGCTGCATTAGATGAAGCTCAAAACAATGCCGATATCATGAAAGACGACGCAATGCTTGGTGCTATCGGCGCATTAGCCAATACATCGGTTGCAGAAATGAACTGGAATAACATCAGCGAGAAAGCCAAGGCATTTGCAAACAATGCTTATATTCAAGAAATGGAGTAGTCCATACCCATCGACAAATAGCTCGGCAAAGCGACGCCTCGCTATAAGTTAAACCAGCAAGACCAATAAAAACAAAACAACAACAGAACACCACGCCTTATGGAAAATAAGGTGTTGGTTTCTGCTACCCAAAATTTGGCTAATACTCATTTCGACAGGACATTAATATGAGAATTCTACCGATTATTATTTCTCTTTCATTATCTCCACAAGCTTTTGCTAGTGACTGGCTAGAGCTTAATAACTTGCCTAATTCCACCGAATACCCAACTTGGGTTCAATCTGCCTATTCCGATGTCGATGTTATCTCTCGCTCTACGTCGGATCTCCACATCAACCTCAGTGACTGGATTGCAGAGCAGAACCTTTACGTGACTAAGCCCTCCAAGATCGTCGTTTTTGCCGATACCATTGAGGTTCCAGAAAACTTCAACTTGGTGGTGAATAACCAAAACATTCTCATTTTTGCTCGTAAAATTGTCGGACAAGGCGCCCCGACTTTCGTTCTCGGGCAACAAGGCGCTGCGGCATCAGTGACTGTGATTGCAGGACAGATCGACACTCCAATTAATGTCCTCGCTTTCCAAAACGATGGCAGCATTACACGAGATGCCCTTTCAGCAGAAGATGGCGATGGAACCTCTGTGGCATTAGCAGGAGAACACTACCGCAGAACCACCATCGACTCGAACATTACTGGGCAAATGAAACTAGCGACCACACCTTTTACCGACATTGTTAACCGCTCTTTTGATATGGCTTCCAGCTTATTCGACACGAATCCAGAGCTTAGCCTCGAACTGATTAACTGGATTGAGCAGAGTTTGCGTCACGCAGGCTCAGTGGTGGAAGATGACCCTATCCTTTCAGATCTATACCTCCAAACCGTTGCATTTAAACAGTTCATTAGTTTCAGCACTAAAGAAAGTAACTATGTGCCTTATCTCGACAAGGTGCTCTACCAAGGCAAATACGAAGCTTACCTGAATGCAATGATCGCGTATCAAGCACAGTGGGATATCATTCAAGACAGAAGTACGGTGATCGAAGACAAGATTGAAGCTGCGAAGTTAGCACTCGATAACGTTGAAGACGTTCTCAGAGCACAAGACTCGATCATCACTCAAACCCAATCTAACATAGACAAAATAGGCGACAGCCTGACCGAAATCGACAGCCAATACAAAGCTCAAGAACTTGTGACACTGAGTGCAAGAACCACTTACTTAGTCGGTGTAGAAAACTGGAAAACTCAGCAAGAGCTCAATGCAGCATTGGCTATCTTCAAAGCCATCGCAGAGATTGGCAGTGCCGTCAGCGGTGTGTTCACAGGAAATCTATCTGGTGTGAACGACCTCACCGAGCAATTGGCTAAAACGCCAGAAGCACTGGATAAAGCGAAAAACTTAGTCACCAATATCAAGACAGTCACGGGGATCATTGATAGCGTTACCAAGACTATTTCGGGCATCGCGCAGCTCACCGCCGATGTGAAATCGACCATCAAACTTCATAAAATCTCCGAAGCGATGGATGGCTTTAACTTTAATATTCCGACTTTGAATGAGAGTAATCTGGCCTGGGATCTGATGATCACCGAGATCCGCAGTAACTTAAGACTTGCTGATAGCTTGGGAATTAAAGGCGCGAGACAATACTTAGTCGAACTTGAAAAACAGGTGCTATTAGGCAAAGCAATTAACACCACTCAGCTTAATTTTGCACAAGAGCAAGCCAAACTCGTCGACCTACTATTGACCAAGAACGTCACCGCTAATCAACAGCAAAGATTGAGTGACGCCATTGAGAGTTATCAGGTAGACAGCGAAGGTTTCGACTCCATCGAGCGTGAGCTTTCACGAGTGCTAATGCACTTCAAACGACCAATGTATGTGGCTTTGTCTAACTATGTTCAGGCATACGAATACTGGGCATTGAAACCAAGTGAGATAACACCTTCGCTGAATAAAAGTTACTTGGACTACCAGTTTGACCTCGCGTCCATAGAAAGTGAGTATGTGAATGCACTCTCTTCATTCCAGCCAGCACCACAAGACTTCACTATCGACAACTACACCATCTCTAGCCCAGAGCAACTCGATAGCTTCGCAACCACTGGCGAGTTGAACTTCACTATTCCATTAGGGCAGGCACAATTATGTTCATTCGACCGAGTCAGACTCTCTACAGTACGTGTGTTCTTAGAAGGGGAAAACTTACCTTATGGCAAGCAGCTCAACCTTGGAATATCGAGTTCAGGTAACTATGCAGACCGCTATCAGGATCAGGATTACCAATTCAGTTCTAACCCGGTCTCGCGAGCGTTTTACTACCGCTTGGATGATCCAACCACCAATGACGTTAGCATCATCACCGATGGCGCAGTGGCGAATAAGTTCGAATATGCGTACTTCCAACCCACTCCATTCTCGACATGGAATGTCACCCTCAACAACTTCGATGAGGCAGACCAAGCCAACAACCTATACCTAAAAGATGTCGAGCAAATTAGGGTTGAGTTCTTAGGCAGTGGTATCCCGAATGGCAACAGTTGTTCTAATTAGTCGGAATAGTGAAGAAGGATAACATGAAACACAAAAAGCCCCCCCTTAAGCTATCTGAGGGCAAGCATTATTACGCATAAACCGGTGGAAATCCCTATTCTAGGTATAGAAAGGGATTTCTTCAACTATGATTCAAGCTAGATAGTAAGAACCGTAAACACAGTGTGTTAATTTTTATAAACTACTCATTTGGAGGACAAGTTATGACTTTGACCTGATTCTTATACTGAAATACCAATAAACAATCTTCGTAGTTAATAATTTCTATTTTTTTAAAAATCATATTATTAGAAGTTAACTTAAAGGAAGTTTTGTTTTGTTCAACTTCAAAGTAAGTGACTTTTTCGCCTCTATCAACATACCAACTATCAATAATAATCTTTGAGTTAAACAATAGGTTGATTAGCGACATGTCACTATAGCTCTCTTCTATACCGACTTCCTGTTCATTTTCGTTACTTATATTTTTAGGAGTTTCAGTTTTTAATTCTTTGTCAGAAGTTACAGGTATGTCTTTTTTTTCTTCTAAATTTACATGGGCTTTAGAGTGACTAATATAAGACTTTAATTTAAAGTCTCGTTCTGTAGAAAAATTATAAATTAAAAATACGAGCGTAATAGCAGCTAATACAGGCCAAAACATAATGTTGCTTTTGTTGTCAAAGTGAAAAAGGTTTCCAGTTTTTACATAATCTCGTTGATAAAAAGAATTATAATTCGAAAACGTCTTTCTACTATAAAATCTCAGTTTGGATGACAGCACAACGACACGTTCTAGCGTAGGGACACCGTCATAAACTTTCTTTATATAACTCCACTTCTTAAGAAAGAAGGGGTTATGCGTTATTTTATGTGAAAATGATATTAAATCTTGCATCTTTTCAGACAGCGAGAGCGGGGATTGAGTGATAATAAAAAAATCCGTTCTGAACTTACGATGTTGTGCCAAAAGTTGGAACCAAGCATCTTCATCTTCTTTTAACAAAAATTGAAATTCATCCAACACGAAAGTCAACTCAACGTCTGAAGAATCAATTAATCTAACAATATCAAAAATTTCAGGAGTTTCATTTACTGTAAGATATTCACTCGATACATTGATAGGAATATTAGTGAATACTTTATTACCAAGTTTAAGGTTCGGTAAAATATGATACTTCACGGCTTCATAGGTTTTTCCAGTTCCAGGTCTTCCGTAAATAAGTGTAATCATAACTACCCCTTAAGAACTCGAATAAACGTAACAATAGGTAGCGCAAGCAAGCCGCAGAAGATTACGAGGAAAAAGCCTAAGAAAAAGGCTTCATTTACCAATTGAACCGATTCTATATCTTGCCCGTTTTTCTCTAAAGCTATTGCTAACCTGTCTAAAGAGTTTGCAAGTAAGACATTGCTATCGCCTCCTATACTATCTTCAAATCCACCTAAATAACTCTGACAGAAATCATCAAACTGGATGTTTTCATCGTGTTGTTTTTTTACATCTAATTTGATTTGGGACATAACACTTCCACCAAGGCTAAATATACGAATAAAGCAAAAATCGATCCGAGATGTCTTCCTAAAACTAGTATTTTTCTCCATCACGATTAAGTAACTAGCATCCAGTTAAATAGAAAAATTTCTCCCCTAAAAGGGAAACCTAATATGGTATCAACAGCCCAAGCAATGCAACCAATGGCAATGCAACATTAACTTAGTTTTCTGAACTTATTTTGGCTCAAATATTGCAAAATTCCATCGGAGGTGAATTTATGGAAGTAATAAGTTTCTTAGTCGGGTCTTTATGTGGGTTTGTTTTTATGCTGCCTTGTCTTATAGCGTTGGTTCAATAAATTCAAATTTGAGAGTCAAAATGAAAATGAGATAGGAATATGATAATAAAAAGCGCATTAAAATTTATGACCCATGAAGCGATCGTGTTATCTGTTATCTTCATCAATGCTGTTGTGATGGTCGCACTTGAAACAACACCAACATTACCAAAAACTATAGGCTATTGGATTCTTTGGGTAGACTTCGTTTGCGTGCTCTATTTTGCAGTGGAACTTGGTGTCAAATGGACAGATTTGGGTACTAAGGGTTACTTTTCTGATAATTGGAATAAATTAGACTTTTTAATAGTAATACTGAGTATCCCGGTTCTCATTGAACCTTTCTTAAGTGGTGGTATTGGATGGTTGGGTGACATGGCCATTCTTCGCCTCGCTCGTTTCTTGAGACTATGGCGAATTCTCCGTTATGTCTACACTTCGGAAACATACAAGTGTCTGCGTATCCCAGTAATCCTACTGATTGTTTTAACAGCCTTTACTATGCTGATTGATAGCAGCAAAGACTTAATATCAGATATTTACCCTCAGATTAAGCTCACTTTGAATGTTTTGCTTGTACTCAGCCTCACTTTTTTACTCGTTAGGATGTTACGAGTTTTATTTTCTACATTTTTTCACAGAAAACTCACTCAAAATCCTTACAACTTTGACAGCTCTCTTGTCGATTTTATATGTCTGATCGCGGTTGTTTTGACATCATTAAACGGAATAATGATAGCAATAAGCACTGCAGGTCATGATCCATTCGCTCTCCTCGCTGGTTTGGGGATCGGAGGTATGGCAATCGCATTTGCTGCACAGGACGCAGTGGCAAACATTATCGCTGGAATAATGTTACTGGTTCAAAAACCATTCAGAACAGGAGATTGGATTTGTATTAATGGAAATACAGGAGCCGTACATCATATCGGACTTAGATGTACAGTTTTAGAAGAGTTTGGCGGGGAACACTTAACATTCCCTAATAAAATATTTATGGATAGTCCTGTCAGAAATATAGACAAAAGAGGCTTTTACTTACTATCGGGGAGTATTCGACTGCATCATAAAACCAAGCATAATGAAATTAATGAAGTCATAGACATGATGAAAAAAATATGTACCGAACATCCTGAGCTATATAACGACTGTGGCGTGCGCTTCGAAGGATTTGGAGAAGCATGCTTCCCTGTTTCATTTTGGATGTGTGTTAAAGAATGGAGCCAGAGTGAACAAATAATATATCGAGACCGTTGGGAAAAAATAAGAGTGGTTGAGCAGGATTTTTATATCAAACTAGTGAAGGGGGTAAATGAAAAAGGGATTACGTGTGCAATGCCAATTCGCGAAATGGTGGAAGAAAACAAAACATCACCGCTAACAGAAAAGGATGGATACCATGAAAATTAAACATCTATTAATACTACTAACGTTGCCATTTGTGCCTTATGAAGTACTAGCCGCTGCTACAGAAAATATTGAACAAATTGCAGGGTCGATTGATTTAACTTCAGTAGAATCAACCGCATCTGATGTAGGGGTTACTGCTGTTGCAGTCAGTGCCACTGTAAAGGCTGTTGGTATAATTAAGAATGTCATTAACCAAGCCTAAACCTATGCGTTACGATTGATGCGAGTATAGTAGTATCCTTACTGTACTCGCGACGTCGAAACAATACCTTAACACTCAAAGATAGTGGTTAGCCCCTGGGCTGACCAAACGTCAAATTTAGCTATGTACCAGTTCCTGCGAGAAATCAAATGTTTCAGCTTTTAACACCGCAACCTTTAATCACTAACTGAGTGATAAACTCAGCGGCTTCTTCGTAGTCTTTGTCATCGAGCTTATCTTTCTGCATAACACTGCAAATCTGCCAGCCAAAATCCGCATAGGTTTGAGTCGCAGCCCAAATGGTAAACATCAGGTGATGCGCAGGTACGTCGTCCATCAGCCCTTTTACCGACCAAGTCGAGAACTTATCAAGGATCATCTGTGACTGCTTATACAACTCATCACCGATCTCTTTCGGAAGCACTTTAGCACCTGACATCACTTCATTGGCAAACACTTTAGAAGCGTGTGGGTGGTCGCGTGAGATGATTAACTTAGTTTGAATGTATTGAGATAGGGCTTCTACGGGATCACTCAGCTCTTCAATAGGACGAGAGGCTTCAAGTAACGGCTGCGTGACGGTTTCTAGAACGGCATTGTAGAGCTTGTCTTTCGAGCTGAAGTAATAGAATACATTGGGTTTGGGAATGTCGGCCGCCTTCGCGATATCCGCCATTTTGGTTGCGGCATAACCATGAGTAGCGAATTGTTCACACGCCACTTCGATGATTAAATCTTGATTCTTTTGTCTGATCCTAGACATATGACTTCCTTTACAGCTCATTACTTAAACCATAGTAATCAACGTGCTTCATTAGTCCAGAAGATAATTCAAGAACTCAAGGTCACCGCATTGACAACAAAAAATGGCCGCCACATGCACAGTGGAGCGACCCTTTTATCCGGTTGCTAAAGAATCAATATTGCACGGAAGTCATTGACGTTAGTCAGAGTAGGCCCTGTCGTCAGCAGAACGCCTATTTGCTTGAAAAAGTCATAACTATTATTCGCCTCTAGATAATCATCGGCTTTGAGTGATAAGCGAGTACCTTTTTGCCAAGTTTCTGGTGTTATCCATGCTCCGGCATTGTCTTCCACACCATCAATACCGTCCGTATCAGCGGCCAAAGCGAATATGTTGTCCTGCCCTTTCAGTTCGTTGTACAAGCTTAAAAGGAACTCACAATTGCGCCCACCACGACCATTTCCTTTAACCGTTACTGTTGTTTCACCACCTGAAAGCAATACACAAGGAGTCTCGAAAGGGTGCTTATTATTAGCAACTTGCTTGGCTAATGCTGCGTGCACCTTCGCCACTTCTCTCGCCTCACCCTCGATACAATCACTCAACACATACGCAGGAATACCTAAACCTTCAGCCTCTGCCGCCGCTGATTCAAGAGCAGACATTGGAGTCGCGATAATATGGTGCTCAGCGTTTTTCCAACAAATGTCATCTGGCTTGATGGTTTCAGATTCTGGGTTATTCAGCCATTCAAATGCCGAGTTAGGTATTTCTATCTGGTAGCGTTCCAATATGGCGAGGGCATCAAAGCGCGTGGTGGTGTCCGGTACGGTTGGTCCTGATGCAATCACACTGATGTCATCACCCGGTACATCCGAAATCGCCAATGACACCACTCTTGCTGGATACGCTGCTTTGGCAAGTCGGCCGCCTTTTATCGAAGATAGATGTTTACGAACACAGTTCATCTCATCAATGGCTGCGCCAGATTTAAGTAGTGCTTTGTTGATTTGTTGCTTCTCTGCCAAGCTAATATCGCCACCAGGCAGACTCAGTAATGCGGAGCCACCTCCCGATAAGAGACATATCACGGTGTCGTCTTCACTTAGGTTGCTCACCAACTCCAACATCCGGTGACTGACTTCAAGCCCCATCGCATCCGGAACTGGGTGCGCCGCTTCAATCACCTCAATGTACTCACATGGCGCGAGGTGTTCATAACGAGTCACAACCAAACCTTCTAAGTCACGTAGCGCAAGGTCTTGCTGTTTCTTGGCTTGCCATACGGCTTCCAATTCAGCGGCCATCGATGCTGCCGCTTTCCCTGCCCCGATAACGACAGTTCGCCCAGCTTGATTTGCCGAGCGATAAAATATGTCTTGAGGGAGAAAAGGTTCGATGTGATTTTGGGGTAGTGCCTGGTTTACAGCACTCGAGAAAAGGGTTTGCAGAAACTGCTTAGCATCAATGTCCATCAGCCACTCCTTAGTTGACGGAGGAAAAAAGAACCCCAATACAAGGCGAAAGGGTGCCTGCTAAGATTAAGTTGGAAAGGAACAACTTCAACCTTTGCCTCGTATCGGGAACGCGTATAAAAGGAGACGAAACTACGCGATTTATAAACAAACTGTTTGAAACTGGGGGGCTAACTCATTGACGTGCTGTCGAGGCGCAAAGTAGATTCACGATTCGACATTACATGCGATGCTAGCCCGTATTCATCATTAAAAAGAGGTTAGCGAATCGAGTGGTCAGAACGTTTCTCAATCGCTTGGATAAGCGCTGAGTGATCCCAGCCTTCACCGCCCATCTCGGCACACTCACCAAACAGCTCTTGAGCATTAGCCGTGTTTGGCAGTGCAACCCCAAGCTCTTGTGCCCCCGTTAGCGCTAGGTTGAGATCTTTTTGATGAAGCGAGATTCTAAAGCCAGGGTCAAATGTGCCTTCCACCATGCGTTCACCGTGCACCTCAAGGATCTTTGAGTTAGCAAAGCCACCCAGCAGCGCCTGGCGAACTCGCGCTGGATCAGCACCGGCTTTTGATGCAAACACTAGCGCTTCAGAGACCGCTTCAATGTTCAGTGCTACGATGATCTGGTTGGCAACCTTACACGTTTGGCCAGCACCGTTATCACCCACCAGCGTGATGTTTTTGCCCATCACTTCAAATAGAGGTCGAGCTTTATCAAAAGCGTCCTGCTCACCACCCACCATAATAGTAAGTGCCGCATTAATCGCGCCTACTTCGCCACCTGAAACCGGAGCATCAAGATATGATGCACCACCTTCGTTGATGCGTGCTGCAATGGCTTTAGTCGCGATAGGTGAGATAGAACTCATATCGATGACTAGCTTGCCCGTTGCCCCACCAGCAGTAAGACCTTGCTCGACACCGTTATCACCAAACAGCACCTCTTCTACTTGAGGGGTGTTCGGCACCATAAGAATAATGACATCTGCCTGTTCTGCGGCTTCGGCTGGGGAATGACAAACCGTTGCGCCTGCTGCAACCAACTCAGCAGGTGCTGCGTTGAAATGATCCGACAGAATCAAGTCGTGACCCGCTTTTTGAAGGTTACTCGCCATAGGTTTACCCATGATGCCAGTTCCGATAAATGCAATTTTAGACATGTTGTTCTCCTTAACGTTTGAGGGTTACCAGGCGCAATTAACGGTACTGGTTCAGCCAACCAAGGCCTTCGGTCGTTGTCGTTTTCGGTTTGTATTCGCAGCCAACCCAACCTTGATAGCCAAGCTCATCAAGGTAGCTAAGTACGAATGGATAATTGATTTCTCCGGTTCCCGGCTCGTGTCGACCAGGGTTATCAGCCAACTGCACGTGAGCGATTTGACCGATGTTCTGCTGCATAGTCGGCGTAAGATCGCCTTCCATAATCTGCATGTGATAGATATCGTATTGGATAGAAAGATTATCGCTCGCCACCTCTTTAATGATGGCTTTCGCTTGCTCTGTGGTGTTCAGGAAAAAGCCAGGAATATCGCGCGTGTTAATCGCTTCAATCACTAAGCTAATGCCTTCGGCAGCCAGAGCATTTGCGGCATAGTGGAGGTTAATCACAAAGGTTGCCTGAGCGTCTTGCGGAGTCACTCCCTGTGGGACAATGCCCGCCAAACAGTTCATCTGTTTACAGCCCAGTTTCTTGGCATAAGCTATCGCTTTAGGCACGCCCGCTTGAAACTCTTCAACGCGTGCTGGGTCAACCGCAATACCACGATCGCCTGCATCCCAATCCCCAGCAGGCAAGTTAAATAGCACTTGCTCTAGATTATTAGCATCAAGCTTTTGTTTAATCTCGTCCGCATCAAAGGCATATGGGAAAAGGTATTCGACGCCTTGAAAACCTGCTTCTGCGGCGGCTTCAAAACGGTCCATAAAATCAACTTCCGTGAATAACATTGACAAGTTTGCTGCAAATTTTGCCATGATTCTGTCCTTACTCTTTGTTTGGTGAAGCTAACGTGGTTTGGTGAAGCCTCGCTCTATTGGAGGCTTTCCGTAGAGCTCAATCTCGCTCTACGGACACACATTACTTCGTGATTACTTGTACGCTAGCGCGGTTGGTGCATCGCTACTGCTTTCCGCAAGCGGTTCAAATTCATTGATGGCGTTGATCTCTACGCCCATAGAGATATTGGTCACGCGCTCCAAAATCAGCTCAACAACCACAGGCACTTTGTGCTTGTTCATGAGCTCTTTGGCTTGCTCAAACGCTGCTGCAATTTGGTCTGGTTCGCGAACACGAATCGCCTTACAACCAAGGCCTTCAACAACAGCAACATGGTCAACACCGTAGCCTTCAAGCTCTGGCGCATTCTGGTTATCAAATGCCAGTTGCACACAGTAATCGATATCAAACTGACGCTGCGCTTGGCGAATCAAGCCTAAGTAGGAGTTATTCACCAGTACATGGATATATGGCAGGTTGAATTGGGCACCTACTGCTAGCTCTTCAATCATGAATTGGAAGTCGTAGTCACCGGAGATAGCGACGATATCGCGATCCGGATCCGCAGCTCGCACACCCAATGCCGCAGGTGTTGTCCAACCAAGCGGGCCAGCCTGACCACAGTTGATCCAATGTCGAGGCTTGTACACATGAAGGAACTGCGCTGCGGCAATCTGCGACAAGCCGATAGTGCTGACGTAGCAAGTATCACGACCAAATGCTTTGTTCATCTCTTCATAAACGCGCATCGGTTTCATCGGTGCTTCATCGAAATTAGTTTTGCGTAGCATGGTCGATTTGCGCTCCTGACACTCACCTACCCAACCACTTCGATTTGGTAATTTACCTGCATCGCGCCACTCTTTAGCGACTTCAACCATGAGCTCAAGTGCCGATTTTGCATCTGAAACAATGCCTAAATCAGGGCAGAACACGCGGCCAATTTGGGTTGGTTCAATATCGACATGAACAAACTTACGACCTTCGGTGTAAACATCGACAGAGCCGGTGTGACGGTTGGCCCAACGGTTACCCACGCCAAATACAAAGTCAGAGTTCAGCATGGTTTCATTACCGTAACGATGAGAGGTTTGTAGACCCACCATACCCGCCATTAGCTCATGATCATCTGGGATAGAGCCCCACCCCATCAAGGTTGGAATTACTGGTACACCTGTGATCTCAGCAAACTGCTGCAGCAGCTCAGATGCGCCTGCGTTGATAACACCACCACCTGAGACAATCAGAGGTTTTTCAGCTTGTGCCATCATGGTGAGTGCTTTCTCAACCTGTTCGCGAGTCGCTTTGGGTTTGTATGGTTCAAGCGGCTCGTAGGTATCAATATCGAACTCAATTTCGGCTAACTGTACATCTAGAGGTAGGTCAATCAGCACAGGGCCAGGACGTCCTGAACGCATCAAGTGAAAGGCTTTTTGAAAAGCGCGTGGCACTTGAGCTGGCTCCAGTACCGTAGTTGCCCACTTAGTGACAGGCTTGGCAATGGATTCGATGTCGACCGCTTGAAAATCTTCTTTATGAAGGCGAGCACGTGGAGCCTGACCAGTAATACATAGGATAGGGATCGAGTCAGCCGATGCCGAATAAAGGCCTGTGATCATATCCGTCCCTGCTGGACCTGAAGTACCAATACACACACCAATATTATCTTGATTCGTACGTGTGTAACCTTCAGCCATGTGTGAGGCACCCTCTACATGTCGAGCTAAGACGTGATCGATCCCTCCGAGTTTTTTCATTGCTGCGTACATTGGGTTTATTGCTGCGCCGGGAACACCAAATGCGATGTCTACTCCTTCACGTTTAAGCACTTCAACCGCTGCTTCAATCGCTTTCATAATTGCCATTCGAACCTCCAGCTCAGATTGTATACAATTAAATTAACTTTTGTGTACTATGAATCATCCTCAGCATTTATCAAGCCCAATTTGAAACAATTTTGTTACATCAACCTATCCTATTGAACAGCAAACAAGACTGAAAACCTTACAATTCATTGCTTTACATAAAATATCTTTACGTAAAAATAAATTACAAAAAGATCAAATGATAAATAAATGTTAAATACCATTTGCTTGTTTACAATTTCTACAATATAAATACCGTTAAAAAGAACATTTTGTATACAAAATGACATCGTATTGTGTAAAGGAGACAAGCAATGATGAATGACGTGAAAGAAAGAGAAGAAACACTGTGTATGCAGGTACTTGGGAATATGGACAACCCCGAGTACAAAGAGATCTTGTCTAAAGATGCATTGAAGTTCTTAGAAGCTATCGTTAACAAGTTTGGAGATCGCCGTCATGCCCTGCTAAATGATCGCGACACAAAACAAGCGCAATATGATGATGGTGAGCTACCTAATTTTAGAAAGGACACTATCTCTATTCGTCAGAATAAAGAGTGGAAAGTCGCAACACCGCCACCAGAGCTACTGGATCGTCGCGTAGAGATCACAGGCCCTATCGAGAGAAAGATGGTGATCAACGCATTAAACTCAGGTGCGAAAGTCTTCATGTGCTGTTTTGAGGATGCGTCTTCCCCAACTTGGGCCAACATGGTCGAAGGGCAAATTAACTTAAGAGATGCCAACTTAGGCACCATCAGCTATTTCGATGAGAAGAAACAAAAGAACTACCAGCTAAACAGCGACCCTGCGTTGTTAATCGCTCGCCCTCGTGGAATCCATCTACCTGAACAATCGATTCAATTCAACAATCAACCTATTGCGGGTTGTCTGATGGACTTTGCGTTGTACTTTTTCCACAACTATCAATCACGAGCGCAGCAAGGGTTGGGCGTTTACTACTACATTCCAAAGCTTGAGAGCATGGAAGAAGCACAATGGTGGGACGACATTTTCAGTTTCACTGAGAACTATTTCAACGTCGCAAAAGGCACCATCCGTGCGACCGTATTGATTGAAACGCTGCCAGCCGTTTTCCAAATGGAAGAGATCTTGTACGCCATGCGCGATCACATCGTTGCGATGAACTGCGGCCGTTGGGATTACATCTTCAGCTACATTAAAACACTGAAAAATCATAAAGATCGTATCTTGCCAGACCGTCACGGGATCGGAATGGATCAAGAATTCCTTAACGCATACAGCCAACTGCTGGTTCGTACTTGTCACGCTCGTGGAGCACTGGCGATGGGGGGCATGTCAGCCTTCATTCCAGCAAAAGATCCACAAGAGATGGAGCGTGTTACCGCCAAGGTTATTGAAGACAAACAAAGAGAATCGCAAAACGGCCACGATGGCACATGGGTCGCGCACCCTGCCTTAGTTGCTTTAGCGATGTCGATCTTCGACAAGCACCTTGATGGCAAGGTGAATCAAATGGATTTCCAAAGCCCTGAGCACACGATCAATGCCGACACCTTACTTAAACCATGTGAAGGCAGCCGCGACGAGGCCGGCGTACGCAAGAATATCCGTATTGCGTTGTATTACATCGAGGCTTGGATCCAAGGCTACGGCTGTGTACCTATCTACGGACTAATGGAAGATGCCGCCACCGCGGAGATCTCAAGAGCCAACATTTGGCAATGGATCCATCATGGCGTCACGCTCGATGACGGCCAAACCTTTACCAAACAACTGTTCCACTCTTGGCTTTACCAAGAGTTAGACACAATAAAACACGAAGTCGGTGACTCGCGCTATGCAGCAGGTCGATTTGAAGAGACGGCTGATCTTTTCTACCAACTTTCTACCGCCGAAGAGTTCGCTGCCTTCCTAACTTTACCCAGCTATGGGCTTTTGCAAGAATCCAGCTAGGCGTCTTGCGGCGATTCAAACAGTGCACTGATTAATGCTCTGTTTGAAATAGCCAAGCCCCTGAAAATTAGGAGATAACATGGGAAGTTTGACTCTACAACAAGCGTTAACCATCATAGATGGCACCTTTAAAGCAGGCAAAAAGATTCACACAGAGCCCCTCACTGTTGCTGTGTTAGACAGCGGTGGCAAACTGATTTCTCTGCAACGTCAAGATGGCTCCAGCATGATGCGACCTGATATCGCCATTGCTAAAGCCTGGGGCGCACTCGCACTAGGGTGTTCCTCAAGAAAACTCGCCCAAGATGCTGACAACAGGCCAGCATTTATCTCCGCCGTGAATGTACTCGCACATGGAAACATGGTGCCAGTACCAGGGGGCTTACTGATTCGAGACAAGGATAAAACGGTAATCGGTGCTATTGGTGTCAGCGGCGACATATCAGACATAGATGAAAGCTGCGCCATCAACGGAATTGGCTGCGCAGAACTGTTTAGCGACGAGATGCTGCAAGCTTAATGCAGAAATAGAGACAACTTAAAAAAAGAAAACCGAAGCCTTATGCTTCGGTTTTTTAATGAATCTAAAAAGAGATAAGCGAACCTACTCGTAGGCACTCAACCAAGTTTTTAAGAGTTGGTTAGTGTTTTTCTTCTGGCTAGCCGATAAAGACTTAACCAGTTTTTTCTGCATTTCGACATGCTCAGTCATCATCTCATCAATAAGAACTAAACCATCTTTGGTCAATTTCACGCTGACGCTGCGTCGATCTTCTTTACTGTGCTCGCGGCTGATTAACCCTTTAGCTTCCAGTTTATCAAGACGATTAGTCATCGCACCTGATGTCAGCATCATTGACCCAATAAGCTCAGAAGGCGTTAGTCGGTATGGCTTTCCAGAACGTCGCAAGGTCGCCAATACATCAAACTCGCCCAATTTCATGTCGTATTTTTTATGAAGGTCGGCAACTTGCGTCTCCATATACTTGGCAATACGCATAATCCGGCCCATCATTGCCATAGGCTCAGTTTCTAATTCGGGCTTTTCCTTTGCCCATTGCTCTACAACGCGGTCGATAGCATCCATTTGCAATCTAGCTCCGTTATTAGTCTGATTACTTTAAACTAGTTTAACATAAAGATACTTTACAACCACTAGTTCTCAGTATACAGTTCACACAACAGTTATCTTAACGTAAAGATATTTTAGATGAACATATTATTAGCAATGATTCCCGCATTCTTCTGGGGAACAACTTATGCAGTGACGCAATTTACGCTACAGGAGTGGCCACCACTATTACTAGGTGCTTTGCGTGCATTACCTGCTGGTTTGTTATTGCTAGCGGTAAAACCGACACTGCCGAAAAAAAGCGAGTGGCAAATCATTTTCACTCTAGGCCTGATCAACATCGCGACCTTCTTTGGTTTGATCTTCGTGATGGCACTGACACTGCCTTCAGCGATTTCGGGTGTGGGTATGATCTCTGTGCCTGTGTTCGCAATGATCTTCCACTGGGTAGTGAAAAAGCAGCGCCCACATTTGATTCAAGCCTTGTCAGGTATTGGACTGGTCACCTTGGCGTGGATTCTATTCAACCCAAGCCAAATCGCATTGAACCCTATCGGTTTAGGTGCCATGTTTGCCGCGATCATGTGTATCGTTATTGGCAGCAGCATTACCAAATCACTGGGTAATCGCATGCACTGGTGGAAGGTGCTGACATGGCAGCTGATTCTGGGCGGTGCAATCTTGTCTGTCGCGTCTGGCGTTCATGCCTTCATCGATCCGCAACCTTATGTGAATGCTGTGACTCATTTCGATACTCGTAACGCAATGGGCTTGGTTTGGGTAATTGGGCTAAACACAGCACTGGGTTACGGTATGTATGTATGGCTACTACAACGTATGACTGTGGTTGATTTTACCTTTGGTGGTATCGCCAACCCAGTAGCGGGCATCGTGACAGGTATGGTGTTAATAGGCGAATCCTTCACTGCGGTACAATACTCACTCATGACAGGCATGATCATTATGTCACTGCTACCACAGCTGATTCTTGCAATCCGACAGTCCAAGACAGTCAAACCCGTTACGCAGTAAAAGCTGCAAACTAAACTATAAAAACGCGCCTTAAATTGGCGCGTTATTTATTAATGGTCGTTACAAAACTTAAGCCAAATCCTAAATCTAATCAATATATCGAACCTTGGTCATCATCAACCCAAGGGCAGCCAACACTTGAGCCACAAAACAGCTGACAAAGAGTACCGGCAAACCAAACATTGTCACCAAGTATCCAGAAGCAGCCAGACCAAATGGCATCAAGAGTTTAAACAAAGACCCTGTAATTCCAGCAACACGACCAAGGTGCTTTTCCTCGAATGCTTCTTGACGATAGCTCCAAATACAAATACTGCTGTATACGCCAATCGCACTCACCCACAAGAACGACATCATCAATACGCCTTTTTCAATAAAAACCATGTGCGCTGAAGTCATACCTTGCAGTAAATAGCTTTGACTCAGCAATGCAGGGAACAAGAATCCAAACGCCTCTAAAACAATAGATAAAATAAGCAGCACGCCAAGCCCGATGCGCTTTCTAACCTTATCAGCGGTAAAAGAACCTAATAGTCCACCGACACCAGACGCCGCGATCAAGTAACCCACCTCGATATGACTGAGCGCTAATTCAGCTTTGGCAAAATAGATGGCTTGAATCCAGAAAATTGCACCCGTAGTATTGATCACCATTACGACCAAGGTGATGTGCCACATGTTTTTGTTCGCATATAAGATCAACCAACCCTCTTTAAGCGCACTCAGCACCGACTGTTGAGCGACGGGGGCTGATGGCTTGAATTCCAGCTTATTGAGCTGCCAAAACGCTAGCACATACATCCCCGCAATAAGCAAAAACACGTTATGTAACGCAGACAATAAAAGCAGCCCCCCAGACAAAACTGGGCCAACAGTTTCTAACAAACTGTACAAAGAACTCATTCTCGCGGTGGCGGTATTTTGCATGTGCTGAGGTAAAACATTTTTCATCATCCCAATACGCGCATTGTGGTAACCATAGTTAAACGCCATCATCAGGAATGCGCACGGAAACAGTGCGTACAAAGGGTTCGGCAACCATCTCACTGCAATATAAGAGACGACCAATACTGCTGCTTGCCCGATCAACATGCATTGTGACCACTGCTTTTTATTAAACCTGTCAACCCAAACACCGATGAACAGAGCTAATAGTAGGTTGGGTAAAAACTCGACGGCTCTCATCCAACCCATCATCTCTGAAGACTCTGTCAACTCGTAAACCAACAAGGGCAGAGCAAGGTCATAAATCTTGGTACCAAAGGCAACAAAGAACGCTGTTGAGAACAAAACAATAAAGCTTGAGCTTTTCCAAATAGAGGGTGATGCCCCTGCACCTTTTACACTTTCCATTTCTCATTCCTTTTAAAAACAATCGAATAACTCTATTATCGAGATTAAAAGATGAAGAAAAATAGAAAGATTAAACAAGGATTTCACCTTTATGTATTACTGGAAGGCTCTAGCATTTTTACGTTCTCGGGTACTCGTTAACCAACCGACTTCACTCTCTTTAACTGAAGTAACGAATGCGCTAGGTTGTACCAAACGTAACGCTCAATTGGTGATCAAAAAGCTAGTCAGCGAAGGTTGGGTTGACTGGAAGTCAGGAGTTGGCAGAGGCAACCTACCCACACTCACGCTATTAAAAAGCCTGGACAGTGAGCTTGAGGTACGAATAGATGAGTTGCTCTCTGATAATAAAGTTGACCAAGCATTGGAGCTGGTTGATGAATCACAACGGGATCAGTTTCTACTGGGTTATATCAGCCGCTATCAAAGCTTGCCGACTGAACTAGATATTCTGCAAATCCCTTTTTATCGAGGGACACACAGTCTGGACCCGATAAAAGTCACACGACGCACTGAAGCTCACATCACTAGCTACCTTTTTAGTAACTTACTACGTTTCAACAAGTCAACTCAGTCGTTTGATGGTGATCTTGCCATTGATTGGTACCAAACAGAGCACCGTTGGCACTTCACGTTACGCAAAGGCTTAGTCTTTCATGACGGTTCACCGATTCTAGCGCAAGACGTCAAAGCACACTTTCAACGTCTGATAGGCAGCAGTCATCACAATAGTCAGCAATTTAAATGCATCTCCGCTATTACTGTTATCGATCCGCTCCACCTCTGTTTCGATATCAATGCCAACACAGGCTACCTTCCATCACTGCTATCGTGCTCCGCTGCGGGTGTTGCCAAAGAAGTGGGAGGGAAAATCATTGGTAGCGGCAGCTTTAAATTGGTGGAACAGTCCGAATGGCTAACCAGACTCGAGGTTTTCAGCTCCTACCATGGGCACCGACCTTGGGTAGACGGTATAGAAATTTGGAATGTTGGTGATAAAGCCAAAGACTATGAAATGCACTGCGATATTGTTCACTCACACCCACATTACCAACACTCATCCATCTCAAACGAGCTTGCCGAGATAGAACAGTGGGAAAAGGGGTGCGAGTACGCTGTGATAAACCCACATCGACACACTTGGCTATCAAACCCACAACACCTTAAATCACTGAGTGAATTACTACGTTTGCTAGGGATCGCAAAAGACATATCTCTGGACACCGTCGGCTACGCCGAGGGGATGCTATCGACGTCCAATCAATCAACACAGCCAAAGATAGAAACGGCGAATAACCAAAGCCCACTCCAAATGGCCCGACAATTCGCTGACCAGCTTAGCAAGCCTAAACAACCGTTAAAGATCCTAACCTATCAGCTGTTTGACCACATAAAAATGGCTCGCCACTATTGTGATCGGTTAAATGAACTTGGTTTTATCTGCGAATATCAAGTGCTCGAGTTCCCTGAATTTTGTCAGCCAGATAACCTAAAAGATGCTGACATATTAATTAGCGGCGAAGTGTTTTCAGATAACCTCGATAACAGTTGGATGGGGTGGCTACAAAGTTCTATCGCATTAGAAGTTTGCCTCACTGATGAGCAAAAACAGTGGCGAGATGAAAGCCTTGAACGGCTTTGGAAAATCACCGATTACCAACAACGACAACCTGTCTTCCTAGACATAGAAGCGCAATTGATCACATTCGGAATCTATCGACCAATTTTCCACGTTAAACAGCAGCTCAATTATGCCAAAACCGTGAACCCTGTGGAGCAGTTGGCGAACGGTTGGATTGATTTTAACCAAATCACTATGCGCCGCTAAATTGGTCAATTCTTAAACTAAAATTAAACCTCACAAAGAACAATGACTTTATTAAAATATCAATTGGTAAAAATATTTACTTCTCATTGGTTATATTAGAGATTTAATTTCTACATTTCATTTCAATTAGAGACAAAAAGACAAACTTTTTCTCCGACGACCTCCTTATACTGTGCCACGTCATTAAGGCGCTACAAGCCTATGATTTAAAATAATTATTAATGAGTAGTCACCATGAATTCGAAGTCGCTAACTATCTTGCTTTTTGTCTCTGTTTGCTTAATTTGGGGAACCACTTGGTTCGCTATGGAAGTGGCATTGCATTCTATCCCACCAATTTTTGCTACTGGACTGCGCTTTTTACTTGCAGCCCCTCTGCTTGCAGTATTAGCAAAAGCCTTCAATCAACCTTTACTGTTCCCTAAGGGCAAGCGTCAATGGCTACTTATTGTGGCACTGATGTATTTCGCGATTCCGTTCACTTTGATGATCTATGGTGAGCAATACATCTCTTCTGGTTTGGCTTCGATTATCTTCGCTAATATGCCTGTTGCTGTGATGCTGATGTCGGGTTTATTCCTTGGTCTACGCTTAGCGAAACATCAAATATTCGGCCTAGTTACCGCGGTTATCAGCCTGTGTTTAATTCTTGGCAACGAAATGCAAATGGGCGGTGATGACTACTTTATCGGTACGGTTTGCCTGGGTCTTGCGGTTGCAATTCACGCGGTAATGTACGTGTTAGTTCAAAAACACTGTAAAGGCATCGAAGTACTGACTTACAACGCTGTACCAAGCTTTATTGCTGCGATGTTCTTATTTGCTGTATCGGCTGTTGGTGAGAACGTAAACATAGAATCTTTCACTTGGGATTCTATCTCAGCGGTCGTGTACCTAGGTTTTGTAGCGAGTGTCGGCGGTATTGTGGCTTACTTCAAACTAGGTCAGGTTTCGACACCGTTCCAAGCATCCATTTGTTTCCTTATCTTCCCAGTGGTTGCGCTACTGATCTCTTGCTACATCAACGGTGAGGTGCTTTCAGAACAGTCTCTGCTTATGATGATCCCTCTGCTTTGTGGCATCTTGCTAACTAAAGCACCGAAGAGCACCTTCAAGCTGCGTTCAACGCTTAAAACGGCAAGCACTAACTAAGTAGCTAAACAACTAAAACCAAAGCCATATTCAAACTGCCCCAGAAACAAAGCGTGTGTTTCTGGGGCCTTGTCTATTAGTCTATATGTTTAACTGGAGTGAGGATGAACACACTCTCTAACTACGCAAAGTAGCACTTACTCAGTCATATAAAACTTCTCACCCAGCCTCATATATTTCTTCAAGGGTTGTGACTTGAGAAATTGAATCCATTTGACCGAGTAGAAAGTTCGCAATTTCACGGTTATTGGACACTCTAGGTACCTTTTGTTGATTATCAACTTGTTTTTTATTTTCAGTTAGGTAGTCGCAAAATGAGCGTTCTCTTAGCCTTGTTACTATGGGTATGCTGAGTTCTCCCTTACTTCGGAATGCTTGATAGAACGCACATTGTGACATTAATGCTTTATCAAGCTCTTCAGCTAAAATCGATAAATTAACCTGTTCATTATCAGGTATTTCAATAAACCAATGATGGTAAAATAACTTGGTATCATTGCAAATCGGGCTAGGAGCGACCGTAAACTCATGCACACTAATATTTAACTTTTCCGCGACTTGACTCATTACCAACTCAACATGTTCGCTACGGATATGTTCACCCATAATATTTAACTCATGCTGTGTCCTACCACATACCACGATACGGTAAGGGTTGATGGAAACAAATCTTACGATATCGCCTACACAATAACGGTATAAGCCCGAAAACGTCGAAATCAACATCACGTAGGCTTGATCTCTCTCAACCTCTTGTAAAGAGAGACATGTGGGCGTCGCTGTATGAAATTCGCTCAACGGAATGAATTCAAAAAAAACGCCGTTATGAGTGTCGAGCAACATACCGTCTTCTTTTAAATCTTGCACAGCAAAAAAGGCCTCCGAGGAGCAATAAAACTCTCGAACATTGATTTTATGGCCTAGCATTTTTTCTATTGCGGGTAAGTAAGGTTGATATCGAGTCCCCGAAGAATAGAAGGTATCAAGATTTGGGAAGATATGATGTAAGCACTCAGAGCCAGAAACTTTTTGGCAAGCTTGTAACATTACAACTACCCAGGAAGGAAAGCCGACCATAGAACGAATATCCTTGGCATTAATGGCTTCTCGCGCAATTTGTAGCATCATCTCTTCATGCTCAGGAATGTCTAAAGTTTCTTCAACCGGTACAACTCCTTTAAACAGCCTTTTAGGCAATAGCTTTCGAGTCAGCCCTGATAGTCTACCAATAGGAAAACCATTCATCGAGACTGTTTTACATGACCCCGTTAGAGCAATACAATTAGCATGAACTAGTGATTTTTGCTGGCTTATTAAAGGGTATAAATGTGCCAATTGCATTGAGCCTAACAATTGATTTGCCTGACTTTCTTTTGTCACAGGAACATATTTAATTTCTCCCGTGGTACCTGACGTACAAGCAAAGTAACGAGGCTTGCCCGGCCAAAGCACACTCTCTTCTCCAAGAACAACTCTTCGCATGTAAGGGGCGATCGTTTCGTTAGTCTGAATGGGAACAAGTGATTGAAAATCTCTAACGGTGCAAATACTAGAAAAATTATTTTGCTTGCCGAATTGGGTCTTCCGCCCCGACTTTATCAGTTTCTTAAATACATTACTTTGTCCAGAGATGGGGTCTTTAAGTAGTTTTTTATATTTCCTCTTAGTTTGAGCATACCGAAGTGTGTGGATAATTTTCACTTTTTAGTCCTTATCATTAGGTGGAGTTTGTTTACATGAACTGCGTAACAAAAAGGTAAGTAGATAGACGGTATTGAATGCGCATCTTTTTAGTAAAAGGCACTAATATTCAGGCACAACCTATAAAAGCATGTAAGCCATTACTATTTGCTCCTTCACGCTCCGCTTGTCTCCGAAAACCAAATTGGTCTTCGCAATTCCAGTCATTACTCCTTTGTTAGCCAACTAACATTAGTCAAACAAACTATATTCACACTGTTTTATATTAAAATATTTTAAAGGACTGTATGATTTTTGAATCCAATCACTATTTATAATGCAACAACCATAGTGTTGCGTAGGGTGGTAAGTTCTATTGACTGAGGACGCATTTACCTACAAAGAGGCTATGCTAATTCTGACACTCGCATTAACAACTTTATGCTCAAATTTGATAATGAACTACGCGAAAAATGAGGAGGTTACTTTGCATGTTTTTCAACAAACAGGCTGTACTGGTAAGGCTAGGAATCAGGACACCAGCAACTAGCCCACAAAATCTTTTCGTTGGCTACTGTTACTAGCACCTTTGCGACTCGACGCTGAGCAATTCCTACAACGCTATTTGCACAGCTATAAAACGTTCTTTCATCCCAAAGCGTTGAATATTGATAAACATTCTTTTTATAGTAACGCCAGTACTCGGATAAAGCGCGAATAACGCATGAGGCAAGGTGTGAAATGGCGGAAAGTATCCAACCGAGTGGTAAGTTTCGATTCCGATTAAACAGTTTAAGCTCACCGTATCTGGTCTCAACCAGAACGCGAAAATGTCGCCTTCTAAGCCTAATTAGGAAGACCCAGTATGTATTGAGGGTTCTCATTCTGGTATTGGTTATATGGGACTTACCGACTCTTGATCAAAATAAAAGCCGTGCAAGATAAAAGTCATTCGATTAATAATAAAGCCATCATCTCCAAGAACGGTTGAAAACTTCATGAGCAATACCACCCTGCCTATTCCAAAAATACCGCTCATTTTAGGAGAACCTTGCCGAGCGCTGGAATTTTCAGGTATCCAAGAAGCACAGTTCATCGAGCCGCATCGTCACGAGTACTGGGAAATCGTGTGGTGTTTGGATAATAGCGGAACGCAAAGCATCGATTTCATCGAATACCAAAACCGCCGCGGCCGTTTATTTACCATTTCACCGGGGCAGGTTCACCATTCTGAGTTCATGGGCAAAAGCGTTCGCATGTTGATATTCAGCCCCGGCTTCGCTGAAACTAATCCACGTAGCACGCAACTGGTGAATACCGTATTTTCTACGATTGATCGTCCACCGTACCTTGATTGCAACGAAGAGGGTTTTCCCTACCTAGAATCAATTTACACACTGCTCCTAGAAGAATGCGAACGAAAGGCGTGCGACTGGGAGCTTGTAGAATCACTCCTTAACAGTTTTTTACGTTACGTATTGCGCTTTTCTAAAAAGCCATCCCAAAAAGGGAAGCAGAAAGATGCTCGCATTGTTCAATTGATCGAATTGATTGAACTGCATTATCGCGAAAAAAAGAAATGCCAGTTCTACTCCGATGCCTTAGCTCTCACCAGCAAACGTCTCAACGAATTAGTGAAGGCGGACAGAGGCAAGACGGTCACGCAACTGATTCATGACCGAATTATATTAGAAGCGAATCGAGAGCTGGTGTTTTCGACCAAATCCGTCAAGACCATCGCCTTTGAATTGGGCTTTGATGACCCTGCTTATTTCAGCCGCTTCTATCGAAAGCAAAAGAGAGAAACACCTGCAGAATTTCGTCACCGATGTTTAGATAGTACAATATAAAGGGTGGATAATCCCTTTTATCCACGTTTGAATGTACCAATAATACCCGAAAATAAATTCATCACATTCGGGTATTTTTCTATTCCATGGCTATCAACTTAAACACTGACCCTATTTCAAAATCCTTTTATCAGTATCTATGGCCAGCGCTAACTGGCATGTTAATAAAATCCTTGTTCATAATGGGCGATACACTCATCGTCGGGATGGGCATCGGCTCCGAGGGAGTTGGTGCAATGGCATTAATTGTTGCGCCATTCTCCATTTTTACCGCCATTGCAATGATGGTTGGGATTGGTGGCGCCGCCAAAATGTCGATAGAAGTTGGCAAAGGAAAATCCAGAGCCAGTCAAATCTGGTTTAGTCAATCAATCTTGCTCATAGCGCTGCTTTCGAGCATAACGGTTGGAGTTGGCATAGTCTGGCTAGATGAAATTATTGCCTTAATTGGAGCCACAGGCTCTATAGCGAAACATGCTCACGATTATCTGTCTGCGATGCTACCGTTTTTCGTCATCTATTCACTCGCTTGGGTTCTATCCTGCTTTGTGCGCAACGATACAAACCCTAAACTGGCCACTTATGCCATGTCTTTTGGTGCGATAGCTAACCTAGCATGCGATTATTTGTTCATCATGAAAATGGACATGGGAATGGCAGGGGCAGCCTATGGAACGGCAGTCGCACAAACACTAATTGCATTAATTTTGATCACTCATCTCGCCGGAGAGAAAGGCACGTTGAGGCTTAATTTAAAAGGCATCGGATTAAGTAAAGCGAAAGAAATTTTAAGTATAGGTACACCGACTTTCTTTCTTGAACTCACATCAGCAATGACCATTATTTTGTTCAATTATGTCCTACTAAACCAGTTCGGTGAGGGCTACATTATCGCCTACGGTTTGACCACAAACGTTGGTATATTTGCCCTATTTGTCATGGTAGGCATCGCACAAGCATGTCAGCCAATCCTTAGCTTTAATCACGGAGCAGGACGCCCAGAACTCATTGACGAGACTCTAAAACTGGGGGTGAAAGCAGCCATGGGCAGCGGTACGGTCTTTCTGTTAGGTATCTGGCTGTTGGCGCCACTGATTGCCTCAATTTACTTAGGTAATGCGAATGACTTAATCCCAATCGCCGCAAGCGCGCTGACGTTTTACTTCTTCGGCGTACCTTTGATGGGGTTAAACATGGTGATTGCCAACCTGTTCCAAGCCATTGCCAAGCCAAAACAAGCGACGCTTATTTCCTTATGTCGAGGGTTTGTGTTTGTTGCGCTAGGTGTATTACTACTGCCTAAGCTCTTCCCGCAAGACGGCATTTGGGCAAGCATTGTCTTTGCAGAATCGCTCACCGCGGTGATCAGTTTGAGCATGTTGCTAAACTACAAACGTAAAGCTCTTTCACCAGCTTATTCTTGATATCGAATATTCCGGGCCTACAAACAGCCTGTAGACCCGGATAGATTAAAAAACGACTTATTCACGTTCATCAAAGACGAATTGGCCCTCCACACTGAAGTGATCTGACAAATGCCACTCACCCCACGTCTCTTCGCTCACCCGCTGTCTCAACTTAACGGTATTCGTATTTTCAAAGGCTCTGCGGTGCTCTGAACTAACGAGTACATAATCGAGGTACTCAGATTGGGAGCCACCAGAGTATTTAGCAGACGCGTATGAGTTTATACTCGGGTCAAATGTTGCTTCTCGATATCCAAGGTAAGTTGGCGGATCAACCTCAAGCGTAGCCAACATAAG
The DNA here is from genome assembly GCF_024347355.1 of Vibrio chagasii. Classification (NCBI taxonomy): domain Bacteria; kingdom Pseudomonadati; phylum Pseudomonadota; class Gammaproteobacteria; order Vibrionales; family Vibrionaceae; genus Vibrio; species Vibrio chagasii. The sequence continues at coordinate 937,761 of NZ_AP025466.1, forward strand.
CAAGTACTCCATAAAATCGCTATTTTTATCGATGTTAAAGTCACCTGCATAAATGACTGCCTCGTCGGCTGGTATTTGTTTAGTCAACATAAAAGTCCGTAATAACCCAAGCTGCAAGCGACGTAATCTTTTTGCGGCACTTGTATTAAACGAAGCTAGGTGTGTATTGAAAATATGGTATATCTGACCATTTTTATCGATTTTAGTGTAAACAATTCCTTTATCAGCATAACAATCTGTCCCAGAGCAGTGATCAAACACCAAAGCATCCGTCTCTAAAATTGGGTAGCGACTTAACGTAACAACACCACCATCATAAAGTGCAGCGCTATCACCACCGACGACGTCGGTTTGGTAAGGGTATTCCAGCTCTAAAGCGTCAAACATTGGATCTCTCGCGCTCGAAAACGCTTCCTGTAAGACCAAAACATCATAGCCGGACAAACTGTGTTCCATCAGAGCAGCACGAGCATCAATGTCCGAAGAGACAGAAGGAATCATCCATAGGTTATAAGTAGCGACCGTCAGCACATGATCTCGGTACTCCATGTCGGCAATATCATGGTCAGCAATCACAAACTCAACGTCATCAAAGCCAGAGGTATAAACCGCTTTTACTCCGAACTCAGTATGACTACCGTCACCGCGGTTAAGATTGGTCACGTAGGGATTATAATCTGTTTTTAAAACGAACCTTTTATACCCGTAGGAAAGCGTGGTACCTGCCCCATGACCGACTAAACGCAATTGCGCTACCGGAGTACCGGTTTCCTCTATCCATCCTCCATAACCGTTTGCACGTTCAACATGCATAAAATAATCATAAGTTGCACCGTTGACTATCCCGTAATAACGATTAAAGTCAGCTACCTTAACTCGTTGGTAAGCGGGTATGATAATTTGCTCTGAGGTCAAGCGATATTGGTTGCCGTTTTCAACTGGGGCCGTGGCATCCGCGATAAAGTTAATACGGACAGGTTCATCCGTGCGGTTAATGTAGTAGACAGAAGTAGCTAGTGCTTGGAACGTCATTGCCCACAACAAAGCGGCAATAGTCAATGTTCTCATCATTAATAATCCTTATTCGTTGTTACACGTAGACATGCGGGTTCAAGCTAAACTCCATATGCAACCAAGCGCAACGAAAAGAAAATCAAAACGTGCAGTGTAACCAAATTGTTACTTTAATGTTAATATTGTGTTCTTTTATTTAAATTTATGATCGATTATTTCCCATAATAAGAAGTTTTAATCTCAAGGCTGAAGCACTAAGCATTGCATGCACTAGGTGGTTTTATGACTACCATTAATATCGACCTAAATACACTGCGTTCTCAGAACATTTGAAGCCACCGATCTTACCCACTAGAGTCGCGTTAAATGTTCTCGCCTAATACCAATATAAAAAGCCTGCGTAATTGCAGGCTTCCTTTTCTTTGTGACATGATAGAACGGCTTAGATCGCTTCTCCATTTACCATTACTGCGACATTAATGTTGCCACGAACCGCGTTTGAGTACGGGCACACCTGATGCGCGCGACGAGTTAGCTTCAACGCTTCTTCTTGTGACATGTTTAGCTCAACCGCTAGGCTCACCGTCAGTGCAAATCCACCGTCATTATTCGGCCCAATACCTATTTCTGCAGTAACAGGAGCTGGCTCTATATCCATTTGATCTTCTCGCGCTACGTGCTGAATCGCACTAGAAAAGCATGCCGAATAGCCCGCCGCGAAAAGTTGTTCTGGGTTTGTCGCCGAACCCGTTCCCCCCATCTCCTTAGGATAAGCCAGTTCTAACTCCAAAAGACCGTCATTTGTTTTTACTTGACCATTGCGACCAGCCACTGCAGTAGCCTGAGTTTTATAGATTGTAGTCATACTAATTTCCTTTTTAATTTAAGTTGCGCACTATTTAGTTGCTCACAACCTTATATCGAATTAAAGATCGTTGCAACTATATTGCGCACAATTTATTATGTTTTTTTCCATGGATAGCTAGGCAACGCCAATGAGCCAGTGTCACACCGACAACATCATGACCGACGACGATAAACTCTTACTCGAAAACCAAATTTGCTTCCCTCTCTATAGCGCAGCGAATGCGGTGATTCGAGCCTACCGTCCGCTGTTGGACGAGCTTGATCTGACCTACTCACAATATTTAGTGATGATTGTGTTATGGGAGAAAGACGGTGCCAGCGTGAAAGAATTGGGATCACAACTGCATTTAGACTCAGGCACACTCACGCCGTTGCTTAAACGATTAGAAACAAAAGGCTACGTAGAGCGTGGTCGCAGTGAAACGGATGAGCGCGTTCGTGTACTCAATCTAACCGAGCGGGGTCGTGACCTCAGAGAGCACGCCAAGTCAGTGCCAAACGCCATGATGTGCAAAATTTCATTAGAGTTGGATGAAATGATCATGCTGAAGAAACTGTGCGGCAAAGTGCTCGATAATCTGGGCTAACAAAACGGAGCGCATAAAGACGACTTATAAATCAGAAACAAAAAGCGCCTTAGTCAATGGCTTACTGTTTATAAGCTTTGTGTACCGGCTTGCTCTCAACATTGCTGATCTTTACTTAGGGAGATCACATCATCTGATTGAATTGATTGCTACTTCACTCGCACTAATCTTGTCATCAGCTCACTAATGGGCATTAACTTAGTGATAGCTAGACTCTTTCAGGCCCCGGCAAGCCCCAAACAAGCAAAACTCATAGCAATTGCTCGCAGTTTTGTTTTCATGGCATTGGGTATCATCATTTACCGAAGCTATTCCCAGAAAAAGGGGAGAGTCGTCTATTTGTTGAAATCTGATCGACAATCTTCAGCTACAGTGTGTGGAGCAGCTACAGAAAACACTTTGCTAGTTCTTTAGATCAACAGAGCGTTTAAAAGTGGCTTTGTTGCGTAATTCAGTTTAGAGACAGAGCCACCCTGTTTCGCATGCTTTTTAGTCAATACGACAAGTTTCAGGCATACCTAACCCAGTAAGCTTGTTCAACGCTTTTATCATCGCGTAAGTTTCCCCCACCTGTGCATTGTAATTTCTTAAGCTCAATCGGCCTCCTAGCAACTGTTTAACTCGATACATCGCTGTTTCTGACAATGAACGTCTGTGGTATCCATACCGCTCTTTCCAATACTTATTTGAACCGTATAGCTTCTGGCAACCCACGGCGAGATTTCGAGGGTGACCACGCTCCCAGAAGGCTGCTCTTTCTCTTGGGGGAATAAGCGCAACGGCTCGCTTAATCTTAATAGCAGCGTGACACGCTCTTGTGTCATAAGCGCCATCACCAGACACCTCAAGGATACTTCGGCGTGTTTGTTTTAGTAAATTCGGGAGTACTTCTCCATCTGTAACCGTTGATAAACTTAGCTCGGCGGCAATGATCTCATGAGTGTTGGTATCGACGGCAATATGAAGCTTTCGCCAGACTCTACGCTTGCCATCCGTCCCATGTTTTTTGACTTTCCATTCACCTTCGCCATAAACCTTAAGGCCAGTAGCATCAATGGCCAGGTGCTGTATCGCTCCTCTCGTTTTAGTCTTAAATGAGACCTCAACTTGCTTGGCTCTACGACTGATGCAGGTGTAATGCGGACAACTTAACGGTACATGGGCTAACCTAAATATCGAGTCGATAAATCCTTGCAGCGCTCTCAATGGCATAGAAAAAACCCGTTTCACCATGAGTGCTGTCGTGATAGCTAAATCACTGAACCGACGTGGCCTCCCACGCTTATTTTGTTTGCTTTGCGCCCAGCCGCTTATTGCCTCTTCATCAATCCAAAAGGTCAGAGAACCACGGTTAATGAGTGATTGGTTATATTGCTTCCAGTTGGTTGTTTTGTAACGAGGTTTAGGCATAGAGCTACGAGAGGTAGTGGACGTAGCTGATCAGATCGTAGGCTCTGGATTTAGTTCCATTGAATTACGCAACAAAGCCTTTAAAAGTATCAACCGCAGAAACTAAAAAAGCTCCAATATCGCTATTGGAGCTTTTTTGCTTGATGCCTGTGATATAAAATACCAAACTAAAATTTCAATTTCAATTTCAATTTCAATTTCAATTTCAATTTCAATTTCAATTTCAATTTCAATTTCAATTTCAATTTCAATTTCAATTTTAAAATTAAAAGTTGACTAAGTATAAAAATAACATAGTACAGACCTAAGCGGCTAAGTTGTGGAGCCATTTCCCAGAATTAAAGCGAAAGATAGAAAGGATAAGTTTTAAAAATTCTTCAATCAAAACAATAGAATATATATAAATCACTGACATTGAGATTGAATTTAAGTACAAAACAAGAGGCAAAGTAAATAGCCATTGAAAAATAAAATCACACCTCAAGCAAAAAAGACCATCACCGCCAGCTCGTATAACACCATTCATCAGCTGTATTGATAAGCTTTTAATGAATATACTAAAGATCATAATATAAAAGAAAATATCAGCATCGATAATTAGTTTATTTAAATTAAATAATTTAAAAATTAAATCTTTAGATATTAAAAGTAGCATTGAGATTAAAAATGACATTAAAAATGAGCTTATAATTGATATTTTAGCATCTTCAAATATATAATCATTACTTCTATTAGGTATATTTTTCCCTATTTCTATACCGGTTGATACAGAAAGCCCAATAGTAAAAGAGAGAACAACAGCTTCAATTGGACTAATTATTGACATAATATAGAGAACTTCTTGACCTCGACTTCCTACTAAAATATAAAAAGCGGAAGCACCTACAGCCCATATTACACCTGAAGATGAAGAGAAAAAAGCTTGCTTAAATATTCTAGACATTAAACCTGGTTTGTAACATTTTATTCTCAACAAGACAGAAAATCGTCTATAAGATATATAAACGATAATTATAAATTCTATTAAAGAGCTTATAACAGTACCATACGCAGCACCTATTACACCAAGTTTGAAATTATATACCAACACAAAACTAATGGTAATATTAATAAAAACAGAAAAAATCGATATATATGACGGAGTCCTATAATCACCTTTAATACGAATTAGACTCGATAATGTTAAGGTTACAGAAATAAATATAAGACTAAAAAGAACAATATCTATATAACTAGAGGATAAGGAAAGTATAATTTTATTTTCACTTGAAAATGAAATTATATAATCTTTAATATAATATACTAAAATGATAATAAGTAGAGCAACCCCGCAGCCAAACCTAAGGGTAAATTTGCTAGAATAGCTTATACATTCAACACTTTCAGAGTTATGAGACATCACATAACTAGCACCTGTTGAGATACCTGATAAAATTATAAAGGCAACAAGAAAAATTTTTGATGCTATACCTACGGCAGAAACACTTTCAAAACTGGATAAAGTTAACAAATATGTATCAACAAATGATTTAGATGAAACAATTAAACTCTGAACAGCGATCGGCAATGCAATAGAGTAAAGATAAAATATTCTTTTTAACATAAAAGTACCAAATGGGAAGCTATTCGCTTCCCATATTAATATTAAGGTGAGATTTCAATAGAATGTTTATAATTTTCATTTAATAAGGAAAATTCAATAAATGTATTTATATATCCCACTTTTGATCCACAGTCATAACTTTTCCCAATCATATAGTAAGCACAAGAGTTATATAGCTCTCTAATTGCTGTTGTTAATTGGACTTCACCTGAAGGGTCTGGAGTTACATTACAAAGTAAATTCCAAATATTTTCTGTAAAAATATAACGACCGATAGCCGAGAAATTAGAATTTATTTCACCATTGAGAGGTTTTTCAACCATGTTTACAATCTTACTTATAGAACCTGGTGAAAAATAATTTTTGTTTTCAACATCTATTATTCCATAAGATGAAACTTGATCCCATGGAACATCTTTTACCATCACTTTGCTTAGGTGATCTTGATAAAAGCTTTCTTTCATACTTTTAAAAGATCTATTTGACGGTTTCAGCAAGACATCAGGTAAAGCTACTGCAAAAGGTTTATTTCCGATATAAGGGTATGCACACAACACAGCATGGCCTAAACCCAATGGCTCTTTCTGGTAAATGTATTCAAACTTAATACCTTTATAGCTATCACTTTTTTCAAAATAATCTTTGATAGATTCCTTTCCTGGACCTAAAACAAAAACTATTTCTTTAAATCCTGAGGCAATACATTCACCAACGACATAATCAATAACTGGTTTATCTGTAACGACTAACATTTCTTTGGGGATGCTTTTACTAGCAGGGAACATTCTGGTGCCACGACCTGCTGCTGGGATAACTACTTTCATATTGACTTGATATTTTTGACTACTTTAGCGGGATTACCCATAACAATTGAGTATGCTGGCACATCACGAGTAACAACACTATTAGTTGATACCACTGCATGCTCTCCTACAGTTACACCTTTAAGAATTGTTGCACCTTTTCCTATCCAAGCATGTTCCTTAATTATGACTGGTTTTGATAATATACGTTCGGCTTCATCGCTTTCCCCTCTTCCAAGCAACGGGTGACCATCAGAGTCCATAATCGTAACACCAGGACCGAAAGTGACATTGTCTTCTACAGTTACAGATTCATAAGAAATAATACACGTACCTTGTAAAACAACATTGTTGGCGATAGAAATAATACCTGGACTTCCATCGTTTACTTTAACTGATGTTAGTTTTATTTTACTGTTTGGGAATGCAAGGATATCTCTCGACTCCAAATAACACCTCTCACCAATACTTATAACATTTTTAAATGTATCTTTATTAACAGGAAGGTGATTGTATTTTTTATCATAACACCAGGTAAAAGTGAGATCAGGGTCACCACAGACAGCACTGGTTTGCCCAAGTAACGAGCTAGAGCCATCAAATCCCGTAAGGTAAATGTTTTTATACAAAGGCATTACATATGCTCCGCATTTAAAAATATTGATTTATTGAGAGAGAAAATTTTATCTTCTATTGGTACACTATAGAAAGATGTTTGCCATATATTATATTTATCATGAATTCTCAATGCTGCATTATTTGCTTCTGCTGCTTTATCACTAACTTCTTTTTCATGAGGCCAGTGAACGGAGCATAAACCTCTATCTACAACAAATTTATTGTTATTCATAAATAATCTGATACCGAGATCTACATCTTCCCCACCCCATGAATTGAATGACTCATCAAATGCACCAGATTTAATTAATTCCTCTCTTTCTGCTGAAACATGGCAAGTCCAAAAAAGATCAAATGGCGCTGGCCAAGATGAAATGTTATAGCCAAATTCATCATATAGTGATTGTCTAATATCTAAAGCATTTAAGTCTTCCATCATAGAAATTAATTGCTCTGTATTTTTATCTTTAAGGTGAGGCTCTATCTCTTCAAGTTTTTCATTCGAAATCTCAAAGCCATACACATATCCGATACAGACAGTAGGGAACTTTGAATTCTCATGAATTTCAATATGTTTATCTATAGCATCTTTTTGTAGAAGCACGCCAGTATCAATAAAAACAATATAATCACCCTCAGCTGCATATAAACCTAAATTTCGAGCTTTTCCAGCTCGAAAGCCATCGTCTTTTTGCCAAATATACCTTAAATTTAATTTGTCTTTGAATATTTCGCAAACTTGTCGTGAATCATCACTACCACCATCATCAACGACAATAACTTCAAAATTACTATTAGATTGAGAAACCAGAGAAGTTAATGTGTAGCTTAGCAATTGACTTCTATTATAAGTTGGGATAACAACACTTAATTTCATTATTATTTTCTTCTATATTGACAAAATCATATATTCAGAATTATCACCATAGGAAAACATGTTATGAAGTGGTAATTCTTTCTTAAAGTTCATTTTATTCCAAAATTCAGAAGCACCATTAACCGCAACTAGTGAAATAGAGGAAAAATTAAAATCTTTAGATTTTTTTTCAAAAAATCTAAAGAGTATACTCGCTAGGCCCGCCCCTCTTTTCTCAGAAGATAAAGCTAAATCATGAATATGTATATTCTTTGATTTATGAGGTTCGTACTCAATGCTATTTAAAGCAGGGTATGAATTTTTGGGATATGGCAATGCTATAATATAACCACATATAACCCTATCCATCTCGATAACAAAACAAGTTTTTTTTGAAAAAAATACTTTTGACTCAAGTGAAACTCTCGGCTCTTCGAATTCAAAGCCATAAGAGTCTCTCTGAATTTTCAATATAAAATCCCAGTCTCGCTTCTCTATCTCTCTTATAATCATAAGTTAATTCTTATATTTTATAATAAATTAAAAATCATCAATTTACGAACTTATGAGTAAGAGGTTCAAAACCATTAAAACCCAAAGTTGTATAACTAGCAGAATAAGCACCGCATGATAAAATCCAAACTGGATCTCCTGGTTTTAAATCTTTTGGAATACCAATTAACTCTTTTTCACAATTAAATACATCATCGCTATCACATGTCGGACCTGCAATAATCGCCCCAACACGGTCTTCAGATTGGCTGTTAGGAAAAAAAAGTGGGTAAGTCAGTGCATCTGTTTCATAAAGCCCATTAAACTTACCACAATTTAAAAATAGCCAGTTTTGCTTTTGACCATTAGGTTGTACTCGCTCAGTTAAACGCACGACTTGGGTCTTGATTATTCCGAAGTCTGCAACAAGAAATCGTCCAGGCTCCATAATAAATTTTAATGAATATCCAGCAGTTTTTTCTAACTTTTTAATACCTGTCTTAATAGCTAAAATCAAACTATTAATTGGAGGCGTAAGCTTATTGCCAGATTTATCTAAATAACCTGAAGCTGGCAACCCCCCGCCTAAATTTATATATTTTAACTGTATACCTTCATCTTTTATTTTTAAAAGTAATATATCTAACTGATCAAATATTTTATCCCAAGACAAAGGGTTCATTTGCTGTGAACCTATATGTAGTGAAATACCAGCTGGAATAAGACCGTTAATTTTAGCTTCTTTAAGAATTTTAATTGCCTCACTCAACGAACAACCAAATTTCTTACTTAACCCCCATACAGCACCTTTGCCATCGGTTGCTATTCGGCAAAAAACATTACTTCCAGGAGCATATTGTGCAATGGCCCTAGTGTCATCGATATTATCGGTTGCAAAGTCACGTATACCTAAGTTAAAAGCATTCGAAATTTGAACATCTGATTTAATAGTGTTTCCATAATGAATTTTATCGACTTTGGTTCCAGTCTTTAGTGCTTGAATAATCTCATTAGGACTTGCAGCATCAAACCCAGAACCTTTATTTGATAAAGTGTTTAGGACTTCGTCAAGAGGGCAGGATTTAATAGCAAATCTTATATCCAAGTTAGGAATTTCTTCCTTAAGTCTGTTGTACTGTCTTTCTATATTTTCTCTATCAAATACAATACAGTCTTCTTTTGTACTTTTAAGTACTTCTATTTGTTTATTTGAGATCATACTTACTATATAAATTATCTATTTAAAGCTGTTGAAATTAGATTTGGCCAAATGGAAACCAAGTAAGAGAAATTTTTAAAATCTTCCTTTACTTCATTTAACAAGCTAACTTTTTTCTCTTTCAAATCAGTTGCAAATTTTTCATATCGACCTCCGAGCTTTTCATACTCATTTATCAAAATTTCTATTTTTTCGTTACAGACATTTTCATTTATCAATATACTCTTATCGATAAAACTTTTAATTAGTTCAACTCTAGGTTCATACTCTTCATTAATTATATTACTGCCATATTTTTCCATGCTCTCATAAATTGAATATAGATATGGCATAGATATCAGAAACTTACAGAATCTTAATTGAGATTTTTTAAATCCATCATCTGTTTTTCTTACAGGAGTATAAAAGTTTTCAATATGTCTATTATGAGATATACCTGGTAATGTAGAGCTTTTTACAAAATGTAACAGGAAGTAATCTGAGCCTGTCGTCTCTTCGCCCGGTGGTAGAGGTATATGTTGGTGAACTTTATAAAAACCAACATTACACATATCTATCTTCATAGGATCAGATGTTCCAAGGCATTTATGGTCTTTTGTAAATCGTGTAGTACCTCCACCAGTAAATGAAACATCGACCAAGGACTTTTTCTCTTCTTCGGTCGAACCTGTAGGAGCCCACAAACCAACCACCTTAGAATAGGCAGACGGTGATAATTCCTTGAGTTCACTTATATCGACTGACATCTCACCAATAAAGGAGCCACCAACTAAAGAAATAGGCATTAACTCTTGCTTATGAGTTAATGAGCTAGAGTTAACCTTATCAATAATATCTTTAGCTTTTATTCCCAAAGCTATTAGTTCATTTTCTATAGGAAAGATATAATTGTTAGACAGTTTTTGATAGCGACTGTCAGAATCTCTTCTTAACAATATATCACACCCCATTGCAGAGCTAATTAGGAATGCTCTATTAGTACATGCTCCATAAGAAACTCCTTTAGGACTCATCAGGTAAATTGCTTTTTCTGGTTTTTCCACTCCGGAAGTTTTTACAATATCAGAAATGAATTTATCTTGCTCATTTTCATTCAGGTAAATTATTTCTATTGATAATTCATTTTTCAAACGTTGTAAAACTGACTGGTTATCTTGAGCTATTTCTTTTGGCGAAGTATCCAGAATAAGTAATTTTATATTGATATCAAATTTTTTATTTGCGTATTCTGCTTCATATGCAAGTAGCTTAATCGTCTCTTTACACTCACGGTTTGTTGGGAGAGATAAACATACATTTCTCATTACGATTTATCCTCACACCATTTAGCTAAACCCAGTAATTTTTTGCCTAAGTCGTTCAACTTTGCACTACCATACCTTTCCGATTCATGCATGACTGCATCACCCAATAGAGTTGGGTTCCAGTCTGGAGTTGAAAGTTTTTCCCAAGACTTGATCCTGGATTCTCTCAAATTACTGTTATCTTCGAGCGCAGGAGACATAGACAAATACTGAACAGCTCTAACTCCTCTTTCTGACATATTTTCTTTAACTCCATGTGCCAATAGGCCATTAAAAATCAACATATCACCAGCTTCTAATCGAGGAATAACAATTGGATGCTCCTCTTTATTTACCTTAGGTCTAATAGGGTCACGATCTTTAGGCTGCTTCACTTTCCAATCGTCAAAATGTCTAAACAAACTCGGGCAACATTGAAACCCTCCGGTTTCCGGGTTCGAGTCATTCAAAGCAATAATACCCTGAACTCTTTGTGGTAGATTTTCTAAACTCGTGTCCACATCCCAATGTAACGAAATATCAAAACCTTCATCTGTCCGTTTTATTAAATCTCTTGATCTGTTGAATATATTAGGTGGATTAAGATTCACTCTATCCAAAGTAACCCATAGCTCTTCGCAATCCCATATATCAACAAATGCATTGTATACTTTACTGTCTTGGCGTGAATCCCATAACAACTGATGGTGATACACTTCAACAAAACCATATACATAAAGGTCTTTATCGAGATCGCTCCGGTACACTTTTTCTGGATACCATGTTTCTGGTTTCTCCCTATCCATATTTTGAAAATCCCAGGTCATATCAAGTATCTTCTCTGCAAGGTCCTTAGAGATTGCACTCTTTATGATCACAAACCCAAATTCTTGCCAATGTTTCCAGTCTTCTTTACTTAAAACCTTAAGTGGTAAATCTTTAGTTATTTTATTAAGATTTTTTTTTGCGAAGTATGATTCTCCGTCTTCACTTTGGTATCTACCACAGGCCGAATTAAAAAACTTTTCTTTCATAAAATATTATTAAACTTATTTTTCAGCGGTTAATTTGTTTTCGAGTAATGTACTTATTTTTATTTTTTATTTAACCCCACAAATTGAAATGTAACTTTTCAAAAATAGACTGCCAACATGACATTTCCATAACAAAAAACATCAAAAACACAAAATACCGCTCTCCCACCAACGAATAATGTTAATTGTTGTGAAGAAAATTTAAAAAATATCACCATAAAAAATTTTTTATTGAAAATTTATTTTCAAGCGTAGACGATTATGTAACGTTTCAACAATATCCTGCCCGCGTAAATCAAGAAGTATTATTAATATATATGATCTTGACATATTTAATTTAAATATTAAGTTTTACTTAATTTTAATTATCTTATTTTTTTTCGAATAACCACATAATCAATACACTTAATTATCGGTAATTTAAAAACCACCTGTCTAAAAAAACAACAATAAAAAAACAGGTACTTAGATAACCCTTATATTTCATAGGATATTTTGTCTAATATTTAGGCAATATTTGAAATCGACAATTTAATCAAAAAAAAATGATTTTTATTTAAATCCTATTTTTTTAATTTTTCGAATTACAGTGTGGTGATTAAGTTAGCAATTAAGTGCATTAATAAGAAAGGAGAATGGCTTTGTTGCGTAAATCGATGGAACCAAATCAAGAAGCTACGATCTGATCAGCTACACCTTTTAATCGTCGTAGCCTCATGCCTAAACCTCGTTACAAAACAACTAACTGGAAGCAGTACAATCAAGCCTTAACCAATCGTGGTTGTCTGACCTTTTGGATTGATGAGGAAGCGATAGCCGAGTGGAAGCAAAACAAACAAGGCAAGCGTGGTAGACCTCGCCAGTTCAGCGACTTAGCCATTACTACTGCATTGATGGTGAAACGCGTGTTCTCTATGCCATTGAGAGCGCTGCAAGGATTTCTAGACTCCGTATTTAAGCTGGCTAACATCCCACTTGTTTGCCCACACTACACCTGTATAAGCCGCCGAGCTAAGGAAGTTGAGGTTTCATTTAAACCCAAAACCAGAGGAGCAATACAACATCTGGCAATTGATGCCACTGGCCTCAAGGTTTATGGCGAAGGTGAATGGAAGGTCAAAAAGCATGGTACTGATGGGAAGCGCAGAGTCTGGCGTAAGCTACATTTAGCCGTTGATACTAGCAGTCACGAAATAGTCGCAGCAGAGCTGAGTTTATCTAACGTTACCGATGGCGAAGTGCTTCCCAACCTACTTAAGCAGACACGTCGTAAAATCATTGAGGTATCAGGTGATGGTGCTTATGACACAAGACATTGCCATGATGCAATACGTATAAAGCGAGCGGTTCCGCTAATCCCGCCACGCGAAGGGGCTGCCTTCTGGGAGCAAGGACACCCTCGCAATTTAGCAGTTGGTTGTCAGAAGCTTTATGGCTCCAACAATAAGTGGAAAAAGCGGTATGGCTATCACAAGCGGTCGCTATCAGAGACAGCAATGTATCGAGTGAAACAGTTGCTAGGTGGGAAATTAAGCCTGAGAAACTACAACGCTCAAGTTGGCGAGACTTACGCTATGATCAAAGCGCTGAATAAGCTTACGGGGTTAGGTATGCCTGAAACTCAGTATATTGTTTAAGAGTCAAGCACATGGGACAGGCATGTCTTCGCTCTGAATTAAGCAACAAAGCCAAGGAGAATGCTAAAGGCAGTACCAATCGAAACAAGTTACGCTCTATTCAAGCCTCAAATTTTAATTTGCTAACTGAGGCTTCAGGTGGATCGAAGGGGCTGTTCGCGGAAACTCTAACGACAATCTTCAGCTACAGTACATTTCGCAGCTGCAGAAAACACTTTGCTAGCTCTTTAGATCAACAGGGCATTTAAAAGTATGAACCGCAGAAACTAAAAAAGCTCCAATATCGCTATTGGAGCTTTATATTTATCTCACGTTAGGTGACCGTGGCATTAGCGCCAACTAAACATTCGTACTTCGTTGCCCTCTTCAGGCTTCTTGGGAATATTCAAAGACAGCGCTAAAGAAACCACAGCCATCGCTGCACCAATGTAGAACACTGTCGCAGGCGAAGATAGCCAAATCACACCGAAGGCAACAGGAATGACAACAGCTGCAATATGATTGATCGTAAAAGAAACACCTGCAGTTGAAGCCATATCGGCTGGGTCAGCAATCTTCTGGAAATAGGTTTTAATAGCTAACGCTAAAGCGAAGAATAGGTGATCGACTACGTACAGAGCTGCGGCCCATTCAGCCGTTTGCACTAAAGCATACCCAACAAACACACCGACCAAACCAACATACTCGAAAATCAATGCCTTGCGTTCACCAATTACACCAATTAATCGACCTATACGTTTTGCAAATAAGAAGTTAAACAGGTAATTGATTAAAAACAGTAGAGTGACGTCTGCTGCAGAGTAACCGAACTTTTCAACCATCAAAAAGCCTGCGAATACGGTAAATATCTGTCGTCGGGCCCCACTCATGAAGGTCAACGCGTAGTAGAGCCAGTAACGCTTTCTCAGCACCAGTTTCTTATTTTGTTGAGTCTTGGTTTGAAATTCAGGGAAGCCAAAAGTCATCACCAGTACCAGAACAAAACCTAAGCCGCCAGTAATGCCATATACCCAAACGAAATCGAGCTTTAACTGCTCCAACATCCCCCAGATAGAGCCGTAAGTAAGCAGAGATGCTAACGCACCAACCGAGATCATTTTACCTAGCATCTCTGGTGCTTCTTCTTTACTCAGCCATTGTAGGGATAAAGATTGCTTGAGGGTTTCAAAATAATGAAAGCCCGTCGACATCAAAATGGTGGTAAACAAAAGGCCAGTAAGTGAAGGGAACAAGCCAGTAATCGCCGTCCCGATAGTGAGCATAGCCAGCGATACCAACATGAAGCGCTGCTCGCGGATGAAAGCCAGCACAAACAACACAGTAAAAGCTAAAAAGCCTGGAATTTCACGAACGCTTTGCAGCAAGCCGATATCGGCACCGTCAAAGTTCGCTTTCTCTATCACGAAATTGTTCAACAGAGCCATCCAGCTCGAAAAAGCGATAGGTACAACAATCGAAATCAATAATAAAAAGTTTTGCGGCGTTTTCCAGCTCGCCTTCGATGCACTCATAGCAGCCAAATCCTGAATGATAATGTTACATCATACTCTGCTTTTCTCTTGAGTCACAAATCATTAACACTTCTGGAGAAGTTAAAATGACACGACTTTTATCGTTTGCGTAGGGGAGCGAAAAAACAGCAATCGACGCCTTGAAATGATGAAACATTATGTTACATTTACACCCTACTTGATCACAACCAAGTGACGGGAATGACAACCCTGCGTAACACTCCTCTCTACTACGCGCATCCCAATATCAAAATTTCATTCTAAGCCTACCTGCACTTGCAGAGTTTGCGCTTCTGACTTTTATAATAATAACTCATTGGATTAACTATGTTTCCCATCTCTCATGAGGGGAAGTGGTTTCGATTTTTAATGGTATTCATATTCCTTGGTGCTGCCATGGAGACGGATATCTATCTACCCACATTTCCCGATATATTGAACGACTTCAACACTAACGCGGTTATGGTGCAGCGCATTCTGAGCTATAACTTTATCGGCATCTGTCTTGGTTCCTTACTCTATGGACCACTATCGGACCATTTTGGTCGCCGAAAGATACTAATGTTTGGTTTTAGCGTCTTTCTTGCTGCAAGTATCGGCTGTATTTATGCTTCGAGTATCGAGCAATTACTGGCGTTTCGACTACTTCAAGGCTTTGGCAGTTCGGCGTGTGTGATCGTTGGTACCGCAATGATCTTTGATCTGTTTGAAGAAGAACCCGCCGCCAAACTGATTGCCGATCTCAACACTTTAGTGGTCAGCTTGATGGCTTTTGCACCTCTTATTGGCGGCTGGATAAGCCTCCATATGGGGTATAAAGCAAACTTTGTCTTTATCGCCATTTTAGTACTGCTTTCTGCGACCAAATGTTTCTTCTTCTTGCCTGAATCTTTGAGTAAAGATAAACGGAAGAAGGTCGCGCCAAAGCGAATAGCAAGCGACTACAAAAACCTATTGTCTTCGTCAGCCTTTTGGTACAACACGCTAGTGACGAGCTTAATTCTTGCCGCCTATATGATTTATGTTTCCAACATGTCGTTATTGTATATAGAGCAATTAGAAGTCAGCCCTGATCAGTTCCCGTTTTTCCAAATGGCAACACTGGGCACATTCGTCTTGGTGAGTTTGAACAACGCACGCTTAATCGACAGGTTTGGCATTGATAAATTAAAAAGTACTGGGCTTGGCTTAATATTTACCACCACGCTCATCTTTTTCTTATTGCCGTCTGAACAACTTAACTCACCATTCATCCTAACAGGGACGATGTGCTTGTTTTCAATAGGTGCAGGGTTATCGATTGGATTGTTCTTTGCGAAATCGATGCAAGTTTTTCCGGAGCTAACGGGAATCGCAGCATCACTGGTGACAGCTATTCGTCTATTTATCGTTTCTGCAGCGATTGATTTAGGCAGTAATGCGTATGAAGGGACGTCGGAGTCAGTCATACATGTGATGACCGCTGTCGTTGCCTTTTTAGCAGCCATCTCATCGCTCAATTACTGGCGTCAAAGCCGATTGAAGCAGGCTGAAAGCTCTTGATTAAACAGCTCAATCAAGAGCATATAGTTTGATAGTTTGTGGATAGTCCATAACGAAAAGCCCAGCAAATGCTGCAATGTAGATCAGATAAGGATCGGTTGACCGATCCTTCTTCTGAGAGATAATCGGAAGCCTGTTTCTAGGCTTCCGATTTTTTATGTCTATCCAAAACTATTTTGTCGATTTCCTCGAAGAAAATCCTGTTGATGTAGCTCAACTCACCACTTTCTCTGAACATATCCCAGATGAATGGGTTGTTAAGGCAGCTAGTCTTTCTGATAAAGCGACTATTCGCCGACGTCGACTACCAAGTGACATGGTCTTGTGGTTAATTGTCGGCATGGCCTTCTTCCGTAATGAACCAATTGCCGAAGTCGCACGAAGAATGAATGTCTGTGCGGATGGCTTGGCTGATGAAGAGTTATTAGCAAAAAGTGCTTTAACCCAGGCAAGACAACGTTTAGGCAGTGCTGCACCAGAGTGGTTGTTTAAACAATGTGGGCGAACGTGGGGTCTTGAACGATACCGTGATGATACGTGGCAAGGATTACAAGTTTTTGCTGTAGACGGTGCTCTTTTTCGCACCGCGGATACGCCCGAACTTAGAGAGCACTTTGGCTCGGGTAATACCTCGAGTAGCAGGCAGACACCACATCCAATGCTAAGAGTTGTGACTATGATGAATGTCCGTTCTCATGTCATCGTTGACGCTGCCATAAGCCCTTATCGGCGTGGTGAAATCCCACTTGCTATGCCCTTCATCGACTCTTTACCAGATAACTCTGTGACGTTACTAGATAAAGGTTTTTACGGTGCAGACTTACTTCTCTCTCTTCAAAATAGCGGTATTAATAGACATTGGTTGATACCAGCAAGGAAAGGGTTGAAATACACACTTTTAGATGAAGAAGAAAGCAATGATATGCTCATCGAAATGAACGTCTCACCGCAAGCTCTCAAAAAGAACCCTAGTTTACCTGAAAAATGGCAAGTCAGAGCGGTGACCTATGAAGTACAAGGTAAGCAGAAAACTGTTTTTACATCCCTTCCAAGAGCAGACTACGACGCGAAAGCGGTAGCCGAACTTTATCATGAACGTTGGGAAATCGAATTAGGTTATCGTGATATCAAAAGCTCAATGCAACACAATGCCTTAGTATTACGCAGTAAAACAGTAAACCTTGTTTATCAAGAACTCTGGGGGCTGTTGCTTGGTTATAATTTGGTAAGACGTGAAGCAAGTCAGGCAGCAGTTGAACATGGAAGAATGCCGAATGAAATTAGCTTTAAATACGCTTGTCAGTTTATAGCGAGCCAACTGAAGGTGATGAGTAAAGCGATATCGCCAGGCAATACACCTAAGCGTTTAAAGAGTCTAAGGGGAGACTTATCAGTCCTCTTTATAGACAAACGCCCTAAGCCTAATCGGCCTAGGGCGGTAAAAATATCAAAGACTCGCTACCCAATTAATCGCAAAGCAGCTCCGCTTAAGTGAACTACATTGCAGCAAATGCTGGGCTTGATATCGCACCATGACCCCTTATCTCGATGAATAAACAAGTTGGATCTAAATAACAGCAGGACCTTTATCAACATACTCGTATTGAGAAATAATAACGAGGTACTCTACTCCATAAAATTAAAAATCATTCCACTACTTGCGAACCTACTGCAAATACTCTCACATTATCTTCAAAAGCAAGGCTGTCATTGGGCAGACACACGACCTCTCACCAAACAGAAGTTTGTGAGCGATATGCTAATGAGGCAAGCGGCTAAGGGTAATTAGCCACTCATTAAAGACTAGCTAGCCTAAATTAACCGTTTCAGTTTTTCCAATAAACATTGGCACGCGGCTGACTCTTCAATAAATTCTTGTTCACTAAGACGTCTTCCTCGCTCTGCATAGTAAACATACCACCGGCCCTCTCTCTCTTGTAAACAATACTTATCATTGGCTAGCTCACCTGAAAGTGTATATGATTCAGCAGGTACACCTAATGACTTTAGCTCTTTCATTAATTGTTTTCGGTTATTTACCATATTTATTTGATACAAAGAAAATCTAGCCCTAACACAGAAAACAAAATCTGCGAGATAGCTAAATGAATAAACGTAAGCGAAACACATACTCAAAATAACCAAAATCAACATATCAACCATTATCTCACCGCCGTTATCCTGTATGGAGATGGCAATGGAGGTGCCCACAGCTGACAAAGCCCCCACTTTGCGAAAAGTACTTTGGTGAGTATCGCCTTTTGTTGTCTTAAAACCAAAGAACAACAGGACTGGATTATTGTCTGAGACAGTGCCTTGCCAGATAGCAGAATTGAATGAAAAAGATGAAGCCTTAAAGCGGCCCTTCATTAACCCTACTCTAAAGTTTGATTTGGGTTCTAGTACCCTGGTGAGAAACCCACAACAACACATGCCTATTGGCAAGAGCAATAACATTGCGATACTAAGCAAACTACCGCTATATGTACTCCACTGATATATTATGATTGATAACACGTAGGCGAAAGATGTCGTAAATAACAAAAACCGCCAGCTTACAAAAGCAAAAGACAATTTAACTCGCGTTCTAAAATAGGCCGCTCCAATTATAAAGATAGTTAGCATCAATAAAAATATACTGACATAAACGCGTAAAGCTGCTGCATCAAAATAGGACCGCAACAGCACAGCTCCTCCCGCTAAAGCCAATATTATAAAAATCCCCCCAAAATCAATCAACTCACTTTCATCCGACATACTCTGCATAATTATCCTTTAAAGGGGCTTAACCAGCCCCTCTTATCATTCTTTAAGAAACCTACCAGCCCCAGTTTTCGGCACCATACTGGTTAAATGAGTCAAGCCCACTGCTAATACCCTGAGCGGTATAATCAATGCCTTCAGAAACCAACATCCCTACACCAACACCGGCAGCTATCCCCCCTAAAGCAGCGAGCCAAGCAGGCGCACTCGCGACAAGAAGTGCTGTCGCAGCGGCACCTGCGGCACCTGCAACATAACCAGATATAACACCTTTACCCGTATTATATACAATCTCATGTGCAAACTCTGCCGACGCCATATCTTTACTATCGTCCATTACGTAATACAAGACTGTACCGGCAGGCGCCATAACCGCACCGATCACCCCACCCGTTTTCGCCGACTGTGAAAACTCACCTAAGCCGTGAGCCATTTTCACTGCCGAAGCAGCATTCCACTTTTCAACACCTCTGGAGAGAAGAGCTGGCTCTGTAAAACTTGGAGTTGGGTTATGTACATGAGTGAACCTAACCTTTTTGTACGGCTCTGAGTAAGAAACATTCCCGATTTTGACCTGAGTTCTCAGCGAACCAACCAGCCCAGAGGTCGCATCACTTATTATCCCGGTGACCGTTTGGGGTAAAGCTTGCCTACTGAATGCTTGAGCAAGTACAGGATGCTTGCTCTCCTGCTCTGCCCACCACTCATTGAGGTTACTGAAAAACTCAAAGGAGGTGTTTGTTCCTGAATTATCAATAGGGGATATTGGTACTGGTGGAGACATTGGAACACGCTCATTAAGCACATAACCATCACGCCAAGGTCCAGGCGAGCGCTCATGTCCGCTGACTCCCAGTGCTAACTCTCCAAAGTGATGTTCTAACTGCGCATCCCATCCGCTCACATGCGTCGCGAATGTTAAATCTTCCTCTTGGAAATTCCAGTTACTCGGGTCATCCGCTGCAGAAAGTGGCGTTACAATCGTCGTTGGTTGACCATTTTTGTTCATTATGTCTTTAAGAGGCTGGGTTCCATATTGTTCAGTAAAAACACGACCCTTTCTAGGTGCCTGAGTGGAAGCAAACGGCTCAGCCCTTGTTTTCTCATTTGACAATCGCTCTTTCACCAACGCATTGCCCAACGTATTACCAAACGCATCCAAAGCGAAGCGCCCTGCGTTAGCTCGCAGCGACTCTCCTCGCAACACTGACGCCGCCGCCGCGCCAACCCAACCTGATGTGAAGTGTGACCCACTGCCTTCACCCAAAGAGAAACTCAACTCATGACTCGCCGCATTTCCGACCACCGAAGCCGCAAAATTCGTCCAGTTAAATGACATCTCTCCGCCTAACGCCTTAGCCCCCAAATACTGCGTACCATAGGAGGCTGTACTGCGTACCAAACCGGTACCCAGCCTATCGACAAAGCTCGCCTGTTGAGCTGCGCTCGCCGCTTTCGCCGTCTCCGGTGTCGCCGCCCAGCCTCCACTCAAGTACCGGCCTACGCCTGCTGCCGCTGCCGCCGCAAAACTGCCCATGGCCACTTGTCCCCATGAGAAATCATCCACCACGCCCATGGCTTTACCAACCAATTGACTCGCAACCGAGCCCATGGCGCCTCCGATCGCCGCCGCGCCCATCGCGACCCCAGCACTCATGCCAACGCTCGCACCGCCGGCCAAGGCCGCCATACCTGCTGCCATGCCCGTAGCGCTGCCTACCGCCGCTCCCGTAACTCCTGATATCATTGGCGCCGCCGCACCCGCCGTGTAAACGGTGACCACCACGGCAACCACCGTCATCACGATCATTGCCACCGGATTACAACTCTTCTTCGGCGGAGGTGGGGCGATCGGATCCGGGCTGATGTTGCCCAGCACCTCACTTTCGTTATAAGGCTTAAAGCTTTCTGCACCGTTGAACGTCTGCGTATGCTGGTTTGGCACCACCAAACGCTTGCCTTCTACCAGCGGCTCACTCGGAGACACACCATTTGCATCAGCCAACAAGTACCAGTAACGACTGTCACCGTAGACCCGCTGTGACACTCGCTGTAACGTGTCATTGGCCGACACAACGTAACTGCCCGGTTGTTGCCCCACCGTACTCGCTTTCTCATCCATTAAGTCGGCGTCTATCTTATTCGACACATGCGCTAAAGGATTGCCACCACTGCTCAGCTCTGCCGTCAATTGGCCATCATTCAGTTGCAGCGCTATCTGCCCCTCAAAATCGCTCAACACTTTACGCTCACTCGACGACTTTGTACTGGTCACGCTCTGCAAATGCCCTGCTGGGTTGTAGTGATACTCCGTCTTACCATCTTCATACGAACGTCCCCAAGCCCGGCGGGTGGTGCCCACCGTTAATGTAGATTTACGAAACGCATCTTTAGCTTGGTAAGTGTAAGCTTGCGTATCTACGACACCGCCACTTTTCAAATTGGTGGTGCGCTGCTCACTCAGCTGACCCGAATAGTGGTACGTCATATGCGTGTCGTATTGCCCTCGAAACCCACGACTGCGATCACTCCGCCCATCGATATGCTGCGAGGTCAGCTGACCATCCCAATAGAAATAGTCGACCTTCTCATCTTTGACGCTGCTCTGCTCGGCTCGGGCCGTCGCCCCAGCCTGATGCGTCGCGCTCCAATAACGGTACTCATAACGGCTGCTCTCTTGCTCAATCGCATGCCCCATTCGTGCGTTGCGCTGCTGCATCTCATACACTTTGACTCGCTGACGCCCCGCATACTCAAACTCGTTGACTTGGTTCAGGTGTCCATTCTCGTCATACCCCGTCAACGTCTCGGTTTTCACCAACTCATCGCGCTGACTCGACCGCCCTTGACGGTAATACACCTCCCTGGATGTATTGGCCCAGCGCACCTCTTTCACTTTTTGACCCAGTGCGTTGTAGGTGATGATCCGGCTACCGTCATGCCCACCTATCGCCACCGTCGCCACATCTTGTGTTCGAGTATGAGAGCCGACCATCCGGTTATCTCCGTCATAATGGTACCAACGCGTCTGCGTCTCCTCGCCTTTCACGGTCACCACTTTACGACGGTTACCCACCGCATCGTAGTCATAACGTACTTCCGACGCCGCTAAGCTCTCGCCAAATGCCCGTGCTTCGGTCGCTTTAATCGTGTGAATACGACCCATTGCATCCCACTGCGTGTGAGTATTCAGTCGGTGCTCTCCCTCTTTCAGCACTCGTTGTGTCTCACGACCATTCACATCATAAACATACGTCTCAGACTTGCCGCCGACCGTCTGCTGAGCCAGTAATCCACCGCGGTCGTAGACAAAACGTTGGTCTAAATCCCCCCCGTATTTACGCGTAACCCGTCCAAAGTCATCATACTCATAAACGATAACCTGACCATTTAGCCACGTCTCTTGTGTCACTCGCCCCATCGCGTTGTACGCGGCCCGCTTGGTGGCCTGAATGGCCCCATCTTCCAGCCAGTGCTCCGCCGTTTTTTGTCCCAGCGTGTTATACTCATAGCGACGATGAGTCCCTTCGCCCTGAGTCTCTGTGATCCGCCCGACCGCATCATATTGCGTATACGTTCGGTAACCCGACTCCCCTTGCCACTCTTCCAGGTAACGTTGCCCAACTTGGTCATACGCGTAACGAACGTACAATTCCGCATAAGTTCGGTCGGCACTCAACCGAGAGCGACTGAGAAGTTGCCCCTGCGCATCAAAGTCAAACATTTCTCCCTGGCCCGCGTTATTGACCCGTGCGACTCTGTTCCCCAGCGCATCATGATAGTAATGACTGGCATCGCCACTGCCATTAACGTCCATCAGTTTCTGCCCCGACATATCGTAGTAGCTCTTTTGCCACTGACCATTAGCGTCTTGCACCGCAATCCGATGCCCCTGCGCGTCGTAATACATTAAACTCACGCCCGACGAGGACGTCACCTGACCTGCGGAGTCCACCGTTCGAGTTGCCGGTGCCGTGACACGCGTCACTTGACCTGCATGATTGTAAGTAAAATGGGTCGTCTGGCCATTGACCACTCGGCTTCGCACCTGACCAAACCGGTCAAACTGCTGGGTCGTCACACTGACCTTCCCACCAAAGGCGGTGCTCTCTTCTCGAAGCAAGTGACCCAAACGATCGTACTCACGATGTACGCTCTTTTCGCCAGTCACGTCTTGAGTCACCTGACCTTGCCCGTCATACTGATATCGTGATTGGATGCCTTGACGCGTCGCTACCGTCACCCGGCCCAAACCGTTGTAGCGATAACGCTCTTGGACCGTGGCGTTATGGTGCTTCTCGGTCACTTCACCAAAGGCGTTGTACTGCGCCGACTCCGTGATGTCCCCTGACGCCGCTTTCACCGTCGTGCCCGTTTGACGCCCCGTAGCGTCATAAGCGTATTCTGTCGTACGCTGATGCGTGTACGCCAAGCCCTCACCCACCTTTACCTGAGTACTTTCTCGAATCACCCGGTTCATCAGGTCGCTCTCCACTTGGGTGTAGTGACCCAACGCGTTCTCCCTTCCCGTCAGCTGACCTTGAACACTAAAGTATTGAAAGCTCTGGCGCCCTTCCGTCAATGTCGCCACTTGGTTACCTTGGGCGTCGTACAGATAATCCACGCGTTGATGAGCACGTAAACGTGCCGGACGCTCGGTTTGACCGGCAATCGCCAGCCCTGACACCACGTAATCACGGGCTTTACCCCAAGTCGACACCAAACGCCCCAGCGCATCATACTCTTGTGTGATCCGATTGGCGGCCGAGCTGTGCGTCGACGCATCCGGAGCCCCCACCTCCTCAACGGTCATGGTCATCCGACCCGCATAATCGTGATAAGTCGTGGTCACAAGATCATCGGTGTGATGGCTTACCCGATCACCGTCATGCGCACTGAACGTCACATTATGACGCGTCACTTGATGGCGATGCCCTCGCGCGTCGTAGCCATAGGTTATTCGGCGCATCGCTTGTGCCGATGTCTGTGTGCTCACCCAGGCGTCGACGTGACTCAGGCGCCACTCCCCTTGATAACGATGGGTCAAGATTTTCTCTTCCGACAACTCACCCAACCCGTTGTAACCATATAACGTCAAGTAATTTTCTTCATTTAGGCTCGCCAACCGCTGCCCTGTGACCGAGTACAAGTGTTTGACCTGTGTGCTTAGCTCACCGTCATAGTGTTTAGACACGCTCACTCGTTCACCGAAACGGTTGAACTCCGTACGTTCAGTTAAAGTATGCGCATCCACGCTGCTGCTCTGTGTCACAGCAACACGCTCACCGCGAGCATTGTAGGCCTCGCTGACCTGACGCCAATCGCCTCCTTTCTGAGTAAAGTCACTCAATGCCGATACGCTCAGGCTTTGACCCGGTTGACGCGCTGTGGTGTACGCCTTGGCGTAACGGCGTTGCTCAATTTTTTCACCATAGCCGTTGTAACGATGCTCGGTGATGTACCCCAATTCATCCACATCAAAACGTAACTGACCCGCCGCGTCGTATACGCGGTCGCGGCGTGCACCTTCAGCATTAATATTAATGGACGCCAGCCCCTGACCGTTGTACACCACCTGATTGCCCGCCAAGCCCTGGGCTTGCACTTGATGTCCTTCTACGTCATAAGTGAAGGACTGAGTATTTTGCAGGCGAGTGCCGTCGGCCTTTGTGGTACGCAGTACATTGCCTAAACTGTCGTAGGCATGACGAGTCGTCAGCCGACCAATGAACTGGGTGACCGCTTGCTCTTTTTGCACGTCAGCGTAGCTGACTATCGCCGAGCGCTCAGTGATTAACCGCCCGCGCGCGTCATACTCGTAGTCCGTATCGTTGCTGGCAATATCAGCCTTTGCCTGACGAAGCGTGGTATAACGTGCCAGATGCACCTGCTGCTGTGCTTGCTCAATGGCCTCACTCGCTTGATGTGTCGAGGTGTGAGCCTGAGTTAGGGCAACATTGACCTCCCCGTGCAACGCCACGGCGTCACCAAGGTGCTGTCGGGCGGTTTGCAATGACTGCGCAGTCCGACTCAGCGATTGGTGCGCTTGACCAAACTTGATGCTCGCTTGGTTTAAGGTCGTTCGCGCCGCAAGCAGCTCTGTCTCTGTTCGAAGTTTATCAGCCTGAGCTTGTTCCAAATGGGTGCGCGCTTCCGATAACAGCGCTTGTGATGCTTCACGAGCACGCCTAGCCTGAGAGAGCTGCTCTTCAGCCTCGCGGAACGCTTGATAAGCTGCACTAAGACTTCGCCTAGCCTGAGTTAGTGCGTTAATTGCCTGCTGATGTGCCCGCTGAGCCGCCTGCACTGCGCGTTCAGCATCATTAACTCGTTGTGACGCCTGTGTGACCAAATTATTTTTCTGGGTCAACGCATTTTGAGAAAGTGACACAACTGTTTTGGCTTGCGAGCTTCTCTGTTTGGCGTACCTAAAGTTCCGTATCTGGCTGATGATAGTAGACAATACACTAATATCTCTTCTGAACTGTGTCATCTGTCTGGCATAGCGGTTTGCCTCATCTTCCGCATCTATTGCCCGATCATAAAACACTTCCTCAACCCCGCCAGATGCTTGATAAAACATTTTCCAGTTGTATTCAGCTTCAGCATCCCACTTTGCTTTTTCAGTCGTAGCTTTTGATAAGCGGGTGGTAAAGGTTTTTTTTAGATTATTCGCTACTCCAATACAGGTATTCAATGCCGCTATATTCGACGCGCGCGTGCGTAATAAACGGGAACTTAAATCGCGCATTGCACTATCACTATGACTTTTTATGCCTCTGGCACTTGCAGCTAATAACGAAAACACCTGCTCCTCTGAGCTTTTGGCGGTAGTCAACTCGCGCTTAGCAGCATCCAACTCACGCTGTTTAACGGCCCTGTCTCGTTCGGCCTGTGACAAAATCTCTTTCTGAGCTGACAAATGCCTGCTTGCACTTATCAGTCCTTGGGATTTCGCTCGCTCACTCGATTCAGCTCTCCTAACCTTTGTCTGCTGTTCTTTACCAATTGTTTCAGCAGCTTCAGCCGCGCGTAAAGAGCTGCTCCACGCTACGCTTTTTTGTGAAAATTCGATCGTCCTAGTGTTAAATGCCGCCTGTCTCGCTTCAACTCGACTTTGATCCTGCGCTAAGGTAACTTGTAACGCGTCATACCCCGCACGCTGCTCACTCAACGCATCAAACTGTGCCTGCATTGCCGCCGATAAACTCTCCAGCTCTTTACGCAAAGCCTCTACTGTCGCTCGGTTCGCCACCACGCTTTGCTGCGCTTGAACCTGCTTGCCATCAGCGCCTTCGATGTGCTGCTCCGCACGATCACTCAACCCATCCACATCGTCCAACGTTGCGGTGCCGTCACCCACATCTGGCTTGAATGTTGGATTGTACGCACTCACCTGCAATAAGCTTGGCTCAAAGTCAGAGGGCTCGGCCCCCTCAACGGAAGTGAATGGGTTGGCCGCAATCTGAGATTTTAGCGACGATAACCTCGCCTGTGCCGACGCTTCATCTTCCGTTGCTTGCGTCAATATCGCTCGAAGCCCTTCATTATTTGGCTCACGAGACAACGCACTCTGCGCTGACTGCTTGGCCGTGCGCGCCTTACCTAATGCCACCTCATATTTACGAATTAAGGCCTGCTCTTCCTGGCGAATCGCTCCCTGTAAGGAAACGATGTCTCGCGCCAAAGTCTCTTGACGCGCCGCTTCTAAACTGGCCTCTTGGTATAGACGGTTCAAACGTTGAGTGGCGCCACTTAGCTGATTGCCCAACACACCATTTTCTGCATGAGTGCGCGCGATACCGGAGGACAATTCCGCCAATGACTGCTTCATGTTATCAATGCGGGCTTGTTGATCGCTCAGTGTAGCCAGTTGTTGATTGAGCTTGTCGGATACAATGTCCGCTGACGCCAGGCGGCTCAGTGCCAATCGAATGGCGGCTCCGTCCTCTAAAGTGCTGTCTTGCTGGCGTACGACCTCCAACGCCACAGACAAAGCCTCGTTATTGACGTACACTTTCTGTCGAGTTTTCTCCGAGTGCCGATTGTATTGGTACTCCACTAAGTACCCTTCGCCATCCATCTCAAAGACCAAGCGACCCAGCACATCGAACACACTCAGCTCTGAGCGTACTCGCCCCGCTTGAACTTCTTGTGATAACGCGGCTTTAAATGCCGCCACCTCGGCGTCACTGCGCCCTTGCAGACTCACCGGTTGGTCGTAACGAATCGTATGCGTTACCCGCCCCATGACATCGTAACCGCGCTCCGTCACCGCCCCCGTTTCACTGATACTGAAGCGCAATTGCCCTTTCTCGTCGTAAATGGACTCACTGATTCGATTGTTCGGCGAGGCCGCTAACCAATCACTGTCGGTCACCGGTTTGGCGTATCGCGTGGTGCGTATAACTCGATTCGCCGCGTCATACTCATAACCCGTGGCATAGTGCAAACCATCAATATCAAATGCCAAACGTCCTGATTCATCATAACGATGTTCGGTGACACGCCCACTGCCCGATAACGCATCATTCACGCTCTCCACCGTCCATGCGTTCATTGGTGCTATAGCCTTGGCATAACGAGTGGTTTGTATTTTTCGGTTGGCCGCATCGTACTCATACGCCGTCACATAATTCAGCGCATTGATGACGTACTGGACCCGGCCCTGCGCGTCATACACAGTGCGCGAAATACCACCTTGACCCGTTTGCTTCTCTATTACTTGACCAGCAGCATTATAGCGATAAGACACGCTGCGGTTACTCGCCCGACCAGACCAGCTCTGACCTGAACGCACGCGCTTTTCAAGGACTGCGCCCATGACGTCTCGCTCATACTCAGTCACACGCTCTTGCTGAATCTGGCCATTCGCTGCCAACGCCCCTTCTACCTGCTCGATTATCCGACCATCGAGGTCATAGGTGTACTCGGTGCCTACCCCGCCTTGCTCAGCCCAGATTTTACGGCCCTGACTGTCAAAGCGCAGGGTCGTCACTCGCCCCTCACGATTTTCACTGATGCGCTGCCCATCGGCGTTGTAGGCGTAAGTGGTGGTTAATTTTTCTCCATCGGCGTCTTGAATCACTTTCCACTGGCGGCCCAGCGCGTCGTAACGATATTCGGTGCGCGTACCATCAGCATTGGTAGAGAAGGTCAACAGCCCAGTTTGGGCGTGGTATTCGTTGGAAGACAAAGTTTGAGGTTCGTCGTCGCCTTTGGCGAGGAAGGTGGTGCGGGTCACTTTACCCTGCGCATTGTATTCAAAGCCACGCTGATGACCCAGCCCATCGGTGATGGTCACTGTTTCACCGTGCGCGTTCTTTTCGGTGACCGTACGAATGCCCCCCGGCGACACCACAGTCACGCGATGGTTCGCATCATCGTACTCATACTCAGTCTTCTCTCCTGCGCCATTGGTCAGCGATAACGTTCGACCCAGAGCATCCATCTCAATGCGCTCTTGCACAGCTCCCGATAACCTCACCGTTTTTATGCGACCACCCGCCACATAATCGGTCACTCGCTCGACGCCTTCACCGTTGGTTTCACTCACCATACGACCTCGATGGTCATATTTACGCTGCCACTGTGAGGCGTACTTCACACGCGAAGAGGTCACGGCCTCTCGCGTATCTCCATCCTCAATACGGGTGCCAGCGCGATAATCTTTGGCGACGGACTGATGAATCACGTTCCCTCGTTCATCGTATTCATACCTCGTGACATGACGCGCGATTTGGCTGCCACTGCGCTCTCCGAAATTCGCGTAAGCCTGTGCCACGTGTTGGCGTACACGATGACTTAGACGACCGTCTTGCTGATATAAGTAAGTGGTGCGCACCCCTTCACCATCCAACTCTCGGCTCAATCGGCCCATTGGGTCATATTCAAACGCCTTAATGACCTCACCATCGATGCGTGTGCCGCTCACTTCGCCATACGTGTTATACGTCTTGCTCCGCGTATTCCCCAGCGCATCCGTGGTTTGAATTAAGTGCCCCGCTTTGTCATATTCGTACGTTGTCGTGCCCGTGGCTGGATGATATTGACTCGACTTACGCCCCATGACATCAAACTCAGTGCGGACACCTCGATCCTCTATCAAGCCAGACAACGCCACACTTTGCCAATCTTGCTGCCCAGCCGCTACCACTTGCCCAGTCAGCTCACCAAAGCCATTGTATGTGCGGTACTCTGAGCGGCTCACTGACGTGTTGGCCCCCGTGATGGTCTGACGCAGCCTTCCCGTCACATCCTCATACACATAGCGCGTTTCCACTCCGTGTCGGTCTGTTGACACCATCAAGCGACCGGCTTCATCACGACGCTCACGTGAAAGCAGCACTTTTGGATAGCTCGCCCCCAATGCAGGCGATGAACCGGAGTTGATGCCTTCAACCACACGAGCGATGTCAACTTGACTCATGTCTTCATCGCCAAATGGATGCCAATACACTTTCTTGTCTCGCCCAGCGTCGAAGTAACAAGTCTCGGTTAAAGCCCCTTGCTCGTTCATCTGAAAACGCACGCGTCCATGATGGTCATAGACGACTTGAGTGCGATCAAACTCGCCGTCTGGTACTCGAATCGGCGAAGATTCCGTAAGGTCAGGGTGATGGTAACGACGCGTTTCTGTCACTTGCCCTCGTGCGTTATACCAATACTGAGTCACGTAACCGCCCTCATCTCGACTCAATACCTTGCGCCCGGCCTCATCGTATTCATGCCGAATCGAAATGCTGCCTCGGCTATTACGCTCAACCAATACCCGCCCTTGCGCATCCAATTCCACGCTATTGACCAGCGCGTCCCTATCGCCAAGAACCACGGTAGTTTTGACCGTCTCTCTGTCATCCTCAAAATAAGACCTCGTCACGCGCGGTTTGATGGTGGTTGACAACCCAGACAAGACCGACTCGCCCGTGACGGTCAGCGTACCGCCCCTAACCCAATCGGATGTGTCAACCTCACTGGCGTACTGCGCTTCCACCGCCACTCGCCCTTGTGGATCTCGTCGGTACTCCGTCACGGCGCCCAATTCCGACACCGTCAACCAAAGCCGACCTTGCGCATCGTAAAACTGAAATTGCTCACTGCCATCCGGGTGCTGCGTCGCCACAAGCTGCCCCGCTTCGTTATAAAGGAACTGACGCTCTCGTGACACCAATGTGGGGGCACTGCGTTGCTCTGATATTAACTGACCCGCAGTACTGAACGTTTGGGTCACGGTAGCACCACTCGCTTGAGACACCACAACCTGACGGCTTTTGTCTAAATATTCGGTGGTCGTGGTCACCCCTTGAGCATCCGTTTGGCTAACAACGCGCCCTAACCCATCATAAACTTGAGTCGCGCGGCTCACGACCTTCGCGGTCCCGCTTTCCAGATCCCCCACTAAGGTATCCGATGCCAATAACTGACCAAACGCATCGTAAGTAAAACGAGTATGCTCGTTCCGACTGTGACGAAGGCTCAACGAGCCTTCGCTCGCTGACTGTTCATCCAACAATTGAGCGGTTTCGCCTTCCGGGTGAATGTCAAAGGCCACCAACAGTACAGAAGGTAACGCCACAACTGGCTCATCCGGCGCCCCTACGCTCGATAGATTCAACGCTAAGTCGACATTCAAAATCAACCCCAGGTCACTCTGTAATAAGTCGCTGCTCCACTCACCTTTTGTTGACAAATATATTCGACCGCCGGCGAGACGGTGACGATTTGTGAGACTCCCTAATTCTCCCAACAGTTGCCCTGACTGCTCTTCGTTCTGGTGAGTATTGAACGTCTTTGAGGACACGAGCTGACCGTCTGCGTTCAATAATGTCAGTGTTACTCCGGAAGTCGCTCCATCAATACGTTGGCCACCCAGCCAAACTCCCGCAGAAGTGTTCGAAGCCACCACCTCAAGGTGAGGCGACGTCAGCCCATCCCCTTGGTCATCAAGCTGTTCATGCCGTGTTTGGGTATGCAATAGACCACGCTGATAACTGAACGTCGTCAACGCTGTTTGACGTTTATCTTGTGCCTCTGACCACTCCATAAGCGCTTGGATTGATGGGGAACCAGTGCCTTGCGCATCAAACACCGCATTCACATACACTCGAGAATGCGTGCGCTGACCAAAGCCATCGTATGCGTATTCCGTCACTAACCCGCCTTCGTTGATTTCGTAACGCAGGTTTACCCCATCATAGAGGGCATAACGGTGCCCTTCTCCCGCTCGCCCATTATTGATGTGCGTCGCCACCAAGCGTTGCATGTCATCGTATTCGTAGCGTTCACGCCATTCACCCAACGCTCGCTTTACCGTGCAATTGCCCATCTCATCATATTGGTAATCGGTGACACGCTCCCCCAATGTCCCTGTCTCAACCGCTGCCACTAAGTTATTCTGACTATCGTAATGGTAACGTGTCGCATGAGGCTCACCGTTTGACTCTTTCAAACCATAACCAATATCTTTGTCGTAGCGCACTTCGGGAGACAAGGTGCCCACTAAACGGCCTTGCTCATCATGCGCGTAATACCACGCCTGCCCTGTGGCATCGGTCACTTTCAACTGGTGCCCATTAGCACGCTCTGGCTGATAATCCAGCAAGGTGACAATGCCGTTATCATCAATACGACTTAGGTGCGGTTTCCCCGCCACCGTGTCATAGCCGAGTGTCATCACACTGCCATTACTTTTACTGATGCGGTGAATAAGATGACTGTCGTCATCGTGGTACTCATAACGGGTCGTCAATACTTGACCATCCGTTATTGACTTATCTTCCGGCGAGAGGTCCACCTTCACGCTCGATAAACGCCCTTTAGCATCGTAACCATAATGCACTTTACTGTGCGAGTGAGTGAGATTACCTGCGCTGTCCTCTGTCCAGCTATCGATGCGCGTCAACTGACCCTTGGCATCGAACACAAAACGCAGCTCTTCGCCGTTTACACTCTGAACCGCTGTCAGCCGCTCACCTTGATACCGATAATGGGTTTGGTTACCAAATCGGTCTTCTGCGCGCAGCATACGGCCACTGTCGGCATCGTAGTACTCCTTGACGCCTGTGCTGCCTTCTTCATATACCCACTCTTTACTCTGGCGAATTAAGCTATCATGGGCCCCTGCACCGGCCGTTGACTCGTAGCCGCTCCCCTTAGCGTGAAACACTGAAGCATGCCCATCACCTGAGACACGTTTAATGACTGAGCCTGCCACCTGTATTTCTTGCTCGAATGAGAAGCGCCAGTTATCGCCATTACCATCTTGCTGCTGGCCTTGGCTGTTGTAGGTGCGGACAAGAGACAGATCCAGACCTTTACTGACTAAGGTTTGGTCTTGATGATGCAACACCAAGTTGCCGCTCGACGCGTTGATCTGTAGCCCATTGTTACCACCTAGCTTAATGCTGGCTTGCCCTTGTGGATCGAAATGGCCTAACCCATTCCCACCGATGATCGTTGCCATGCTGACCCCGTGTTATTGTTTTATAAAATCAGATGTATATACATGGCGAAAAATCGAAAAAAGATGAGAAAAAAAATCAAAAAGGGCCGATAAATATGATACATGTCACATATTGTATTTCACCAACCTATTTGTATGGCAAATGCCAAACAATTGAAAAAAAGGACGTTATCTTCA
This sequence comes from Vibrio chagasii, assembly GCF_024347355.1. Lineage (NCBI taxonomy): Bacteria > Pseudomonadati > Pseudomonadota > Gammaproteobacteria > Vibrionales > Vibrionaceae > Vibrio > Vibrio chagasii. Next base: position 970,639 of record NZ_AP025466.1, read on the forward strand.
AATTGTCACTATCGCTCAGTTCTAACACTCTCAAAATACTGGGCGCACCTCATGGTCGGGTTACAAAATGGCGAAAGCAAAAAGCATGGAGATAAGACGTTCAGGGGGACACTTCATGAAGGGGGATGGGGCGACTGATTGATAGCGCTTGTTAACGGCTTTTATTGTCGGCTCTAACAGTGCCCCATGCTTGACTGGACTGAACCGCTCAGACACAAACACAAGCACAGTGTTTAATAATACCAGATGGGCCATAACGAAAAGCCCAGCAAATGCTGGGCTTGATATCGCATCATGATTCTTTATCTCGATTGATAAAGAAGTTGGTTCTAAATAACAGCAGGACCTTTATCAAGGTATTTGCGAACCTACTGCAAATACTCTTACATTATCTTCAAAAACAAGGCTATCATCGGGCAGTCCTCCCCGATTAACCAAAGATTGATGAATGATATGTTGGATACGATAATACAATAGAACACTCATTAAAGGAGATAATTTAAATATGTCTATAATAGCTGTTTTTTCATTTCTAACATTTGTTGTTGCCATAGTGGCACTAATTTTGTCTTTTATTCTCGGGATTATTCTTGGACGTATTTTAAAAGTACACGAACCAAGCGCTCGAAATCAACTTTTCGCATTTTACATACCTGTTTCCTTACTTTTGTTATATGGATACGTTAAAGATAGTGAAAATGCCAATAAAATTCCCAGAGATAAGCTTTGGGTATTGGTTACCTTAAAGTACCTAATACCAACAGCACTAATCTCTGGAAGTATGATGTTTATCACTGGCTATTTTGCATTTACTAACCAGCTGTAAAGCTAGTCAGTAAAATCAGCATAGGCTTCTCTCCCTAAGTCATAAACCCAAGTCAAGCCATTTATGATTGGATCTCGTAAACTCTGTTCGTAAAAGGTATCTATTTCATAATCAACCTTAACCCCTACTCCAACACCTGTTGTTACGGCTATAGTTGGTGCTGCTGGCGCGAATACACCTGTTGCTGTTGTTAATGTACCAGCAATACCTCCGGCAACTGTTCCTACATATGTTGACGCTGCACCACTTGAAACCATTTGTACAAAATCGACACCAGTAGCAATAAACGCTCTTGAACTAACCCCATACTCATTGATGTTATTGTAGCCATCAACACCAAATTCATAAGCATCCCCAACAGTTCCTAAGTATTTACTGTATCTGTACAAAGACGAGCTTTCACTCACAACTTTAGAGGAAGTTGAGTAGGTCTGATTATTACCATAAATCCTAATCATTTCGCTGCCATCCGGACCATAAATAGAGGAATGCGGTAGCTCAGTGTTAACTAAATGAGGTGAGCTAACTTTTAAATCACCTAATGTATTATAATTAAACATATAACTCGTCGAAATATGTTGTGTCCTTGAGTTAAGCACTCGCCCATATTCATCGACATGTTCAAATAATTTTTTGGAATTAACGACTGTTGTACCTACTCGTTGGCTAATGTCTGTTAAGCGACTGGCACCACCAAATACATGCCCCTCATTGCCAATTGTGAACTTTGGATCCGCTACTCTATCTTTACAAAGCACATAACCATCACGCCAAGGTCCAGGCAAGCGCTCATGTCCGCTGACTCCCAGTGCTAACTCTCCAAAGTGATGTTCTAACTGCGCATCCCATCCGCTCACATGCGTCGCGAATGTTAAATCTTCCTCTTGGAAATTCCAGTTACTCGGGTCATCCGCTGCAGAAAGTGGCGTTACAATCGTCGTTGGTTGACCATTTTTGTTCATTATGTCTTTAAGAGGCTGGGTTCCATATTGTTCAGTAAAAACACGACCCTTTCTAGGTGCCTGAGTGGAAGCAAACGGCTCAGCCCTTGTTTTCTCATTCGACAATCGCTCTTTCACCAACGCATTGCCCAACGTATTACCAAACGCATCCAAAGCGAAGCGCCCTGCGTTAGCTCGCAGCGACTCTCCTCGCAACACTGACGACGCCGCCGCGCCAACCCAACCTGATGTAAAGTGTGACCCACTGCCTTCACCCAAAGAGAAACTCAACTCATGACTCGCCGCATTTCCGACCACCGAAGCCGCAAAATTCGTCCAGTTAAATGACATCTCTCCGCCTAACGCCTTAGCCCCCAAATACTGCGTACCATAGGAGGCTGTACTTCGTACCAAACCGGTACCCAGCCTATCGACAAAGCTCGCCTGTTGAGCTGCGCTCGCCGCTTTCGCCGTCTCCGGTGTCGCCGCCCAGCCTCCACTCAAGTACCGGCCTACGCCTGCTGCCGCTGCCGCCGCAAAACTGCCCATGGCCACTTGTCCCCATGAGAAATCATCCACCACGCCCATGGCTTTACCAACCAATTGACTCGCAACCGAGCCCATGGCGCCTCCGATCGCCGCCGCGCCCATCGCGACCCCAGCACTCATGCCAACGCTCGCACCGCCAGCCAAGGCCGCCATACCTGCTGCCATACCCGTAGCGCTGCCTACCGCCGCTCCCGTAACTCCTGATATCATTGGCGCCGCCGCACCCGCCGTGTAAACGGTGACCACCACGGCAACCACCGTCATCACGATCATTGCCACCGGATTACAACTCTTCTTCGGCGGAGGTGGGGCGATCGGATCCGGGCTGATGTTGCCCAGCACCTCACTTTCGTTATAAGGCTTAAAGCTTTCTGCGCCGTTGAATGTCTGCGTATGCTGGTTTGGCACCACCAAACGCTTGCCTTCTACCAGCGGCTCACTCGGAGACACACCATTTGCATCAGCCAACAAGTACCAGTAACGACTGTCACCGTAGACCCGCTGTGACACTCGCTGTAACGTGTCATTGGCCGACACAACGTAACTGCCCGGTTGTTGCCCCACCGTACTCGCTTTCTCATCCATTAAGTCGGCGTCTATCTTATTCGACACATGCGCTAAAGGATTGCCACCACTGCTCAGCTCTGCCGTCAATTGGCCATCATTCAGTTGCAGCGCTATCTGCCCCTCAAAATCGCTCAACACTTTACGCTCACTCGACGACTTTGTGCTGATCACGCTCTGCAAATGCCCTGCTGGGTTGTAGTGATACTCCGTCTTACCATCTTCATACGAACGTCCCCAAGCCCGGCGGGTGGTGCCCACCGTTAATGTAGATTTACGAAACGCATCTTTAGCTTGGTAAGTGTAAGCTTGCGTATCTACGACACCGCCACTTTTCAAATTGGTGGTGCGCTGCTCACTCAGCTGACCCGAATAGTGGTACGTCATATGCGTGTCGTATTGCCCTCGAAACCCACGACTGCGATCACTCCGCCCATCGATATGCTGCGAGGTCAGCTGACCATCCCAATAGAAATAGTCGACCTTCTCATCTTTGACGCTGCTCTGCTCGGCTCGGGCCGTCGCCCCAGCCTGATGCGTCGCGCTCCAATAACGGTACTCATAACGGCTGCTCTCTTGCTCAATCGCATGCCCCATTCGTGCGTTGCGCTGCTGCATCTCATACACTTTGACTCGCTGACGCCCCGCATACTCAAACTCGTTGACTTGGTTCAGGTGTCCATTCTCGTCATACCCCGTCAACGTCTCGGTTTTCACCAACTCATCGCGCTGACTCGACCGCCCTTGACGGTAATACACCTCCCTGGATGTATTGGCCCAGCGCACCTCTTTCACTTTTTGACCCAGTGCGTTGTAGGTGATGATCCGGCTACCGTCATGCCCACCTATCGCCACCGTCGCCACATCTTGTGTTCGAGTATGAGAGCCGACCATCCGGTTATCTCCGTCATAATGGTACCAACGCGTCTGCGTCTCCTCGCCTTTCACGGTCACCACTTTACGGCGGTTACCCACCGCATCGTAGTCATAACGTACTTCCGACGCCGCTAAGCTCTCGCCAAATGCTCGTGCTTCGGTCGCTTTAATCGTGTGAATACGACCCATTGCATCCCACTGCGTGTGAGTATTCAGTCGGTGCTCTCCCTCTTTCAGCACTCGTTGTGTCTCACGACCATTCACATCATAAACATACGTCTCAGACTTGCCGCCGACCGTCTGCTGAGCCAGTAACCCACTTCGGTCATAGACAAAACGCTGGTCTAAATCCCCCCCGTATTTACGCGTAACCCGTCCAAAGTCATCATACTCATAAACGATAACCTGACCATTTAGCCACGTCTCTTGTGTCACTCGCCCCATCGCGTTGTACACGGCCCGCTTGGTGGCCTGAATGGCCCCATCTTCCAGCCAGTGCTCCGCCGTTTTTTGTCCCAGCGTGTTATACTCATAGCGTCGATGAGTCCCTTCGCCCTGAGTCTCTGTGATCCGTCCGGCCGCATCATATTGCGTATACGTTCGGTAACCCGACTCCCCTTGCCACTCTTCCAGGTAACGTTGCCCAACTTGGTCGTACGCGTAACGAACGTACAATTCAGCATAAGTTCGGTCGGCACTCAACCGAGAGCGACTGAGAAGTTGCCCCTGCGCATCAAAGTCAAACATTTCTCCTTGGCCCGCGTTATTGACCCGTGCGACTCTGTTCCCCAGCGCATCATGATAGTAATGACTGGCATCGCCACTGCCATTAACGTCCATCAGTTTCTGCCCCGACATATCGTAGTAGCTCTTTTGCCACTGACCATTAGCGTCTTGCACCGCAATCCGATGCCCCTGCGCGTCGTAATACATTAAACTCACGCCCGACGAGGACGTCACCTGACCTGCGGAGTCCACCGTTCGAGTTGCCGGTGCCGTGACACGCGTCACTTGACCTGCATGGTTGTAAGTAAAATGGGTCGTCTGGCCGTTGACCACTCGGCTTCGCACCTGACCAAACCGGTCAAACTGCTGGGTCGTCACACTGACCTTCCCACCAAAGGCGGTGCTCTCTTCTCGAAGCAAGTGACCTAAGCGATCGTACTCACGATGTACGCTCTTTTCGCCAGTCACGTCTTGAGTCACCTGACCTTGCCCGTCATACTGATATCGTGATTGGATGCCTTGACGCGTCGCTTCCGTCACCCGGCCCAAACCGTTGTAGCGATAACGCTCTTGGACCGTGGCGTTATGATGCTTCTCAGTCACTTCACCAAAGGCGTTGTACTGCGCCGACTCCGTGATGTCCCCTGACGCCGCTTTCACCGTCGTGCCCGTTTGACGCCCCGCAGCGTCATAAGCGTATTCTGTCGTACGCTGATGCGTGTACGCCAAGCCCTCACCCACCTTTACCTGAGTACTTTCTCGAATCACCCGGTTCATCAGGTCGCTCTCCACTTGGGTGTAGTGACCCAACGCGTTCTCCCTTCCCGTCAGCTGACCTTGAACACTAAAGTATTGAAAGCTCTGGCGCCCTTCCGTCAATGTCGCCACTTGGTTACCTTGGGCGTCGTACAGATAATCCACGCGTTGATGAGCACGTAAACGTGCCGGACGCTCGGTTTGACCGGCAATCGCCAGCCCTGACACCACGTAATCACGGGCTTTACCCCAAGTCGACACCAAACGCCCCAGCGCATCATACTCTTGTGTGATCCGATTGGCGGCCGAGCTGTGCGTCGACGCATCCGGAGCCCCCACCTCCTCAACGGTCATGGTCATCCGACCCGCATAATCGTGATAAGTCGTGGTCACAAGATCATCGGTGTGATGGCTTACCCGATCACCGTCATGCGCACTGAACGTCACATTATGACGCGTCACTTGATGGCGATGCCCTCGCGCGTCGTAGCCATAGGTTATTCGGCGCATCGCTTGTGCCGATGTCTGTGTGCTCACCCAGGCGTCGACGTGACTCAGGCGCCACTCCCCTTGATAACGATGGGTCAAGATTTTCTCTTCCGACAACTCACCCAACCCGTTGTAACCATATAACGTCAAGTAATTTTCTTCATTTAGGCTCGCCAACCGCTGCCCTGTGACCGAGTACAAGTGTTTGACCTGTGTGCTTAGCTCACCGTCATAGTGTTTAGACACGCTCACTCGTTCACCGAAACGGTTGAACTCCGTACGTTCAGTTAAAGTATGCGCATCCACGCTGCTGCTCTGTGTCACAGCAACACGCTCACCGCGAGCATTGTAGGCCTCGCTGACCTGACGCCAATCGCCTCCTTTCTGAGTAAAGTCACTCAATGCCGATACGCTCAGGCTTTGACCCGGTTGACGCGCTGTGGTGTACGCCTTGGCGTAACGGCGTTGCTCAATTTTTTCACCATAGCCGTTGTAACGATGCTCGGTGATGTACCCCAATTCATCCACATCAAAACGTAACTGACCCGCCGCGTCGTATACGCGGTCGCGGCGTGCACCTTCAGCATTAATATTAATGGACGCCAGCCCCTGACCGTTGTACACCACCTGATTGCCCGCCAAGCCCTGGGCTTGCACTTGATGTCCTTCTACGTCATAAGTGAAGGACTGAGTATTTTGCAGGCGAGTGCCGTCGGCCTTTGTGGTACGCAGTACATTGCCTAAACTGTCGTAGGCATGACGAGTCGTCAGCCGACCAATGAACTGGGTGACCGCTTGCTCTTTTTGCACGTCAGCGTAGCAGACTATCGCCGAGCGCTCAGTGATTAACCGCCCGCGCGCGTCATACTCGTAGTCCGTATCGTTGCTGGCAATATCAGCCTTTGCCTGACGAAGCGTCGTATAACGTGCCAGGTGCACCTGCTGCTGTGCTTGCTCAATGGCCTCACTCGCTTGATGTGTCGAGGTGTGAGCCTGAGTTAGGGCAACATTGACCTCCCCGTGCAACGCCACGGCGTCACCAAGGTGCTGTCGGGCGGTTTGCAATGACTGCGCAGTCCGACTCAGCGATTGGTGCGCTTGACCAAACTTGATGCTCGCTTGGTTTAAGGTCGTTCGCGCCGCAAGCAGCTCTGTCTCTGTTCGAAGTTTATCTGCCTGAGCTTGTTCCAAATGGGTGCGCGCTTCCGATAACAGCGCTTGTGATGCTTCACGAGCACGCCTAGCCTGAGAGAGCTGCTCTTCAGCCTCGCGGAACGCTTGATAAGCTGCACTAAGACTTCGCCTAGCCTGAGTTAGCGCGTTAATTGCCTGCTGATGTGCCCGCTGAGCCGCCTGCACTGCGCGTTCAGCATCATTAACTCGTTGTGACGCCTGTGTGACCAAATTATTTTTCTGAGACAACGCACTTTCTAAATTATTAATTTGCCTTCGCTTACTAGATATACTTTCGTTGATCCTCTCTATCTCTTGTAGCTTTGTTAATAGAGCGTTAATTTTTGAGATCCCGGTTGACGCAGAATTCTTGAGTAAATCAAAAGAACCAATGAGCATTGTATTTCTTATGTTCGTAACAACTTGCTGGCCTTGACGCATACCTATATGTTCGTATATGTCTCTTTCAGCCTCTTGGTAAGTCATCAGTTCACTCGGGATTGGGAAATTTGGCCAATTTGGAAATGTTCTTGGCGCTGCACTTGATACCCGATGAACGTGAGACAACATAGCTTTGAACTTAGTGAGCTTTGCTTTTGCTACAGAAATCGAACGAGCTTTGGTAAAGTCTTTATTTAACGAACCGTTATTACTAAACATAGCTAAATAACTTGATTTGGCTTGCTCTAGCTCAGATTTAGTGAAATTTGCCCCTGACACCCTATTTGTAATGTAGTTTTGAATTCTCGGCCCAAACAGTTCTCCGGACTGACCTCCGCCAGTCATTGTCAGAGCAAACATGGCTTTACTTCTATTTGAACCATTTCGAACAAAAGCTTTTAATGAGTTAATAGCTGATTTTTGTGCTTTTAATGACGGACCTAAACTAGTTTTTGTTTCAGCCAATTGTCGCGAAATGCGATCCCTATCTTGTTCGGCCTGTGACAAAATCTCTTTCTGAGCTGACAAATGCCTGCTTGCACTTATCAGTCCTTGGGATTTCGCTCGCTCACTCGATTCAGCTCTCCTAACCTTTGTCTGCTGTTCTTTACCGATTGTTTCAGCAGCTTCAGCCACGCGTAAAGAGCTGCTCCACGCTACGCTTTTTTGTGAAAATTCGATCGTCCTAGTGTTAAATGCCGCCTGTCTCGCTTCAACTCGACTTTGATTCTGCGCTAAGGTAACTTGTAACGCGTCATACCCCGCACGCTGCTCACTCAACGCATCAAACTGTGCCTGCATTGCCGCCGATAAACTCTCCAGCTCTTTACGCAAAGCCTCTACTGTCGCTCGGTTCGCCACCACGCTTTGCTGCGCTTGAACCTGCTTGCCATCAGCGCCTTCGATGTGCTGCTCCGCACGATCACTCAACCCATCCACATCGTCCAACGTTGCGGTGCCGTCACCCACGTCTGGCTTGAATGTTGGATTGTACGCACTCACCTGCAATAAGCTTGGCTCAAAGTCAGAGGGCTCGGCCCCCTCAACGGAAGTGAATGGGTTGGCCGCAATCTGAGATTTTAGCGACGATAACCTCGCCTGTGCCGACGCTTCATCTTCCGTTGCTTGCGTCAATATCGCTCGAAGCCCTTCATTATTTGGCTCACGAGACAACGCACTCTGCGCTGACTGCTTGGCCGTGCGCGCCTTACCTAATGCCACCTCATATTTACGAATTAAGGCCTGCTCTTCCTGGCGAATCGCTCCCTGTAAGGAAACGATGTCTCGCGCCAAAGTCTCTTGACGCGCCGCTTCTAAACTGGCCTCTTGGTATAGACGGTTCAAACGTTGAGTGGCGCCACTTAGCTGATTGCCCAACACACCATTTTCTGCATGAGTGCGCGCGATACCGGAGGACAATTCCGCCAATGACTGCTTCATGTTATCAATGCGGGCTTGTTGATCGCTCAGTGTAGCCAGTTGTTGATTGAGCTTGTCGGATACAATGTCCGCTGACGCCAGGCGGCTCAGTGCCAATCGAATGGCGGCTCCGTCCTCTAAAGTGCTGTCTTGCTGGCGTACGACCTCCAACGCCACAGACAAAGCCTCGTTATTGACGTACACTTTCTGTCGAGTTTTCTCCGAGTGCCGATTGTATTGGTACTCCACTAAGTACCCTTCGCCATCCATCTCAAAGACCAAGCGACCCAGCACATCGAACACACTCAGCTCTGAGCGTACTCGCCCCGCTTGAACTTCTTGTGATAACGCGGCTTTAAATGCCGCCACCTCGGCGTCACTGCGCCCTTGCAGACTCACCGGTTGGTCGTAACGAATCGTATGCGTTACCCGCCCCATGACATCGTAACCGCGCTCCGTCACCGCCCCCGTTTCACTGATACTGAAGCGCAATTGCCCTTTCTCGTCGTAAATGGACTCACTGATTCGATTGTTCGGCGAGGCCGCTAACCAATCACTGTCGGTCACCGGTTTGGCGTATCGCGTGGTGCGTATAACTCGATTCGCCGCGTCATACTCATAACCCGTGGCATAGTGCAAACCATCAATATCAAATGCCAAACGTCCTGATTCATCATAACGATGTTCGGTGACACGCCCACTGCCCGATAACGCATCATTCACGCTCTCCACCGTCCATGCGTTCATTGGTGCTATAGCCTTGGCATAACGAGTGGTTTGTATTTTTCGGTTGGCCGCATCGTACTCATACGCCGTCACATAATTCAGCGCATTGATGACGTACTGGACCCGGCCCTGCGCGTCATACACAGTGCGCGAAATACCACCTTGACCCGTTTGCTTCTCTATTACTTGACCAGCAGCATTATAGCGATAAGACACGCTGCGGTTACTCGCCCGACCAGACCAGCTCTGACCTGAACGCACGCGCTTTTCAAGGACTGCGCCCATGACGTCTCGCTCATACTCAGTCACACGCTCTTGCTGAATCTGGCCATTCGCTGCCAACGCCCCTTCTACCTGCTCGATTATCCGACCATCGAGGTCATAGGTGTACTCGGTGCCTACCCCGCCTTGCTCAGCCCAGATTTTACGGCCCTGACTGTCAAAGCGCAGGGTCGTCACTCGCCCCTCACGATTTTCACTGATGCGCTGCCCATCGGCGTTGTAGGCGTAAGTGGTGGTTAATTTTTCTCCATCGGCGTCTTGAATCACTTTCCACTGGCGGCCCAGCGCGTCGTAACGATATTCGGTGCGCGTACCATCAGCATTGGTAGAGAAGGTCAACAGCCCAGTTTGGGCGTGGTATTCGTTGGAAGACAAAGTTTGAGGTTCGTCGTCGCCTTTGGCGAGGAAGGTGGTGCGGGTCACTTTACCCTGCGCATTGTATTCAAAGCCACGCTGATGACCCAGCCCATCGGTGATGGTCACTGTTTCACCGTGCGCGTTCTTTTCGGTGACCGTACGAATGCCCCCCGGCGACACCACAGTCACGCGATGGTTCGCATCATCGTACTCATACTCAGTCTTCTCTCCTGCGCCATTGGTCAGCGATAACGTTCGACCCAGAGCATCCATCTCAATGCGCTCTTGCACAGCTCCCGATAACCTCACCGTTTTTATGCGACCACCCGCCACATAATCGGTCACTCGCTCGACGCCTTCACCGTTGGTTTCACTCACCATACGACCTCGATGGTCATATTTACGCTGCCACTGTGAGGCGTACTTCACACGCGAAGAGGTCACGGCCTCTCGCGTATCTCCATCCTCAATACGGGTGCCAGCGCGATAATCTTTGGCGACGGACTGATGAATCACGTTCCCTCGTTCATCGTATTCATACCTCGTGACATGACGCGCGATTTGGCTGCCACTGCGCTCTCCGAAATTCGCGTAAGCCTGTGCCACGTGTTGGCGTACACGATGACTTAGACGACCGTCTTGCTGATATAAGTAAGTGGTGCGCACCCCTTCACCATCCAACTCTCGGCTCAATCGGCCCATTGGGTCATATTCAAACGCCTTAATGACCTCACCATCGATGCGTGTGCCGCTCACTTCGCCATACGTGTTATACGTCTTGCTCCGCGTATTCCCCAGCGCATCCGTGGTTTGAATTAAGTGCCCCGCTTTGTCATATTCGTACGTTGTCGTGCCCGTGGCTGGATGATATTGACTCGACTTACGCCCCATGACATCAAACTCAGTGCGGACACCTCGATCCTCTATCAAGCCAGACAACGCCACACTTTGCCAATCTTGCTGCCCAGCCGCTACCACTTGCCCAGTCAGCTCACCAAAGCCATTGTATGTGCGGTACTCTGAGCGGCTCACTGACGTGTTGGCCCCCGTGATGGTCTGACGCAGCCTTCCCGTCACATCCTCATACACATAGCGCGTTTCCACTCCGTGTCGGTCTGTTGACACCATCAAGCGACCGGCTTCATCACGACGCTCACGTGAAAGCAGCACTTTTGGATAGCTCGCCCCCAATGCAGGCGATGAACCGGAGTTGATGCCTTCAACCACACGAGCGATGTCAACTTGACTCATGTCTTCATCGCCAAATGGATGCCAATACACTTTCTTGTCTCGCCCAGCGTCGAAGTAACAAGTCTCGGTTAAAGCCCCTTGCTCGTTCATCTGAAAACGCACGCGTCCATGATGGTCATAGACGACTTGAGTGCGATCAAACTCGCCGTCTGGTACTCGAATCGGCGAAGATTCCGTAAGGTCAGGGTGATGGTAACGACGCGTTTCTGTCACTTGCCCTCGTGCGTTATACCAATACTGAGTCACGTAACCGCCCTCATCTCGACTCAATACCTTGCGCCCGGCCTCATCGTATTCATGCCGAATCGAAATGCTGCCTCGGCTATTACGCTCAACCAATACCCGCCCTTGCGCATCCAATTCCACGCTATTGACCAGCGCGTCCCTATCGCCAAGAACCACGGTAGTTTTGACCGTCTCTCTGTCATCCTCAAAATAAGACCTCGTCACGCGCGGTTTGATGGTGGTTGACAACCCAGACAAGACCGACTCGCCCGTGACGGTCAGCGTACCGCCCCTAACCCAATCGGATGTGTCAACCTCACTGGCGTACTGCGCTTCCACCGCCACTCGCCCTTGTGGATCTCGTCGGTACTCCGTCACGGCGCCCAATTCCGACACCGTCAACCAAAGCCGACCTTGCGCATCGTAAAACTGAAATTGCTCACTGCCATCCGGGTGCTGCGTCGCCACAAGCTGCCCCGCTTCGTTATAAAGGAACTGACGCTCTCGTGACACCAATGTGGGGGCACTGCGTTGCTCTGATATTAACTGACCCGCAGTACTGAACGTTTGGGTCACGGTAGCACCACTCGCTTGAGACACCACAACCTGACGGCTTTTGTCTAAATATTCGGTGGTCGTGGTCACCCCTTGAGCATCCGTTTGGCTAACAACGCGCCCTAACCCATCATAAACTTGAGTCGCGCGGCTCACGACCTTCGCGGTCCCGCTTTCCAGATCCCCCACTAAGGTATCCGATGCCAATAACTGACCAAACGCATCGTAAGTAAAACGAGTATGCTCGTTCCGACTGTGACGAAGGCTCAACGAGCCTTCGCTCGCTGACTGTTCATCCAACAATTGAGCGGTTTCGCCTTCCGGGTGAATGTCAAAGGCCACCAACAGTACAGAAGGTAACGCCACAACTGGCTCATCCGGCGCCCCTACGCTCGATAGATTCAACGCTAAGTCGACATTCAAAATCAACCCCAGGTCACTCTGTAATAAGTCGCTGCTCCACTCACCTTTTGTTGACAAATATATTCGACCGCCGGCGAGACGGTGACGATTTGTGAGACTCCCTAATTCTCCCAACAGTTGCCCTGACTGCTCTTCGTTCTGGTGAGTATTGAACGTCTTTGAGGACACGAGCTGACCGTCTGCGTTCAATAATGTCAGTGTTACTCCGGAAGTCGCTCCATCAATACGTTGGCCACCCAGCCAAACTCCCGCAGAAGTGTTCGAAGCCACCACCTCAAGGTGAGGCGACGTCAGCCCATCCCCTTGGTCATCAAGCTGTTCATGCCGTGTTTGGGTATGCAATAGACCACGCTGATAACTGAACGTCGTCAACGCTGTTTGACGTTTATCTTGTGCCTCTGACCACTCCATAAGCGCTTGGATTGATGGGGAACCAGTGCCTTGCGCATCAAACACCGCATTCACATACACTCGAGAATGCGTGCGCTGACCAAAGCCATCGTATGCGTATTCCGTCACTAACCCGCCTTCGTTGATTTCGTAACGCAGGTTTACCCCATCATAGAGGGCATAACGGTGCCCTTCTCCCGCTCGCCCATTATTGATGTGCGTCGCCACCAAGCGTTGCATGTCATCGTATTCGTAGCGTTCACGCCATTCACCCAACGCTCGCTTTACCGTGCAATTGCCCATCTCATCATATTGGTAATCGGTGACACGCTCCCCCAATGTCCCTGTCTCAACCGCTGCCACTAAGTTATTCTGACTATCGTAATGGTAACGTGTCGCATGAGGCTCACCGTTTGACTCTTTCAAACCATAACCAATATCTTTGTCGTAGCGCACTTCGGGAGACAAGGTGCCCACTAAACGGCCTTGCTCATCATGCGCGTAATACCACGCCTGCCCTGTGGCATCGGTCACTTTCAACTGGTGCCCATTAGCACGCTCTGGCTGATAATCCAGCAAGGTGACAATGCCGTTATCATCAATACGACTTAGGTGCGGTTTCCCCGCCACCGTGTCATAACCGAGTGTCATCACACTGCCATTACTTTTACTGATGCGGTGAATAAGATGACTGTCGTCATCGTGGTACTCATAACGGGTCGTCAATACTTGACCATCCGTTATTGACTTATCTTCCGGCGAGAGGTCCACCTTCACGCTCGATAAACGCCCTTTAGCATCGTAACCATAATGCACTTTACTGTGCGAGTGAGTGAGGTTGCCTTCGCTGTCCTCTGTCCAGCTATCGATGCGCGTCAACTGACCCTTGGCATCGAACACAAAACGCAGCTCTTCGCCGCTTGCACTCTGAACCGCTGTCAACCGCTCACCTTGATACCGATAATGGGTTTGGTTACCAAATCGGTCTTCTGCGCGCAGCATACGGCCACTGTCGGCATCGTAGTACTCCTTGACGCCTGTGCTGCCTTCTTCATATACCCACTCTTTCCCCTGGCGAATTAAGCTATCATGGGCCCCTGCACCGGCCGTTGACTCGTAGCCGCTCCCCTTAGCGTGAAACACTGAAGCATGCCCATCACCTGAGACACGTTTAATGACCGAGCCTGCCACCTGTATTTCTTGCTCGAATGAGAAGCGCCAGTTATCGCCATTACCATCTTGCTGCTGGCCTTGGCTGTTGTAGGTGCGGACAAGAGACAGATCCAGACCTTTACTGACTAGGGTTTGGTCTTGATGATGCAACACCAAGTTGCCGCTCGACGCGTTGATCTGTAGCCCATTGTTACCACCTAGCTTAATGCTGACTTGCCCTTGTGTATCGAAATGGCCTAACCCATTCCCACCGATGATCGTTGCCATGCTGACCCCGTGTTATTGTTTTATAAAATTAGATGTATATACATGGCGAAAAATCGAAAAAAGATGAGAAAAAAAATCAAAAAGGGCCGATAAATATGAGATGTGTCACATATTGTATTTCACCAACCTACTTGTATGCCAAACAATTGAAAAAAAGGACGTTATCTTCAAATTGTCACTATCGCTCGGTTCTAACGCTCTTAAAATACTGGGCGCACCTCATGGTCGGGTTACAAAATGGCGAAAGCAAAAAAGCATGGGGGTAAGACGTTCAGGGGGACACTTCATGAAGGGGGATGGGGCGACTGATTGATAGCGCTTGTTAACGACTTTTATTGTCGGCTCTAACAGTGCCCCATGCTTGACTGGACTGAACCGCTCAGACACAAGCACATTGTTTAATAATACCAGATGGGCCATAACGAAAAGCCCAGCAAATGCTGGGCTTGATATTACATTATGATTCCTTACCTGGATTGGTACAGGGATAAGGAGTTTAGCTCTTAATATCAACATGTACTGTCTTAACTGTATCAACGTTCTAGTTTTGAGAAATAGTAACGATCTATAACCTTTCAAACTCTCAACTATCCACACCAAACAGAAGTTTGTGAGCGAGATGCTGGATACGGTGATACAACAAGCAAGCGGCTAATGGGAATTAGCCGCTAATTAATGCAAGCAAGATATTAAGACTTCCAGATAGCTCGATAGTTAAAGCCCGTTAGTTGATGCTTTTCAATTTCATTGATAAAACTTTCTGTAAAGTAAATTCTTGCTTCATTTTTATAGGGAAGCCTAAATAAAGCGTTTTCCCCTAACTTTTTAACATCGAATTCATAATCATCGATAACAGGCTGAGGATCTGATAAGTCTAATTCTTCTCTAAACATAATTTCTGACTTATCTAAGTCCAAACAATCAACTACATTAAAGATATTTAATATGTACAGCTCCTTACCTTCACAATCTAAGGGCAAGAATTGGCCGTATGGCTTAATAAAAGAGCTTAATGCTTCTTTACCTTTTTTATTAAATATCATCATGCCATCGCAATTAGACGGCACATCTGACTCTATAAACTTCTCTCCTGTATCACTATCTACATAACTGATATAACAAGAAATAGGCAGCCAACTACTCTCATCAACCTTGTTTTTATCAGCGAACCGAAGCTTTTCCATTTCTTCTGAGTTTCGGCTCCCTACTTCATTTATGCTGCGTAAAAACAGCTCTCCAACCCCAAAAAGGGGTTTATACATACATATTTTCATAATCTAATTTTCCCAAGGCTTCTTACCTGACAGTAAATCTTCACGGATTTGGTTGAGAATTCTCGTTGCCTGATCAGGCGTCGAAGCCCTATCTAGCTTAAAGTTCACATAATCAACATAATCCCTACGGCCTTGACCATACGTGATATCAGAATGCAGAACTTTTCCATATGGGTTATTCACTTTCGCATTATTTGGAAGTGCAACCCCGTTAATTGAAGGGTCATTAACATTCAACCCTAAACTATCCAGCTTTTGACGTGCTGAGTTAGCTAACTTGTCAGTTAATGGGACAGTATGGTGACGCTGCTCTCCTTGTTGAATGATCAACCTAGGATCATTTTGGTTAGCAGCCCAGTTATCATAATCTTTTCTAAACTGTGCCCTTAGTGCTGAGATACTTCTACCCGGGTAACCAGCATTACTTAAGCCTTTAACTAGCCCAGCGGCACCAAGAAGCGCTACTCCCGCTACTGAGAACGAGCCTCCTGCACCATGAACAGAGTTAACTTGATTATAACCAGCTGCGTCAAAACGACTTTCAAGAACGTCGAGCGCTTTATCTTGAGCGTTAGTAATGAAATCGCCAACAGGCGTAGCCATCACAGCTTCACGAACGACAAACGCTGCTGGACCAGTAGCTACATCAATGGCCATCAAGCCATATTCTAAGTAAGGTCTCTCAGCAATATTTTGAGCTATATATGATGACAGCTCACCTGCTCCGATTAGCATGTCATCAATAACACCAGAGCCAAAGGCTGCTCTTTTCGAGCCTCCTGTGATGACTATTTCTAGACGTGTGCTGCCATCACCTAACGATTCTGAGCCTTCACCTAAATACGGAAGTGAAGGGTTCTCTTTAGAAAATATGCTCTGCTCATACAGACCCATAATCTCTTGAGTTTGAGCATCACTAGCACCAGATAAATTGATTAGATCTCTGGTGGTATCGCGTCTAAGGTCTGTTGAAGAGTCTTTACTGCCTAAAATACCTAACGCTGTTTCGAGTGTCTTACGGGCATTAGGGTCATCACCGTCTATACCAAAGCGATCAGCTAATTGATCTATCTGATTTTCATGGTGTTGATGTTTTTGAATACCAGCAACAATAGAGTTACCAAGCGCATTGCCGAAGGAATCGGTTAATATTTGTCCGGCATTGCTTCTCAAAGATTCACCATGCATTAGAGACGTCGTTGCCGAGCCTGTGAAACCGGCAATGGTCCCACCTATGATATTGTTTTCACCATTGAGATACTGGTTTACACGACTACTGACGAGTGATCCAACCGCTGAAGCTGCAAAGCTCTTCCAACTAAAAGAGACATCCATTCCAACCGCTTTACTTCCCATATAGCGAGTTGCATAGCTAACAGCGCTACTCGCAAAATTGTTACCATATGAACCTAAGTTAAAGGCCCCAGTTTGCAGCGCAGCTCCAAAACCAGCAGTAGCACCTGCAGCTAACCCTCCTAGGGCAACTTGTCCCCATGAGAAATCATCCACTACTCCCATGGCTTTACCAACTAATTGACTCGCTATCGAGCCCATAGCGCCCCCAATCGCTGCTGCGCCCATTGCCACACCAGCGGACATACCGACGGTGGCACCTCCTGCTAAGGCTGCAGCTCCTGCAGCAGCACCGGTAGCTGTACCCGCAGCGGCCCCAGTAGCCCCAGCAATCGCTGGAGCGGCTGCCCCAGCAGTATATACAGTAACAACGACAGCAACTACAACCATCACTATCATTGCCACCGGATTACAACTTTTCTTGGGTGGCGGTGGTGGCATTGGTTCTGGGTTTATATCCCCCAAGACTTCACTTTCATTGTATGGCTTAAAACTCTCCGCCCCATTGAACGTTTGTGTATGAACGTTAGGGATGACCAACACCTGTCCAGTTGGAGGCTTCTCATTAGGGGATAATCCATTGGCATCGGCAACCAAATACCAATAACGAGAATCACCAAAAACAGCTTGAGCTATTTGTTGTAGAGTATCGCCAGATTTAACGGTGTAAGAGCTCGGCTCGTTTGAGGCCATAGAGGCGCTATCATCAAGTAAATCGACATCTAAAGTTTCTCCTGATGAAACTGCGAGTAAATTACCAGCGGCGGTAAGATTTACTTTAGGTAATACAGAGCCACCACTCTGGATTTTAATCTGGCCGTCAAAGTCACTCAGTACAGAACGTCGACTCTCTGGCTTAGTACTTCCAACTGACAACAGGTTGCCTGCAGAGTCGTAGTTAAATGTACTTTCACCCGTACTCCAAGTATTGCCCCTTCGTCTAGGCGCTTCATAGGACAATTCCTCCCGTGAATACGTTATCCTAGAGCGTTGACTTGGTTCACGACGACGATAGATACTTCTAATCGTATCGTGGTACGCTAACATATTCTTGTCTTCGCTATATATCCAAATATGTTGAGAAGCAATCTGTCCAGTATAGTGATAGGTGAAATCAGTAACTGTCTCTTTCCTGAATGGTGAGCCATCTCTCCAATTAGTTTGTTTTTCTAACAGCCCATCTTTTTGATATGAATAGGTAATATAGTTATGAGTTTTCTTAGTTTCTACTGGAGTTCCATAAAGAATAGTAAATTCAGTTCTTATATCTCGTGAAGATAGCGTATGACCTGTAATAGCGCTTGTTCGTACAAAAGAGCGAGTCATCACTTCATTGTCACCATAAGTCGTGTACTCTCTAATACCAGACACCTGGCTACTATCATTATCGTAACTTATTATTCTCTCTGTCTTATTATCATCCCTATCCCACTCTACCTCATTAATCTTTCTCCCAGCTATATCGTATTCAATTACTCTGCAGCCAGAAAATCCCTTACTCATTACCTCTTCTTTACTGTGTTGCTCTAGAGACTCATAAGAAGCTACTTCTCTATTTAGAGAATCATAATGATACCAGCGGGTATTTTGATCCCATCCACGTGTTGATGTTACTTTTCTTCGGTTCCCAACCGCATCATAGTAATACTTAATTTCGGCACCGGGTATAAACTGGCCTTTAAAAAAGTTCTCGTAGTTATTCAAGCGTTTAATTCGCCCTAAACTATCCCACTCCGTCCTGGTGATTGTTCGGCCGTATGTACTGAGCCTACCATATCCTTTTAACTGCCTCCATACCTCACGCCCATAGAGATCATAAGAATAGGTCTCAATTTTGTCTCTGCTCTGGCGCATCCTTAAGCTACCGTTATTATAATAACGATAGGTAATATCTATTCCTGCCCCATTCTTACTAATTAACAACCCTGCCTGGTCATAAATATATTTTACCTTAGAGCCATCTGACAATATATCAAACTCTTTATTTCCAGTATAAATATTATATCCATATTCTCTTTTAGACATTTCTACGCCATCACGAAGCCAAGCCTCTGATAATTTTGAACCTCGGACGTTATATGTATATTTTCGATGTATGCCCTTTCCATGACTTTCTAAAACTTGACCTATTTCGTCATATTTTATAAAGCTCTGATATCCAGCACGCCCATGACGGGTTTCGCTAGTTCTTCTGCCCACTTGATCATAGGTGAAACTTTCATAAACAACATTCCCTTTTGATCCAGATGAAATTTTAGACCGACTTATTAGTTGGCTTTTTTTATCATAAACATACCTATCGGCTAAGACTCCTGGCTGAAATCTTACAAGCGTATCCCCATGTATATTTTTTAAATAAAATACGCCTTGACCTTGATTATTAATATCGATTAACTTTGTTCCAGCACTGTCGAAAACAACTCTTTGCCAATTTCCATTTGCGTCTTGAGTGCCAATATTATTTCCCATTAAATCATAGTAGTAAAGAGTGGCAGGACGCCTAAAACTAATAGAACCATCCTCATCAATAACAGTTACCTTAGGGCCAATCTGTTTAATTAGCTGGTTTCTAGAGTTATATTCAAAATTGAACACTTCTCCATTAACCGTTTTCTTTACTACATTACCCCATCGATCTAACTCTTGCTCTACAGTTGGCTTTTCAATTGAATAGCTTGGTTTTTTTCCATTTTTCAAATCTTCATATACATTGTTGTATATGTTGACCCCTGGTTTCTCCTCATATATCACATTACCTAAAAGATCATATTCTCGATGTATTATTGATGGGGCTAAATATTCATCACTAGTGTTATAATAATATTCCGATTCATTTATAACCTTTCCAGAAAGGCCATATTGAAAATTTTTCTTTTTGCCATTTTCTACTTTTTCTACGACATTACCCAGCGCATCATAGATATAGCTCTCAGTAGTAATATCATTGATCTTTTTATTTATAACCTCACCATAAGAGTTGTATACTACAGACTCTTCTATATCCCCAGATGCTAATTTTTTTCTGGTTAAGACTAAGCGTCCAGTTGCGTCATATTCATATTCCGTTGTAATATCATGGGCGTAGCTAATAACGTTATTAGCAATACGAGAGTCAGCATGTTGAGTCTCCTTTATCACTCTATTCATACCATCGATACTTACATAAGAAACATTACCCTCAGCATCTTTCTCGCCAACACGTATTCCCTGTGAGCTATAATAGGTAAATGTTTCTCTGTCTGCAGATTCAACCTTAACTTGGTTTCCCTGCGCGTCATAGAAATAACGACTCTCTAATCGCTGTTTTTTCTGTTTAAAGTTATTACCTTTAGGAGGCGTACTAAAATCAACTATCTTTTTTTCAGCAGACCAAGATGAAACAATACGACCAAATGCGTCATATTGATAACTAATGCTCGATTTTGAATCCGTAGCCCCAAGGTCATCCGTAATAAAGGTTTTAGTGATCCGACTGCTATAGTCAAAATATGACTTAGAAATAATATCTTTGAAATATTCTTTTAAAACACCATTTTCTACACTATGAATTAAAGTGTTCTTTATGATCGTTTCTTTTTTATTACCCTTGTTATCAAAAACAAACGTTGTTTTTCTTATATCTTCGTCTTTTTCTGATTCTATCCATAAATCAATATCTGACAGATCCCATGGGCCGGTATATTTATTTTTTGCCTCTATTTTTGTGGAGATTTCACCGTAACCATTATACCTATAAATAGTTATGTAATTTTCAGCATCTTTTTCGGCGAGCAAATGACCACTCTTCGAATACAGAGATTCTTTAACAGTATAAGACTTGGAACCGTCACTTCTTTCTGAACGAGTTTTTTCTTTGAAAGCATTAAAAGCAATCGTGTCCAATCGTATATCTGCAGAGGCTGTACCGGAAGCCCTAACCGAAGTTTGCAAACCACGTTTATCATACCCATACTCAATTGTTCGCTTATTCGCTTGGACTAGAGGATCTTTTACAAAGAGTTCGATTTCGCTGAGCGATGTAAAGCCTTTTAGGCGGACAAATTTTGTATCTTGCAGATCGTAACGAATACTCATGACACGCTCTCCGAACCCGTTATATTGATGCTCGGTAATGTGTCCTAATTCATCAATATCAAACCTCAATTGACCTGCTTCATCATAAATTTTTTCGCGTTGTCCCCCCTCAGAATTAATATTAACCCTCTCATAACCCCCTTTATAAATAACTTTATTACTATTTAGGCCCTGAGCCGCTATCTGATTGCCCACAATGTCATAAGTATATGTGTCAATGCGTTGCATATTAGTAGACTTTGCATTGGTAATCGCAACAACATTTCCAAAACTATCATATTGATAAGCGCTTTCTATCCTTACACCATCATATTGACGTTCGAATCCTGAAACATCGACTTCAAGAACGTCAACCTTCGCTGATAACTCTTCGATTTTGTTGCCCCTAGAATCATAGCGATAAGAAGTGGTCTGAGCATTGAGTTCATCTGGTGACTGATAGTAATCAAAAAAGACAATATCAGGGTTACTTATCCACCCATTCAGATCCCCACTCGCCATCAGATCTTTCAAAAATTCTTTCAAATGCGTGTTATTAACGAAAACTTGTTTACGCCTTATCTCTGAGTGCGAATTATAGGTATATAATGTTGAATATCCTTCGCCGTCGACCTCAAAGACCAAGCGACCCATCGCATCAAACCCATTCAACTCTGAGCGCACTCGTCCCGCCTGAACTTCTTGCGATAACGCAGCTTTAAATGCCGCCACCTCCGCGTCACTGCGCCCTTGCAGACTCACCGATTGGTCGTAACGAATCGTATGCGTTACCCGACCCATGGCATCGTAACCGCGCTCCGTCACCGCCCCCGTTTCACTGATACTGAAGCGCAATTGCCCTTTCTCGTCGTAAATAGACTCACTGACTCGGTTGTTCGGCGAGGCCGCTACGGTCCCCGGTTTGGCGTATCGCGTGGTGCGTATGACTCGGTTCGCCGCGTCATACTCATACCCCGTGGCATAGCCCAAACCATCAACATCAAATGCCAAACGTCCCGATTCATCATAATGATGTTCGGTGACACGACGAGTGCCCGATAAAGCCTTACTGACAGTACTAGTCTGCCAATTAGTAATACCCGATAAGGCGTTAGCATAGCGTATGGTCGCCACTACGCGATTGGCCCCATCATAGTGGTAGGCCGTCACGTAATTGAGTGCGTTTATCTCATATTTTACACGCCCCAAACCATCATAGAGTGTGCGCGCAACACCGAAATACCCTGAAGGCTTCTCGATAATCTGACCTGCAGCATTATAGCGATAAGACACAGTGCGGTTACTCGCCCGACCCGACCAGTTCTGACCTGAACGCACGCGCTTTTCAAGGACTGCGCCCAGGACATCTCGCTCATACTCAGTCACACGCTCTTGCTGAATCTGGCCATTCGCTGCCAACGCCCCTTCTACCTGCTCGATTATCCGACCATCGAGGTCATAGGTGTACTCGGTGCCTACCCCGCCTTGCTCAACCCAGATTTTACGGCCCTGACTGTCAAAGCGCAGGGTCGTCACGCGCCCCTCACGATTTTCACTGATACGCTGACCCTGAGCGTTGTAAGCGTACGTCGTCTCAAGCTTTTCACCGTAGGCATCTTGAATCACTTTCCACTGGCGACCCAGCGCGTCGTAACGATACTCAGTGCAAGTACCTTCGGCATTGATGATGAACCTCAACAGGCCCGTTTTGGTATCGTACTCTTTACTGGAGAGGATCTCTGGCTGGTCTGCCCCTTTTGCAAGGAAAGTCGTACCAATAACCTGACCATGTTCATTGTATTCAAAGCCACGCTGATGACCCAGCCCATCGGTGATGGTCACCGTTTCACCGTGCGCGTTCTTTTCGGTGACCGTACGAATGCCCCCCGGCGACACCACAGTCACGCGATGGTTCGCATCATCGTACTCATACTCAGTCTTCTCTCCTGCGCCATTGGTCAGCGATAACGTTCGACCCAGAGCATCCATCTCAATGCGCTCTTGCACAGCTCCCGATAACCTCACCGTTTTTATGCGACCACCCGCCACATAATCGGTCACTCGCTCGACGCCTTCACCGTTGGTTTCACTCACCATACGACCTCGATGGTCATATTTACGCTGCCACTGTGAGGCGTACTTCACACGCGAAGAGGTCACGGCCTCTCGCGTATCTCCATCCTCAATACGGGTGCCAGCGCGATAATCTTTGGCGACGGACTGATGAATCACGTTCCCTCGTTCATCGTATTCATACCTCGTGACATGACGCGCGATTTGGCTGCCACTGCGCTCTCCGAAATTCGCGTAAGCCTGTGCCACGTGTTGGCGTACACGATGACTTAGACGACCGTCTTGCTGATATAAGTAAGTGGTGCGCACCCCTTCACCATCCAACTCTCGGCTCAATCGGCCCATTGGGTCATATTCAAACGCCTTAATGACCTCACCATCGATGCGTGTGCCGCTCACTTCGCCATACGTGTTATACGTCTTGCTCCGCGTATTCCCCAGCGCATCCGTGGTTTGAATTAAGTGCCCCGCTTTGTCATATTCGTACGTTGTCGTGCCCGTGGCTGGATGATATTGACTCGACTTACGCCCCATGACATCAAACTCAGTGCGGACACCTCGATCCTCTATCAAGCCAGACAACGCCACACTTTGCCAATCTTGCTGCCCAGCCGCTACCACTTGCCCAGTCAGCTCACCAAAGCCATTGTATGTGCGGTACTCTGAGCGGCTCACTGACGTGTTGGCCCCCGTGATGGTCTGACGCAGCCTTCCCGTCACATCCTCATACACATAGCGCGTTTCCACTCCGTGTCGGTCTGTTGACACCATCAAGCGACCGGCTTCATCACGACGCTCACGTGAAAGCAGCACTTTTGGATAGCTCGCCCCCAATGCAGGCGATGAACCGGAGTTGATGCCTTCAACCACACGAGCGATGTCAACTTGACTCATGTCTTCATCGCCAAATGGATGCCAATACACTTTCTTGTCTCGCCCAGCGTCGAAGTAACAAGTCTCGGTTAAAGCCCCTTGCTCGTTCATCTGAAAACGCACGCGTCCATGATGGTCATAGACGACTTGAGTGCGATCAAACTCGCCGTCTGGTACTCGAATCGGCGAAGATTCCGTAAGGTCAGGGTGATGGTAACGACGCGTTTCTGTCACTTGCCCTCGTGCGTTATACCAATACTGAGTCACGTAACCGCCCTCATCTCGACTCAATACCTTGCGCCCGGCCTCATCGTATTCATGCCGAATCGAAATGCTGCCTCGGCTATTACGCTCAACCAATACCCGCCCTTGCGCATCCAATTCCACGCTATTGACCAGCGCGTCCCTATCGCCAAGAACCACGGTAGTTTTGACCGTCTCTCTGTCATCCTCAAAATAAGACCTCGTCACGCGCGGTTTGATGGTGGTTGACAACCCAGACAAGACCGACTCGCCCGTGACGGTCAGCGTACCGCCCCTAACCCAATCGGATGTGTCAACCTCACTGGCGTACTGCGCTTCCACCGCCACTCGCCCTTGTGGATCTCGTCGGTACTCCGTCACGGCGCCCAATTCCGACACCGTCAACCAAAGCCGACCTTGCGCATCGTAAAACTGAAATTGCTCACTGCCATCCGGGTGCTGCGTCGCCACAAGCTGCCCCGCTTCGTTATAAAGGAACTGACGCTCTCGTGACACCAATGTGGGGGCACTGCGTTGCTCTGATATTAACTGACCCGCAGTACTGAACGTTTGGGTCACGGTAGCACCACTCGCTTGAGACACCACAACCTGACGGCTTTTGTCTAAATATTCGGTGGTCGTGGTCACCCCTTGAGCATCCGTTTGGCTAACAACGCGCCCTAACCCATCATAAACTTGAGTCGCGCGGCTCACGACCTTCGCGGTCCCGCTTTCCAGATCCCCCACTAAGGTATCCGATGCCAATAACTGACCAAACGCATCGTAAGTAAAACGAGTATGCTCGTTCCGACTGTGACGAAGGCTCAACGAGCCTTCGCTCGCTGACTGTTCATCCAACAATTGAGCGGTTTCGCCTTCCGGGTGAATGTCAAAGGCCACCAACAGTACAGAAGGTAACGCCACAACTGGCTCATCCGGCGCCCCTACGCTCGATAGATTCAACGCTAAGTCGACATTCAAAATCAACCCCAGGTCACTCTGTAATAAGTCGCTGCTCCACTCACCTTTTGTTGACAAATATATTCGACCGCCGGCGAGACGGTGACGATTTGTGAGACTCCCTAATTCTCCCAACAGTTGCCCTGACTGCTCTTCGTTCTGGTGAGTATTGAACGTCTTTGAGGACACGAGCTGACCGTCTGCGTTCAATAATGTCAGTGTTACTCCGGAAGTCGCTCCATCAATACGTTGGCCACCCAGCCAAACTCCCGCAGAAGTGTTCGAAGCCACCACCTCAAGGTGAGGCGACGTCAGCCCATCCCCTTGGTCATCAAGCTGTTCATGCCGTGTTTGGGTATGCAATAGACCACGCTGATAACTGAACGTCGTCAACGCTGTTTGACGTTTATCTTGTGCCTCTGACCACTCCATAAGCGCTTGGATTGATGGGGAACCAGTGCCTTGCGCATCAAACACCGCATTCACATACACTCGAGAATGCGTGCGCTGACCAAAGCCATCGTATGCGTATTCCGTCACTAACCCGCCTTCGTTGATTTCGTAACGCAGGTTTACCCCATCATAGAGGGCATAACGGTGCCCTTCTCCCGCTCGCCCATTATTGATGTGCGTCGCCACCAAGCGTTGCATGTCATCGTATTCGTAGCGTTCACGCCATTCACCCAACGCTCGCTTTACCGTGCAATTGCCCATCTCATCATATTGGTAATCGGTGACACGCTCCCCCAATGTCCCTGTCTCAACCGCTGCCACTAAGTTATTCTGACTATCGTAATGGTAACGTGTCGCATGAGGCTCACCGTTTGACTCTTTCAAACCATAACCAATATCTTTGTCGTAGCGCACTTCGGGAGACAAGGTGCCCACTAAACGGCCTTGCTCATCATGCGCGTAATACCACGCCTGCCCTGTGGCATCGGTCACTTTCAACTGGTGCCCATTAGCACGCTCTGGCTGATAATCCAGCAAGGTGACAATGCCGTTATCATCAATACGACTTAGGTGCGGTTTCCCCGCCACCGTGTCATAACCGAGTGTCATCACACTGCCATTACTTTTACTGATGCGGTGAATAAGATGACTGTCGTCATCGTGGTACTCATAACGGGTCGTCAATACTTGACCATCCGTTATTGACTTATCTTCCGGCGAGAGGTCCACCTTCACGCTCGATAAACGCCCTTTAGCATCGTAACCATAATGCACTTTACTGTGCGAGTGAGTGAGGTTGCCTTCGCTGTCCTCTGTCCAGCTATCGATGCGCGTCAACTGACCCTTGGCATCGAACACAAAACGCAGCTCTTCGCCGCTTGCACTCTGAACCGCTGTCAACCGCTCACCTTGATACCGATAATGGGTTTGGTTACCAAATCGGTCTTCTGCGCGCAGCATACGGCCACTGTCGGCATCGTAGTACTCCTTGACGCCTGTGCTGCCTTCTTCATATACCCACTCTTTCCCCTGGCGAATTAAGCTATCATGGGCCCCTGCACCGGCCGTTGACTCGTAGCCGCTCCCCTTAGCGTGAAACACTGAAGCATGCCCATCACCTGAGACACGTTTAATGACCGAGCCTGCCACCTGTATTTCTTGCTCGAATGAGAAGCGCCAGTTATCGCCATTACCATCTTGCTGCTGGCCTTGGCTGTTGTAAGTGCGGACAAGAGACAGATCCAGACCTTTACTGACTAAGGTTTGGTCTTGATGATGCAACACCAAGTTGCCGCTCGACGCGTTGATCTGTAGCCCATTGTTACCACCTAGCTTAATGCTGGCTTGCCCTTGTGTGTCGAAATGGCCTAACCCATTCCCACCGATGATCGTTGCCATGCTGACCCCGTGTTGTTGGTTTATAAAATCAGATGTATATACATGGCGAAAAATCGAAAAAAGATGAGGAAAAAAATCAAAAAGGGCCGATAAATATGATAGGTATCACATATTGTATTTCACCAACCTATTTGTATGGCAAATGCCAAATAATTGAAAAAAGGACGTTATCTTCAAATTGTTACTATCGCTCAGTTCTAACACTCTCAAAATACTTGGCGCACCTCATGGTCGGGTTACAAAATGGCGGAAGCAAAAAGCATGGAGATAAGACGTTCAGGGGGACACTTCATGAAGGGGGGATGGGGCGACTGATTGATAGCGCTTATTAACGGCTTTTATTGTCGGCTCTAACAGTGCCCCATGCTTGACTGGACTGAGCCGCTCAGACACAAGCACAAGCACAAGCACAAGCACATTGTTTAATAATACCAGATGGGCCATAACGAAAAGCCCAGCAAATGCTGGGCTTGATATCTTATATGACTCATCTCCTATGGTTTTGATATCATGACTGAGACTTTTGAACCAGTTTGAGTTCTTTACTTACAAAAACAGAGAAGACAAGACTTTGACATTAGCTAGCCTGTATTGTGACCCTTTAGTCAGTATTAGTGCGATAGATGCAGCCTACAGATTCGCAAAAATTAAACCATCAAGTACCAGTAAATAATAGCGCAGTTCTTTAAAAGAACGGTTCTCGCAAACTTTTGCAATTATAAATTCACTAACTCTCTCACTGTGCTATACACCCCAATCATCACTATGCCTGAGATAGTTTCTATGTAAGTCCTTGCTGCAGTTGTTCCTATACCGAGATAAGAGGTCTCGATAACAATTATGCTAGCAGTGGGGGGCAGTAAACAAATCAAGAAGATCCACGCCAATAGTTGATTCAAAAACTCCGCATTCAAAATTTCGTTAAAGCCGAAAGCAAGGACAACAACACTGACCAATATCATCGTCCTCATAAGATGGTGCGTTGGATACAACGAAAGGTCTGTTTTATCAAAGATTACCTCAGACAACCAAGTACCAAGTATCATCATCCCCTGAAAGCTCACTAATAACTTGGACACAACATATATGATATTCGTATACTTCGATGCTCCTCCCAACAGGAATCAACAAACAGCCAATAGATAGGGCTAGCACCAGAAGCGAAGTCAAAACGCTTTGAATCTAGACCGTCAGGAACACTTAGTTTACAAACTGACAAAAATCACTGTTTATAGATTGATAATAAGGATTCAACTTCATTATTGACCCGATGTTCAGTCATCTCCTCGGAATCGACCACAGCTTCATCAACATTTTTTCGAATCTTAACGAGTAAACTTTCAGCATCGGCATTCAATTCAGGATATTTTTTATTATTTATTATAAAATTTTCTAACCTTCTCTCAGCCTCAGAGAACTCCCTCTGCGCTAATGCTTTAAAGGCTTCACTAAAATCCAAAAAATCATCGAGACCTGACCACGTTTCAAACGCTGATTCGTTGTTGTGTAAAGAAGAGAAAAATTGCGCCACACCCAACTGGAATTTGCACAATTCGTTGTTGGGATCTGCCTCCAAAACAATCAAGTAAAGAGCAATCGCTCTATCATATAGTCCGATTTGACAAAGAATTGCAGCATGAATAAAAGAAATAGAACTAAGCTCATACTTCCTTACCTCACAAATATCTAAAGCCTTCGTTAACTCATTCTGATTTACATAATAATTTAGTAATACAAGAATTTCTTCATCATTTAAATTTTCTAAAATCATTTACATATCCATTTTTTTTCTTAGAAACAAAAGTATTTCTGTGTGAAGTTGTGAAACACGAGAGGGCGAGAGATCTAAGGCCACCGAGATGTCTCTTAACGACTTGCCATTGAAATAATGATCGTTAATTATTGTGAGTTTCCTATCGTCAAATAACCTTTCCAACTCCTGAGTGTTAACATCACACTCGAAGACTTCCATACAGTAAAGGTCATAATCAATAGTAGAGAAGTCCGTTAACTCTATGCCATTGATTCGCAACTCTTCAATCGAATCAGTTTGACTATGATATCTATAATTATCTGAAATTGCTTTACTTAACTCGAATTTCATGCATTTAAGTATATAGTTCTTGAGTTCACCCTTACGAGGTTGGAATTTTTTATAAGCATGAAAGGCAGCTATGTATGCAATATTAAAAAACTCATCAAACTCTATTCCGGAAACGGGCCCATAACGCCTAAAAAATTTACCAGCCATCATGTAGCACCAACCGTACACTGATTCAAGGAAAGTTTCTTTCTTTAAAGTATCCACATTAATCTTTTACATTCCAAAACCTTGAATTAGACTGCCAACAACTAATGTCCAGCCATCCACCAACACAAATATTAGTAATTTAACAGGTAAAGATATTGATATCGGTGGCAGCATAATCATACCTAAAGCCATTAAAACGCTAGCAACAATTAGATCTATCAACAAAAATGGCAGGAAGATTATAAAAGAGAACTGAAAAGCGGCTTTTAACTCTGATAACATGAAAGCAGGTATTAAAACACTTAAATTATAGCCTATAATTTCATAGTCATCCTCTTCCCTTTCTGACAAATTCTCGACAAAATCATAATCGCTGTCGTTAACTTTCCTAGAAAGGAAATCTGAAAATACAGATAATCCATTATCAACTGACTCAGCCTGTGTGATTAAACCCTGTTTAAACTGATCATATGAAGACTTTTTTATTTCCCCAACAACTGGCGTCATCGTGAAAAAACTCATAAAAATAGCCATAGATATAATAACAATATTTGGAGGTGTTTGTTGTAAACCTAGCGCTGTTCTTAGTAACGATAGAACGATAACATAGCGCGTAAAACATGTGGCTGAGACCAATAAAAAAGGTACCAACGCAGTAACAGAAAATATGAAAAATGACTGAACAATAGGGTGAGAAAAATCAATATCCATCATTATTACCTCGGCTTAATTTCTCTGAAGAAATAGAAATAGAGTTGGAGTTGGAAGCAACAAACAATGTTGAGCCTTCATACTCTAAAACATAAACCTTTGTAGAATTATCGAGATATACTTTTTCTTTTACTTTTATATTTTTTTCATCATTAATCTTTCTAAATAACTTTGTTTTAGAAAGAAAACGGACAGAGATTAAAATAAAAGCAAGTAGAAAAAGCACTAAGATATACTCAATGCTTAAAGCCATTAATCACTCCAAAACATCTGTTACTTCTACAGAAAAATAACCGTTTTTATCAATTAAGATACCTTTAGCGATAGTATTACCATCGAGAATAACTGCTACTTTATCTGACAGTTCAACACCAGACTCAATAACATCTCCAGTTTTCATATCCATCAAATTATCTAATGTTGTCGTTAGTTTCCCTACGTTTATTTCCAACTCGACCTTAACGCCTTTAAATTTTCTTGATTTCATAATCAACCTACAATTATTTTAGTATTTTTACCATTAGATATAAATATTCGATTGGGAAGGTAATCACCGTCATGATATAGCTCCAAACCATTTTCAATAATATTCTTAGTAGATATTACACTTCCAACTTCAAGAGCTAAAATTTCATTTATATTAACAGTAACACCTCTAATAACACAATCTAGAGACACTTCTTCTTTGTTACACAATGACAGCAACTTACTTTTATTTATACTCACACCATGACTTTTTGAATATAATTCAACAAAATTTTGAGATAAATACTCTAATGATAAGCCCACAGTAAAGTCCACGCTACCTATAACTTGGAAGTACTTTAAATTAGATGAACAATGAGCACCTACTTTAAAGAGGTTATCAATTTTGTCCGTCAAAACCAGTTTGCATAGGTTCTTGCATTCAGATATTTCGCTATTGACCAAGTTAAAAACGCTACCAAATTCTTTACTTAGAAAATTAACCCAAGCTTGGTCATCGAGCATAACTTTACCGTATTTACCAGAAACACAGACTGCGTTTTGAGCTTCCTCCGCACTATTTAACTCATTTATAGTCAGCAAACACTGGCTGGTGCCTACGATTCTTTCATAAATCGTTTTTATTAACCTATGTTGTGATGATTTTACCAAACTAATACTGTTAACCACCGGAGCCACCGTATAATTGTTCAACGAGCTGGTTTGCTACTGTCATTACTCTAGAGCTGGCTTGATATGATCTCTGTATTACCATCATATCGCCAAATTCTTTCGCCAAATCAACATTCGAAAGCTCTATCGCACCACTGACGAGACTCGCATCTATGCCCTCGCCAATCTTTAAGAGGCTTGGAGCCTCTTCGCTACAAGTCAACAAATGTCCCGAGTAGTTAATAAAATGGTTATAATTTTCTACTTTGGCTAAAGCAATCGTAGCTAATTTCTCGACTGCACCATTACCGTATGTAAGAGAAATATTTCCTTTTTCATCAATAGAAATATCGTTATAAGGGGATTCTGTACTCCCATCGGCGTCACTTATTTTTAGTGATGAAGGTTGGCTAGACTGAGCTAAAATAACCCCAGCCAATGAGCCAGCATCGCCAAAACTGAACTTAATACTCTGCTTTTCGGAAATAGTACACAACACCTCTGTGGCACCAGCTTGTAATGTTCCGTTCGCTCCAAAACTTACTACCCCGTAACCCACTTGATTATCTCTAGCGTCTAAAATTGACACCTCCCATTCATTTGAATCATCAATGCGAGAAACCATCGCTTTTAAAAACTGGAATGAACCATCTGAGCTAACATAACCAATCTGCTCTAACGTCGCTTCTCCTTTGTCAACCGATATTTCTCCCCTTAGTGAAATTGATGTTGTTGGCACTGCTGGTATTGAAAGTCTATTTGAAATATCAACTTTTCCGAGTTGCCCACTCTCGCCAAAAGCGACTATTTGAAGGCCACTGAGCTTGTCAACCAAGACATTATCATCGTTGAGCCTAATGATTCCAGCTCTGGTGTAATACTGATCGTCTCCATCTTGTAAGGTGAATAAGCCTCGACCATCGATGAACAGGTCTGTCGGATTAGATGTTTGCGAAACCTCACCTTGTGTATACCTTTGCTGTACTGAAGAAACCTGTGAACCTAACCCTTTTGATGGGGTTTCAACATTTTGCATAAATACATCTTTGGCTTTGAAACCTGGTGTTTGCATATTTGAGACGTTATCACTAACAATATCCAACGCTTTACTACTAGCATTCATGCCAGATAAACCATTATAAAATGCTTGAAACATTCGCTAATTTTTCCTTTCACTTATAGATTCTAGATAATGTTGATAAGGGTATATTATTGATATAAACATCCTCACCAGACGAGTCTTTTGATTTCAGAGAAACTACCGCTCCTGTTGAGGTCAATCCCACAGATATAACCTCTCCGGTCGTAATCTTGCCTGCCGAAGTAGTCTCTGCGTTTTTACCAATCAAACTGACACCTTGTGTCGACTCTACAAGCCTACGAACGGCAGATAATTCTTGGTTAGACATCCTGCTTGATTCCAATAATGAAAATTGAGCCATTTGTGCTAAAAAATCTTGGTTGTTTACTGGCTCCAAAGGATCCTGAGCCTTGAGTTGTGACATAAATAACTTAATAAAATCATCCTGTCTTAAAGCAGAATTTGCCGAAGAAACATTGCCAGATTGGTTAACACCACTAATTGGTTGTATAGCCACTAATCCTCCTAAATGACCCGTTGTGCTTAATATCTATTTTACTGTATTGGCCTTGGCACAATTTCTCGCGAATGCTTTCAATATCTACTGCTCTTAAGGTACCTCGATAGTCTCGTATATATACTTTCAAAGCACCTTTGTAAGGAACAACTTTAACCAAAAGCAATGAAAAATCTCGAGCGTGATACATAGACGGCTTGGATGTTAAAGAATGAAGCCTCTCTTGCATCTGTACTTGCTGTTTCTGTTTTTGGTCAACTGAAATTACCGTTCCCAAATGAGTATCAGGCTTGTTGTTAACCGTAGGTGAGGAGTTGCTCGCAAATATAGCAGGGCCAGTCTCTTTATAAATTATCGACTTTATTTTCTCGACTACAGGTAAATTTATGGAATCATCTGCCAAACGCTCGACAAGATTAACAAAGTCGCCATTAGCGATTAGGGACTGAAAATATTGACCATCCATTAAGGCCTGCCTGTACCCACCACTATTAGTGATGTTTTCGTGCATATCACTCTCTATATTTGTATTGTGGTCTCTTTTAACACCACTTTGATTTTCTTTAAGGTTAGAAAGAAAATCAAATGAGTTATTTAAAGAAGTCGTGATTCGTTCGCCTAGAAATTTACTATTATTAACAGTGTTTTTTTCTGGTTGGCAGCATACTTTTGTCCCTAGTATTTCTGTTGCACTTCTCATAGATATGCCTACTCAAATTATCATCTAAACTACGATTAACCCTATTAGATTCCAAGTCTTTATTCTGACTGACTTCTAGCTTATTCGAGAAGTTTTTCAAAGCTTCTTGATAAGAGTTAAATTTACTTATCTTTATATTTAGCTCTTGTATTCTTTGTTCGACCTCAGATAGCTCAATCAAATTTTCATTAAAATTATCAACAATGTTACTTACAATTTTATCCATAACATCATGGTTAATATTAAGCTTAGAGTCATTCCAAGATTCTAACTTAAACAATAGCGATTCCTTAGCCTCCTCTAGTTTCTCCGTACGAGAAATCAAGGCTTTTAAGTCTTTCTGGCTATGATAAATCACTCTCTGATTTTGTGCTTTTTTTAGTTCTACTATTCGTTTTGTATTTCGATATTTCATGTATCATTTCTTTATTTAGGCTTTCGCCTGAGGAGTAAAGCTCAACATCCAATAATTCCTTCAATCTAATAAGATCATCGATATCTGAATTTGAGCCTGGTACATGAATGCCTGTTTTCACCACGTCTTCAATATCTGAGTATTTGCTGTATACCAACATTATATCTTTCAATATCGCTATATCACTGCTACTAAGAATTCGCTCGGTAACTCGTGATCTGCTTTTTAAAATATCAACCGAGGGGTATAAGCCTCTATCTGACAAACGGCGATCTAGAAGTAAATGTCCATCTAAAATACCTCGCATATAATCAGAAATAGGTTCGTTTTCATCATCACCATCAACTAAAATCGACATTATTCCAGTAATGCAGCCACCATTTTTAAAGTTTCCGCAAGTTTCAACCACTTTTGATAATTCAGTAAACACTGATGTAGGATAACCACGGGCAATAGGTAGCTCGCCTCGAGAAATGCCAATTTCTCGAAGTGCATGTGCAAAACGAGTTATAGAATCGACGACCAAAAGAACATGTTTACCCTCATCACGAAAGGCTTGTGCATAAGACAAGGCTACGCTCAGCGCCCTATGTTTCATCATTGGACTTTCATCTGAAGTTGACGCAACAATGAACGTATCTTTACAATAAATTTGAGCCAAATACTCCTCATAAAATTCTACGACTTCTCTACTTCGCTCGCCAATCATTGCTACAATTTTTATATCAGCCTGAAGATTTTTTTGTATTTTGTTTAGTAATGTAGATTTACCTACTCCTGAACCAGAAAAAATACCCAATTTTTGTCCACGCCCAATCGGCAATAAGTGGTCAATCACTTTTATAGACGTGTTCGCGATTGTATCGACTGGAGCACGTGTATTTATCGAGGGAATATTAGTAAACAACGATATATTTTCATGAGTAACTGCATGGCTGCGACCAAAAGTAATATCTTGACCTAAGCCATTGAGGATCTTTCCAAAAGGCTCACGTAGGAATGGGATTTCAGGAAAGGATCCCGTGTATTTGACCCTACTTCCGACACTGACTCCTAAGGGCATTTCTAAAGGAGCTAAGAGCGCGAATTCATCAGCAATCGAAACCACTTCACATTCCAATTCCTGTTCATGAGTAAATAATTTTGCGACCTCACCAACTTTGGCGTCTGTATAACTAGCCTCGATAAAGTAACCATGAACCTGCGTCACCTTTCCATAAACCTGAGTTAAGCTAGATACAGAAACTCTATTAAAAGCTTTTTTGACCAGAAGCTTAGAGGGCATCAATTAACTCCTGCACGTTACTTTTAATTTGAGTTTTAATACCTTGTAGCGAAAGATGTATATCTTGGCTTTTTAAGCGAACAATTACCTCCCCGTCAACCAATGATGAATTAATTTTAAGCTTTACTATTTCTTGTTGAGACTGATTAATTTCTTCATAAGCACGAGGAGACACTTCCATAGTGATGCTCTTTTGTGCATTAGCCTCAGCTTGCCCCAAAGCATAATGATAGAAATAATCATTAAATATTTCAGGGCTTAGTACACCATCGAACACTCTAGTTAGGTGGCTAATTATACAAGGGTAGAGAAATTTTTCCTCTTCAACTAATTTATTATTAAATATGTCGATAGACTTTTCAAAATGGCTTAAAATAGAGTTGCTGTCTTTAACTGTGCTAGCTTCTCTTTTCAGTTCAATGAGCTCTTTTTTCGCATGGCATATAGACTGCTCTAGCTCCTTGAGCTCGGTCTTGGTATCACGTAACTCTTCTTGAATTGAAGTATGGGCCTCCTTAGCCGCTTGCTGATAACCTTTGTCCTTTGCGTTTTCAAAGGCTAAATCTAGCTCCTCAGAAAATGTCTCTTGTAAATATTTCTTAATCGACTCCGAATTAAACACTGCCATACTTTCTACAACTCCGTTTAGTTATTTTGCGTAATGAGTGTTTCTAACGCTCTTTTGCTCGAAGTCGAAAAACTAGTGTATGCCACATAAGCTTCCGATACTGATTGAACATTGAAACAATTACTGCTTACGAGATAATCCAGTATTTTCACCATTTTTTGACGCTCCGGCGTCTCTAAAGTTATCTCTGGCGATTCAGGCACCTTATTGGATATAAGAGCCTCACGTAATAGAGAGAGAGGGACTTTAGGTACACTATCTAACTCCTTTCTCAATTCGTTGAGCACTGGTTTATCTAATTTTGAAAAGACAGCTCCTCTTATGGAATCTGATGCTTTCAAAAACAACAGCCAGTCTGAATTATTGGCGTTCAATGCATTTCTCCTCCAACCAATTATCCAAACCTTCCAGAACTATCCCTTCTTCTTTCTTCGTCAACTTTCCAAGCCTCTTTAATCGAAGACTCTGCACAATTAAAAGAATAGAAAGTAAAAGTAATAATGAAATTAAAGCTAAGAACTCTGCGTTAAAAGTACCATTCCACCACATGTTTGGACTTTGCTTTACCTCAGCAGCTTTATCGTCAACTGATGAAGTTACGGTATCTAAGATGGGTTCTAATTCAAAATGTTGCTTTTCCGCAGCAACGATTGTCAGTAAATCACCTCGTGAATAGTCTAAAGAAAGAGCACTTGTTACAAGCTCACGCAGTGTCTCCACAGAAAAATGCGCGCTTATAGGCACAATAAGACTTACTGTAACCTTCTGAATACCGCCTTCAGCATAATCGACACTCCTCGTCACCTCACGATAACCAAACTGCTCATCGGTTATTTTTGTACTTGAAGACTTCTTTTTACCATTCTTTACCTCAGTTTTCCTCTGAGTCACTATGGGCTTAGAACGATCATCTATACCTTGCGACGTTTCACTGACTTTATCGTTGTTTAAAACAACCCAAGAAGAAACGCCAATATCCTCTGGTAGAAAATGTGAACTAAGCAAAGCAATAATCTTTTTGTTGATTTGCTCCTCTAAATGTTCTTTCCGGCTGTTCAAAACAACCGCGCTCTGTTCATTGTGTGAAGAAAGCAACTCACCATTGCTATCGAGAATGCTTACGTTTTCAGGTAGAAGGCCGCTCACCGAGCCCGATACCAATGTGCGTACAGAGTGCATAACTATAGAAATATTATTTCGACCAATGCTAGTTAAACTTAATGTTACAGCTGCCTTAGCTTGCAATTTAGATCGAGAGAATGTTTTCTCTCTCGGAATCGCTAGGTGTACACGCGCACTTTCAACCCCGTTTATTAACAGAATCGACTTTTCTAGCTCTCCTTGCAAAGCCCGCTGATAGTTAACTTTCTGATGTAATTCAGACATTGAAGGGTGTGATTCATTAAACAACTCAAAACCGACAACGTTGGGCTTAAACACATTGTCGTTCGTAAGCTGGATTTTGATCTTATTTACATCTTTAGCTGAAACCATCAAACCATTTACGCCTGAAGGTGGGTAATCGAACTCAATTCCTGACTCCTTCAAACTATTGGATATCGAGGCTAAAGTTTGAGAACTCTGATCTGAAAATAATAGTACCTCCTCTCTATTCAATAAATTGATGTATATTGCTAAAGCTAAAACGGTGATTAAAACACTCCCGATAGCAAACAGATACTTACCTTTTTTACTTAATTCCATTGTCTACACTTGCATTGTTGTGATTTCTTTATAAGCATCGATTAACTTATCTCGTAAAGCGACCGAGTACTCGAGAGTTAGTTTTGCTTGTTCCATATCGACCAAAAGAGTATGCAACTCAACATTATGACCATTAGCCAATGCCGAAATACGATCATCAATACTGCTGAGACGCTCGCTAAAACTAGGTCCGGTTTCATTATTGGAGTCAATACTTAGCCCACCAATAATAGAAACGTCTCCCGAACTAATACCTTCAACTTTCATTCTACTTATTACCTATTGTCATAACTTTTCTCGACATATCTTTCGAGTTATTAAAAAGGCGAATACTTGCTTCATAAGCGTTTTTAGCCTGTGATATATTCAAAGTTTCAGTTTCTAGATCTAGCGCTACTCTATACTCTAAACTCCCGAGTTTAGACTCAGTTTTTACTTTAGTTTTATCCGCATTTATTGAATATGTTGTTATTCCACCTGAACCTTTAATAACATCTTCTATGTTAGGTAACTCTCTTACTCTCAAATAGAACTCACCAGGGAGATCGTTTTTTGAGACAAAAGTTTTATTTATGTTTGTAAGATTCCTAGTAGCGGCTTCTAATTTTTTATATTCCAAGGATAATGATAATTCAATCAATTTAATTGAGGATATTTCTGTCATTTATCGACTCCCTTTAAAATTAATTCTTTCAATATCTAACCTCCTATTCAAAACGTCAACGACCTTGTTGTTATGGCTTGAAAGCTCAATTGAACGCATAATTATATCTTCAATGCTCTGCTCACTTTGTGTTATAACCAAAGAGCTGTCTTGTCCATTTGAAACTCCCTCTCCAAATGCTAGTTTTTCAAAGGACACAGAATATTGTGGCTTCCCAAGCCTACCGGCAATCATGTTGTAGTTGTTAACTCTATTAGAAATTTCTATATTCCTTAGAGTAGATGATATTTCATTTAGTATTAAATTAATTTCCATTTTCTCAACTTATTGAATGACTAACTTTCCATTAATAGCGCCAGCTTTATCAGCAGCTTGTAGAATAACAATAATATCCCGAGTTGATAAACCTAAATCCCTAAGATTTTTAACAAGCTGAAACACCGTTGTAAACTCACCTGTTTTTTTAACACTGTATCCGCTTTCTTTTACATTAATATTAGTTTCAGGAACGACAACTGTATTACCTGAATTTTCATTAAACCGACCGACAATAAAACTATCTGGCTGACTAACATTGTATTTTGTCTTAATCGAAAGCTCTAGATTTCCATGGGCCACAGTAATTGACTTAATTTGAACACTTCCACCAGATACTATTGTTCCAGTCCGTTCATTCACAACAATTAATGCTTCCTCATCCGTTATCACTTTCAAAGATTCAATTTGTGCAATAGAACGAACAATGTCATTCTTGCTTGTGTATGGAATAACTACTTCAACTTTGCCAGAGTGAACAGCTTCAGCATCAAAACCCAAAGATAAAATAGCATCAGCTACGTTGATCGCTGTACCAAAATCGGAGTGGTTTAGAACAATTCCAACTTTGCCATCTGCATTGACCATGCGGGCAATATTTTCTCGTTCGATTGTTCCACCTTTAGGAACGATTCCGACCGTCGGGTGATTCTTTTGTTCAGTGTTACCAAATTGTTCAAATTTATAGCCACCAACTGAGATTTGCCCTTGTGCGACAGCATAAACATCTCCATTCAATGCTTCTAGAGGAGTCAATAAAAGTGTCCCACCAACTAAACTTCTAGAATCTCCAATCGCAGATACAGATACGTCAATTTTGTCTCCTTTTTCAGAAAAACTCCCGATATTCGCTGTAACCATTACTGCAGCGGCATTACTACTGTTTACTTCCTTATCACTAACAAGCACTCCAAATGCTTTTAATGTGTTAGCGATACTACGTATTGTGGATTTATTCTTACGAGAGTCACCACTACCGGCAAGACCAACAACAACTCCATAACCGATTAGGGCATTATCTCTATCTCCTTCGAGCCTAGCGATATCTTTTAACCGAGCGTAGCCTTCATCAGCGAAGAGGTTGGTAGGTAGAGCTGTTAACATCAATACGACTAAAAACAAATTTTTCATATCAGAACCCTAACCACCTAAATAAAAGACGAAAAACATTAGGGTTTCGATTGTCGTTGACCTCCCCGATACCGCTAAGCTCAATAACAGCTGACTCTATCCTTGAAGAAACAACTAAATTCTGAGCAGTCAAATCCTCAGGTCGAACATAACCGCTAATGGTAATTTTTTGCTCTTCGCCATTGACGGTTACGTACTGCTCACCGAAAATTTTCAGCATGTTGTGCTGGTCAATCTCAGTAACCCGAGCAGTAATTGTCGCACTGATACTGCCGTTACGAGAAGTACTGGACTCACCTGCCATGGACCCATTCAAACCAGTATCCAAATTAAACGAGTTACTATTTAGCTGCTGTGAGATACCAACCGAATGCTTATTCTCTGCATCCAAACCAGCAGAAGACGTTGCTTTGGCTGTTTCCTGAACTAATATAGTGACGACATCTCCAACTGAAGTTGCTCTTTGATCAGCCCACTTTGCTTTATAGTTTTTAACATCATATTCAATTGGAAAAGCCGCAGTACTGAAAAATAAAAATTGCGCTGCAGTGTATATTAATAAACACCTTTTGATATTCATATTCATATTCATTTGGCCAACTCAACCTGATCCTTTTCGACTACAACCGCTTGCAATATTTTGGCAGACCTTTTTACACGCACTTTAACAATATCTCCTACATTTCCTGACTCAAGAGCCTTAGCGGAAAGAAATAAATCAAACCCCACGCTTCTCGATATTAACTGAACTACATCATTTTTATTTACGTCGCGTTCCTTTTCAAGGTCACTCAAACACAAGGGTGCGCCCGATTTAATATTAGAAATAACAACTCTGTTAATTAGTTCTTTTTTTTTCAGTGGTGCATTGCTTGTGCAGGTAAAACCATTCCGCATACCCCATTCAATATCAGTGTGGTTGATTTTCTTCCCTTTTGATAAATTATTCTTAGCTTTCCACCCTTGGCTTTGACTTTCAACTCTGTACCATATTGACTTACTTTTTTCATTCAACACCCCACCCTTATTGATTAGCCTATAATTAACAGCACATCGACTAATTTTAAACCTACATACAACTTCATGGAAGGTATAGTTATTATGGTCAATTTTTCCTTCACCTAACGGACTAATTAATACCTGTGTGAACCCCACTTTATTTAGGTGTATTTCTAAATATTCTTTCGGGCTCAATGGCTTGTGATCAGCATATGTGATAGAGGAAAAAATTAGGATGAAGAATATAATTGACATAAAAAATATTAATCATCGAATCAAGTTATTTATCGTCTCTAGTATTTGGTCACTAGTTTGTATCACTCTCGAATTCAACTGATATGCTCTTTGTGCCGCCATTAGTGTCACCATTTCTTCAATCATGTTCACGTTAGACATTTCGGTATACCCCTGTAAAAGGATACCTGCACCATCTTCACCAGGAGTTAAATATTGCATCCCACCAGCCGATTCGGTTTCATACCATAAGCCACCATCACCGGCTTTTAATGACTCAGCCGCATCGAATAAAACGAGTTCTAACTGGCCTAAGACTAAAGGTTCAGTTTCACTTCGTGTACGGCCTGTTACCTCGCCATTTCTATCGACCAAAATTTCTTCTACATCAGGAGGAACAACAATATTTGAGCTTAATTTATGACCTTGAATAGTAGCAAGAGAACCATCCTCGAGCTTTTTGAGCGTTGAAATACGCGTATAGGCTGTGAGCCCATTTTCTGATTCAACCTCCAACAGACCATTTCCTTGTATAGCTAAGTCCATTGGTGAACCAGTAAACTTATATTCCCCATCGGTAAATCGATGAAGTGAACCGGAAATTTCGACACCAGAACCAATCTCAGGCCCCGGAATATCCCCAGCTGGCGTTGGCGAAACCAAGCTGTTGAAAATTGGTGTCGAGGCCTTATAACCAGGAGTATTAATATTGGATATGTTGTTTGAAATCATATCTATATATTGTTGTTGGGTGCGCAAAGCCATTTCAGCCTTACTCAATGCTTCTATCATGGTTTATTTTCCTAACTCTGTTATGGTCTTTTGTAAAATTTGGTCATAGGCTGTGTAAGACTTTTGTACCGATTGTGTATGCTTATTAAGAATCATCAATTGTAAAACTGCATCCGAAGGCTGCACATTTGATTGCTCTATGTAACCTTGACGAAAAAGACTATTGCTAGAGAGTTCTAGCTCTTGCCCACCGGAAATATAGATCTCACCTCCTTGATACTGTTTCTTTTGCCATTGAGCGGGCTCTACAGCTAATAATTTCCCACGATTCACACCCTCAACTAGTATCTCTCCATTTGTTCTTAACTCGAACTGATCATTCCCCAAAAAAATACCACCGTTCCTTCCTTGTAAAATATACCCTGACGATGTCACCAAATGCCCACTAGCATCTATATTAAATTGTCCATTTCTTGTTAACATCCAGGAATCGCCCTTTCGAGCGACAAACCAACCAGAGCCTTCTATTGCTATATCTAGATATCGACCTGATTTAGCTATTTCACCTTGACTACTATCAATACCTACTTTATTGATTAAGTGAGCTTTAAAACCCGGTGTAGTTACATTACTAGTATTGGAGCTAACTCGTTCGATATTATCTAGGTTTTCTTTTATCGACTGAAGTACGATTTCAGGCACTTTGTTCATTATCAACCACTCACTTGACCAACGGTTTTAACAGACAGTACCCCTTTGACCTCAAGCGCTGACAGAACCGCCAACCTTGGAATAACTCTCTCTGTAATTTGTCGTATTGGATATCGCAAAGAGCTTGAACAGAGTAAAACAGGCTCCAAACCTTTAGATATTAGCTTTTCACTTTCACTGACTAACTGTGTAATAATATTTTCTAGATCTGCTGGGCTTGCTGCATCATCTGTAAACGTACTGGTCAATGTTGTTTTTAAACGCGCTTCAACGACTGGAGAGATTGTTATTACTTGTAAACAATCACTTTCATCTAAATAACGCTCGCATAACCTAAGTGAAAGCCTTTCCCTAACTTTTTCAACCATTAAATTGGGAGTTTTTGCTAATTCAGAATGTTCCGAACAAGCCTCTAAAATTAACTCACTATGACGTATACTAACCTTTTCAGATAATAGTAAGCGTAATATTTGTTGTAATTCTGAAACTGACATTGCCTGTGGAATCAACTCATCAACTAGAGAAGTATTCCTGCTTTTTATATTGTTAAGAATATTTTCAACATTCATCCTAGAGATGATTTCATGCATCTGAGACTTCAACGTTTCTGAAATATGGGTAAACAGTATCATTTCAGCTTCTACAAGTGTGCAGGATTGACTTTTTGCAAAACTACTTTGATTATTACCAATCCAAAGGGCTGGTAG
The DNA here is from genome assembly GCF_024347355.1 of Vibrio chagasii. Lineage (NCBI taxonomy): Bacteria > Pseudomonadati > Pseudomonadota > Gammaproteobacteria > Vibrionales > Vibrionaceae > Vibrio > Vibrio chagasii. The sequence continues at coordinate 1,013,650 of NZ_AP025466.1, forward strand.
CCCATAAGCTGGTTCTTTTGTTTCTTCACCATCTATATTTTTAAGACACTCAGTTTTTCCGATAGCTAAAAGTTTGTCAGGTCGTACTTTTCCTCGAGCATACTTGGCACCGTGAATATATAGTTCGTATGCTTCGCCATCAAAATCATCATCTTTAATTATATTTAATTCAGGTAAAATAAGTCCATATTCCTTAGCAATTGATACTCTCAAAGCCTCAAGTCTAGAGTTAAGTGTCCATTGGTTTTCGGCCACAAGGGTATACAATGTCGAGCCCAAAACAATCTGTATCGGGTGTACTCTGATAACTTCGGTTAAATCCTCTTTAAGTTCATTAGATTCAAGAGCTGAGGTATCAGCTTGTCTTGTTTTAATTGTCAGAAAAACCCCTCCCCCAAAAAGGGCGATTGCAAAAATTAGGGGTAATGGAGGCAAAACACCAAAGCTTAAAACAATACATAAAGCTAGCGTAACCATAATTAGAGTTCTCGGGTGAGAAGCTATTTGCTTACCTATCTCATGACTTAGCTCGTAATCTGTCGCTGCCCTAGTTATAATTATCCCCGTTGCAACGGCAATAATAAGTGAAGGTATCTGAGTGACTATACCGTCACCGATGGTCAAAAGAGAATAAATAGTTAAAGCATCATTCCAGCTCATCGAGTGTTGAGTCACACCAACAGCGATGCCGCCAATAATATCAATTAAGATAATAATTATTCCGGCAATAGCATCACCTTTAACAAACTTAGTTGCACCATCCATCGCACCATAAAAGTTTGCTTCTTTTTCAATCGTGGCTCTTCGTTCTCTTGCTTCCTGTTCTTCAATGAGTCCCATATTCATATCGGCATCTATCGCCATCTGCTTGCCAGGCATACTATCAAGCGTAAACCTAGCAGCGACTTCTGCTACTCTTTGAGCGCCGTTCGTTATAACTACATACTGCACGACAACCAATATGATAAATACAATAAAGCCTACAATATAGTTACCTGATACAACAAACTCGCCAACAGCACTAATAACATCGCCAGCATCGCCCTCTCCGAGAATCAGTCTTGTCGCAGATATATTTAATGCCAGCCTAAATAATGTTGCTATCAGAATAATGGACGGAAATGTTGAAAAATTTAGTGGCTTATCAGTGCAAAAAGTAAGCAACAAAATAAGGAGTGCTACACTGAAATTTATAATTTGCAAAAAATCTAATATTTCTGATGGTACAGGTAAGAATATAACCATTAGTATGGAGGCCACACCAACGATAAATATATTACTTTTCCAATCTTTTACTAAGTACTCTTTGAACAAAATAAGACCTATTATTCCAAACTATACAGCCACCTATATAAAGTAGCAACCTCATCATAAATTTCAGGTGGAACCTCTGAATCAATAGCGACAGAACTATATATCTTCCTAGCTAATAAAATATCGACCTTAGTCGTTACATTATTTTCAACAGCAACATCTTTGATTCGTTTTGCTATGTAACCTTTACCCTTAGCAACAACTTTTGGTGCCAACATTTTATTTTTGTCAAATACCAAAGCTACCGCCAAATGAGTTGGGTTCGTAATCACTACATCTGCGGAACTCACAGATGAAATTGAAGACAACTTTTCCTTTAGCTCTTTCTGCCGTTTTCTTCTCTGCTGCTTTACTTCTGGATCACCTTCTTGGTTTTTGTATTCATCTTTAATCTCTTTTCTACTCATTTTCAATTCCTTAAGGTAAAACCAAGACTGGAATTTAAAATCTATCACGGAAAATGGAATCATCAGAGCTATAAAAAAAAGAACTGTATCTTGTACTATCTTAGAGAGAAAAATCAAAAAACCATCTATAGATGGATTAAAATGATCATAAATCCCCTTAAATGAAAAAATAAAAAAATAATATACAAAAATACCAATAATTATAAGTCTGGTTATATTCTTAAAGAAATCAAAAATTATCTTTTTTGAAAAAATTTTTTTAAATCCTTTTATTGGATCTATTTTCTTTAAATCAGGTTTCAAAGGGTGGAAGCTAATTAACCCACGAGTTTGTAAAACATTTATAGTAACAGATATAATAATACTAAGAAACATGACCGGCATGATAGAAAGAAGAAAACCATCAAACATATTTCTAACAATCCAAAAATTATTATTAGGTTCAATTAAATGTGCATTTTTTAACACCTCCTCCATGATCTTTATAATTTTCAAACCAATAAAATCAAATAAAAAGCATAGGGAAATAAAAAAAACTACTACTCCACCAATTGCACTTAATTCAGTACTCTTTGCTACTTTTCCTTTTTTTCTAGCCTGCTCTACCTTATAAGGGGTAGCATCTTCATTTTTTTCTTCTGAACTCATCTTATAGACTATTTAATACAGTGAATCCCAATACAAAAAATTTGAAGTAAAGATCTTCCTAATTACTTTTTCAGCATAATTGGATATAAATCCAAGCATAAAAATTGCCACTAAAACTTTAGCAGGTAAGCCAACAAAATATATGTTAACTTGAGGCATCATTCTACTACAGAGACCTAATACGACTTCAACCCACAATATAGATATCACAACAGGGGCAACAAGCATAAAACTAACTACCAATTGACGGGTGAAAAAGGCTATTGATTTATTAACTGAAAAATCCTGATAACCACTAAGAATCGGGTAATATTCAAATGTTGAAGAAATAACATATATTATCAAATAATGTATATCAAGAGCAAAAAACAATAGCATTGAAAATATTAATATAGCTCTACTTAATATTGGTTCAGACTGATTCATTGCAGGATTAAATATACCAGAAGGATTAAAGCCGACCTGAATATCCAAAAGCTGAAAAACAGTCATCATAGCGCCATAAGTCAGTATCAATGAAAACCAAAAAAAAGAACCAATGAAAAATTCAGATAATATCGATAAAGCAAAAGGCGCTGCTCTCAAACTCGAAACTTTTTCAATTAAATACGGTTCAAAAATATTAGAGCTGATTAAGAATGACAAATACATTATCAATGCAATCTTTATATACTTTGGAAGCATATACAATGGATTGAAACTCTTAAAAAGCAGAGGTGGTGTAATTCTGGTTATCACAAGTAAAAAAGTAATTATAAAACTTGTAACCTCACCTTCTAAAATTTTCACCCTATAGCCCCGAAGCATAGTGAAATGAAAATTCCGTAAACTCTGTGAGCAGATTTATCATCCAGTTAGAGAAAAACATAATTACACCTGCAACTGCCAACATCTTTGGAACAAAAGTTAACGTCATTTCTTGTATTTGAGTAACAACCTGTAAAATACTAATGACTACTCCAACAGTTAATGCTACAAAAAGAATAGGACCGCAGACAAGTAAAGCTGTACTCATTAGCTTACTCAGTAAAAAGGCTGCAGCGTCTACATTCATCTTAACCTCATACTTAACCTTTCCAGAACAACATCTTTAATGGTTTTATCAGTGGCATCTGAGCTAAATTTAACAATCCCATTCATTATCAACTCAGATTCCTTTGCTTTACCAATATGATCCAAGTATATCGCTCGGCTAAACAGAGCGGACGCGCAGCTACTGTCTAACCTCAGGGCGACTTTCGACAGCTTTTTAACTTCAATCCAGAGCTGTTGACTTGCTCGGATCATTGACATGCCACCATAGGCCTCTGCAAAGTTTTTATCTAATTCAATTGATGCTTGGAAGTTATCTTCTGCATTCTCTAAATCACCTTTTAAAAAGTAACACCATGCTAAATTAACTTTCGAACCGCAATGGAATGGCATAACTTTACACGCCTTCTCGTATAAAGAAATCGCGAATTCAATATTATTACTATACATTTCTAAAAGCGCTTTAATGACAAGAACCCGGCCAACAAGGGGGAAGTCATCATATAAGCTATTAATAGCAACGCTAGCTTCATCAGTTTTAAATTTAAATAGCAATAATGTAGCAATCACAAGTCTTGCATCAAAATTCGTTTTATCTATATTTAAAGAGGCTAAGGCTGATTTCTCAGCATGAACATAATTACCATTATCTAGATAAAGTAGTGCTAGGAGACCCACTCTCTCAGATTCTATTTTTTCGGATATCTCTAATACATCTAAATTGACTAGTATATCTATAGCTAAGGATAAGTCATCTTGAGAGCTCATACAACGTACTTTCAAAATTTGATGCTCGGGGTCAACACTTGAACAATCGTTTAATATTTTTAACGCATCGGGATTATTACCAGCGTTAAAAAGAGCATATGCATAATTTATTCTCAATGAATCGCTGACAATTCCCTTCTCAAAAATTTTTTTGTATATTTTTGCAGCTTCTTCAAATTTCATTTGAGCTATATACAAATGTGCATACCAAGCTTGGAACCTAACATCATCACCATATTTACCAGTATTTTTTTCTAAAAAATCCAATGCAGCTTCGATATCGCCACTACTCGCTGTAGCAGCAACTACTTCTAATGCTAGCTCATCATTATCTGGATCAGCTTGGTAATATTCTAGTAACTTATCTAGTGAGATCATCCGTCTTTTAAAACCATGAGATTATTAATGAACATTTTCTAAAACGTTAGTATCCTGAGAAGTGTCACCAGAATTTAATTCATCAATTAATTTTTTACCATTTTGGGCGTAATAATTGTCTTCTTCAGCAGACTCTATCAACAGTGTTAATAGGTACCTACACTCACTTTCATCATTATTGTTTAACAAAAGTACTGCCTTATGAAATAGCACTGGAGGATAGTTAGGCTCATCTCCTAATACCATATCCCAATGCTCTAACGCTTTGTCTATTTCGCCGATCTCTCGATATACCATTCCCAACTGGAATCTCTCATGAACACGTGATGGAGCTCTTTCTAACAGTCGAGAATAACACTCTGCCGCGTCAATAAATAACTGTAATTTTGCATATACGCTGCCTAACATAGAGTCGAGCTCATCAGAAACAACACCTTTTTTTCTCATGAGTTTTAGTTTTTCTAAACCTAACGCTAATTCATTTTTTTCTAAATCAATGGCAGCTAACGCTAATAGCTCATCAGATGAAAATAATTCTAATTCCAAAATGCACCTCTTTTAATACAAATTCCATCAACTTCATTCGCCTAATTAATTGATAGTAATTTTATAATAGAAAAAACACATGTTAAATGACATATATCTTAAATAGCGCAGCAAACAACAAAACAAATGATAATTATTTTTATTACTATCATTTTTGGGTTAATTTTCATACAAAGCATTGATGAAATACGAGTACAAACACACCAATTGAATGACTCGTTGACAAGTTATTGAAACGTCTGCGTTAAAATGGACAGGCTCCCCACCCAAAATCATACTCATTAAATGCGTCAATATACTGATCACATCTATTTCAGTTCTCTTGCCATTTGATCCATTAATACTAGCAAGCAACTATAGTCAGTCATAGGTAATGTACTGGCAGATGTGGTGTTGTAGCAAGACGCAACTTTTCGATTTGGTAGTGCAGCGACGTTAATGTTTGAGCGGTCTATGGCCAAGAATAAAGAGGCTCAATCTACCAAGTCGCTTCGCAAATAGGAGTGAACCTATCAGTCATGTATACGAACATACGTATCAAAAAACGCTTCCATACCAGCGAAGTTGCCGGACCCCCCTCCGGTAAACATTAAGGAAATCTCCATAGAGAGGTCATTAAAACCTCACTATGTTTATCATTAGCAACATCACCACTTTAGTTCCAAAGAGCATCGATGTACCGCTGCGCCAACTGCATCACCACATCTCAAATTCTCAAATCCAACAATGCAGTGCTAGGTGTCACTCGAGATTATTTCCCTTTTCATTCGCCAAGGTTAAAGTCGGTCACGATTTTCAACCAGCCGATATTATTATCGCGGTGAAGACCTCAACGTTTACCACAGAATCGTTTTTCGTGCTGGATAGTTTAGTAGCATTAACGTTATTCACTAATAAGTGACTCGAGTGATAAGCCGTACTCAACACATTGCGTCACGGATACTCCCAATATGTAAATGAATAAGACATGCTAGTAAGAGGTGAAGTTTACACCAACCTATTTTGTGATGTTTTTAAGTTTTCGCTAAGTGCCAACATAAAAACCAACCACTGCAATACTTTGCAATGACTGGTCTCTATACACAACGGTTAACTATAGGAAAAATCGTGGGCGATTCACTTGTTTTAAAGCACTGTAATATGGTGAGAAATCATCTGCAGCCTCAACATTATAAACATCCCAACCTATTAGTTCTTGATCAAATATGCGAGCACCAGCAAACATGTAGCTCATATCAGTGACATTACCCGTATTCCAATTGCCGATATCTTGGTTAAAAGCCTCAGTGTGAGCAAACATCCCTCTCATATCAGTGACATTACCCGTATTCCAATTGCCAATATCTTGGTTAAAAGCGTCAGCACTACCAAACATTCCGCTCATATCAGTGACGTTACCCGTATCCCAAGTGCCAATAGGTTGGTTAAAGACGCCAGCAGAACGAAACATGAAGCTCATATCAGTGACATTACCCGTATCCCAATTGCCGATATCTTGGTTAAAGTCGCTCGATGAAAATAAACCGCTCATATCGGTGACATGTGACGTGCAAAAACGCAGCCCCCCATCAGCCAGTGCATCTCGATTTTCGCGTAGGCGGATTAAATCGTCATCAACTACGAGATAATCCATGTTTTTATTGGTAAACGTTTCACCGATGTTTTTATCTAAGCAGCTTACGGTTTGTTGATACCAGCCACTGTTGAAGTCACTATAATGACGATCCCACCCAAAGATGTCTGTCATTTCGGCAAGACTGCTGGTGTTCCAGTCACTGATATCTTGGTTAAAAGCGTAAGCATCAGCAAACATCTCTATCATATTAGTGACATTACCCGTATCCCAATTACCGATATCTTGGTTAAAAGCTTCAGTGTGAGAAAACATCCCTCTCATATCAGTGACATTACCCGTATTCCAATTGCCGATATCTTGGTTAAAAGCGTGAGTTTCAAAAAACATGTAGCTCATATTAGTGACATTACCCGTATCCCAATTGCCGATAGGTTGGTTAAAAGCCTCAGTGTGAGCAAACATCCCTCTCATATAAGTGACATTACCCGTATTCCAATTGCCGATATCTTGGTTAAAAGCGTCAGCACTATCAAACATTCCGCTCATATCAGTGACGTTACCCGTATCCCAAGTGCCAATAGGTTGGTTAAAGACGCCAGCAGAACGAAACATGAAGCTCATATCAGTGACATTACCCGTATCCCAATTGCCGATATCTTGGTTAAAGTCGCTCGATGAAAATAAACCGCTCATATCGGTGACATGTGACGTGCAAAAACGCAGCCCCCCATCAGCCAGTGCATCTCGATTTTCGCGTAGGCGGATTAAATCGTCATCAACTACGAGATAATCCATGTTTTTATTGGTAAACGTTTCACCGATGTTTTTATCTAAGCAGCTTACGGTTTGTTGATACCAGCCACTGTTGAAGTCACTATAATGACGATCCCACCCAAAGATGTCTGTCATTTCGGCAAGACTGCTGGTGTTCCAGTCACTGATATCTTGGTTAAAAGCGTAAGCATCAGCAAACATCTCTATCATATTAGTGACATTACCCGTATCCCAATTACCGATATCTTGGTTAAAAGCTTCAGTGTGAGAAAACATCCCTCTCATATCAGTGACATTACCCGTATTCCAATTGCCGATATCTTGGTTAAAAGCGTGAGTTTCAAAAAACATGTAGCTCATATTAGTGACATTACCCGTATCCCAATTGCCGATAGGTTGGTTAAAAGCCTCAGTGTGAGCAAACATCCCTCTCATATAAGTGACATTACCCGTATTCCAATTGCCGATATCTTGGTTAAAAGCGTCAGCACTATCAAACATTCCGCTCATATCAGTGACGTTACCCGTATCCCAAGTGCCAATAGGTTGGTTAAAGACGCCAGCAGAACGAAACATGAAGCTCATATCAGTGACATTACCCGTATCCCAATTGCCGATATCTTGGTTAAAGTCGCTCGATGAAAATAAACCGCTCATATCGGTGACATGTGACGTGCAAAAACGCAGCCCCCCATCAGCCAGTGCATCTCGATTTTCGCGTAGGCGGATTAAATCGTCATCAACTACGAGATAATCCATGTTTTTATTGGTAAACGTTTCACCGATGTTTTTATCTAAGCAGCTTACGGTTTGTTGATACCAGCCACTGGTGAAGTCACTATAAGGATGATCCCACCCAAAGATGTCTGTCATGTCGGCAAGACTACTGGTGTTCCAGTCACTGATATCTTGGTTAAAAGCGTAAGCATGATCAAACATCCTTCTCATATTAGTGACATTACCCGTATCCCAATTGCCGATATCTTGGTTAAAAGCGTCAGCACCAGCAAACATCCCTCTCATATCAGTGACATTACCCGTATTCCAATTGCCGATATCTTGGTTAAAAGCGTGAGTTTCAACAAACATGAAGCTCATATCAGTGACATTACCCGTATTCCAATTGCCGATAGCTTGGTTAAAAGCGAGAGTGCCAGCAAACATCTCTCTCATATTAGTGACATTACCCGTATCCCAATTGCCGATATCTTGGTTAAAGTCGCTAAATAAAAATAAACCGCTCATATCGGTGACATGAGAGGTGCAAAAACGCAGTCCCCCATCAGACAGTGCATCTTGATTTTCGCGTAGGCGGATTAAATCGTCATCAACTACAAGATAATCCGTGTTTTTATACGTGAATGTTTCACCGATGCTTTTATCTAAGCAGCTTACGGTTTGTTGATGCGTACTGTTGGTGGGGAAACTGAAAGCACCAGCCCCCTCAAACATCCCTCTCATATCAATGACATTCGCCGTATCCCAATTGCCAATAGCTTGGTTAAAGTCATAAGAATGAGCAAACATATAGCTCATATCAGTGACATGACCTGTATCCCAATTGCCGATAGGTTGGTTAAAAGCTTGAGCGTGAGCAAACATCTCTGTCATATTAGTGACATTACCCGTATCCCAATTGCCAATAGCTTGGTTAAAGTCATAAGAATGAGCAAACATATAGCTCATATCAGTGACATGACCCGTATCCCAATTACCGATAGGTTGGTTAAAGTCATCAGCACGATAAAACATCCCTCTCATATTAGTGACATTCGCCGTATCCCAATTGCCGATATCTTGGTTAAAGTCGCTCGATGAAAATAAACCGCTCATATCGGTGACATAAGAGGTGCAAAAACGCAGCTCCCCATCAGCCAGTGCATCTTGATTTTCGCGTAAGCGGATTAAATCGTCATCAACTACAAGATAATTCGTATTTTTATACGTGAATGTTTCACCAATGTTTTTATCTAAGCAGCTTACGGCTTTTTTATACCAGCTGCTGTTGGAGTAACTAAAAGCATCAGCTCCCTCAAACATGTTGGTCATATGGGTGACCTTACCCATATTCCAGTTGCCGAGAGGTTGATTAAAGGCGCCAGCAGAATGAAACATTCCGCTCATATCAGTAACATTAGACGTATCCCAGTAACCGATAGGTTGGTTAAAGACGCCAGCAGAATGAAACATTCCGCTCGTATCAGTAACATTAGACGTATCCCAGTAACCGATAGGTTGGTTAAAAGCGCCAGCAGAATGAAACATTCCGCTCATATCAGTGACATTAGCCGTATCCCAGTCGCCGATAGGTTGGTTAAAAGCGCCAGCAGAATGAAACATTCCGCTCATATCAGTGACATTAGCCGTATCCCAGTCGCCGATAGGTTGGTTAAAAGCGCCAGCAGAATGAAACATTCCGCTCATATCAGTGACATTAGCCGTATCCCAGTCGCCGATAGGTTGGTTAAAGGAACTGGCTTTTCGGAACATATTAGCCATATTGGTGACCTGAGCCGTATCCCAGTTGCCAATAGGTTGATTAAAGGCGCCAGCAGAATGAAACATTCCGCTCATATTGGTGACCTTGGCCGTATCCCAGTTGCCAATAGGTTGGTTAAAGGCTTCGGCATAAAAAAACATTTTGCTCATATCGGTTACCTGGCGAGTATCCCAATCACTGATATCGACATTGAAACCCGGATATCTGTGCTGATTAAGCCTTTTCTTCTCAAACAACCCCCTCATATTGGTGACGTGGGAGGTACAAAAGCGCAAAATGTTCCCAACTAAGGCATCTTGATTTTCGCGTAGGCGGATTGAGTGGTCATCAACTACGAGATAATCCATATTGTTATGCGTAAACATTTCACCGATGTTTTTATCTAAGCAGCTTACTGTTTCTTGATGCAAACCGTTGATGCTAGAACTAAAAGCATATGCAGAGAAACTATTTAATAACAAAACAGCACTCAATACCGACAATGTTGCAGGAGTTGTTAAAGCCATAATTTAGTTTACCAATTTTAGGTGGATGAAATGGGCCAAAAGCCTTGGGGTTAGCACAACCAGATGCATAACTACTCTAATGCATGTTAGATACGAACCATTTAACTGACTGAGTGATTATTAGGCTCGCCGTACCACTAACCTGTGGCCTTTATAATTTTCTAATATCATGAACATGCCCCCTCCAAATCGCTTCGCAGCCTCAAACGCTCGTGAAAGGAAGGGATTTGACACGAGTAGAGCTGTTGTTGTCTAAAAAGGGATCATTTAAGTTCCTTACCTGTAAGCTCTCGTTCATGCGCAATCAAATAACTTGGAAGAACGTACTATCAGCCGGATAAGCTTCTACTTTTGGTTCATTATTGGAGCCTCTTAACAAATGAGCTTTGATATAATGGGAAAAACTAAATAAACAAGGGAGCTAGCCTCCCCTCTTTCTTTATTGAAGACCTTTAAAGGTTTTTATAAAAGGTTAACCACTCGCCTCGCTCTAAGCCGCTAACGTTCACTCCAGTGATGCCACTCGAGGTTGTTGCATTAGAAGGAGAGAATGAAAGGTTAACGTTTTTGAATTGTTCAGAAATACGACTTTCTGTTCCAGTTTGAGAAAGGACGTATCCCAAGTTGGTAGAGTTCCAACTTGAATTTCCACTGTCTTCCCATTTTTTGAGGAGTTCTTTTGTTACCAGTTGGCTGCCAACTTTAAGAGCCGGACCACTAATATTTCGAAATTGATAATAATCCACCCCTGAAGAAGTCACTGCAATGACCTTATCCTCTAATACATACAAGAAGTTGATCGCGCTACTTATCAACGCCTGGTGTACAAGTACAGATCTCTTCATGTTATCCACGATATAGAGCGAATTCTCGGTTGTAATAGCGCTCACAATTCCATCCGCCGATGTCGCCATATGGCGAATGGCACCATCAACCGCTAGCCCTCCGAGCTCTTTTTGCTGTGCGGAGTTTGAAATCCACTCGAGCTTATTATCTTCCAAGCCCAATAGAATTTGCTGTTGGGCAACAATGTTCGCGGTTTTCAAATTGATCTTGTCAATCGTCATCTTAGTCGAGAGGTTTGCAGCATTCACAACTTCAGATGCAACATTACTGCTTAAAGGGTGGTTACCGTAGATAACCAATACTTCACTCTCATCATAAGAGGGGAAAATTTGTGGCGACGAGGCCTTAAGCGGATGACGCAAACTCTTCATGGCGAGCGTGTCGGCACTTAACAACTTGAGTTCTTGAGAACCTACTGAACTACTGGAGCCCTTAACCGCCAACAAGGAACCGCTTTGCAACAAGGGGAGTACCGACGCAAAATTATCATTCATACACGATTGATTTGCGGATGGGTCAACCGCTGGTGTAGGTTTAATAACCGGAGGAAGCTCACCACCACTTCGACTGCTATAAGTATCTATTGCGAAAGCTTTTTTCTCTGCATCGTTACTAGAACTGCTTAACCTTGCTAAAAATACGCCATTGGAACCTTGGTCATTACATACATCACTTGCTGTCGGTGAAACGTAAGCCGTCGGCTTATAAACCTTATAAGCTTGAACGCCATCTAATGCTGGTACCAATTGAACGATTTCGTTCGATTTTACCGCGACCTCGCCACCCCCAGACCCACTTCCGTGACCGTGATCGTCATCGTCATCGTCATCGTCATCATGACCGTAGTGATCGTCGTGTGAACGAATACTCATCAAACCTGAATTAACTTCAGGCTCTGCATCTCCAATCAGTGTCACAGACTTATTACGTACAGCACTGTCTATTTGCATCACCATATCATCGGCAGTCAAAAATACGATTTGACCGCTAGCTCGATTCAAAGCGACGGATTTCGCACCAGACAATTGCGGTACCGCTTGTGAACCGCGGACAACCAAATCACTGTCAATTTGCAAGTGCCTCGAAGCGATCCCTGAAACGTCTACGTCAGACAGATCTAACGTTTGATGCTCGATCATAAGATCGAGTGCGTGGGCGATATTAGTATATGCTCTTTGCTTACCATCAGTTTGTGCCTTTTTCAGTGATTTTAGCAACACGTTAGACTTATCTTTAGGACCATATGCAGTGTCTAGTGAGGAAAAATTGACCCCAACGTGATCACCAAGCTTACGTTGAAGGGATGCCTTAGCCTGAGCCAGATCGTTACTAACCGTTGGGTTAAACATCATTTCACTATGAATCAAAGTGGTAAAAGGCGACACCAGTTCAAAGCCAGGAGGGGCGGTCAAAACCGCACCATCGTATTGCCTCAGCTGCGCATGCATAGATACGTTTGCAATACGTTTTTCTAGGTCACTACATACGCCATTCAGATCTGCATCGGCACATACTAATGAATTTTGAAAGGTATAGCTGGAAGGGACAGATCCAACAGGGCTCTCCCCATCAGAGCCCCCCCCACATCCTGTGACCATTAATGCACCACACACAGCAAGTGACAATTTACACATTAAAAAACTATTACCCACTTTCAAACTCATTATTTAAAACCTATTCGACTGACAAATTAATCAATTAAAAGAATATAATTTTGATATTAAATCATTTTTCGAAATAAAAGATCAAACAATATTGATAATCACTATCATTTAAATTAACATCAGCGGCCTTTCTTATGAGTAATTTATAAAATATTTGGAGTTCAAGTGGTAAGGAATCCATACACATTGGTGGGTGTTTCGCTCATGTCCACAATGCTAATGGCTTGTGGTGGCGCAGGATCAGATGAAAAACAGGCACAATCGTTCGTAGAAGCAGATGCAGAAAAACTGTCAGGGGTAGCTCTCGATGGTTACCTACACAAAGCGAAAGTCTGTTTAGATAAAAACCACAATGCTATGTGTGATTCCGCAGATGGAGATGTCTCAACAACAGATTCCAATGGGTACTTTGAATTAAATCTTTATGATGAGAGTTCAGAACAGACGCTCTTGGTTGAGGCAATCGCAAACCAAACCATCGACATGGATATGCCAAACCAGACCATAGATTTAACATTCACACTTGAAATACCAAAAACACACTCCGCGGTTGTTAGCCCGGTCACCTCACTCATCGCCAGCGTCGCACAAAGCAGTGGGATCAGCTTTGACATGGCGGCACAATTGATTGCCCAAGAGCTAGGAGTTGAGAAGCAACTGGTTATAAGTGATTACGCCTCATCAAACTCATCAAATAGCGAAGAATTACATATGCTTGCTCGCGGTTTAACCCGCGTAATTCAAGAGGCACAAAAGGCTTCCATTGAGGCAGGCATAGATCAAATAAATGCTCGTAAAGGCGCTATGTACAAACTCGCTTCGCTAGATCTAATCGCCTTGAAAGCGCGAACAGATTTACTCTCACATGGTGCACCTGGAACAAACAACACGTTGAAAAAACTTGGTGAGGCGTTCAAAGACCAACTTACAATATCTCAATCGGATATCAGCAGTGGTGCAATCTTAATCGCTCCTCCTGCACCTAAACATATCGAAGTAGATGATGTATCTGATACGTTCAACTGGCAATTTGTCCGTGGTTTCAACCAAAATTCAGATTACGAATACTCATTAGACTCGGGAAATACGTGGGCAACCGTGACCCGAAAACCGATTCATGTCGGGTCCCAAGCGCTCAAAGAAGGGGCTGTTCAGGTAAGAGTTGCCGCTTCGAAAACACGAAACACACCAGCAGGAAACATTGCAGTTTCAAATGAAGCATATACGTTAAAAACCGAGCCAGCGGCCCCTTATAAAATTTACGTCGATGATGCAAAAAACCGATTTGATTGGGATTTTGTCGATTCTTTCAATGCTCCAAGCCTTTATGAATACTCACTGGACAACGGAACCAACTGGATCCGGGCAACAGAAAAGCCACAGAATATCGCTGACCTCGATATACCAATTGGTCATTTACAAGTACGAGTTGCTGAAAATAGTACACTTGGACATCTAGCTGGTTCCATCAGAGCGGCAACCGCTCCAATGACCGTTACGCCACCAAAACCAGAGCAACCGACACTCGATTTTGCCAATGACAACAGCAACCTGATCAATTGGTTCTGGGTAGATGGCTACGAGGCCCCATCATTTTATGAGATAAAGCTTGGCCTTGATAAGGACTGGCAGGATGTAACGGGAGTTCCATTCATACTCGAAAATGCATCATACCCAGAGGGTACGATTTCGATTCGTGTGAAAAGTAACTCATCGAATGCGAGACCGACTGGATATGAACTGACGATCGATTCAGCTTTTACCCATTCAGATAGTCAACCGGTCGCCCCAACCAATCCAATGGTTGACGACACACAGGATACATTCCAATGGCAGCCCGTTGAAACATTTGAAGAAGTTGGTTCCTACGAGTATTCACTAGATCGAGGGCTTCACTTTAATGCGGTCACCGGTAATCCTCAGCTCGTTGATAATAAAGCTTTTGCCAGCGGACAGGTCTGCGTGCGAGTAAAAGAAAACGCGATAAAGCAGCACCCTCCTGGTGAACTGCTCTGCTCTGATAAACCCTATACTTTCAAACCTGATGCACCACAAAATCTGGTTGTAAATAATATCGACAACACTCTTGAGTGGAGCATCGTTGAGCCGTATAACCCCACGGATTATGAAGTGTCGCTCGATTCAGGGGCAACATGGACCAAAGTAGTGACAATGCCCTTCCATGTGGGTAACGAAGCGAGAAGCGCAACAGATGTCCAATTACGCGTAGCAAGAAGTGTCAGCCATGCCAGAGCTAGCGGTGAAATAGCTTCGCCTACGGAAGACTTCACCAAGGTATTCGATATCCCGGTACCCAAGGGAGTAGGAGCAAGGATCATTAATCCCGAATTTAAGGCTAACGCTAACCTCACCAACGGTTATGACTGGGATTATTGGCAAAAAGTCACCATTGGGGGGCAAGAAATCAGTTTCGAATTACCTCAACACTACGAATACACAAATGACCAAGGAAAAACATGGCATCCCGTTGTATCGAAGCCACAATTTATCGGCACCGAAGCGTATGACAAAGACAAGGTAGCCATTCGGTTAAAAGAAAATGCTAAAGAAACCGTTAAAAACCCTGCGAGCGAACCTCTTTGGGCAACAACAGATAAAACCGGTGAATTCTACGCAATCACATTTGTTCCGATGCAAGATTTAAATACCTCTGCAAAATTTAAAGAAACTGCATATGGACCGGGTTATAAGTGGGATAGTTTCAATTGCATCGCTGAATATGACAATGAGGGCAAAGGTGAGCCGATTTTTTGGGCTACGATACAGGCGTATAAAAAAATTTCCGATGTGTCCAGCACAGTTCGAGGATTAAACAATTGCGGTATCAACGATTGGAAGCTTCCTACAATGGATCAGGCCATCGAATTATCAAAGCAGAGTCGTGCCAATCTACCCAACAATCTAGACAGCTACTTGATAGAGAATGGAAGTAAGAGTGCTTGGGCCAATGACAATGGCAGTTACGTCATAGTGAAGAATGGTGAGGTTTATAGCACATCAAGTGCTTATGTGTACACAACATGGACGCTGCTCACGACCCAAGGCTTATTGAACCTCATCAATAATGAGACGGTAACAATAGACAACACCCCCAAAACAATCAACGAGTTACTCAATGAACAAAAAAATGGAGTTGATGGTGTTTTAGACGAGGCAAAAACCTTCTTAACAAACTGGTTTAGTAAGAACCAAACAGACAAGAGTTACGCTTTGTTAGAATTTGCGGCAAATGAAAAATTGGAGACACTGTCGGGCTTAACCGAGAAGTGGAAAAGTGGCTCTGATCTTTTCAACTCAAAGATTGCAAAATACGAATTGCAGATCAAGATAGCTCAACAACGCGGCAATACTCACGATACCCAAAAACTTGAAGACGCCCTCAACCATTTCATAGCAAAAACCTATGAACTAGAGCAAAACACTAAAACACTGGCAACACTGATAGAAGGCGCTGAGTTTGCTCAGAAACTGGCAAAAATTCAGCAAAAAAACGCGACGGTAGATGTAAAAGTCGGTTCGCTCAGAACGTCAAAAAATAAGGGTGAGGCAAAGGCAACACATGAAGCGAGTTTAGCGCTCAATCAAGCATTGTACTTGTTAGCGCAAGAGCGCGAGCAGGCAGAAAGTTTCATTGAATCGCTGAATAAGCATATAAGAAACTCTGATGATGAAACGCTGAAAGCACTGTATCGCAACCTTATTGATCAAATGGAAAAGCTAAAATCTCTTGATCTTACGATATTTGAAGGTGAAGCCAATAACGGTTTAAAAAACTCTGGTTACAAGGTACCAGAGGCTGAAGTGTTATTCGATAACGAACGATTTGCCAAGCTTGATAAATTTGGTCATTACCTCGATAAGACAACCACATATGCGCAAGGTTGGCGATGCGTTGAAGACACGCGTATTCCAGGCAAACGCAGAGTTTGGACGTTACTCAAAGACGGCTTACCACAAGGCGAAGACAAGCTCTTCTACGATGCTTCCGCATCTGGATTACCAAGCATTTTAGGGAGCGGCGGGCTTCTCGAAACCACCAATGCCGATGAAGGCATGTGTGGGTTTAAAGATTGGTCAGTCCCAAGTTTGACTCAACTGTGGTCTTTAAAGTCAAAACCAGTAAAACCAGAAAGCGAATACCTGACGTTGAATATAGAGGTATTCCCCCATCATTTAGCTTTGAACCCAGAGTATGATATGCGTACTGATGATGGGACAGTATTTTATTACTGGTCCAAAGATCAAAAAGACAATGCAAATATGCACATTGCACATTTTAAGGCAATCAACAAAAACCAAGAAACAAGCTTTGCAAGCACAGACAGTACTAGCCAAAAAATTACGTTAGCGCGATTGGTTCGTGAAGAAAAGGTAGCTTTAAAAGACTATGAGTATCTGGACGCGATGGGAAAAGTCGTTCCAAACAGAAACGATGCGATATGTGTTAAAGACTCAATCAGCGGCTTAGTATGGCAAATATTTCAATATGTAGATATAGATAAAGATGAATTGAAAAAGTATCGCTATAAAACATACCAACAGATTCAACAGGAGATAAATGTTTGGAATGACAACCAGAAATGCGGCTTGAAAGATTGGCGTATTCCAAGCAAATACCAGCTTTACGGGTTATTTCCCTTAAATACTAAGGTCTTTAAGCATAATAGTTTAGATGGTAGCAAGGATGACTATGTAACCAATAGCCCAGCTGAAAGCGGTAAGTTTAAGACTTTAAATATCACAACATTTTCAGAACGCTCTTATGAAAAAGAAGGTGGCTACAGGCCAAATTCAAAGCTTTATCGACTGGTTGCTGGTGAATAAAACCAACATATTGGCAATTAATCTTAATCTTAATATCAACTCCATCAGCCTCTACCGAGGCTGAATTACGCAAGGAATAACATCATGTTGAACAAAAAAAAGCAACGCGGCGCGGCTGCGATTGAGTACGCCATTCTCGCTGCCGCGATGTCTGTAGTTTTACTGTCTGTGGTTGGTGGCAAAGATGGGACACTGACAAACGCGATCACTGATGCCTATAGCACAGTGGTCGAAAAAATAGAGAAAGCACAAGAATCTGAATAAGCCCGTCTACTTATAACATTAAAGGAATAACCATGACTGCCAAGCGGCTCCTGTTGCTGTCGTTATTATGCTCAGTAGTCGCGTTATCTGTCTTACTGTTCAGTCAAGGCAATAACGCGTCAGAAAAAGTCTCAGTGCCAACCACTCAGCAAACCATTAAAGTATTGGTGCCATCTCGTACTATTGACATAGGCCAGAACTACACCCCAAATTCATTTCAGTGGAAAGCCATTCCCTTAGGTGAGTTGGAGAATTACATCGACTATGTGACACCAGAAAGTATCTCAGCCGACCACTCTATGTCTGGTATTGCCCAAACAAAGCTGGTCGAAGGGTCCGTATTATCACATGCAGACATTACTGAGCCAAAGGGAGGCTACTCACTCTCTTTTAAACTGCAGCCCGGCTATCGCGCTATTTCCGTCCCTGTTGATCAGATCACAGCAAATTCAGGCTTCATCCAACCAGGGGATCGAGTCGATATCCTACTTCTGGGCTCACAAGATGGTGAGCTGCTTCGTTACGGTAATTCGTCACAAGGGCTATATGTCACCACCATTGTTCATGATGCTAGAGTCTTGGCATTTAATAACACTCAAGCGGCAGAATCTTACCAAAAGGTGAGAGACTCCTATGGTGCGGTCATTCCCGATAACAGCAGCGTTTCTCTAGAGGTTACCCCAGAGCAAGCCAACCAAGTCGTGCTTGCTGAACAACTGGGAAAACTCACTCTTGCACTGCGTGGACAAAACGACACCCAAGTTAACGTTCAACAAGCAAACTCAGTCACACTAGAAGTGATTTCTCCAGACACCACTCAGATATTGCCTGACGTCGGTCTGGTGGAATTTAGAGCCGATAACAAAACGATTAATAATAAAACCGGAGCTGATAACAATGGCTAGTACCTGTCGTTGGTGGGGGATTCTCCTGCTATCAAGCCTTTGCCTCTCTTTTGCATCAGCAGCATCTGCGCTTGATGTGACAATCAATGAGGCAAAAATGATTCGCCTGCCAGAAAAAGCGAAGTCGATTTTCATCTCTAGCACTCATATTGCGGATTACCAAACCTTAACCAACACCAAGGTGATGGTATTTGGCAAACGAGCTGGCAGCGCCACCATCACCGTTTTGAACGAGCAAGAACGCGTTATCTATACCAATAAGATTCGTGTGACTCACAACAGCCGCGAATTCAATGAATTAGTGAAAAACAAGTTCCCAGAAGCGTCAGTTAACGCAGAATCCTTAGGCGGCAAACTGTGGTTAAAAGGCCGTGTTCCTTCCCCAATGATGGCGCACAATATCGTGTCATTGGCGAAAGGGTATCTGTCTCCCATTGTTAACCAAACTGAGCAGAAAGAAGGCTCGAACACAAACAAAAATAACAGTAGTGACAGTGCACTGACTCAAAATCAGCCTACCTCCTCCAAAGAAGAGGAGCTGATTAATCAATTGGTTGTCACCATGCCAAATCAAGTCAACATTCGAGTAAAAATCGCCGAAGTCTCTCGAAATGTCTCCAACAAACTCGGAATCAAATGGGGCTCACTCGCCGGAGGCGTAGGACAATTTTACTTTGCAAAGTTTCCTAATGTCAGTAGCTGGGGAAAACCAAGCATCACAACACTGGTTGATGCATTAGCAAGTAACGGCATGATGTCTGTGCTAGCTGAACCTAACTTGACGGCAATGTCTGGTGAAGATGCAGAATTTCTAGTAGGTGGACAGGTTCCACTGCCATTGATTACTGCTGATACCACTCAAATCGAGTACAAAGACTTCGGTGTAAAACTGAACTTTACGCCCACCGTGCTTAGCCAAAATCGCATCAGTTTAAAAGTAAACCCAGAAGTCAGCAACGTCTCGATTGACGGGCAACAAGTAATACAAGGAGCTAACTTTCCCTCTTTCACTACTCGCAGTGCTTCTACCACCATCGAGCTAGCCAGTGGGCAAAGTTTCGCTTTAGGCGGCTTATTAAAGTCTGAAGATATTGAACAATTACAAAAAGTACCACTTGTCGCGGAGATACCAGTACTAGGAAGTCTCTTCCGTTCAACGGAATTCACTCGCCGAGAAACAGAGTTAATCATCATTGTCACGGCTTATCTAGTGCAACCAACTCGTTCAGATTCGATGCAGCTACCAACCGACGGTCTCATTCCATTAAGCGATGTTGAACGTCTTCTGGCACTGCCGAGAATTCAGCGTAAAAGAACACACGACCAAGAAACATACACCGACAACCAGAAGCCTCGCTTGCTGGGTGACAACGGGTTCTATTACTGAGGACATCATGAACAAATTATCCTTATTACTCCCTGCCCTATTTATGTTTGCGGGATGCGCACCTACGCCAACCACTCAGCAACCATCGGTCGATGTGGTGTCGGTTACGAACAAGTTCTCTCTAACGCTTTCAGGAAAAGCCCTGTCAGATCAGGAAAAGGCGGATATTTCTGATTTCATATCTCGCCGAGGTGCATTAAGTAACTTGATGGTCAAAATAACAAAAACAACGCCGAAAGGTGAAAGTCAGATAGAGAAAGTAAGGCTTCACCTGATCGAATCAGGCCTCTATCCATCACAAATTTGGGTAGCAGACGAGGCTACAGAAGGTAAAGGCGACATCACCATTTTAGTCGAGTCTTACCGCGCCAAAGTCACAGCCTGTGACGCGGGTAAAACGCCAAGAACCACAGTCAACGCCTACCGCACACAGCGCAATTTTGGGTGTGCCAATGCCAATGCCCTTGCACAAATGGTAGCCAACCCTAAAGATCTGATCGTCGGTCAACCGATGAGTGGTACTCAAGGACAAAAAGCTGTCTCTAGTATCGATAACTACTTGGCTCCACCACCCCAAAACCAACAAACAATTAATGGCTCTTCGACGAACACGCTAGGGGGCTCGCTATGAATAAAGTACACCAGTTAACGGTACTCATCGCTGCGTCCGAGCAACTCGACACCCTATCGCTTAAAGCGACATTGAGTGACTTTGGTATTAACCACATTATCACCTCTTCCAATCAAGAGGATGAGGTAGTACGACAGGTCCTAAAACATGGTATCACAACTGTATTTCTCGACGTGATGAGTTGTGAGTTAGCAGAATCGAAACAGGCGGTGCAACGCTTAATTAAGCGTACAGGGTGCCAAATTATTGTGATTGGGCAATCCAATGAAATTTTCATTTACCGTGGCATGCTGGCATCAGGCGCGAGTGACTACTTAGTACCTCCTGTGACGACGCAAGACTTAGAACACGTTTCCTTTACGGCCTTGCAAAACAGTAACGGGAAACGCAATGAAAAAGTCATCTCGGTTGTCAGTACCAAAGGGGGCGCAGGTAGCAGCACTATTACCGCAACGCTTTCTCAACAACTGGCCGAACTAGGTAAGCAAGTCGCTTGCCTAGACCTCGACTTTTCAATGGGCGATTTGGATCTACTACTCAATGTTGAAGGGAACCCAGCATTAATAGAGCTTTTACAATATCCAGAAAGACTTGAACCACTTGTATTCGAGCGCTGCGGGATCAGTGTGGATGAAAAACATACTCTTTTTACTGGCTATCTACCTCTAGATGCCGCGCCATTTTGGCCACAAAAGAGTGCTTTGGACCAATTTACCCAGTTTTGCCTACAAAAAGCAGACTACCTGGTAATGGATATCCCAACTTACTCCTTACGTGATCAAGTTGGCTTCAACGCGCTGAAAAGCGCCGATATAAGAGTCATTGTTATTGAACCAACACTGGGGGCTATCCGCAATGCTGGCCAAATTATCAAGCGATTACAGGAGCCGTCCTCTTCACAGACGATAGTGATCCTGAATCATTGTAAGTCAGACTCTGCATCAATGATTTCTGTAAAGGACGTGCAAAAATCATTAGGCGTCAAAGTTGATATTATCATTCCGTTTTTACCTAACCATTTTATAGGCAATTCATCACTCGGACACCCTGCTCACAAAGGTAATAAAAAGGCTAAGCTTGCGTTCAATTCTCTCATCGAGTTGATCACCGGTGAAGTGCCTCAGAGCAGTCGCCGCTTTTGGAAGCGAGGTGCATAATGTTTGGTCAGAACCCTCAGGTCATTGAACAAGATGTAAACGGTGGCGCACGAATAAATCAATCTAGCGTAACCTCGACACCTTCCATACGTGAGCACTACCATGTTATTCACGAAGAGGTTATCAAGGCCATCGACCCATCGGTTGTAGTCAGCTTAAGTGCGTCAGCTCTAGAGGCCCGAATTGCTGAGCTCGTGTCGGAAATAGTGATCTCCAAGCAATTGCCATTAGGCCACAGTGATGTGACTCATTCTGTAGAACAACTGCTGCATGAATTTTTAGGTTTGGGACCGCTTCAGCATTTGATTGAAGACCAAACGGTCACAGACATTATGGTCAATGGTTACCGCGAAGTTTACGTAGAACGTTCCGGAAAACTGCAAAAAACCACGGTTCAATTTCGTAATGAAGAGCAGCTGCTCAACTTAGCACGACGTATCGTGAGCAAGGTGGGTAGGCGAATTGATGAATCGAATCCATTAGTCGATGCAAGACTGGATGATGGCAGTCGTGTCAACGTGATGATTCCACCTTTAGCGCTCGATGGGACCTATATTTCAATCCGAAAATTTAATGAGAATAAACTCTCATTGGCTCAGTTAGAGGGCCTCGGAGCGATGTCCAAATCAATGGTTAAGTTAATCGATATCATCGTTCGTTCTCGTCTTAACGTTCTTGTTGCAGGTGGCACAGGCGCAGGTAAAACTACATTGCTGAATGCGATGTCTTTTAGCATTCCACCTCAAGAACGCATCATTACCATTGAAGACACTGCCGAACTGCGATTACAACAACCACATGTAGTACGTGCAGAAACTCGCCCAGCCAACGCAGAAGGTTTAACACCAATAACCCAGCGAGAATTGGTCAGGAATGCATTGCGTATGCGACCAGATCGCATCATTTTAGGCGAAGTTCGTGGTGATGAGGCCTTTGAGATGATGCAAGCGATGAACACAGGCCACGATGGTTCTCTGTGTACACTGCACGCTAACTCGGCGGCAGATGCTCTGGTTCGAATGGAAAACATGTTGATGATGAGCCAAGCCACTTTACCGCTCTTCGCGCTACGCCGCCAAATCGCTGACACCATTGATGTCGTAATCCAAGTTGAGCGAATGCGTGATGGGAAAAGGCGTATTGTTTCAATAACAGAAGTACAGGGTATTGAAAGCGAACAATACATTACTCATGACCTTTTTACCTTTGATGCATTGTCTGAGGATCAACAAGGAAACATTATGGGGTGCTACAAAAGTGCTAGATGTGTCCCTCACTTCAACGAGAAAGTCAGACACCACCAGCTAGATAAACAACTAAGAGCTGCGATGGAGGTCGACGTCGTATGATCCTAGTTCTAGTAGTACTAAGCACATTACTAAGCCTCTTATTGTTGAGGCGTCGAGCGAGACATGCCAACGTCAATAAACGATTACAGCTTGTCAGCTATCAGCAACAGGCATCTAGCATCTCGATAAAAAAAGACGACCATATACGTTCTAATAAACTATATGCGCGATTTCGAAGAATCAATGCCTTACTCTGCACCTCTGACAAGGGGTTTATTATTCTTACTGCGATTGGCTTTCCAATTGCAAGCCATGCTTTTTTGCCAAAGGTAGCCCTTTACTACCAGGTAATTGCTGTTGCCGGTTTATGGCTCACTTGTTTCTTCGCTTTGGTTTTCTACCGCCGTAAATTGCAAGTAGAAGAATTCGAGAAAAGCATTATCAGTGTGCTTGGTTTAATTTCTAGAGCCGTTTCTGCAGGCTTATCTGTTCCACAAGCTATCGACCAAGTCGCGCAAAATGAACAGGGGTTACTCGGTCGTGAGTTCTCATATATTCGTGACAACTTGGCACTTGGGCTTAGCTTAAGAGACACGTTAGAGGACGCGTGTATTCGCCTTCCTTACCATAGCTTTCGTTATTTCTCTGTTGCTCTCATCCTAAATCAGTCGAATGGTGGTCAACTACGTGACATTCTTCAAGGCCTGAGTCGAACGATGCATGACAACCGAGCGATGAGAAAAAAGGTGAAGAGCTTAACCTCTGAGCCTCGAATGACTGCTCTATTTTTATCTCTATTACCCATCGGCTTAATTGGAAGCATAGCTTGGATAGAACCCACAATGGCCGATCGATTGATCAATACTGAATCGGGACAAAATGTACTTATTTACGTACTGAGTAGCATCTGTTTTGGCACCTTGATTCTAAACTCCTTAACACGCAATAAAAGGTTCTCTTCATGACCTACTTTGCCTCATTGATGATAGGGACAGGACTACTACTGGCCCTGATTGCGCACCTTTATTCATTTAAACGAGATATCGTCAAAAATAGGCTCATGTCTGTTTCTGCTTATTCTAATAAATACTCAACAACCTCAAGCGATTGGGGCTTTCAGGGTCAAGAATCTCGACGTCGAAAGCTGACCCTAATTGGTTTAGGATCACCAAATGCAGAAACTTATTTTCTCGTAATAAGGTTCACCCTAATGACCGTTGGCGCCATGATTTGGCACATGACTCAAATCTCGGAGTCGAACGTGTACTCAATAGCGGAATGTATCGCCATCGCCATCGTCACCGGCATTCTTATCGATCGGATTCTCGATTGGTGGGTAAACCAAATGCTAATGCAAATTAGTCGTGTCGTGCCTGACGCAATTGATTTGATGGTGATCTGTGTTGCATCAGGTTTAACACTCGAAGCGGTATTCCGCTGTGTTGGTGAAGAGATGCGTTCGATCTCTCCTGCATTGTCACGCGAGTGGCTGTTAACCGCGACAGAGATATCGGTTCTCGATTCACCACAAACGGCACTTAACAACTTAGACAAACGAATACAACTGCCTGACATCAACAATGTCGTCACCACGATGAATCAAGCACTTCAATACGGTACACCGCTTGCTGACGCTCTGAAGCTTATCGCTTCTGATAGCCGTCAATACTACTTTCTCGAACTGGAGGAGTGGGTCGGAAAAATACCAGCAAAAATGTCGTTCCCTTTAGTGGTCTTTATTATGTTGCCAGTAGTCGCCATCATCATTGCACCAATTATGCTTAATTTAATGCAAACATTGGGGGGAATATGAGACACACCATTCTATGTTGCCTACTTGCGATACTCACAGGGTGCCAATCAACAAACAAAACACAAAATGAGCACGTAGAGGACATGAAAGTAGCTGAAGTTGCGCTAATGAACGGTAAGCCTGAGAGCGCCATGGATCTCTATCGCAAAATGTTGGTAGCGAAACCCAATGACCCGCAGTTACTACTGTTGATGGGCTCCGCAGCCAATCAAGCCAGTCGTTATGACGAAGCACTGCATTACTTAAAGCGTGCTATCGAGCTTAATCAATCCAGTGCGATTTACCGTGAGTTAGGCCGTTCATGGCTAGCTTTAGGAGAGCTTGAACAAGCAACCTCGGCTCTTGAAGAATCTGTTCGACTGGAGGCTTTCGATGACGTTGCTCAAAATAGCTTAGGAGTCAGTTACTCGCTCAATAAGCAGTATTCCAAAGCCAGAGAGTGTTACTCAAATGCACTTAGCTTAATGCCTTCAAGCAACGAGTACAGAAACAACCTCGCTATGGCTTGGATACTCGATGGTAAACCAGAGCAAGGGATTCGAATTCTGCACCCGATCTTTGTTAGAGGTGAAGCGAGCGTAAAACTCCAGCTTAACCTTGCTTTGGCTTACGCGCTTTCTGGTGACAGCGAGTCTGCGAAAGCGATCGCTCGTGAGCATCTGTCGCAACCGGAATACGCGAACAATAGCTTGTATTACCAAGCCCTAGCCGCACACGCTAAGCGAGGAGAACAATAATGCTCTCTCGTCAGAAAGGTGCGAATAGCGTTGAGTTTCTAATGATCACCCTACCGTTTCTATTGCTGATACTAGGGTTCTTTGACATCTGCCGTCTGCTACTGGTCAACATCATCTTCGATGTCGCCGTTAATGCAGGTGCTCGAGAAGTCAAAACTAGACCAGTTGGCCCTTTATCAAATCAAGTTTTCATCGACACTATCGACAAGTTCCCGCTGATCGATCGCAGCAAGATCAAGTTGTCGCAACCTTTGTACGTTGAAAACCTACCGGACTTAGTTAACGAGAAGGCGGCACCAATAAGCAAAGCAGTATTAGGGGAGTACACGGTGTCTTACGCATCCTCATTCGCTCTGCTGCCTAGCCTTTCAACCCGTTTTTTAGAACGTACCGGCAACATAACAACCTTGGAAAAAAAGGTATTGGTGAGTTATGACGGTTAATAACACACACACCAAAAAACAAGCGGGATCAGCCGCCGTTGAGTTCCCATTTGTCGTGCTCGCGATGATGTTCATTCTGTGGGGGTTGGTTGCTATCTACCGCTTATTCAGTATGCAGACTCAGTTAGACAATGTTACTTACAACCTAGTGAATGCGATTTCTTCAACTCAACTCAAACCAGAGCAAGGGAAGAATGGTTTACCCGAGACTCTGAAAGGTCCATTACTCGTGCTCGCTGAACGTTATCTGCCGAGTAGTATTGCCCGCGGCGATATTGGGATTTTACTTGAAAGTCGTGTCTTTGATACTGCTGCTTCGACGTGGGAATACGAATATCTTTATGCAGGAAGCAACTGCCAAAGTGACCCACCTATTGAGGACCTTACGGACATGCTTGTTGTAGGCAACGGTGATCCTGCATTGAATGGAACACCATCCACTTTGATTCAACTGACCATATGCGTAAAGACACCATTTGACTACGAACGACTTGATCTTCCAAAAAGCCTAAAAAGCTCATCAGTAGTGGTAGGTAAGCACTATGGTTAACTCAATGTTTAGCGGCCTAGCCCGGCAGCAAAAAGGTTCCATCACTCTTTCCTTTCTTGCACTACTGCTCCCTGCACTATTTATCGCTGTTGGCACTCTGATGATCTGCGCGCAAGTGATGGTTTCTAATCGAGCTGCGCAAGCCGCTGACTCTGCCGCACTGGCTTGTGCTTTTGCTGATGAGGCGACTTCGAAAATGATGCGCGCATACCAAAGTTACTACCACCCAACATTGAAAGGTGTGAGTGGATTAACGCCAGAAAACCAAGGCTGCCGAATTAGCCTAGGTTACTCCGTTACACCGCTACTACCGCATTTCAGCTATGAACGCTATGACCAAAATGTGACTGCAACAGGTGGTGGCTTTAAGGGGGTGGTTGAAAGCAAACACTCTACGATTCCAACAGAGCTGGTATTGGTACTCGACGTATCTGGCTCCATGAGCTCAAACATACAGTCACTAAAATCTATTTTGTCGAATGCCTTGAATACAATTCAATCTCAGAGCAATAACGCTAACGATTTAGATTCAGTAAGGATTTCGATCGTTCCCTTCGATTCTGGAGTGGCAACACATCGCCCGCCTTGGTTATCCGAAGAAAGAGCCGGAATCTACTGTATCGATGGACTTAGCTATCGTAATGGCGATTTCTCTGCGGCGCTGACCGTAGATAACCTCGCGACGCTGCATTCAGAGCGACCGGTGAAGTTTACACCGCCAAGTAAGTGGTTAAGCGACTGTAATCAAGAGTCACCAATGCTGCCCTTGACCAATGTCTTTTCCCGCGTCCAAAACTCGATAAACAGCCTGAAAGCAAATGGCGGTACTCGCTCTTATCAAGGTTTGGTATGGGGAGTGAGGCAGCTTATCCCAAGTTGGCAACAAGCATGGGGAATACACGTAAGCACGGTAGCCGAAACTAGAAGAAAACTGGTGTTATTCACCGATGGCGCTGACGAAGGAAACGCGTTCAATCAACTCGTAAACGCTGGGTTCTGCACTAAGGCTATCAAGCAATACGGCATTGAAATGAATTTCATCGGCTATGGCGTCAGCCCAACTCGAATTACTCAATTCGAGAACTGTGCAGGAAATCCTTTACGCGTATTCAGTGCCACCAATACGACACAACTTAACGAGTACTTTTCCGACATTTTGGCGGTTGAATACTCAGCAAGCATCCAACTCACTCGCTAATTCAAACAAAGCGTGTGACTCAAAACATCTGAAATTAAAACAAACAAATTTAAAAACAATATGGAGAAATACATGTTTACACGAGCCCTAGCGTTATTAGCGCTGTGCCTTTCTTTACCTGCAATGG
The DNA here is from genome assembly GCF_024347355.1 of Vibrio chagasii. Taxonomy (NCBI): domain Bacteria; kingdom Pseudomonadati; phylum Pseudomonadota; class Gammaproteobacteria; order Vibrionales; family Vibrionaceae; genus Vibrio; species Vibrio chagasii. The sequence continues at coordinate 1,041,955 of NZ_AP025466.1, forward strand.
CTTATCAAGAAGGCGATGCTTTATCGCAAGACGTTGTCAAGAAACTGCAACTCAACAACGAGGAGCTCACTATTGTCGACTTCTTTGCTGAGTGGTGCGTTTCTTGCCGTAAAGAACTTCCAGAAGTAAACCAACTCTACAAAGAAGTCAAAGGCACTGGCGTGACATTCAAAGGTGTTGATGTCGATGAGGATGTTGAAGTTGCTCTTGAGTTTCAAAGGCAACTCGGATTGGAATTCCCAGTAGTCAACGATCCAGAGCAAGCATTGATCGCAGAGTTTAAACCTATCGGTATGCCTGCACTTTATTACATCTACCAAGGCAAGGTTATCAAGATTCGCTTTGGCGCAATCAACCACATTGGCGACGTCATTACTGATGACCTAGTGAAAATGGGAGTGCAGTTATGATGTTGATGAAAGCCACTCTTGTTGGATTGCTCGCTATTCCAATGACCACGAACGCGGCTCTTGAACTCGACCTTAGTGGTTTAGGAAAAAAGTCCGTTGAACAGCAAACCAGTAATAACAGCACTAATAGCGATGGCCCTATCGTAGAAGAAGAGATCATTTCCGGCACGGTTTACTCCAGTGGCGGCACGCACTCAAACCAAACCACCAAAAGCGCAACTAGACGCAACATCGACATGGTGACACCAAAGGCAAAACAGCTGGTTATCAAAAAAAAAGAGCCAGAAGAGACTAACAAGCCTTCAGCGTTAGCGTTTGTCGATGAATTTCTTGGTATTGAGCCGGTAAAGCCTTGGGAGAAAGGGACGCTAGCTCAAAAAGAGATGAAACCGGGCGGTCCAGTACCAGAATTCGATGTTTTCTCTGAAAAAGTCTTTGCCTACAAACAGGGCTCTGTGGGTGGCAGCGGTGTTGGCGGTGGCGGCTGCGGCTGTAACTAACCATTAAATCGATCCAATAAACTCAATCGACAAAAACACTCAATCAATAAAAAAATATTCAGTACTTCAAAAACAAAATAAGAACAAAATGAAAAAACTACCAATTACGCTGCTAAGTGCAGCGGCAGTGGCTAATGTGGCATTAGCTGAAGATCATGTCTCTGTGCATTACCTTAACTATGAAGAGTATGACGACAGAGTTTCAGCCAAGGACACCATGGTTTCGATTGAAAAAAGTATCGGCTTAGATTGGACCCTAAACGCAGAAATAAGCTACGACAGTGTTTCAGGTGCTTCTCCAGCATGGGGCCCTACGACGCCTACAGCTTCGGAGGCCGACAAAATAAATCGCGCCCTGAAAACCCAGCAAGCTCAAGACAAAACTGACGAAGTCATCCGTGCGGGTTACGATCCTTACCGAGACAGTTATGAGGTCCAGAAAGTCGGCCTAGAAGACACAAGAAAAGCACTCAGCTTGAGTGCCACCTACCGTGACAGACTGCGTAATGAATGGACCTTTGGTGGCAATATATCTCAAGAAGAAGACTACGAGAGCATTGGTATCAATGGTAAAGGTTTGATTTATGCCGATAGCGCTAAAAACCGTTCGTACAGCCTAGGGGGATCTGCTCTTTTCGACCAAACTCAGGCATTTGGCAAATACGTTATTGGCTCTTCTAATAGCCAGAGCTGGGAAGACATCTTCACTGGCAGCTTAGAAGCGGGGTTATCTCAAACCTTTACACCAAATCTGTACAGCATTTTTACCGCTTATGCTGGCTACCGTAGCGGTTACTTGAGCAACCACTATTTGACGGTTCTTCGCGAAGTCGACATTAATGACGATGGCAAAATAGATGATGACGAAGTGTTCTTGGGGCAAGACTCTAGACCAGATACCCGACTGTCTGGCGGTATTAACCTTCAGGCCTTCTACTCGCTGTCCGATAGCATCAAAATCCGACCACGTTACAAATGGTTCATTGATGACTGGGGCGTGATGTCTCACCAAATTGGCGGCAAATTATCTTGGCGTGTCAGTGAGTGGCTAACCTTAGCACCCGGTTATTTCTGGTATACGCAAGATGCGGCAGATTTCTATCGCGACCCTAGCAGCGCTGACCCTTCTTTTGCCTCGACAGGTTACGCAACTTCTGACCTTCGCCTAGGTAACTTCACCGCGAATGCTTATGAGCTTGGCGCGAGTGTTAAGGTCCATAAAACCGTGCATTTAAATGCGCTGGCGGCTTACTACGAACAGAGCAACGGGTTTGAAGCGCAGTGGTGGGCGGTTGGAGCAACATATGAATTCTAAGCTGCCCTTTGTCCATCGCTTCCATGCCATGACAGTACCATGTGAAGTGCAGATCTTATCGCTTGATTTGACCCACTTCCCAAAGGCGTACGCAAAAAGCATCGCTGATGAGATAGAGCAGAACACACACCGCTTAGAAGACAAATATAACTTCTACAGCGATGATTCATGGCTAACGCGACATATAAATCAGCGTACAACCAGTGAAGTCGAACTCGATTCAGAGTCTGCGGAAGTTTTTGAGCATCTCGACCGATTAAGCCAACTGACATTCGACACGTTTGATACCACCGTTGGCAGCATCAAACATCTTTTACAGCAGAAACCGAAGATGTCACACAGCCATGCCTTTCAAGCCCTCTCTTCCGCGCTGGGCAAGCAGGCATGGGAGCTAAAAGGGGCAATTTGTCTAGAAGAGACGGGCGATCTACAAGGAACAGTCGAACGACAAAGGGCTGTCGTTCGAAAAAGGACAAGGCTACACGTTCCTGATTCACGCACTCGCTTCGATTTTGGTGGCGTCATCAAAGAGTACGCGGTCGACCAAGCGGTAAAGATAGGCAAGCGACTTGGTGCAAGTTCAATGTTGGTGAATTTTGGCGGCGATATCTATGCATTAGGTACAAAGCCAGATGGTTCGCCATTTAACATTGCGGTTCTGAATCCAAGAGACAACAAGACACCTTTTTTTGCCGTTCCGATTACCGACGCGGCGCTGACCACATCAGCCCACAGTGAACGTCAAATGCAGTTCGGCGATAAAGCAACGTCTCATATTTTGTCGAAACAAGACGTAGAAAAGAAGATTCTGTCTGTTACGGCAATAGCTTCTTCCACTTTAGAAGCGGGTGTACTTAGCACTTCCTTGACGCTCAACCCGAACATTTCTGTACCGGAAGAAAGCGCCGTTATTTACATCGACGATCAATTACACATTCACCAAAGCACGGAGTTTTTGCATTCATGAAAAACTACCTACTCACGTTAATTCTATTGTTTAGCAGCTTTTTGCATGCTCAAGACAACGAGTTTCTTCCGGTTGAAGAAGCCTTCCCTGTTACATGGGAAGCCACAGACCAAGGCGCAGTTATCCGCTTTGATACACACTCGGGGTACTATCTTTACCAATCTCGCTTCTCGTTTAAAGAAGAGCCCTCATTATCGACATTAGCTGCTCAATACTCGCTGCCAGGTGAAGAAAAGCAAGACCCTAACTTCGGCAATGTAGTGGTATTTCACGATCCACTTACCGTTACCGTGCCTTACACCGGAAGTGGCAAGCTCACCGTCCGCTATCAGGGCTGTGCAGACAAAGGGCTTTGTTACCTGCCACAAAAACTAGAGTTGGATTTACCTACGCTCAAGGCATTGGCAGACGTCGCTTCTGAGAAGCCATCAAACTCTTTGGTTCAAACGCTAGGTAAGATCAGTGACGATACCAATGGCTTGTCATCGTTTCTCTCTCAAGCCGGTAAGTTGCAGGCACTGCTTGTCTTCTTCTTGCTTGGCTTAGGTCTGTCTCTCACGCCGTGCGTGCTGCCTATGATTCCTATCTTAGCCAGCATCATAGGTGGTGAAAAAGCGATGACAGGAAAGAAAGGCGCAGCCCTTTCTAGCTCGTACGTTCTGGGTATGGCGACCAGTTATGCCATGACGGGAATTCTGGTCACCACATTAGCAAAAGGCATCAATTTACAAGCAGCCATGCAACAACCTTGGTTGCTCAGCATTTTTGCCGCCGTGTTCATTTTACTAGCGTTAGCTATGTTCGGTTTCTATGAGCTTCAACTCCCTGCCGCACTGCAGCAGAAACTCAACAGTGGCTCAGACAAGTTGGGCGGCGGTAAAATTGCTAGCGTATTCGCGATGGGCGCGATATCTGCACTAGTGGTTTCACCTTGCGTTAGTGCGCCACTAGCTGGTGCATTGCTTTATGTATCCACCACTCAAGACTGGATGTTTGGTGGTGCTACCCTGTTTGTCATGGCTCTAGGCATGGGTGTTCCGCTTATCGCGATCGGTGCTGGTGGCGGTCGCTTACTGTTAAGAAGTGGCGCTTGGATGGTATCGGTTAAGCAAATATTTGGCGTACTGCTACTCGCGGTGGCTATCGTCTTATTAAGCCGCTTCGTAGACCCATCAATCATTATGACCCTGTGGGCGCTCCTTGCTATTGGTACGGGTGTACACTTCGGCGCGTTAGAAGCGGCACAACCGGGCTGGGCACGCACTCGTAAGTTTTCTGCACTATTGCCACTGAGCTATGGCTTGATTCTATTTGTGGGTTATTTCCTAGGAAATTCCGATCCTCTCAACCCGCTTGCGAACCGAGAGTCCGCACAACCTATGGCCATCACGTCTTTTGAGAAAACCGATTCAGTCACTCACTTGGAGCAGCAATTACAAGCAGCAGCCAATGCTGATCAAAAGGTACTAGTCGACCTTTATGCAGACTGGTGTGTCTCTTGTAAGGTAATTGAAACTAACGTGTTCAACGACCAACAAATCAGCCAAAAACTCAAAGAGTGGCAGACCATCAAGCTAAATGTGACAGAAAGCTCGCCAGAACAAATGGCATGGCTCAACAATAAGAACGTGTTCGGCCCACCAGCCATTTTCTTTTACTCACCCGCTAGCGGTGAGTTAGAACCAGCACGAGTCATGGGAGATATCGACAAAGCAGGCTTTAACAGTAAGCTCAAACTTGCTAATCAACTTGTAGCCGCCAGTACAGCGGAACCAGACAGCCTGACAAACTAGAGAGTCGTTCAATAATCAAAAACGCCCAATCAGTGATTGGGCGTTTTTATTTGGTCTGCTGACTGAAGAAGCTTACTTAGACATTTCCAACTGCTGAACCACCGCTTGAGTCAGCTGTTCAGTATAAGGATTGATCTTCCAATGCTCTGGGCTCCAACCTTTTACGAAACGTTGGAAATCAGCCCACGCAACATAAAACAGTGGTCGCCATGCGCGTTCGACGTCTTCAAATGAGAGCTGTGGTTGATAGTGTGCAAGCGCCTCTTTCAAGTGCTGGAAATAAGTATCTAACACCTCATTTTCATACTGTTGGCAATCTCGAGGCCTAATCGCGCTGCTCATGAACAAGGCAACGTCTTTCATTGCACAACCGTGACCAACGTATTGAAAATCGACTGCAGCCGCGTTTTCACTTTCAGGCTCAAAACAGAAGTTCGCGAGCTTAGAATCGCCGTGCACTAAGGTTGGATACGGGCACTCTTTCAATAAACGATCGATACGTTGCGCTTGTTGTTTCAAAGGTAAGTCCGCTAAGGCACTTAGCTCATCAGGACGAGTGTCTAAATGCCAATAAGTACCGACAGGCCACAATGATGCCGACTGCCCTTGATCAACATTGATGTGCTTTGCGTGAAAGTTAGCCAACCATTTTAAGCAAGCATTTCGCTGTTTAACCTCAACAGGCGTATAAGCATGATGCTGCTCGCCTGAGGTTGATTCATCAGAAGCGGCCAGTACATCAAACTGAGAGGTTAATGGGAAACCGCTATCGGCTAAGTCTTGCATCACGATAAGCCATTCGTTGTCTGCTAATTCACATTGTAAACCCACAGGCACGGGGCAGCGCTCATCCCATTGTTGAGTGAACGATTGATACCACGCTGTCTCTACTTGATAGGAATACACTTTACGCTGATGAGACAGCTTAGTGTTCCATCCTTTCGGGTGTTCACTTTTATCGGGCAACGCGACATGTTTAACGATAACGCTGTTGAATCCAGCATCACTACTATCTGTGAAGACTAAGCGTACTAACTCGCCATACCCGCCCCACAAGCGTTGAATCACGTGAATATCGAACCCTTGATGGCAACCGAGTGACGTGGCTATTTTTTGATAAAGCTCAGGAGGTTGCTGACTGGGATTAACATCGGATTCAACAGACTGTTTTGAAGGTATTGATTGAGACATATAACTCGTTGCTACGCTTTATCGGCTAAAAGGTGTGACCATTGTGTCTGTCTTTTCATGTAATGAACAACATAACTGCATACTGGGACAATTGTGTAACCCGCACGCTCAATTTCAGGGAGTACCGATTCCATCATCACCTTACCAAAGCCCTTGCCTTGCAGTTCATCAGGGATTCGAGTGGAAGTGATATGCAGTACCTCGCCATCCTTTTTATACTTAACTACCGCAAACTGATCTGGTTCTAACTCAACCGTGATCTGGTTCGCATCTTGATCCCATTTAACTGCCTGCATTCTCAACTCCTGCAAATAATGGATACGACAAACAATTAAAGTTTGAAGTATGAATTCCTTGTAATAGACTAACGCAAGTGCATATAAATAAAACTAAGTACTTACAATCAAAGAAAATATTATTATAGCGTGTGGTTATAAATAAAATTCAAACCAATTAAAAGCACTCTATAAATTGCGTTAGTACGCCTACTAAATCTAGCACGTAATAACCCCTTGTTAGCAAGTTATCAATATCTAACAGACGCATGTTGGCACATGGAGAACCTATAATGAACGCACCACTGAAGAAGCCTTTGGAGCATAATCAGGCACTGCAAGACCCTCGAAATCGAACCGTCACCACCATTAATAGTACCGATGCGCTGGCTATGATTGAGCATGGCAGTGAGCTGACGTTAAATGTCTCGACACCTGTTGGTACCAAGTTTCTCGCTACCACCAAATTTATCGGCACTCACAGTGATAACTGTATCCTGATTGAGGTGCCGGAGGTCTCTAGTGATGACCTACGCTTTTTCTTTCAGGAAGGCTTTGGGATGACGGCTCGTGCCTACTCTTTGCGAGGCGAAGGCGCTCTGATCCATTTTAGATCTCAGATTCACCACACCATTGGCGAACCCTTTCCGATCATAGTGCTTTCCACACCAAGTACCATGCAAGTGACGCAACTGCGTAAAGAAACGCGCTATGAAGTAAACCTCAGTTCTCGTGTGATCTTTGATGATCAACGCATGAACTGCGAGATTCGAGACCTCTCAAAGAGTGGTTGTCGCTTTGTCACACCACCAACCTCTCGACCAATTCAGGTAGCTGATCGAGTCTCTATCGAAATTACGCCTGAGAACTACAATGGTCCGTTGATTCCGCCACTACGAGGGATTGTGTGTAATCTACAAAGATCAACGCACTACGCACGTTATGGTGTCGAGTTTGATGATATCGGTAAGGCCAATGCCAAGAACCTGCTCAGTAAGCTGAAGTTCGACGGCACCAAACTTCGTTTGCGTAACGCTTAAGCGCTGAGATTATAAGAATCAAAAAACAGCCATCGATAATATCGATGGCTGTTTCGTTTAAGGTTAACGGTTATTTAGCTAATCTGCTTAAAGCGTTAAGCTATTTACGCAGTGCGTTGAGTTTAGCCTGAGCGATACCAAAGATAGTATCGATTGGGTAGCTTCCCTCATCACTCGGTTCACCAGCGGCTTTACCCGTGAACAGCTCAATCGCCTCTGTCACATGATCAATCGCCCAGATATTGAACTCGCCCTTTTCCACCGCTTTAACGATGTCACTGCGCAGCATCAGGTTATGAACATTAGAGCGCGGGATGATAACCCCTTGCTCATTAGAACGACCTTTGATTTCACACACATCAAAGAAGCCTTCAATCTTCTCGTTCACCCCACCAATTGGCTGAGACTCACCGAACTGGTTCATAGAGCCAGTAATCGCAATGTCTTGACGGTTTGGCTGCTTAGAAAATGCAGATACAACGGCACAGAACTCCGCCATACTCGCACTATCGCCATCAACGCCACCATAAGACTGCTCGAAGGTGATGTTAGTCGTAAGCGGGACTTTAGCCGTCTTACCAAACACAGAAGAGAGATATGCCGACAAGATCATCACCCCTTTCGAGTGAATGCTGCCGCCAAGGTCTACGTTTCTTTCAATATCAATCACTTCACCGTCACCATAAGCGGTGGTTGCCGTGATTCGGTTTGGCGCACCAAACATGTGATCCGTTGTGCTTAATACCGACAGCGCATTGACCTGCCCTACAGCTTTACCATCGACATGAATCAAAGTTGTGCCGTTGGTGAAGGTTTCCATTACGCTGTCTTGCAGTCGTCCAACACGCATCTGTTGGTTCGATAACGCTTGGTCGACGTGCGATGCACGAATCAGATTCGATTTCGAACCTCTCGCCACATAGTTAGATTCACGAAGCAGATTAGCAATGTGTGCTGAGTGCAGTGACAACTTACCTTGGTCACCCGCCTGACGAGAACTGTGTTCAATGATGCGAGCAATCGCCTTGCGGTCACAGTGGAGCATATTGTTGTCATGGACGATGCTAGAAATGAAGCGCGCATAATGCATTTCAGAATCAGCAGTACGCTTCATCTCATCCTCAAAATCAGCCGTCACACGGAACAGCTCACCAAACTCTGCATCATAATGCTGCAGCAGTTGGTATGTGCGGTAATCACCAAACAAGATGATCTTAACGTCCAGAGGAATAGGTTCTGGGTCGAGCGACACCGCTCCCGTTAACGTCACCTCTTTCTCTAATGAAGTGAAGCTTAACTGACGAGAACGCAGCGCACGCTTCAGGCCTTCCCATACGTAAGGTTGCTCTAGCACTTTTACCGCGTCCATCAACAGCACGCCACCGTTCGCTCGATGTAAGCTACCTGCACGAATCAATGAGAAGTCAGTAAATACAGTGCCTTTAAAGGTTGCCGTTTCTACATAACCAAACAAAGAGTGATAGTTCGGATTCTCCTCGACCACTATCGGTAGAGTGTCTTCCTTCTGGCTCACAATCACGTTTACTTTGTAACGACGCGGCATTTTCTTATCCAAAGAAGCCGTCGCAACTTCGGCCTGCTCAGTGCTCTCTTCTAAGAAAATATCAGCATTATCGACAATGTCTTTACGCAGTGCGGTTAGGTACTTTTTAATGTCTGGGTATTGGCTGTAATCCTTCTTCAATTGCTTGATGAAGTGCGTTATCACATCTCGCGCCGTATCATCATTAAGCTTTTGAATCTTTTCAGTATACGTCTCTTCAAGCTCCGTCAGTTCACGAGAAATGGTTCGCAGCCCAACTTCCAGCGCATCGATGGTTTTATCGAATTGGTCTTGCTCTTCCGGTGACAACAGGTCAAAGCTCTCTTCGGTATGAAGCTCATCGCCGTTCATCGCCACAAACTGGTAATCACCTTGAGTGGTGATCGTCAGGTTCACGCCGTTCTTTTTTGCTTCTTGGCTGATCGCTTCTAACGCTGCTTGTTGCTTGGCTGCTAGCTGATTCTTTAATCGATCAGCACGGCTGAAGTACATCTCATTGTCGAACGCGAGTGGCATCGCTTTGATGAGTTTGCGCATCAGCTTTTCAATATCTTGCTTTAAGCTACTGCCGACGCCACGCGGAAGTTTCAATACCTTAGGTGTACGGATATCCTCGAAATTCGCGATGTAACACCAGTCAAAAAGCTCCTCAACTTCATGAGGGTGTCGGTTGAGATAACGCAAGATCATGGTGCGCTTACCCAGACCATTGCGTCCTATCGCATAAATGTTGTAACCCTTTTCCTTAATTGACATCGCGAACTCAACGGCTTTTTGCGCACGTTCTTGCCCGACGATTTCGTCAATTGGAGCCAGTTCTTTGGTCGACTTGCATGGTAACTTTTCGAGTTCTGCTACCTGATACAGTTGTTCTGCATTGAGTCTTTGAATCGCCATCGCCGCCTCCTTAGTCCTTTACTTCTTGGGTGTAGATAAATTCAGTGTAGATGTAATTGCCTATAAATTTAGTGACTTACGCTACATCGCTGTTCAACCGAACAAATAACACACAATTTAATGCAATTTTACGAATAACAAGCTATTTAATTCACCAAACCTAACATCTGAATGATTTTAATTTGCAATTGATAATAAATATCATTAACATTTTAAAATATTATAAATCGAGGATGTGGATATGGAAATTGAACGATGCTGGATGCACTACCTAAAAGCTGAACAGTTAATGGAGCAAGGTCACTGGCCAGAAGCACAGCGTCTTTATGGTGATGTTCTCAATTCTCTTCCTCACCACATTCAAGATGCGGCATACCAAAGCGATATCAAGCCTTGCCAATTTGCCTGTCTACTTGCGGGACTCAGAGATGCAAGCGTGGCTCAATCTGAGATTCTCAACCGTTTAGGGCAACACCAACAAGCCTTTGATACATTGAATCAGTCTTATGCGTTAATGCAATTTATCTCTCTTGAGAGCACAGAGCTGATTCAACGCACCCACGGGTTACTGGAAAAGCAGAGTGAAGATCTACTTAACCACTTAATCGCATTTTGTAGCGCGCAACGCAGTTCGCATTGGATGCTCGAACTAGAACAAATTCAACGTGCTCATCACCATTTTGGGCAACTTAAAACAACGTCAGAAGTTCAATCTTCACCAAACGTCTTAAATTGATAAGGATATATCATGTCGGACCGGGCTCTTCTTAAAGTCAATAACCTCTCCGTTAGCTTCAAAACCAACGATGGAATCGTTGATGCGGTGAAAAAGGTTAACTTTACCCTTAAATCTAGCGAAACCTTGGCCATTGTTGGGGAATCAGGTTCTGGTAAATCTGTCTCTTCTAACGCACTGATGCGTCTACTGCCAGACAACGCCATTATTGATCCGCAGTCTCAAATTGAGTTTGAAGGCGAGTCTGTTCTCGAAAAATCAGAGCGTGAAATGCAGTCGATTCGTGGCGACAGAATCGGCATGATCTTTCAAGAGCCGATGACATCTTTGAACCCATACCTGCGCGTCGGTATTCAAGTGGCAGAAGCCATTATGTGTCATCGTAAAGTGTCGAAGTCTCAAGCCAAACAGCGTGTGATAGAGCTGTTTAATCTTGTGCACTTGCCAATGCCAGAAAAGTCATACACCAAGTACCCTCACGAATTTTCGGGTGGTCAACTGCAGCGCATCATGATTGCAATGGCACTGATTAATGAACCGGATATTCTGATTGCTGACGAACCGACGACAGCACTCGACGTAACGGTTCAAGCTGAAGTGCTTTCTCTTATCAAAGAGATTCAAGGCAAGATGGGAATGGCAATTTTGTTCATCACTCATGATTTAGGTGTGGTGAAACACTTCGCCGACCGCGTGCTAGTGATGTGTAAAGGTGAACTCGTAGAAGAAGGGATGACTCAATCTCTGTTCGATAGTCCTAAACATGACTACACACGAATGCTCATTAACTCGATACCTAAAGGGGCGAAAGATCCGGTAAGCGCCGCAGCGCCAGAGCTTCTGTCTGCTGAAGATATTCGCGTTAAGTTCTTGGTGAAACCGCACTTCATCAAGTCTAAAAATCAGTACTTTGAAGCAGTGAAAGGCATCTCGTTGAACCTAAAACAAGGTGAAACCCTCGGTATTGTGGGTGAGTCAGGTTCAGGTAAATCAACTCTTGGACGTGCGTTAATCGGCTTATTGCCAAGCTCAGGTCGTATTGTTTATAAGGGACAAGACGTCAGCTTACTCAACGACAAGCAGCGTCATAACCTGAAAAAAGATGTCCAAATGGTATTCCAAGACCCTTATGGTTCTTTATCGCCACGTATGACGGTTGGGGAGATCATCACCGAAGGCTTAACGGTGCATCAACCTCACTTGTCAAAACAAGAACGTTTAGAAAGAGCTCGTAAAGCACTGATTGAGGTTCGTCTGGAGCCAAATTCAATCAACCGCTACCCGCATGAGTTCTCTGGCGGACAAAGACAACGTATTGCGATTGCTCGTGCATTGATTCTTGAGCCATCTTTCATTTTGCTGGATGAACCGACTTCAGCACTCGATCGCTCAGTACAGCTGACCGTGATTGACCTGCTCAAAGACATCCAAACTAAACACAATATTGGCTTCCTGTTCATTAGCCATGACCTTTCGGTAGTGAAGGCACTTTCAGATCGTGTACTTGTGATGCAGAAGGGTGAAGTGATGGAAGAAGGCTCAGCTGAAGAGATTTTTAATGCGCCGAAAAACGACTACACCAAGAAACTCATCGCAGCGTCATTCGATTTAGAAAATAATTCGGAAAAAAATGCCGCTTAAAGGGAACTAATCAAGATTAACAGCGTCTTATAAGTACATTCTGAAAAAGCATCTAATGGATTGCACTCTAGAATGGATATAGCAAAACTGGTTTGGCCGCCAAAAGAGAAATGTCGCATGGATGCGACATTTTTCGTTTCTGACATATAAAGAAAATCAGTTTAGTGGTTGATAACGATGGTCACGTACATTTACTTGTATTAACAGTCTTTTCAGACTTTCAATTGAGTACAACCTCACTCCACCTACTGTAATCAATATCCAACCGAATCGTTAAAGTGGCTTCCTTATTTCAAATAGCGAGCCTTAACTAAAACAATCTTTATTGACTAGTCGATCGCATTATACGAACACGAATCCATTATCCAAATGCATGCCCGCAATGGCGTTCAACTTACTGAACATTTTCCACTACTCGACCTTAAATCATTGACGGTACAATTAAAGCTATCATCATTTGAAGTTACTTCCCCCAACAAGAATGACACCATTTTACTCAGCATCATGTCATCAATGGTGCCATGATGAGTAAATCGAATATGGCCCATTTTATCAATTAGAACCAATCCAGGAGTCCCCCCTAATCCATATTCGCCCATTGTAATAGGTATTGATCCGCCTGAAGGAGCATCAATTGCGATTGGAAAATCTAGACGGTATTCATGTACAAATGCTTTAAGTGAGTTAAGCTGCATAGCTTCATGGTGTTCGAAAACCGTATGTAGCCCTATGACCTCTAGCGCTTCATCCTTGAAGAAATGTGCTAACTTGGCAGCTTGTGGCAATCCATGACTTACACAACCAGGACAGAGCATCTGAAATGTGTGTAAGGCAATGACTTTACCTCTCAACTCACTAAGAAGCAAAGGAGTATCTGTATTTAACCAGCTCGATACTTTGAGCTCTGGGGCCTTTGACCATTGATTCATGTTAACCCTCCTACTGGTTCGTTTTACCCGGCAGTGATAGATCACCGGATGCAACATCAAAAACATCAACCACACAAAGCAAAGGTGAATGTGCACTAGCATTGACTCTCAGACCAGACGTAACTCCGTCAAATTGTGCCAAATTCAGCGCCTCTACATTGTCAAACCGAAAACTTACATTAACCGAATTTTCTTTGAAGTTGGGTTTATAATCAGGGCTATCAATCAAAATCGGTAAACCTGGCCAAGTTTTGGGTAAATTAGGCTTGGCTCCTTCAGGAATATTTACCACACCAAGTGCACCAACTCCGCACTGCTCATTAGGCTCTAAAACCACCCAGTGACTATGCCAGACATCACCATCATTCGCTTTATTACCATCACCATTCTCGTCATACAATGGCGTATCATCAAAATCTGGATGAGACGTCACAGCTAGCGCGAGTATTCCTGCATTATCGTCGAAACCAACCAGACTACTGTTGAGAGTTGTCGGCCAAACGTAAGAGAACACGTTACTACCTGCAAGTTTGCCTGTTGCCGTAGGCTTAACCTCTCCAGCTCGCTCAGAGACTGCCATATGAAAAGTCGCGATATTCCCTTTCGTCGTGACTTTGGTGTGAATGATGTCAAATGGTGCCAATATGCCAGAACTCACCTGAGAATTAATACCACCTGTGTGATTTGCGTGTGCGAACACCTGACCAGAGCTTGCCACTACCGATACTGCCAATATAGATAAACCTAGTTTAGAAGTTTTCATTTTCTTGCCTTTTAGTTTCGAGTCGATACCAAATAGCATAATCGTATAGAATCCCGCTTGTCAACATTGTTTTTAGTCGATACTATTAATTCATGAATACAGAAATTTTATATCACTTACTCGATAGAGTCGGTAATCTGCTTAGAAATGAAGTGCGGGCCGATTTAACGCCTTATGGCCTTCAGCCTATCCATTTTGAAGCATTGTACTACTTATCAATTTGCAATCGATTTTCTGACACACCAAAAGCCGTAACTGAATACTTGGGTTTAACAAAAGGCACGGTTTCCCAAAGTCTTAAAGTACTGGAAGCCAAAGGCTACTTAATAAAACAACCTGACGTAACAGATAAGAGGGTGACGCATTTAGTCGTATCGCAACAGGGCAGGAAGCTAATAAAAACCGTGTTCCCACCACCGTTGATGAAACGGGCAATAAATACGAATAAAAAGGAAAATACAGGCGTCGATGGCGCAGAATTACAACAGCAATTGCAACTTTTACTGCGTTCAATTCAGAATGAAAACCGTCTACACACCTTTGGTGTATGTGCCACATGTCAACATAATCAACCTTTATCTAAAGGCACCCATCTATGCGGCTTAACTCAATTGCCTCTATCAGATGAAGATATAAAATTGATTTGTATTGAACATCTTGAATAACAACAATATTTTTCCTCTAATGCCAAGGCTCTGTTGCCCCAACCTTGGTAAACTACACATAGCCACAATCAAATACATTACTCATTAAATGTAGTTCTTTCATCTTTTGGAACGATGAGGAGGAGATTAATGTGTGGACGCAAGTATACAGATTAATCATGGGACAGCGTGATAGATGAGACCTCAATGATACTCAAAGCGTTGGACAAGCTTACTAGGTTAAATATGACTAAAACTGTTCGTATTGACTAAGAACGATACGAATAGCTCTATCTGTAAATTTAATTACACGACAAAGTTTCCAAATCAGAAAAACTACTCCTGCCACATCATGTCGTTAGCCCCCACTCTATGATGTTCACAAAATCATATGAAAAAAGAAAGGTTAACAAAGCAAGCGATAACCCACAAAAATTGACAACACTATCAATTAATTGATTAAAAATCTTTAGCCACTAATCAAATTCAAACATTAAAACATATAGATTACGAATATTAGCACCTATTAATACCTCTGCTGATTTTAAATTATTATTTGTATGTGAAAGCTTATTTAAAATAATAATCAATAAATAAAGAAATCATATAACAAGTACTACGTTATATAAAAAACAAAAAAGCATAAACGCCTATCAATAGAAAAAATATATAATTAATTTTTATTAAAAGGATATTCTTGCATTGATTTTAATTTTATAAATAAAGGGGATTTGTATATATTAATAAAAAAAGCATTAAAGAATTAGAGAGACTTATGGAAAGACGATTTATTTTAAAAGGAATTACAGCCTCAATATTTTGCTCAACTTTACCTATGGAAGCATTATCTAAAGGCTTAAAAAATGGTGTTGATATTTATAAGGAAAATTCAGATGTAGATAGGTTTGCTGGAAAAGGGGTGTTTGTTGATGAATATGGAAAGTTCATATTGACTGATCATCACTGGCTACAGATACAGATGTATATCACACATGCTCTTTCACTGCCAACAACAGAAAAAGAGTTTACAACAGAGTTTTCTATACCTGAACACATAGATGTTTCTGGTTTTGATTGGTTAATGAGCTGCTACCAAGAACTCAAGCAATCCGCAGAGAAATGGAATAACAAAACATTCCGTAGTTTATTAGACAACATTCAAGCAATGTCTGGATGGTGTAGTTTCTCTGGAGGAATAATGGAATTTATTTATTGGTCGATAGAAAATCTTCAATATGCTGCAGATATAGGAAATTCAACGCTATTCGAAAATACAAAAGGGCCATTAGTGATGCTTCTCAGAGAGCAACTCAAATTCGCTATACCTCGTGCAGAAGAAGCTGAAAAATTAGCCAGGGAAATGATTGATTTTCAAACATTATTAATAGACCAACAGAGAGACTTAGAAACTTTAGAATCTAGGTATGGAGACTTAATTGGGAATTATGATGAAAACTCAATAAAAGAAGATATAGAGGATCTTAAAAAGGAAATAGATGCTTTAAATAAAGAATATGCGAGGCTTGTAACCATCGCTGCAACAACTCCAACATATGCCTGGGTACCTTTCTGGGGCTGGTTCATTGCGCCTGCTGTCGCAGGAGTTTACGGGTCGCAAGCCGCAGAAGTTAATCGCCAACGAGAAGAAAAAATACAAGAACTAAATGAGCTGGAAATCTCATTAGATCATGGGTTAAAAATCTTCAGGTCATGGCAACTAGCCAGACAGAGTATCCAATCAACCGATATGTTAATCGGACCAGCAACCAATAGCTTAGGCCATCTAATTGGGCAGTGGCAAGCCTTTGTCAGCTCTATGGAGCTAGTGATATCAACAATTGAAGAACTCGACTGTGATTTAAAAGATCCCACTGTGGGATATATCTTAGCTGAATACACAGCGGATTCACTTGGTGATAACTGGCTGGCATTGAGTGAGAAATGCCAAGAATTTATAAACAGCGTAACAATAAGAACATACCACTAAAAGGAAACTTAATATGAGATTTAAGAAAAAGATACTTTTAACAACCATTGCGATTGCAGCACTACAAAGTACTTCTGTATTTTCAGCACAAAACACAATGAACACCTATAAGTCACAAAATTATTCGGGGCAGACCCAATCATTTCAAATTGCCAATGAAGGTCTATTATTGGGGGACCCGACAGTATTTGAAGAAAACGGCGACTTCATACTTTCAACTGACGAATGGTCAGACATTCAATTTTTTGCACAAACGGCATATAGCTTACCTCATACAGAACAAGACATGAAATGGGAGTTTGAGCTAGGTGACTTACCGTTTGTTGGAGTATATCCTCAGCTATTAAGTAACTATCAAGATATACATAATATCTCGATCGAATGGCTAGGAACTAATGGTTATCGAGATCAAATGGTTAGACTGGCACATGACCTTAAAAACTATTCCTTACAAGTTAACTCTAAATCTAATGCTTTATCAAGTCTTGCAGAGTTAATGTATGATGCCGCCTTATATGATGATCAAGAAAAGTTTGATAGATATAAATCTGCATTTAAAAAACAACTCATAAAAATGAGTAATGAAACTCATGAATTTAATGATAAAGCTGGTTTACTTAATGAAAAATTAGGTGAATTCGTATTAACTTTAACAGAGTCCGAAACTAAGCTAGATCGATTAGAAGATGCTTATCAAGATGAACTTGGCAATAACGGAGATATTCTAAAATCTGAAATTGAACGCTTAATACTGGAAAAAGATGCTCTCAATGCAAAGTATGTAAAATGGAAAACCGTTTCTTGGACGACTCTTACATATGCGTGGATTCCACCTTGGGGTACGATTGCTGCAATTACCTGTGCTGCAAAATGTTCAGCAGAAGCAATCGCGTTTAAGGCTGAATTAGAAGCTAAAAAACAAGAGCTTGAAGAAAAACAGCAAGAACTTGATACTCAGTTAAAAGTGTACACCTCTTGGACACTTGCGACAGGTAATATGCATAATATTGAATCCTCTATGGGGGCTGCTCGCCAATCACTTGAAAAATTACAAGGTGGCTGGGCCGATATTACCAATACTTTAGATACGACGATACAAGCTATTGATGGTATTGACACTGACGATGTACTGAATGATCCAGATAACTGGACTGCAGCTTGGAATACGCAGACTGAAGTCGAAGCTGTTCAGGCACTGTGGGCTGAAGTTGGTAATGTCGCTAATAAATGGGCTGCAAATGCATTTATAAGTGAAGCACCAACTAAAAAAATCAATTTTAACTAAATAGCAGTTTGATAATTTTAATAAGCAAACTTAAGTTTGCTTATTTTAAGTTTATATTGAGAAAAAAATGTATAAAAAAACAATTTTAGCTTTAAGTATCATTTTAGCTTCCAATAGTTCGAGTGCGACTCCTTTTACAGACTATTACAATCTCACTGAAGATGAGTTGTACCCATCCTCTTATAAGGATATAGAACAAACAACATCCTACAAGGATGGTGTTATTCAAGGAATGCTTATTAACTCTGATTTATTAATTGAACTTTTAAGATCTAATAAGAATGCTAGAAACATTATTATTATTGCTGACACAATAAATATTGATTCTCCTGTTGTCTCGGACATATCAAATCAGTCAGTTTTAATCTTAGCTAGGAAGATAACTGGTGAACACTCAGTAAACTTATCAGCTTCTGAAGATTCAAGGGCTATGGTTAATGTTATATCAAATGAAATTGATACTAGAATTTCTATTAATACGTTAAATTCTTTTAACCAAGTACACCTAGAAAATGGCCGTCACTACAGATATGTAAAACAAAAAAACCAATCCCCTACGGATTATAATGATGAAAACTTAAACATCAACAGCTATTTAACATCTTCTAACAACAATCCTCAATTTATATTTGATCAAGCATTTGACATGAGTGTCTCTATTTACGATCAAGTACCTAATTTGAGTTTAGATATGTTATCTTGGTACTCAGATATTTTAGGTAAATCGCAATCTTTACTGGATAAAGATATTAACCTAGCAGGATTATACAATTCTATTCAAGCTATAAAAATATTTTTAGAAATGAACAATAATTCAAGTAATTATGTTCCAAAATTAAAAATGAATGTCTATTCTGATTCTTATCAGATAATCCTTGATTCAATGTCTTCATTTCAAGATGAATATAACCAGTTCGAAGATCATACATTAGATATCGAGACTCGAAAAGATGCAGCTCAACTAATGCTGGGTCATCTACAAAGTGCTTTAGAAGCGCAACAGGGAATAATAGATAACCAAAACAAAAAAATCGACAGCTACCAGAAAGTTATAGAAGAACGAAGTGAAGAATTTAAAAAACAAGAGTCTATTGTTGAGGTTCTAGAAAAAGACTTTCAAAAAGGCATACTTGAGTACCAAGCTAATTTTGTCATTGAAACCATGTTTAACTGTTTATCTATCCTAGCTGACCTAGGTCAAGCATTTATTGGAGCATTTACAGGTAATGTTGGTGGCGTTGCTGACTCTGCTGATCAAATAGCAAGTGATGTTAAAGAAACTGTTTTTGATGTTAAAAATTTAAAGAAGCTAGCTGAAAATATAGGTCATATCAAAAAATTAAGTGATAATATTACTGCTATTCTAAAAATGGTCAAAGAGCAGAAGTTTGGGGCTGATCTTCGTGAGCAGATGAATGATATCAATTTAGCCATTCCTGAACTAGAATCCTCTGCACTGAATTGGACACTCACTCAGCAAGATATTTCAGAAATGCTTGGAGCTGCCGAAGCGCTATCAATAAGAGGAGCTAAGGCTTATCGAGCATCTCTTGATCGATTAATGACTTGGGGCTCTGCTGTGACTGGTACTCAGTTAGCATTAATTCAAATGTCTGCTAGGGTTGTAGAGTTAGAGCTCGAAAAAACAGCTATTCTAGAAGATCTAGAACGTGTTGAAGCTTTAATTGAAAAAATAGAAGATGATGAGTCTAACATGTTAGAAGTTCAAAAGTACCTATTCAGGAGCTATAACTTTTTCAAAAGACCATTGTACACAACTCAATTAAATTATAACGCGGCCCTAAAATACAATACATTTAAAAATAGCTCCGTTGTTCCTAAGTTGAATTCCACATACGAGGAATATAATAAAAACTTGGTAACAATGAACCAAGATCTAATAGATCATCTAAGTAGCCTTAACTCTTATCCTCAAAATTATGAGTATACATTCCCATTAGAAAACGAAGATGTTGTCAAAAGCTTAAAAGAAAGTGGTGAGTTTACTATTAGTATTAATAACAATAAATATGTTAGCTTTCAAAGAAATCCATTTGAATATAATATTTCCAGTTTTGCTGGTGGCACATTGAAGGATAGAGATAGAATCAGAGTTAACAAAATTGGTATTCAACTAGTAGGTAATGACTTGCCCGATGGCTATTATAAGTTCCAGGTGAGCCATACTGGTCAATTCCAAGATACATACTTAGGGACTAGCTACACCTTCAACACTAGCCCACAGTATAAGTTTTATTCCTATAAAAGTGTGGGATCACACAACACTATAGTAGAAGATGGCGCCATTGATGAATACTTCGGTCCTTATTATTTTAAACCGACATTGTTATCTAATTGGACATTCAAGCTAAAAGATTTTGAAAGTCATGATCTAAGTAAGCTTCACGACGTGAAGCTCTCTCTGAGCTTAAACTCAATATCTACACCTTGGAGGAGCTCAAACTTATTCTGATTTAGAAAATTTTTATTAAACTCCTAACATACCAAGCTAGCTACTGTAGATTATTGAAAATCAGGTAGTTAGCTTGTATGAAATGGGAAGGTTTCAGTGATTTAAATCGTTGACAACCCTCTCACATAACTCCATCAAGCACACCTAATCAAGTTCCAGCCCTAAGATTCATTTGGAAAATTGCATAAAACAACATTCTAATTTCTTCTTATTGCTCTTATATTCAATCTTCGAATTGACCGCTTAACGAGCCGAGATCTACGTTGTCATGACATTAACTGGTACAAAGAAAATCAAATCGGTGCGAAATAAGAAGCACAAGGGAGAAAAGATGAAGACAAACACATCTCACCAGCAAGTAATCAACGCCAAAGCTTGTCAGCAGCTTCAGTTGATACTAGCCCAAAAATAGAAACGGAACGTATTGTCACGCAAGAGGTCAAGCGATTGGCTGGTAGCATCGACGCGAGTTTTTATCACTTGGTGCAGAAAATAGTTATGAGGCTTAAAAACTTAGCAGTCGTCGTACGACTCAATAACGGCAGTGTCGACTACGAGTACTTCAGGGCGTAACACCTTGGTGATCATCTTAAAATTAACGATACAAAGACTTGGTCGACTCTCTTACGATTAAATCTATCGGTGGTAGTCGTGCTTCATGCCTCTTACCTGAAAGTAAGTTCAAAATCGATTGGGCACACACCTCTCCAATCTCTTCAATTGGCTGTCTCAAAGTCGTCAATGCTGGCGTGAAATACTTCGACGTTGGCAAGTCATCTAAGCCAATTACCGACACATCTTCTGGCACTTTATAACCGTGATCGTGTAGCGCCTTAATCGCCCCGTAAGCGGTTTGGTCATTGGCTGCGAACAGAGCGGAAAAGTGAACCTTAGATTCAATCAATTCAACGGTTTTCTCATAGCCAGACTCGCTACTGAAATCGCCCTGTTTGACGAGTTTTGGCATCACTTTAATGCCCGCCTCTTGAAGGGCTTTCTTGTAACCTTCAAAGCGACTTCCCGCATCCGGTTGGCTTGAAAGCCCTTTGATATGAGCAATATTCACATGCCCCTGTTGGAGCAAGTGGAGGGTTGCTATGTAACCACCCAACACATTATCAATGTTAATTGAGCGAACATTATCTGCAACCATGTCATAGCCCACCGCAACCACCGGAATGTCTTGCGCATACTTCGCGATGTCTTCTTTGGTAATGCTGCCTGTCACGATGATCATGCCATCGACATTGCTCTTAGCCAGATACTCTAAAGCGTGTATCTCGAGCTTTTTTTGCCAATGCCCGGTTGCTATCACTAACGAATAGCCTTGAGCTATCAGGGTTTTCTCCATGTCGTTGAGGATACGACTGGTATAAGGGCTATCAGGATGTTGCACCAATACGCCTATCGTTAATGAACGGCGATTGATGTTCTCCTGCATCTGAAAATTGGGCTTGTAGCCGGTGTCTTTGATCGCCTGCTCGATGTTCTGGCTTTTATCATCCGACACATAGGTTGTTCGATTAAGAAAACGAGAAACCGTGCTTGGGGAAACACCTGCGAGCCTCGCTACATCGTATACGGTGGTTTTTTTAGTTTTAGTGCGCATCTCGATACCCTAATCCAGTGACATTTGGGGAGCCCCAGAGCTCCCCACCTATTTCAACGTGCATACCACTGCTTTTGTTGAAACTCGTGTCATTAAGTTAATACATGTAGGCGAAAATCATCCCCGGTCTGAAATAACGACCTGCGGTATATTTCAACCCAGTGCTCAACAGCCATTTGTGAAGAACCATAGCTTGCTCCGCTGAAATTTCACCTTGAACCATATTAACAAATTTATCATTGCCTTTCGTCAAGCTAGGATTAACCCGACCGTCAGACAGCACACAGTTTTGCAATTTAAGTGCATTAATCCACTTTTTCGCATCACTTTGTGACAATTTAAAAGACTCTGAAAGATCTTTCTCATCAAATGAGACAGAACAGTTGAACCCTTCTGGTGCGGCAAATGGAATTTTTGAATAGTCATACAGCGCGGTATACACAGTATCCATCAATGTTTCCGCTTGCTGCGACTTACCCGCTAAACTCAACGCTGTCGCGACACTAAACTGCACGCCGATCCACACGTCTTGCGCCTGAAAAGCCTCATGTGGTGAACCATCGGCGAGCGTCATGTTCGCTACCCCAAGTTTAGGGCTGTTAATCTCGAAGTTATGTTTATAAACATAGTCCAATGCACGCTGAATGCGCTGTTGTGGGAAAATACCCTCTAGGCCAATCAGTTTGAGATAGCTGTCGGCAAGCAGTGCATCACCAAAGCTATTGTCTGAATCGGGTACTAGCTGTAGATACTCTTGAGTAAAGGCTTGAGGCGCTGTCTCACTCAACAAGCGTTTCTTAGAGATACGTTGAGCTACCTTATCGATGTTTATTGAAGTATCGGTTTGGTTTAGATAGTCGTTAAGCATATTCTTATCAGCAATCGCATCCCCCGTTAAAGTCAGCCCGAGAGTTTCCAGAGCTTGATAGCCTTCGCCCGTTAGATGCTTGGCTTGGACTGGCGTCACGAAGAAGTGGTAATAACCCTCTTTCTCATCCCACAAGCTCTGATCAACTGTTGCTAATGCCTTTTTCGAACGTTTTAGGTAACCCGCACTTAGATCGTTTTCGCCCATCAATTGTGCCAACTCACTCGCGGCTTGAAGGCCGGCAACCCAAAGGCTCGCACAGTAAATAGAGATACCGTGAGACGCAAGGTTATCAAAGGTGTCGTCAGTACCTCGGGTTAGCGGTAAATCGTCACCTTCAGCAATCAAGTTCGATAAGAAGTCAATGCTCTCAGTCACAGCCTGCCAGCACTCTTTAACCACTGATATATCTTGTGTGTTTTGGTAGTGACGGTACACCATCAGAATGTATTTCGGTGCTAAGTCCTTCCATTCCTTAACATTATGCCAGCTATACGCATCTGGCTGAATGTCGAACGGGCTCCCCAAATCGTGGATGACTGCACCTCGAATCGCGCGCACACCTTGGTACTTTTCATCAATCAATTCAGCATTCGGTGTTGCTTCATATTCCCAGTAACGGCGCTGAGTAAAGTCTTCAGCCAAAATCGCTTTTGAGAACTCTTTCATCACGCAGCCATCAAGTTCAGGTAGCAAATAGAGCAATGAAAATGAGCCGTAGAAATACACATCCAGTGAATTGAAGAATGGGTAATCAACACACTCTTTCACCAGGAATTTATCTTCTTTATCCCATACTGTTGATTCAGAAAGGAATGATAGTGAATTCATCGCCATCGTCGCATAGCGCAGCGCTGATTCAGGCTGTGATATTTTGCTTTGAGCTTGCTCTAGGAAAGCGGTCTGTTGCTCAATAATCTTCTGCTCAATCACCTCAAGCTTTGGCAAAACATCTTGTAACATCGGTAAGGCAGGATTTGCTTGTGGGTAGAATTGCGTGTAAGCCTTATCTGAGTGCCAGCCATTGAGCATAACTTTACTGTGTGCCATCACCTGTGCGAAACGCAGGTCAACGGATTCACCCGGCTCCAACTCAACCTGAACCACGACCAATGCACTCAAAGCTTCGCGCCCAGTGTAGATGCCAGTTTGGAATTCTGTATTAGTACGGCCTGTTTTCAGTGCGAACTCGGTTTGCTGGGCCACTTTCGAAGTATAAAGCGTTGGCTTAACAGACACCGATACCTTACCAGATTTAGTCAAACGGTTTTCGGCTTGAACACCAAACACCACCTCACCCTCAATGTCACTTTGATAAGGGGACTGACTAGTGAGCTGAACACCAGTAAAACTGTGGCTTTCATCATTGACCTCCACCGCTTTATGCTGCTGAGCAATCGGGTTTTGAGATAAGGTACACGCCGAATCTTGAATCCCATCACGACCTTTTCGGTAGGTTGAACCAATCAAGTTTTGTAGAGGTTGGGCAAGCGTAATCACGCGTGTTTGCTGTGATTCATTAGTAATCTGGAAGTGGTTCCAGTGCATAGGCATAGAGCAGAGGCGCTTATCCTCTTTAACGATCGGCGAGACTACCTTTCGCTTTATATTAATACCATCAAAACTATTATATTGATATTCAGCTAATGGATATAAAGCCTTATATTCGATATCGCTGCCATTAACACTTTCTATATCACTATTATTTCCCGAAGTTAGTGATAGCTGTCTCGTTGTATCATTTATTAACAAACCATTAAAGAAATCTAAGGCTACATATAATTGACAATCAATCGACGATGAATCTGATTCTATTAATAATTGAGTCTTATTAGAAAATTCGACATTCCACTTTATAAACTTATCTTTATTTTCTTTATAGAAATTACCATTTTCTAATGCGGCACGAATGAGGTTAATCGCATTCGAAATGTTTTCTTTATCTATCTTCTTTCCATCGAATAGCGCTGGGTAAAAATTCAGATGAACACTAAGCTCTTGCTCGTTAACAACCTGAAGCGCTTCAATGGTCGGCACATCCATCACTGACGCATAAAAATCATTAAAATTAATAACTTGCTCTGAACAGTCGACAAATATTCCTGGAATAAAGCTGAAGTTTGGCGTGTTACCATTTGGCGTCAATGTAAAAGTATTACCGATACCACCGATCGCCATACCTGTATTTTCTGGTGTCGTAGAAATTGGCGTGTACCAAGGTTGAATAAATTCAACTGCGTCGCCCTTTTTACACAAGTGTTCTGAATTTCCTGAATAGCTTGAATATGGAATTTTATTATTCATGTTAAAACCGCCATTGAATATTTTTTTCTTCTTGTTAATATCTTTCAAAAATGGAGACATCAACATGTTTAAAATTATAAATGAAAAATTTGGAAATATTGACTCTGTCACATTAATAAATCAGCAGCATGGTATAGAACTTCAAATAATCAATGGGTTTGGTGCTGTTATAAATAAATACATTGTAAATAACAGTCCATTCTCTTTTATTTGTGGCTATCAGAATTATGATGAACTGATCAACCAGCATCCCTTCTTTTCCCGCAGTGCTAAATTATTTCCTTTTCCAAACCGTTTAAACTTAGGTCGCTACAGTTTCGACAACCAAAACCATCAACTCCCAGCTAACTTCCCTTGGTCTGATCACGCCGTACATGGCTTGCTCTACAACCAACCTTTTTCAATCAAAAACAGCGCAGCCAATGAAAAATCAGCCAGTGTGACACTGCAATATCAGACATCATCTTTGCACCCTGCTTTCCCGTTCGCTTTTAACCTTGAAGTCACCTTCACTATCGACACAACGGGTAAGCTCTCTTGCTCAACAACTGTCTCTAATTGTGGTGATTTCGCCTTCCCATTCGGTGATGCTTGGCACCCTTATTTCTCGCTCGGCAATGACCTAGAACAGTGTGAATTGACTATGTCGCCTTGCGCTGAGGTCGTACATGAGAACGACCTACCCAATGGTGAAAAACAGGCTTTTGACCGTTTGTCTTTGGATGACTCCCTGACCAGTCAAAGCCTAAACCACTGCTTTGAATTTGATTCTAAGACAACCAACCAACTGACTTTGACACGTTCAGATTCATCAGCCGCAATTCATTATCAACAAGATGCGAGCTACCCATTTGTTCAGCTATACACTCCGACAAGTGAGCAAAGTATTGCAATAGAGCCCATGACTTGCCCTGCCGATGCATTCAATAACCAGATTGGCTTATTAACGCTTAGTCCGAACCAGTCTCAAACCTTCACTTGGCAATGCCAAGCTACCTATCAACCACAATAAGGCGACCAAAGTAACCGCTGAATGCGAAATCAGCCCCCAGAGAACGCATTGCTAACGAAACAACGACAACGGATAACCAAACGAAAGAGCAATAAAGGGCGCATAAAGCGCCCTTCTCTTTGTTAACCTAAAACCACTTCTACCGTGTGCTCACCCGATGTAAATACCGGTGCTTTGTTGCCTGAAATCAGGTCACCATTGACCTTCATCTCAACCACGCCCTTACATACGTTATTCGGGTTCGTGACATGAATATGATACGTCGCCCCACGGAACTGACGACGAACTTTGAACTCTGGCCACTCTGCCGGAATACAAGGGTCCACCAGCAAGCCATCAATTTCAGGTCGAACACCTAGAATCCACTGCGTACCTGCCACGTATGTCCAAGATGAAGTACCAGACAGCCATGCATTACGACCTAGGCCGAACTGTTTATGTTCGTCGCCCAAGATGTTTTGTGGGTAGCAGTATGGCTCCGATTCGAAAGTATCAATATCGTCGTTCTTAGAAGCCGGATTAATTTGACGGTAGTACTCATAAGCACGCTCGCCGTTGCCCATTTTCGCTTCCGCGATCATCACCCATGGGTTTGAATGCAGGAAGATACCGCCGTTCTCTTTCGCACCCGGTGGATATGTGGAAACGCCACCAAGTTGTGCATCAAAGCCGTTGTAACCAGGAGTTGAAAGCTTGATACCATTGGTCGTGTTCAGCTTGTTGTAAACCGAATCTAGCGCTTGTGTTGCACGTTCTTGTGTCGCGAAACCAGAAATCACAGGCCAGCTTTGACCGTTGGTGTAGATCTGCCCTTGCTCGTTCTTATGAGAACCAATTGGCAAGCCTTGCTCATCAAAGTAACGAACAAACCATTCGCCATCCCAGCCGCACTCATTCACAGTGCTCTGCATCTGTTGATACTGCTCTTTGAACTGAGCAGTCAGTTGTTCCTCACCACGCAACTCACAAAGGTCCAGCATATCAAGCAGGGCTTTACCGTACATGTTAGCGACCATCATAGACTCTGCACCTGTTGGCAGGTTCACCGTGTCATTCCAGTCTGCAAAACCTAATAACGGTAGGCCGTGCTCACCCGTATTGGTGTAGGTAAACTCGATCGCGCGGCACAAGTGATCCCAAACGGTGCCTGTTTCCACAGGGTTGCCCGCTTTGTCTTTTTGATAGAACGGAATCACTTTGTTCAAGAAATCAGCATTGCCTGTCTCTTTCACATATTGAGTGACTGCGTAGATGATCCACAGATGATCGTCGCCGTAGTAATCCGGGCGATCTTCCTCTTCACGTGAGTCACCAGCGTTCGCTTCCATGGTTGATGGGAAGAACTGGTGCATCGCAGAACCATTGATGTTTTGCACTGATAGTAAGCGCTCAATGAACTCACGCGCCTCTTCTGGCATATGAGTAATAACGCCCAATGTATCTTGTGAAGAATCACGGAAACCGATGCCGCGTGCGCCATAGCCAAGCTGATATAGAGACAGGTAACGAGACCAGTTTTTGGTCGTGTGGCATTGACGTGGGTTGTGTACGTTAAGCATCGAGTTCATAGCTGGATCTGGCGTTTCAACCTGAACCGCTTGTAGGTAAGAATCCCAGTGCTCAGCCAGTTCAGCGAATGCCGAATCAACGACTTGGTGGTCACGGTATTTAGCCAGTAAAGGTTGCGCTGCATCTAGGCTCTGTTCTTGCGAAATTTGTACAACCGTACGTTCAGTCTGCTCTGGAGATAACCAACCTAAACGCAGGTTCAGCGCACCGATGTTGTCACCACGCAGACACTCGGTATTACCAAGCTCGTCGTTTTCTAACGCTTGTGGTGCAGCCCATGTACCGTAACCAAACTGACCAAGGAATGATTGGCGATCACCGTCAAAAGACGTCGCAGGGCGATCCGCTGTCATCAGGTTTACTGCATAGTCACGCTTCATGAATGCATACTGCTCAAGCACGGTGTGACCCGACTCTTGCTGGTGTGCTTTCAGTGTCATGGTTTGTGGAACCCAATCCGCATTCAATAGTTGCTTAAGTGCATCGAAGTGAGTGAATTCGTATACAGGCACAACATCAACGTGCAGCGCTTTGTCTGAAATGTTGGTGACTTTGATGTCTTGTAGTAGAACTTGGTCTGATTTTGGTGCGAAGAAGGTCGCTTCACAACGCACACCAAACGCTTCTGCCATGATGGTGGTGTAAGACAAACCCGTGTGGTTTTCAAACTTATCAAGCGGCTTCAGAGTCGGAGTGTAGAAAGGCGAGAAAATTTCTACGTTGCCCCCCTCATCACGCACCTTGAGGTACATGGTCGAACCTTTGAAATCTGAGTTTGGCAGCTGAGCGATGTACTTGGTAATACGGTTCAGTGCCGGGTCGCCCTTACACAACAACACGCCACCGTTGCTATCAACAATGCCACCGAAATCTAATGTGCCTACATAATTACACCATTTGATTGGTGTGCACGGCGTGGTTGCTACGTATTCTTTGTTTTTATCGTCAAAATATCCGAATTTCATCATCACTATCCCTAGCCCCTCCCAAATCAGGAGGAGCCAAAACAATTTGTCGTAAGTAGGTTGGTATCAGCTCGTTGGCTGACTTAAGTTGACCGGCTAGCTCGTAATTGACTAGCTCGCTAGCGAGTTCTCGCTCAATGCGTCAAACAGGTGGAAAGCATCCAAATCTAAGTAAAATGTCAGTTCCTTCACATCCACTTCAGCAGCTTGAGTCTCAACCATCAGCGGTTGGCCGCCGATTTCTGTTTTCAGAAGAATGCTCGCACCTAGCAGTTCCTTGTCTTTGATTTTCACAGGGAATGGCAGCACACGGTCGTGGTCAACTTGCTCAGCACGCAGGT
Source organism: Vibrio chagasii (assembly GCF_024347355.1). NCBI lineage: Bacteria > Pseudomonadati > Pseudomonadota > Gammaproteobacteria > Vibrionales > Vibrionaceae > Vibrio > Vibrio chagasii. The sequence goes on from NZ_AP025466.1 coordinate 1,071,033, forward strand.
GGATGTCTGTTGGACGAACACCAAAGTGAAGCGCTAAGTTTTTAGACGCCAGAGACTTAAAACGCTCCGGCAGTGGAATATGAACATCACCAAGTTCAACGAAGTATTCACCTTCTTTTTCAATCAGCTTAGCTTCCAACATATTCATTGACGGGTTACCAATGAATTGCGCGACAAACTTGTTAGCTGGGCGCTGGAACACCTCTGTTGGCGTACCTACTTGTGCCACATAACCGTCTTTTAGGATCACAATGCGATCCGCCAGTGTCATCGCTTCGATTTGATCGTGAGTTACGTAGATGGTGGTGGTTTTAAGCTCACGATGTAGGTGTTTGATCTCTTCACGCATCACGCCACGCAGTTTTGCATCTAGGTTAGATAGCGGCTCATCAAACAAGAACACTTTCGGCGTACGTACCATCGCGCGGCCCATTGCTACACGCTGACGCTGACCACCAGAAAGATCTTTTGGCTTACGGTTTAGTAACGGGTCAAGCTCTAGCATTTTTGCAGCTTTGCGTACTTCTACATCAATCTCTGCCTTTGGCATGCCCTTCAGTTTCAGAGCGAAAGCGATGTTCTCGTAAACCGTCATGTGTGGGTACAGTGCGTAGCTTTGGAATACCATTGCTAAGTCACGGTCTTTGGCGTCGACCTTGTTCATCACTTTGCCACCAACCACGATATCGCCAGAGCTAATGCTTTCTAGGCCAGCAAGCATGCGAAGTGTGGTCGACTTACCACAGCCAGATGGGCCAAGGAAAACCACGAATTCACCGTCTTCAACCGTAAAATCAAACTCTTTAACCACTTCAACATCACCGAATGATTTCTTGATGTTTTTGAATTCTACTTTAGCCATTATCTGTTCTCCTCAGCGCGCTCTTGAAGCATGTTTCGGTACGCAATTGCGCTCTGTTTCAGTGTTCTTTCTTGGGTGGTGTAATCAACATGGACGATGCCAAAGCGTTGGCAGTAGCCGAATGCCCACTCAAAGTTATCCATTAGACTCCACGCAAAGTAGCCATCAACTTTCACACCTGCTTCAACTGCGTTGTGAACCGCTTCGATGTGGCCTTGGAAGTAACGAACACGTTGGTCATCCATCACTTGTCCGTTAACACGCTCGTCGTTACCTGCGGCGCCATTCTCAGTAATGTAGATAGGCGGCATGTTTTCGTAGCGAGCGTCTAGTCTTACCAATAAATCGGTTAAACCTTGTGGGTTGATTTCCCAGCCGATGTAAGTGTGTTCAGCGTCAGTCTGTTTTACTGATTCAATGTCGCCATTCTCATTGAAGCGAGCGACATTGCGCGTGTAGTAGTTGATACCGATGTAATCAACCGGTGCGCTGATGATGTCTAGATCGCCTTCTAAAATCATCGGCATGTTCATCGCTTGACGGTCGACTACTGACTGTGGGTATTCACCTTTCAATACAGGGTCGATGAACCAGTGGTAGTTCTCTGCTTCACAGTAGTCTGCAGCGCCTTGGTCTTGCGGTGTCAGTGAGTAAGCCGGAGTCGCATTAAATACCACACCATGCTTAGCATGAGGCGCGTTCTTACGAAGAATCGGCATCGCCAAACCATGGCCTAGCATTAAATGGTGAGAAGCTAAGAAGCCTTCTTTTTCACCCTTGATGCCCGGTGCATGCTCGCCCCAACGGTAGCCTAAGAACGCAGATACAAACGGTTCGTTCAATGTGGTGTAAACATCAATTTTATTGCCAAAGTAGTTACTCACCACTTCTGCATATTCTGCAAACTTGTAAGACGTTTCACGGTTTAACCAACCGCCTTTGTCTTCAAGGTATTGCGGTAGATCCCAGTGATAGAGTGTCACGAACACCTTCATTCCACGAGCATGACATTCATCGATGATCTGCTCGTAAAACTCTAGACCTTGCTGATTCACCACACCGTCTTGCGGCAAGATACGTGGCCATGCAATTGACAGGCGGTAAGCATCAACACCTAAGCCTTGAATCATCTCGATATCTTGTTGCCACAAGTGGTAGTGGTCGCACGCCACATCACCACTATCGCCGTTATCTACCTTACCTGGCGTCTTACAAAACGTGTCCCAGATAGACGGTGTACGACCGCCCTCTTCAACGCCGCCTTCAATTTGGTATGAAGATGTCGCGACACCGAATACAAATTCCTTACTGCGTAACTTTGAATCACTTGGAAGTTGAAATTTATTCATTGTTATAACCCTTAAACCTAACCTTTAACTGCGCCGGACGTTAAACCACTGATCATCTGTTTCGATGCGAACAGGTATGTAATCACGAGTGGTAAAATAGAAATTGTGGTACCCAGCATTACCGCGCCCCATGGCGTATTCGGAATACCTTGAACACTTCGTAGTGCTTGTGTGATGACGTAATTGTCAGGGTTGTTCAGCACCACAAGAGGCTGCATAAACATGTTCCAGAAGAAGACGAACTGCACGATAGCGAGTGTTGCGAGTGCTGGTTTCATCAGTGGCAGTACCACACTCCAGTACGTTCTGAATTCACCTGCGCCATCCAGTTTCGCTGCTTCTAATAGCTCTTTAGGAATCGATGCAATCACGTGCTGACGCATCAAGAAGATACCAAATGGCGTGGTTGTGAACGGTAGCCATACCGCCATGTGGTTATCCAACAAGCCTAAGAATTTCACGATCATGAAGTAAGGGATCAAGCTAAGCACTGGCGGAATCGCCATTGAGCCAACCAGCATGCCGAACAACACGTTCTTACCGCGGAACTTAAACACAGCAAACGCGTAGCCACCCATGCTACAAAACAGCAGCGAGATGGTTGTGCCTAAGAAAGCCACGTAAATCGAGTTAAACATCGCTTTCCAAAACGGCATGATTTCCAGCAGTTTTGCGTAGTTCACCATTAGGCTGTCGCCAATCGCAAAGCTGATGCCAGAGCCGAAGATCTCCGAACGGTCACGTGTTGAAAGCAGTGCAGACCACACAAATGGGAATACCGTAATGATTGCGGAAACAATCAGTAATATGCCGAGCATGACCATCAAGATCTTAGTCATGATGTACATGGTGCGTTCGCTTGGCATTAGGCCACTTAGTGGTGAGGTATTTGTCTTAATTGATGTCGACATCTTAATGTTCCCCTAAGCCTTTCTTACCGAAGAATAGAAATTGAACCAAAGTACAAGACGCGATCAGTGCAAACAGAAGCCATGAAATTGCTGACGCTGTGCCCATTTCTAACCATTCCCAACCCACTTTGTAGAGGTACATAGAGATAGTTAAACCAGATTGACCCGTACCACCTGTACCACGCGTTAGAACGAACGGTTCTTCAAACATTTGCAGGTTACCGATGATGGTCATGGTGATTGCAAAAAAGATGAATGGACGAATCATTGGTAGTGAGATGTTCCAGAAGCGGCGGAAGGCATTCGCACCATCCATACGTGCAGCTTCTAAAATGTCTTTAGGAATCGTCATTAAACCTGTGGTGTAAAGGACGATGTTAAAACCGGTGTATTTCCAGAAAACCATGATCGCGATAGACGGCTTCACCATAGTGGCATCATCTAACCAGCGGATTGGTTGAAAATCGTTAACCCAAGCAAACGCCCAACCAAACAGCGTGCTATCGGCCAATGCCATTAGCGTTTGGTTGATAATTCCTGAGTTAGGAGAATACATATTGAAGAAAATCAGTGACGCTGCGACCGTTGATGTGATGAACGGTAGAAAGTACGCCGATGTTAGCCAGTGACGCATACGATCACCCATTGAAACCAACATGTAAGCCACTGGAATAGCGACTAAGTGCTGAGCAACACCCGATGTGATTGCTAGCCATAATGTGTTCTTTAATGAACGCCATAGCCATGGGTCAGTCAAGGCAATGTGATAGTTCTCAAAACCAACGAACTCCATTGCATCCATGCCCTGTACTGGGTTCCATTCGTGGAACGACAGGTAAACAGAGAACAACAGCGGGAAGATCCCAAATACAGAAAAAATGATCAGAAACGGCAGAAGGAATCCATACGGTGTAAGCGCTTTCAAATTCAGACGAGAAAAAAGGCTTTGCTCCGAAGGTTCTATCGTTGTGCTCGCTGTATGATTCATAGTAACGACCTCTTAAAAAAGGAAGCGCGTTATCCACGCTTCCTCACTTACTTAAAGTAAAACCAAATTAAAGATTACGCGTACGACGCTTAATTAGGCGCTCTGCCTCTTTAAGTGCAGTTTCGATGTCCTTACCTTCATCAAGCACTTCCATCAATGCGTTCTCTAAAATAATAGAACGTGCTACGTGGTCGCCTTGAGCTGGAGATACTGGCTTGATGTTCTGTGCCACTTCTGCAAATAGAAGACGTGCTTTCTGACCACCTAGGAACTCCATCTCTTCTTGAAAAAGCTCATCGTCATACGTCGTTACGTTCGCAGGGAAAGCCGCAATCGTTTCGAAGTGCTTAAGTTGAACTTCACGGTCCGTCGTCATGTACTCGATAAGCGCCCATGCTTCATCTGGGTTTTCAGATTGCGTTGGGATAGATAGGAACGAACCACCCCAGCTGCCGTAGATACCATCAGGAAGGTTTTCTACTGCCCACTTACCTTTGGTTTCAGGTGCAATCCAGTTGTTTAGGTGACCAAGTAGCCAAGCGCCAGAAAGTTGAGTTGCAAATGTGCCGTTGCGGAAGCCTTCGTACCATTCATTAGACCAAGCCAGAATGCGACCGTCTAAGCCTTTGTCGCGAATCTCTTTTGCTACTTCAAACGCGTGAACAAAGCGCTCTGATGTCACAACTGGGTTGCCATCTTTATCGAAGTAAAGACCTTCGCCTTCAGGAACTGTAGTAAAGATGATTGCTTGTGCTACGTCGGCTGCTGAAGCAATTAGCTGTACGTTTTGCTCTTTCAGCTTCTCACCTGCTGCGATGTATGAACCCCAATCTTTGATTGCGTCTTCAACATTGATCCCCGCTTTTTCAAATACATCGGTGCGGTAGTACATAACACCCGGACCAAGGTCGACAGGAATACCGTACATGTCGCCATCAGCACCTTTACCTTGTGCCCATGCGTAAGGTGCGAATCGTTCTTCGTATTTATCTGCACCGTAGTTTTCAGACAGGTTAACTAGGCCGCCAGAACCAACGAATGGACCGATTTTCTCAACGTCCACAACAATCACGTCACCCGCACCAGAGCCGGTTGCTAGGTTAGTGGTTAGTTTCGTGTGGTGGTCACCGTGATTGTTCATAAGGTAATCCACTTTGATCCCTGTTTTCTTTTCGAAATCAGGCAGTAATACCTTCAGGCTGCTATCGAAATCAGGGAAGCCATCGAAACGAATCTCTTTGTCAGCAGCATTTACCGCTGTTGCACTTAGTCCTAAAGCAACCGCGCATGAAAGCGCTAAGGTCTTAAATTTCATGTTCTATCCTTAATATTTTTATAGGGTAACCAGTAAATCCGATACCGAGTTTCTAGTGACCAACGTCGGCAGCAATTTAAAGTTCACGTCATGTTTAATTTTCTTTAGCTTTTGCAGAGTGAGCTGCACTGCTTCAATGCTCATCTCTTCAATGGGGAAATGTATGGTGGTCAAACTAGGGGTCAGATAGCGCGCGAAGATGGTGTTATCGAAACCCACAAGCGAGATATCTTGCGGAACCGACAATCCCTCGTTGTGTAAGACTTCGAAAGCGCCAAATGCCATGTGATCGTTTGAAGCAAATACCGCTGTGAAGTGGCACTTACGGTTGATCAACTTCTTCATAGCACTGGTGCCGGTCTCTTCAGTAAATCCCGCCTCAGAGACCAAGGCTTCATCGTATGGCACACCGGCTTCTTCCAGTGCCTTGCGATACCCCTGCAAACGCCCCCTAGCGTCTGCTTTATCTAAAGGCCCGGTAATACACGCGATATCTGTATGTCCCTTTTGCAAGAGATATTGAGTAGCGAGTAGCCCCCCGACTTCGTTATCAATATCAATGCAACTCATCGCCATTTCTGGGATGAAGCGGTTAATTAAAACCACAGGGGTCCCCTGTTCTTCCAATTCAATTAAATAGTCATCACTGAGCAGTTGAGTATGAAGAATCAAAGCATCGACACGACGCCCCAACAGAAACTCCACAGACTCGCGCTGCCCTTGTTCGGTGTTCGAACCCGCTGTAACCACAGCGTGGTAACCGAAGCGGCGTAGGTTTTCCTCTATGCAATGCAAGATGCCTGAATAGAAAGATCCGCCCAGTTCTGGAACAACAACCCCCACACTTCCGGTACGACTTGAAGCTAAAGCCTGAGCGATAGAGTTCGGGCGATAACCCAACTCTTTGATCGCCTTTTCAACCTTTAGCTTCTTATCGTGGCTCACTCTACTGGTGCCGTTAATCACTCTAGACACTGTCGCTTGAGACACACCTGCATGCTCTGATACGTGTTTAATTGTTGCCACTCGAACCTCGATACTTCATTAGCTTGTAACCGCTTACAAAACGATTATTAAGAAATTACGTTTTAGTTGAAGTGAGTGTCATCACACTAAACTTGGAGGTAAAAAGGCTGGATTTGGAAATCTTGAAAGCGCTTACAGATTCACTTCACGCCATGAAACTGTTTCATGAGATTCTTACTCACCCAATCAAAACGATGCCTGGTTACTTGCTGCCAGGGTGAAAGTAAGAACGCTTAAACTCCGGTTCTCAAAAGCACTATTCAGAGGTGAACCCGCAGCAGACGGTAATATACGGGGCTAAATTGACCCTATTATTTCAGTGTCTATGCTAAATTGTATGGGAACATTTCATAGGTACTTCGAATTCGCTTTGCAGAACCCGAAACTTGAAACAACAACGCCCAGCAAAGGCTGGGCGTGAAACAGTAGAGAGCTTAGAGTCGCCTCTAAACCTTGTTTTCTGATTGCTCGGCGAGCTTAAACTCTTGAGTTAGTGAGAATTGCTGCTGCGACATGGTTTCAAGCTGTTGACCATGAGAAAACAAAACCTGAGATCGTTGTGAGTTATCTTCAGCCAAGGTGTGTATCTGACTGATGTTTTGTGTAACTTGAGAGGCAACCACTTGATGCTCGGTAGTCGCTGTCGCAATCTGGTGACTTCTTTGCTCTACCTCGTTTAACAGAGTGGACACCTTTGATATTGAGCCATTCACCTCATCGGTTTGTTCAACACATTGAACCATCCCCGCTACGCATTGGTTGATTTGCTCAACCGCAAGCTTAGAACTGGTTTGCAACTGCTCTATCTTGTTGTGTATCTCTTGCGTTGAAGCGTTCGTTTTTGCCGCCAACACACGCACCTCATCAGCTACCACAGAAAAGCCTCGCCCCTGTTCGCCCGCTCGCGCCGCTTCGATAGCCGCATTCAGTGCCAACAAATTGGTTTGCTCGGATATCCCAGATATCACGTCCAGAATCGAGCCAATACTGGCACTATCACTTTCAAGCTGGCCGATGGTCGCTGTTGATTCTGCTAACTTACGCTCTAAACTGCCCATCAACTCGACGCTTTTGTCCATCGTCTGTTGGCCATGATTGGAACTCGACACAGCTTCGGTCACCAAGGTTAACGTTTGATTAGCCGCTTGAGTTATTTCGGTCACCGAGCACTCGATCTGCTCCATAGCTGTTGCCACCATCACGGTCTGATTGGTTTGGTCTTGCATCGCCTCGCTCAATGAACGGCTCGTGCTTTGATTCTCTATGGACGCCTCTTTTAAGCACGTCGACGAATAACGCATGTTCTCAATCATTTGAGTCAGATGACTGATCACTAAGTTGACCTTGTCGCTCACTGAGCCAAACTCATTATTGGCTTGATACTGCACCATCGCGCTCAAGTCTTTATTGGCAACTTGGTCGAGTGCACTTTGTAGCAGCTTGCTTGGTTTACGGATACCTTTGGCAATATTCAACCCGATCAACAGAGCAATAAGCACGGAAGCAAGTGCAATAAAACCCTGCATCACAAGGGCTTGCTGTGAAGAGTCCATCGATTCGTGATACAGGCGTGTCGCGGTGTCTTCAGCGTACATTGAAAGCTCATCAAAGTGACTTAACTGTTGATCGATTAGCTGTTCAATTTCCTGCTTTTGAAGGGAGATAGACTCATCGAGTTTGATAGTTTCTTTATGGGTAGCGACTGAGCCACTGGCTGAAAACGCGTGTGAAGCGAGCAACGATAAAGACTGTTTACTGCGGCGCAGCAAAGATGAATCCAGATTATCTATATCTGCGACCGCTTGTTCGAATCGCTCTTTGCGACTTTGTAGGCGACGCTCTACCCCACGAACCTCCGAAGATGTTTGCAGTGAAAGTGCTTCGTTGGCTTCCGCGGCAATCAAACTCAATTGCACCAACAAAGCTTCGACTGCCTTTTGTGTCTGCTCTGAATCTGCACTCGCGAGTTGATTCACCAAAGTATTATTGAGCTGTCCCACCACCGATTGAAATTGCGCTTGTCCCATCGAACCGAGATCTTTGCTATCCAAATACTCAACATAAAACTCTAATACCTGCTCTATCTTATCGATAGTCAACAAACCTGTTTGAGTGATGTTGTTAAGCATGGCTTCCATTTGTGAACCAGCTACACCCTTACCTTGGAACCAGTTTAATTGCTGCTGATATAGCTCGATGTTGTTTAAGACGGTTTGTTTCAGTGGCTCAAGTTCATCAATATAGTTAGCGGATAAGTAGGGTGTGGTGCTGCGATTAATGTCCAGAAATCGGATGGTTAACGTTGAGGATTGAAGCATTAATGGCGTAGCTTGCTGGGTGATGTTTTCGATTCGAGTGGTGATGTCTTTATTGCTACTGATGCTTAGCCATGCGGAACCTAGCATGATCACAATCAGTACGAAGAAACCTAAATAAACTCGAGACACGATGGAAGAAAGTCTCATAGTAAATCCCTGATCTAGTGGCGAAAAAAAGGGCACAAAAATGTGCCCAAGAATGGAGTTAATTGAAACGTGCCCTAATCAATCTGCCTTTAGGGCTAAAATGGACAGTATTTACGTACTATTGAAAAGCATGGATATTCGAAAGCATGGCTCTTTGAAAATATGCCGAATTCAAAGAGCCGCTCTTTCTATATCGGTGATTACCACCAAGCTTCAAACATTGCGCCGAACGACAATGTGTCAACATTCGTTGTCTTCACTGTGTTGCCTTTGGTTTCTACATCACCCACGGTTGTGTAGAAACGAAGCATTGGACGGCTCCAAGGTAAGCCACCTAGAGAAACGTTTTGAGAAAGCGTTACTTTCCATGCGTTCTCTTCACCGTCGTCATCGTAATCAACCATGCCGTAGCCCGCTTCTAACCATGTAGAATGAACATCATCCCATTGGTACTGTGGACGAACGATACCTGCGTATTCTGTGTTCTCGCGGTCTAGATCTGAACCAGAGTTGTCTTTGTACGACACTAAGTAATCGATGATGAAGTTATCTGTTGCTGCGTAGCTACCTTCAACACTTGCGTACAAAGTTTGGTAGTCACCTTTTAGGTCAAACACTGATGAATCCGCACCGTCACCATACTTAACAACCAACTTGTTAGACTCACCCAAGCCTAAGGTTGCACCTACCAGGTATGCCGTTTCGTCACTGACTTTTGGAGCACCCGCTACGTCAGAGTCTGCTTCATCTGAAGCAAAACCATAGTTCGCATATAGGTCTAGTTGGCCGATACCCGCATTAATAGAGTGCAACTTAGAAGTAATTGCGTATCGACCGTTGTCGTTCACTAGGCCGCCTTTCACTTGGCCTACGAAGCCCATGTCTAGCTTGGCACCACCAAAGTCTAAGTTGTTAAAACCAGCACCTTGACCATCGTGCGTCATCCAGAAGTAATCGTTCAAACCTTGTTGCGGACGTTGATGGAAGTCACGACCAGCCCACATGTAAAGCTCAGGCTGACTTTCAAAGACGTTGGTTACACCAGCGTACATTTTTTTCATGCTTAGGCCGCCGTCATCAGCCCATGCGTCAGCTTCCCAGTGGTCAGCCATGAATACGATGTCCCAGATAGCACCGTTGTCTGCCTGGAAAAGCTTAGCTAACTGAACTTCACCGCCGTTTGCTTCGTTACCTAAACGACCAACAGAGCGACCTGTTGTACCAATGTCTACGTAACGCTCATCACCACTTTTGTAGTGAGCGCCGTAACGAGCATAACCAGAGAAGACGATACCGTCTGGTACATTGGTTTCTGCAGTCAGAACCGCTTGTTGTTGATCATCAACATACTTGATATCACCAACTTGAGATTCCAGCTCTTGGATTCGTTGTTCCAGAGCGGCAAGATCCGTTTCTGCAGCAAAAGAAGAGATTGAAGCAAGCGAAGCCGCCACTGCGACCGTTATTGGCAAAAGCTTAAATTTTTGCATTGTAATTCCCTATTATTTTTTTGAGTTTTCATCGAACAGGGAAATATTAAGCAATGAAAGCGTTGAAAAGTTAGCCGCTGTTCACATTGATAAATTAGCTTGAGAGCCATGAAACTTTTAGAAAAGTCACACCCAAAACTATTAATTTAATATCAAAAACTTAGGACGGGAAACACGTGAAATATCAGCTTGAAATCGCTTTCATTTCATCAATAATGGCGGGGTCTATCACGGAAAAGTGTATGTAAAAATGAAGGAAATATGGTGCAGTTTTGACGGTTTTTCATATATATGAAAAGCCTCAAAATCTAAGGTCGATTTTGAGGCTTTTTAGTCTGAGTCAAACACCCAATTATCTAGAATCAAGCATTATCTAAAACGAATCTAGAGATTCAACGCCCATATTAAACAGCGTAAACGCATAAATATCGGCAGTGAGATCGATCGCTTTACTCAGTGGCATTCCGGCGCCATGGCCCGCATTTACGTCGATACGAATCATCACAGGCGTACCACCTTCATGCTTATCTTGCAGCTCTGCGATAAACTTATAAGAGTGTGCTGGCACCACGCGGTCATCATGATCCGCGGTCGTGACCAAAGTTGCTGGGTAGTCGACACCGCGCACAACGTTATGAACCGGAGAGTAACCAAGCAGGTATTCACACATCTCTTTGCTTTGCGCGGAGGTACCATAGTCGTACGCCCAGCCTTCGCCAGACGTAAAGGTATGGTAACGCAGCATGTCTAGCACCCCAACAGCAGGTAGAGCCACTTGGAAAAGCTCCGGCCTCTGTGTCATACACGTACCCACCAGCAACCCACCGTTAGAGCCGCCACGAATCGCCAACTTGTCACTACTGGTATAGTTCTCGGCGATTAAGAACTCCGCAGCAGCAATGAAGTCATCAAACACATTCTGCTTTTGCTGCTGAGTACCCGCTTTATGCCACGCCTTACCGTACTCACCGCCGCCTCTCAGGTTGGGAACTGCGTACACGCCACCCAATTCTAACCAACTGCCCACCGTCCCCGAGAAAGAAGGCGTTAGGCTGACATTAAAGCCGCCATAGGCGTACAACATGGTTGGGTTATTACCGTCCAGTTTTAGTCCCTTCTTATAAGAGATAAGCATCGGAACCTGAGTGCCATCTTTTGAGGTATAAAAGACCTGTTTAGACTCAAACTTATCCGATTCAAACGGTGACTCAGAGCGCTGATAAACTTCTGAACTGCCCGACTCAATATCAAAAGAGAAAATGGTTGGCGGCGTAACATAGTTGGTAAAGGTGTAATAAAGCTGAGTTTGCTCTTTCTTACCACCTAAGCCACTGGCCGTTCCCAATCCAGGCAAATGGATTTCCCGAACTAGGTTGCCTTGGTAATCCAGCTGATCAATTTTGGATACTACGTCCACCATGTAGTGCGCGAACAAGTACCCCCCACCTGTACTGATGTCTAACGGCTGCGGCTTTTCTGAGATGATATCTCGCCAATGCTCAGTGCCGCTATCAAAGCTCACAACCTTGCCATTCGGCGCATCAAGGTTGGTGTATAGAATGAAGTTCTCACCTTGATTATCGATGAGATACGTATCGCTATCCACATGATCAATCAGTGTGTTCAAAGACTGCTCTGATGATTTTAAATCGATATAGAACAGTCGATTACCTGAAGTCGACTCCTTGCCGAGGATGATCAAGTATCGATCGTCTTCAGTGGTGTAGCCAGACACATAGCGGTGTTGCTCATCGTTGCTTTCGCCAAAGATCACCTTGTCGCTAGCTTGCTCTGTGCCCAACTCATGGAAGTACAGCTTGTGTTGTTCTGTACGAGCTGAAAGTTCACTACCGTCAGGCTTATCGTAACTGGAGTAGTAAAAACCGCGATTGCCTAACCAAGAAATGCCAGTAAATTTGGCGTCGGTAATTTCCGTTTCGAGCTGCTGCTTAGTCTCAGTTTCAATCACGAAGATCTTACGCCAATCACTGCCACCCTCAGAAATACTGTACGCCACTAAGCTATAGTCTTTCGAAAACGATACCGAGCCCAGAGATGTCGTGCCATCTTCCGAGAAAGTGTTCGGGTCTAGGAATACTTCAACCGGCTGCCCCTCTCTCTGACGATAGAGAATGCTGTGGTTCTGCAAGCCATCATTCTTATAGAAGTAGGTGTAGTCACCTCGGACAAACGGCTGCGAGCTCTTTTTGTAGTCTTGCGCTTTTGCCAGTCGCGCTCGCAGTTCCGCGCGATACGGAATTTGAGCAAGGTAATCAAACGTGACTGCATTCTGGTTCGCTACCCACTCTGCAGTTTGGTCACTTCTGTCATCTTCTAACCAGCGATATGGGTCTTCGATTATCTGACCAAAATAGTCATCGCTGACGATCTGCTTATTGGTGATTGGATATTGATACTCTTTTAAATAGCTCATCGTGATCCTTATTAAAAATAGTGAGAAATCGTCAGATAACGAGTTCTGATGTGTTCAATCAATAACTTAATCTTGTTGGGCGGCTGGCGCGTAAAAGGGTACACCGCATAAATACCGAGCTTCTTACCCACTAAGTCAGGGAAGATATCCACCAGCTGACCGTTACGAATATCGTGATAAACCAGACAACGCGGCACGTACGCAACGCCATGTCCACCCAGCGCAGCTTTTCTTAATGCAGTCGCGTTGTCTGTCGAGAAAGAGCCCGAAACACGCACGATATATTTGTCGTTGTCTGTACAACCGTCTTTGCTATACAGAAACTGCCACTCACTCGCCCCTGTGGTTTGATAGGCGTATTGCAAGCAGTTGTGCTCCACTAAGTCTTTGGGCTGCATCGGTTTACCGTTCTTGGCGATATAAGAGGGCGAGGCACACACCACCCATTGAGAATCCAATATGTGTCGTGCAATTAAGCTGGAGTCTTCTAGGTAACCGGTACGAATCACCAAGTCCAAACCATCTTCTACTAAGTCAACAAAGCGATTGTCCAGTGACATATCGACTGTTAAACCTGGATGCATATTACAAAACTCAGCAACGGCGTCTGCCAGAATCAAATCTCCAGAGATAGTAGGCACTGACATTTTGATATGACCGCTGACATTTTCACCAAAGCCTGAAACTGCGTCCATAGCCTCTTGAGTCGCCTGCTTCACATTTTTGGCTCCGTGCAAAATTGCCTTGCCCGCCTCAGTCAGGGTCAATTTACGCGTCGTTCGATATAATAATTGCACGCCAATTTCTTCCTCTAGGCGTGCAATTCTTTTACTAACTACAGAATTTGTAAGGTTATTTTGCTCTGCTACCTTACTGAAACTGCCCAGTTCTACTACCTGTGAAAACAGGATCAAATCATCTGCTCGCATCTGATTATGCCAATTTTGGAATTAATTATTTTCATTATTTCCCTATATCAATAAAAAATAAAGGGGTAAATTCACGCCAAATTAACAAAACAATTACAAAAGAGTCATTCCAATTACAAGATTCGCAACCAAATGGTTCCCGCTTAGAGGCCAATAGCGAATCAAAAATGACAACCCATAACGTGTTATCTACTTCAAACATGAACGTTTGAAAACAGTACGAGGAAGTACCCATGAGTGAAACTCTACTAGCTCTATTGGCCTTTTCACCAATAGTTGTTGCAGCGATTCTGCTGGTCGGCCTGAACTGGCCTGCGAAAAAAGCGATGCCAGTGGCATTTGCATTAACCGTTGCTATTGCCCTATTTGCTTGGGATATGTCTGGCACTCGCGTGTTGGCCTCTGTATTCCAAGGTTTCGGTATTACCGTGTCGGTTCTCTGGATTGTGTTCGGCGCCATCTTCTTATTAAACACTTTGAAACACACCGGAGCTATCACCACCATCCGCAACGGCTTCACGGACATATCCGCTGACCGTCGTGTTCAGGCGATCATCATCGCTTGGTGTTTCGGCTCCTTCATTGAGGGCGCATCTGGCTTCGGCACACCTGCAGCTATTGCAGCACCGTTACTGGTTGCGATCGGCTTCCCTGCGCTTGCTGCGGTACTGATGGGCATGATGATCCAATCGACACCAGTATCGTTCGGTGCGGTAGGTACACCTATCATCGTTGGTGTGAACAAAGGTTTGGACACGCACAACATCGGTGAAAGCCTGATTGCTCACGGTTCTACTTGGGACGCTTACCTGCAACAAATCACCTCAAGTGTGGCACTGATTCACGCCTCTGTGGGTGTGATGATGCCAGTACTAATGGCAATGATGCTGACTCGCTTCTTCGGTAAGAACAAAAGTTGGACAGAAGGTTTAGACATTCTACCGTTCGCACTGTTTGCTGGTACAGCGTTCACCATACCTTACGCACTAACAGGTGTCTTCCTAGGTGCTGAGTTCCCATCTCTAATTGGTGGTCTAGTCGGCCTAGCCATTGTGGTTACTGCAGCAAAACGTGGCTTCCTAGTACCGAAATCAAAATGGGATTTCGAGAGCGAAGACAAGTGGCCAGCAGAATGGTTAGGTTCTCTGAAAATCGACCTTGATGACAACAATCAAAGCCATAAGAAAATGAGCATGGCGATGGCATGGGCACCATACGTGCTACTGGCTGTGACTTTGGTTGCGAGCCGCGTAAGTCCTGAATTCAAGGGCCTATTAAAGAGTGTTAGCCTATCGTTCAGCAACATTCTTGGTGAAACCGGTGTGAGTACTGCGATTCAACCTCTTTACTTACCGGGCGGTATCTTAGTATTCGTGGCATTGGTTGCTGTTCTGATTCAAGGCCGCAGCGCAGCGCCACTGGCAAAAGCGTTCGGTGAATCAAGCAAAACACTAATCGGTGCAGGCTTCGTACTGGTGTTCACCATCCCTATGGTTCGCATCTTCATCAACTCTGGCGTCAATGCAGCTGACCTAGCGAGTATGCCTGTAACAACAGCCAACTTCGCCGCGGACTCAGTTGGCAGCGCATTCCCTGCATTGAGTGCGACAGTGGGTGCACTGGGTGCCTTCATTGCGGGTTCGAACACAGTATCAAACATGATGTTCAGCCAGTTCCAATTCGAAGTAGCGCACACCCTGACTATCTCAAGTGCAGTCGTCGTTGCTCTACAAGCTGTTGGTGCAGCAGCCGGTAACATGATTGCAATTCACAACGTGGTAGCCGCTTCGGCAACGGTAGGCCTGCTAGGACGTGAAGGTGCAACACTACGTAAAACCGTAATCCCAACATTCTACTACTTGGTGATGACAGGAATCATCGGCCTATTGGTTATCTACGGCTTCAATATGACAGACGCACTTATGTAAGCCATAAGTCGCCGCCAAAGCACTTGGCGTTAATACTCAATTCCCCGACAGCAACACCGTCTAATAAGACAGTTGATGAGTTCCGGGATGGACACTAGAACACATCAACACCCACGAGTATTAACGCCATTTTCCCGAATTAAAGCAGCCCAAACCAAGCTCTCATAGAAGAACAACATCCCAAGAATTTAGGACTGAAATTATGATCATATCCGCATCGACTGATTACCGAGCCGCAGCAAAATCAAAATTACCTCCGTTCCTTTTCCACTACATTGACGGTGGTTCTTACGGAGAACACACATTACACCGCAACACGGCTGACCTTGCTGAGATTGCGCTAAAGCAGCGCGTACTCAACGACATGTCGGATCTAAACTTAGAAACCGAGCTGTTCGGCGAGAAGCTTGCGATGCCAATCGCACTGGCGCCTGTTGGTTTAACGGGTATGTATGCACGACGCGGTGAAGTACAAGCCGCAAAAGCCGCAGACAACAAAGACATCCCATTTGCCATGTCGACCGTGTCGGTGTGCCCGATTGAAGAAGTCGCACCTAAGATTGAGCGTCCAATGTGGTTCCAGCTTTACGTACTCAAAGATCGCGGCTTCATGAAAAACGCGCTTGAGCGTGCCAAAGCGGCAGGTGTGACCACATTGGTCTTCACCGTTGATATGCCGGTACCCGGTGCACGCTACCGTGACATGCATTCCGGAATGAGTGGACCAAATGCAACACTACGCCGAGTATTCCAATCTATGCGTCATCCTAGTTGGGCAGTTGATGTCGGCTTGCTGGGTAAACCACACGACCTAGGCAACATCTCTACTTATCGTGGTTCTCCTACCAAGCTGGAAGACTACATCGGTTGGTTGGGCGACAACTTCGATCCATCGATTTCATGGAAAGACTTAGAGTGGATTCGTGATTTCTGGGACGGCCCAATGGTCATCAAAGGCATTCTCGACGAAGAAGATGCCAAAGACGCGGTGAGATTTGGCGCAGACGGTATCGTGGTTTCAAATCACGGTGGTCGTCAGCTTGACGGTGTTCTATCGAGTGCTAAAGCGCTGCCTTCGATTGCTGATGCAGTTAAAGGCGACACCAAGATTCTGGTCGATTCAGGCATTCGCACTGGCTTAGATGTGGTTCGCATGATAGCACTTGGCGCAGACTGCACCTTGCTTGGCCGCTCTTTCGTATACGCATTAGCAGCTCAAGGACAAGCAGGCGTTGAGAACCTACTCGACCTTTACGACAAAGAGATGCGCGTTGCCATGACATTAACTGGCGCAAAGACAATCAAAGACTTAACTCGTGAATCTTTGGTGGGGTTAGATTAAGTCCGTTGATTCACTGTAATGCTTGGGTCTACTTAGACTGAAGTTCAATCGGTGTCACAGCAATTCCACTGCCGTTGTGACACCGTTTAAGCACTGGAAAATAAAACAAAAAAACAAAAAAACAAAAAACAAAAAACAAAAAACAAAAAACAAAAAACAAATCAGTGCCAAATAAGAAGCACAAGGAAGCAAAGATGGTAACAAACACATCCCATGAGCGAGTAATTGACGTTAAAGCTTATCAGCAGCTTGAGGCGATACTGGCTCAAAAAATAGAAACGGAACGCATTGTCACGCAAGAGGCAAAGCGATTGGCTTACGGCACCGATGCGAGTTTTTATCGCTTGGTGCCGAAAATGGTTCTAAGACTTAAAAACTTAGAGGAAGTGATATTCACTATTCAAAGCTGTCGTGAACTGGGCATTCATTTTACCTTCCGCGCGGCAGGCACCAGCCTTTCAGGGCAAGCGGTTTCAGATTCCGTACTTATCACTCTGACCGACGATTGGCGCGGCCATGAGATCGTCGATAACGGCAATCAAATCATTCTTCAGCCGGGTGTGATTGGCGCCGATGCCAACAAATACCTTGCCCCCTTTCAACGTAAAATCGGCCCAGATCCAGCTTCCATCAACACCTGTAAAATCGGTGGTATCGCCGCGAACAACGCCAGCGGCATGTGTTGCGGTACTGCGCAGAACTCCTATCGCACGGTAGAAAGCATGAAAGTCGTCCTAAGTGATGGCACCCTGCTCGATACCGCAAACAGTGCTAGCATTGAGGCATTCAAACAATCACACAAAACGCTATTTGATGGCATTGTTGAATTGCACCGTCAAACCACCTCGAATCAAGAACTCACCGACAGAATCCGCCACAAGTATCGCCTTAAAAACACCACGGGCTACGCGCTCAATGCATTGGTCGATTACCACGACCCAATCGAAATCATCAAACACCTGATGATCGGTTCAGAAGGCACGCTAGGCTTCATCGCCGAGATCACTTACAACACGGTGATTGAACACCCGAATAAAGCCTCTGCACTGCTGGTGTTTGCCGACATCGAGCAAGCCAGTAAAGCCGTAACTACATTATCTAAGACTCCGGTTGCTGCTGTTGAATTGATGGATGGTAGAGCGCTGCGTTCTGTCGCGGATAAGCCGGGTATGCCTGCGTTTATGCCAAACTTGGATTTAGAAGCAGCGGCTATTTTGGTGGAATCACACGCCAGCTCCCAGCAGGACTTAGATTTACAATGTAAATCAATTTTGGATGCATTAGCTGATTACACGATTGTCGAATCTGTCCCTTTCACGTCCGATCCTAAGACTGTCGCTACCCTGTGGGGCATCCGTAAAGGCATGTTCCCGGCCGTTGGCGCAGTGCGTGAAGTCGGCACGACGGTCATCATTGAAGATGTTGCTTTCCCAGTCGACAATCTTGCAAATGGCATTCGAGAGCTGCAAGAGCTGTTCGATAAATACGACTACAGCGAGGCGATCATTTTCGGCCACGCCCTAGAAGGCAACCTGCACTTTGTATTTACCCAAGGCTTTGATAGCCAAGAAGAGATCGACCGTTACGGCGGATTCATGGATGACGTAGCCGAGCTTGTCGCCGTGAAATATCAAGGTTCTCTGAAAGCGGAACACGGCACAGGCCGTAACATGGCACCTTACGTGGAGTTGGAATGGGGCAAAGATGGTTACGCCTTGATGCAACAGATCAAAGCGCTGTTCGACCCAGAAAGGTTGCTCAACCCTGGCGTTATCATCAACGACAACCCAAACTCCCACATCACAGACTTAAAGCCAATGCCAGCTGCCGACGATCTTGTCGACCGCTGTATTGAGTGTGGATTCTGTGAGCCAGTCTGCCCGTCTCGCACACTGACCTTGTCACCTCGCCAACGCATCGTGTTGTACCGAGAACTGCAACGTCGCCGAGAAGCAGGTGAAGAGATAGAAGCCAGCGAACTAGAAAAAACCTTTGAATACCAAGGCATTGATACCTGTGCGGTAACAGGCCTGTGTGCCGAGCGTTGTCCGGTAGGCATTAATACGGGAGACTTGGTGAAGAAACTTCGTGTTGCCAAGTATGAGAAGTTCACACCAATCGCCAAATGGACAGCGGATCATTTCTCGACCACCACGAAACTGACCAAGGCAGGTCTCAAAACCAATCAAGTAGCGAGTAAAGTTCTGGGCGCAAACACGGTCGGCAAGCTTACCAATGGCCTGCGCTCAGTGACCAAAGGCGCAACGCCAGTTTGGATGCCAGAGATGCCGCAGTCCAACAGTCACACTCTCACGGCTTCACCAGTGACAGCCGCAACGTCTAATGACGCAAAGAAAGTGGTTTACCTCCCGTCGTGTGCTAGCCGAACCATGGGTCAACAAAATGATGCGGGTGATCAACGCCCTCTTACTGAAGTGACCATGTCTCTGCTCAACAAAGCTGGATTTGAAGTCATCCTGCCGAAGAAATTAGACGAGCAATGTTGCGGTATGCCTTACGACAGCAAAGGGATGAACGATATAGCCCAATCTAAAGCACAACAGCTCGAAGAAGTGTTGTGGCAAGCGACTCGTCAGGGTGAATACCCAGTATTGATGGACACCAGCCCATGTGCCAAACGCAGTATTGAGCAGTTCACTAAGCCCTTAGAAGTTCTGGAGCCGACAGGCTTTGTGAATCAATATTTACTTGAACATCTGACGCTTGAGCCACTGAAAGAGACCGTGATGCTTCATGTCACTTGTAGCTCTCGCCGAATGGGCTTAGAGGGCGCGATGTTAAACCTCGCTAAAGCCTGTACTGAAGAAGTGATTGTTCCTGAGCATATTCAATGTTGTGGCTGGGCGGGTGACAAAGGCTTCACTACGCCTGAACTGAATGAAGCAGCGGTGCACCCACTTAAGGAACAAGTACCGAGCAACTGTACTCGTGGATTCAGTAACAGCCGAACTTGTGAGATCGGTTTGTCGCATCACAGTGGCATTCCATATCAATCAATCTTGTATTTAGTGGATGAAGTCGCGCAATAGATACATGTTAAATGCAATAACCACAAAGAGTCTGAGCTAACAAAGCCTCTTTATTTTTTGCCATCAAGCTAAATATGTTGTTTTAAATTAGTATAGAATCTTCTTCTTTAAATACTAGAAAAAGAGAATATAGCATTAAAGTAAACGAACTTTCTTTATAATACATCTCTTACCTTGTTCTGCATCATAAGTAGTTTCGATTCTAACTTTCTTTTGAGCCACATAAGCTGCTAATAATGCACTATAGATTGCATCGAAATTATTTTCACTAGATGCAAGGTAGGCATTATCAGGGTACTGAACATCATTTCCTGAACAAAACTTGTTACCTTTATTCTCACCAAAACTAACTTGTAAATCTTGATGGTTGTTGCGAGTTTCCAGCTCAATAAGATCAATAATACCTGAATCATGACCAGCTAAAACATTACTTGAAATTAAACCAAGTAAAATATACTTTTTCATATATGAACCATCCCGATGTTAAGTTAAAGTTAATAGAAGTAATGGCAATATTTAATTATCATTTGACGCTAAAAAGAAGGCTACTCACAAATCACCTCTTAATTAGCGACCGAGCTGAAAAATCACTATAGAAATTCTCCACACCAGTCAACGACAACAATAGAAAAGTCAATTAAAAATTCACCTAACGCCAAATTGCTCCCAAAAAATCAGGGCCATACGCCCAAATCTAGGTGTTCCAATACTACTTTTTAACCGTAATTTTGTAAACTTTTTTCTTTTTTATGACATTCTATAAAATTTAACTGACATTTACAATTGCATCATGTAGCATACCGCCCGTTTTTTTATGGTAATCATGAAGCAACAATAACAAGTTCTTAAGAATTCTCTTTATCCATTCTGGGGCCCAGAAAATAATATTATTAAAGGAAAGGAAATGAAAAAACAATGATTTCAGCTGGGTTGGCATTAATAACGTCAATGGCGGCACACTCCGCGACTACTTGGAAGAGCTCCCCTTGGGTTCATATTAAACACCTCTATCCTCACGACAGCGGTTTAATTGTGATAGTTGACTATAAAGATGAAAATGTTTCTAGCTGCGACAACGGAGCCCGATTTGGCATTTTAATTACTGACAAAAACTACAATGTCAAAGCAAGTGCTCTGATGGCTGCCTTTTCATCACAAAAAAAAGTGTTATTACGTTATGACCCACAACAAACTAAACAATGTGAAGCCAATATCAATCGATTTTTGGTTAGGCATTAAGTAGGCCAACACTCTGCGTAATAAAAGTTAAGCCATTTTAGTCGGCCTAGTTTTAGGCTCCTCCAGTCTAATAATTTCAACTTTAATCAACTATTTCGAATAATCATAAAGGAAATAATACTCTCGTATTAATTAATATCTCCTATGAGAATAATAAAAATAATTATATGTTTACTCCTTGCAGTAACATCATATGCTCGTTCAGCCACGCTTGACGTCTATCTGAAAGATGTAAGCAAAGACAATTATCAGTTCTATGCCAAGGTTATAGAATCGACCGATCGCCCCTTTGTTATGATTCATGGCGAAGTGGCAGTCCCTGTCCCAATTGGGCCTGGGTCTTCAGTACAATCCCGTACTCGATACTTGCGAGTATGGAAAGAAAATAAACATTGGAAAAGTGAACTCTTTACCAATAAAAATAAGACACGTTACAGTGACTTCGTGAAATGGAGTCGCAGTAATAAGCTTCCTCGTAACAGTTATAGTTACGATAAAACTGCCCAGTCAATATCTTTGGCGATGGGGGCTTATAAATTTAATATAAGTAACTATAAAACATCACCTAGGGTTTCTCAGTCTTATCGTGCCGTCACATCTGGTCTTATTAGAGGGTACTTCTCTTATCCATACTCATCATTTTCCCAATCTGACCAGGCGATTAATCTAGATTCATATGTTACCGACCAAGGTCAAGCTGGTTTGTCTCTATCAGTACCATATGAGAATAAATCGGCACGTCTTACTTTTGTCAAAAACACCCATCAGATCGAGGGAATTAAAGCTTTAGAAGCTAGCGCTTCAGTCTCGGTGACCAAAAAAGGCAGCTTAACGCAAGTGGACGTTGATCACAGCGATAAACTTGTTTCTTATTTCTTTAATACTCAGACTTGGATTGATCACAATTCTGGGGTCAAAAACCCTAATGGTTCTGGCTGGAAAAAAGCACCGTACCAAGCAGAATACTTATCAGCGATTGGTCAGTGTGAACGCCGAAAAGACGAGGTGGAGCCAACGTGCGCCCCTATTATCACGCTTGATTATGGGCGTGATGCTAACCTAGACGCCTTCCCGCATTTGAGTGGCTGGAGAGACAGTACACAAACCGTCAAACATCATTATGAGAAAATGGGAGGAGTACTCGCAATTATCAACAGTGATAACTTGCCACGCAATAAAACTCAATCCCAAAAATCAAATTACACCTACTCGTTAAATAGCAAGGGACAACCAACTTCTGTTCGAGAAGAAAGTACTTTTGATCCATTAGCTCGTGTCCGCACAGTAACCAGTTATCTTACTCACGGTGCATACGCAGGCTTGGCTAATAACATTACCCGTTTTGGTATGTTAGATAACGTCGAGTATCGTCTCTCCAACACAGCCACAGAATGGCATTTAACCTCCTCAGGCCATGCTCAAAAATCAAGAGTTGTTGAATCCGTTTACGCTGAAGATGGCTCTCTCAGTCAAGAGGTAACAACAGAAAACGACTATGACGACAAAGATCGTTTAGAAAAGCGTTTAACGGTAACAAATAACGGCGAAGGCCAACAAATAGAAGAGGAAGTTCAATACCAGTATGCGAATGACTACCTAGTAGGGAAAATTGAAAAACGATCTATTGTTAGCCCAGCCTACGAAAATGGCGTCAGTGATCTACTGGTCAAAGAGTTCGAATATGAGTATGACAATGACAAGCTCATTGAGCAGCTGACACGTCAGGGGCGCTACGAAACACGGGATCACGTAATACAAGATAGCCAAGACCGAGTTATCTCGAGACGCCGAACGGTTAACGGAAAGCGTGTACTCGATGAAAAAATTGTTTATCAAGGCGACGATGTTATTCAGCGCTGTGAAAACAACCATTGTATTGATTACCAGTACCAAACAACAAGCGAGGGGCGTCTAGAAAAATCACTCATTAATGGCATCATTTACGATGAAACCCAATATGATGATCAACATCGTATTACGAGTAAAACCGTACGAGGTATTACCAAAAAAACCCAGTATTACCCAATTGATGAAGTACCAGCGCGACTTCAGGAATGGGTAGGCGTTTGTCCTACTGATACCACGTTTGTCACCTATTACTCATTGCCGGAATCAGTGACTTGTACCACCACTCGTGGTGAATTCAATGTTAGAAAAGGGTTGAATGATCGATTCATCATCACAGGTGAAACTAGAGATAATGACAACGCGAACCTAATCACTCTTCCTCATTTTGAAGGTGAAACCGCTGTAATACACACTGTTACTGGGGATCTTGATAGACAAAATATCGAGCACGAGGTTAATGGGCAGCTCAAAAAGCGTTCAGACATTTCAAAGAATCTGACCGAAACTTATGATCAATGGGGCAATGCAGTACGTCGCTACTACGACATCACAGGCCTTTTATACCGAGTAGAGGACCACTTAGGCAACGAAGTCACCTTCACTTATAACACCGATGGTAAAATAACGTCGTCTGAACTGAACGGAAACTCAGCCACCAGAATCATACACAAGTATGACGAACGTGGTCTTAGAACCGATACTATCGATCCAACGCGTGGACATTGGCAGTACCATTACAACGTCAACAAGCAATTGGAATGGCAGCAAGACGCCAATGGGGATCGTTCTGTGTTCAGTTACGATCAATTGAATCGTATCACTCAATTGAACACCGCCAATTCAACCATCTGTTATCAATATCCAACAGAACTACCATTAGCTGAACCAAGCCAAGTCATTCAAGTGGCGGGCAACCAAGATGAATGTGTCGGTCACCCTGTTCAATACCAAGAGAACAACACCTATCAGTGGCCTAATGGCTGGCTAACCCAGCGTGATGTAACACTAGAGGATGGAAAAACACAAAGCACGTACTACGATTACGACGATAATGGGCAAGTTATCAAGGAGTCCACATCATCTAGATTGGGCAACAGTTTTGCTATCGAAACCGCCTTTAAAAATGGCGCGGCGTATAAATGGAGTAACGCTGAAACAGGCTTAGTATACAAAGAGATCTTGTCAGAAGATGCGCAACAAAGACCGACTCACGTAAGGTTTGGTAACGGTATAGAGGAGTTTTACCAATATGACCGTGTATCAGGCCAAGTCACGCAGCAATCTGCAGCACGAAACGGTTTATTGGTTTATCAGTTTGATTATCAATATGATCTCGACGATAGGTTAATCCATAGGCTACGTCATTTTTACTATAAAAACCGCAGTGAAACTTCATTTGAGGATGAGTACGGATATGACGATAACGGGCGTTTAGCTTCACATGAAATAAAGCAATTTTGTATCAATGGCATATGCCAAAATATTGATGCAGGTAACTATATTTCAGCTGTCGCAGAGTACGAATACGACCAATATGGCAACATTACCTACAAAAAAGGGGTTGGCCAGTATTACTACGAATCAGACGATCCGTTCAAGTTAACACGCCTTGAAGAAGAAAACGGTGAAAATCGCGATTTTAGTTATGACTTAAACGGTAACTTACTAACTGATGGTGTTCGAGAGTTCGAATATCAAAACAACCGCTTGGTGCATGTCGCGAGCCATGACTCACAAGACAACAATGTTGTCGATCGTGATGAAACGCGTTTCACTTATGGCCCTGATGGTCAACAAATCGTTCGTACCGACAAACGCTTTGATATTGCAACATTGGAATGGACGACAACAAAAACGCTATCAACGGGGGCGTACAGCTATACCCAGAAGGATGGGGAATTTAGCGCACAAGAAAGTTTTGGTGGCAATGGTTTTTCGGTAAGTTGCAACGAGTCACTGTGCGGCACGGCCTACTCTCATACTGATCGCTTAGGCCAACGAATTATGGTCACAGGTTCTGAAGGCGATATCACCTCTCAGACCTTTACAGACCCGTTTGGTGCCACGCACAACATACTATTACCTGAAATGGATGACGCTTTTGCCGTGTCAACTGCCTATAGTTCAATGTTCGGACATGTGGGCGTGGCAGGCTTTGACCTTATCCATATGAAAGGAAGAGTCTATGACCCATACCTTGCTAGGTTCATTCAAGCTGACCCATTTGTAAAAGGGCAAGAGTCTGTTCCGAATTACAATCGCTACAGTTTCAAGCAGAACGATCCACTAAATACCCTAGACCCTAGTGGTTATTGGAGCCTAAAAAAGAAATGGAAAAAAGTAAGAAGGAAAGTCAAAAAGGTCTTCAAACGAGCAGAAAGCAAGATCAGGAATGAAGCCAAGCGCGCAGAGAGTAGAGTTCGAAATGAAGCGAAACGTGCTGAGAGCCGAATTAGAAAAGAAGCGAAAAGAGTTGAGAGCCAAATACGCAACGAAGCTAAGCGTGCTGAAAGCAACGTTCGTAATGAAGTGAAGCGTGTTGAAAGTCGGGTCCGAAACGAAGCAAAACGGATAGAAAGTCAAATACGTCACGAAAGCAAACGTTTTGAGCGAAGAATCCGCCATGAAGTAGGACGCTGGGAATCAGATGTTCGCCATGGTGTCAAAATCGTCGGCATGATGATCAAAGAAAATCCGGAAATGGTGATTGCCATGCTGGCTGCGGCCTGGGTTGTTGGGCCAGCGGCACTTTATTATTTTCAAACCACTATGCCTGCACTGCTGGGGACCACAGGAGCTGTTGCTGGTTCACTATCGGCAGTAATGACGCAAACTATCGCAGCTATGGCCGCAGGTGCCGTTACAGGTGGCGCAACTCACCTCATCGCCAATAAGGGAAGCTTAAAAGGTATCGAAAAATCGATATTAATGGGGGCGGTAACAGGCGGCATCGCAAATGGTATAGCTCACGGCATCATGGAAAGTCAATTTATGGTTGACTTACTAGGTAACAATACGTTGCTGCAAAGTGCTACGAACATCGGTTTAAAGAGTGCGATGTTTGCGAGCGCCGATAACCTGATTTACCACCGAGATTTTTCTGATGCTCTGTTAGCCAACATATTGATGACCGCTACTAATAGCCAAATTGGTCAGCACATGTCGGATTTCAGCACCACGCTTCAGAGCTTTGTTGCGGCTGTAGCCGGTGGTATTATTACCACTGAGATCTATGGTGGTGATTTTGCGACAAATGTCGCTTCAGGGTTTATCCGTTCCTATATTGATTACACCAGTAATGAGTTAGGCGGTAACCTATTCGACGGTGATATCGTCGAAGCTTTAGAACTGACCATGGATTTCATTCCGGTTGTCAGTAATCTTAAAGCAGCGTACGAAAGTACGATGGGCACCACGATTTTTAGCCATAATGAGCTAACGGGGGGGGAACGTGGGCTAATTGCGGCGGCGATTTTCCTTGGACCTGCGGCGAAAGTGGCAATTCGTGGCACTCAATTTACTAAAGCCACTTTAAAGCATAGTGACGACATACTGGGGTCACTATCTCATGTTACAAAGAGTGCACCTTCTGGAGCTAAAAATCCTGCAACAGCAGCGTTATTAAAACGTCAGTTATCAGCAGAGCAGATTGCAAAAGGACATGCGTTCGAGAAACATGTATTGCAACAAGGACAATTTCCTTTTATCAAAACAAAGAAGCAGTTTGCAGAACATATAGAAAGCGTAATGGCTAACCCAACGCACTCAAAGAAACTGGGTGCTGGTCGTCATGCATATTACGATGATAAAACCAGTACATTCATTGTTACTAACCCTAGAGATCCTGATGGTGGAACAGCATTCCAGGAGTCCCTGAAGTATTTCAATAATCAAAACTAAATATAGTTTTTCAAGTGAGGATTGTATAAGTGAGCAACATTGAAGAAGTAATCAAAACCGCATTGACTCAGCTTGAAGAGTCCGGCGATATAGTGATTACAGCTTCTTCGCCAGAGCCAATAGCCGAAAAAATGATTGGCTCTCTAGGAAGCAGTTTAGGAGCTTTACTAGACGGTGAGGAATATAGAGCTGTAACTAATTCATTGAATGCGCTTGTTAACGACGTAAAAGTCGATGACAGAGATTTTCAGACTATTATTGGTTTAGATAAAAGTGAGCTGGGAGAAGTACTTGATAAATTAATCAAGCATATGCCTCCACTATAACTTCCCAAATCCTAATGCACCAAAGGGCTCTGTCGCAAATTCTGGAAAGACGTGGCAGAGCCATTCCCTAGACCCAATTATCCTGCTCGTACATAAAACGGTTCCGTCGCAAAGTTTGAGCTTTAGAATTAAACTTTGCTTAATTTCTATTCATGAGACTGATCCTTAATGTTTAATGGCTGCTACTTTTCCTCGGAAGTTATTCTCGAAACTATCCGCTATTACCTTGCATACAAACTCAGCTATCGTGACATTTAAGATATACGATTAGAGCGTGGTGTCGTTGTGGATCATGCCACTACCAATCGTTGGTTTATCAAATTTGCATCATTATTAGAGCATAAAGCGAGGGGCTTTGTTTCCTTACTCAACTCACTCTGTCTTTTAATATCATTAGGCGACTTGGTAGCTTTAGGGCATACCAATCTGGGTAAATCAATTCAATATTGATGCCGCTAGTATCATTTCCTGTTGTTGATTATTAAAGTCTCTACTGTGTAATTTGGGGCCTATCATTGGTTTGTAACGTTGCATCGCATTCTCTGACTCATTCCGTCTTCAATACTGCTTTTTTTTTACCAGCGTACAGGACCTGAGGAGGAATACGCCACCAAATTACTCATTCTTTTAGGGTTATGAGCGTCGTCTGCATACAGATTTTCTTTAGGAGGAATGGCTGGTTCACTCTCTGAAAATTTGCTCGTTAAGACATCATCGATATCGAAATCTTCCGTCTCAAAGAAAGAAAAGTCGGTCATACCAATATTGTGGCACTACAAAACGAGATAAATGTTGAATCCTTTACACTTAGCTAGGGTCTATTGAACTTTCGAGCAGTTCTAAAAGCAAGCCTAAGGTTACAGCATAAATAGCGAACCGAAAACTTAAGCCCCTTGCTGATTCGTTAGTCATCAAACATCATGTTGATAGCCGCACCCAGCAGGATAAGCCCAATAATTGGCCCCATTACCGCCAGTGGTGCACGTTCAATGTATGGCAAGTTCTCTGCAATCATAAACACCATTCCGGAATTGGTGGTTTTGTCCCTACTCCTTCATCGGGTTTGTTTGTTTTTTTGAATTTCGGTGCCTTAGCTCCAAGCTTAGAGAGACGCTTTGATAGACACGAAAAGTCAGGACAAGAGAAGTTTGTGTAGCCCATTTCCTTTAGAAGGCTATCGATAAAGCCTTGAGGCTGACGAAGGTGATGACCCTGTGCCCTCATAAGAACGTTGCTCGGTTTGCCAGTTCTCTAGGATGTCGTCAGTAACCATATATCAATGCATCTACGATCTCGCAGACTTTGGTTGTATTCAGCATAATTGGTTTGCCGATAGATAGGCTTTTTGAAGTGATGGCGTCTGGATTCGTTGTATTTGTAAAGCATGAGTTTTGAGCTAGACACAAAGCTAGATGGTAAGGATAAAGAAAGACAAGCTCAAATCAAAATTGATGCTTTAATGAGCGCTTCAACAAAGCCGCTTCGTGTTTGGAAAACAGTGGATACGAGCGCTCACAATCACAGAAATACGAAATAAACATAGGATCCTATTAACATATACAACTACGCACCCATTAATGTATTCACCTATGGATGATAAATGTTATCATTCAAAGTCACACATTCTGAGTAACTTTGTAAATTATAGGAGTAAGTATGAAGGCTAGGTTGTCTTTGTCGTTGTTGGGCATTTTATGTTCACCAAGTTTAGTTGCTAGCGAAAGTAATGGTAAAGTAATAGATTATTGGATTCATAATACACATGACAGTTTTGCATTTAGCGTTGAAAACCAGACAGGAAGACCTAGTTGTGCCACGTATGGAAATCCTACTGGAAGATATGTTGTAGACACACGTACACAATCAGGGAAGCTAGTTGTTTCTGCAGTTATGGCAGCGAAAGCAAGCGGTGCAAACATATCAGCAGTGGGTCAAGGTAAGTGCGATTACTATATAGATTCGGAAGATCTTCTGTATCTCAGGGCTTATTGATTATTAGATAGACAGGATTGTTAGAAAAAAGGAGGCTGTCGCAAACTTTGAGCCTTTTAGTTAAGAATTGCTTCATTTCCACTCATTATACTGATTCTTGATGCTCAAGTCTGGGCCTAAGTTTGGTATAGGGATGGGCTGTGGGGTTTTAAGAGAGCACTTCGATGCATTTGATGAAAATTTATTAGATCCAAATTGAGTAATACCAAAGCCCTTCGGGGCTTTTTAACTTGCAACTTGTTGGATCACCGCAGCTAAAATTTCCATCTCAAACTCGAGATGCTCTGCTTACCCATAACGAAAAAGGTTGCCTGAACGGCAACCTTCTGTGGCTCTAGTTAAAGCTCCCTCATGATGATTTGACAATATATGTCGTTTTCTGGGCAAAAACTTAACGAATTGTTCATCTCGTTGTTGAGTTCTTGAGCGTGACTGGTAGAAGCCAACATGAGTTGTATCAGTGCGGCCAAAATGGTTGTTTTCTTCATTACTGTTTTTCCCAATGTATACTGAAATAGAGAGCCCTTAAAATTTAAGTATATTAAAGCTGGCTCACTCCGAAGAACCATACTATTCAGAACTTTAAACATGAATGCCCATTTCTTAAAAAAGACAATGGAAGACTCAAAGCCGCATGAACTTTCTTTGAATAATGACTACCAGTCCGAACCAAGCTAAGTTTAGTGATAAGCGATATTAAGGATTTTCAATATGTTACAATGCACTTTGTTTAAACGAGACCATACTCATCGCTATGGTTACGCACTAATGAGTGTCGCTAACTCTTGCGCAGAATAGTGCTCAGCCTCTTGACCTCTGCTGACCAAATCAATCACTTGAAGTTCACTCATATCACCAAACTCTTTGGCCAAGTAATCACGAAACGCTTTTTCGTTCGGCCATTTTCCTCGCACGATATAACCCTCTTCTTTGTCGAAATCTTCCGTTTCAAAGAAAGAAAAATCAGTCATACCAATATTGTGACAATACAAAACGAGATACATGTTTACTCCTCAAAATGGGTGGATTAATAAAAACTTACCGGAAGATAGAAATCAAGTTCAAACACTTCATCACTATTTAGGAAATGATTCTGATGATAATGCACATAGGCGGGAGTTGAACGCTGCTTGAAGCCTGATGTAGGTAACCATTTTTCTAATACCATACTGATTTGTGGTAGCAACTCTCCATAACGGCCATTGAGTCGAAACACGGCATGCAAACCACCGGGAATCACCATCTGATTAACCACGCTACGGTACTTAATCGGTTCACTGATCGCGATACACGCCACATAGCGACACTGGTCCATCTCGACCCAAGCAGGGTTTGAATGGTGCAAACCAAACTGGGTCGAAAAATCACGTTGCTCAGAGTTCGCCCACGCTTTCAATATCAACCACGCATTGCGAATAGAACGGTTATAGCCAGTGTGGCGAACATAGGCTGCCATACGTTCAGGTGTTTCCACTATTTTGGGTTCGGGTAGTATCCGCTGTGCGACATTTTGATAACCCGCCGCCACTTCAGGATCTTTCAAATAAGGCTTTTCGGCGATCTGTAAATCGTGTTTGCGCCACTCGCCCGGAGACATATTAAAGGTCGCTTTAAACGCTCGGCTAAACGAAGACACCGAACTGAAACCACATTTATTGGCTATCTCAACCACCGACGAGCGGGTATCGAACATCAACTGATTAGCGGCATACTCCATTCGGGTACGTCGAATGTATTGATGTAACGACTCCCCCACCACACTTTTGAACGTGCGATGAAAATGTTGCTCTGAGTAAGCCGCAATCTCAGATAGCGCTTTGGCAGACAACGGCTGACTGATGTCTTGATGAATATGGAACAGAACATCATTGATTCGAGATATATGTTGACGTGACATCGTTTAAATAGCATAAATGGACATGTTTAAGAGCATAAATGGACACGCTAGTTTTTACAATTACCGTGTAATATCAAGCGATAGAATAAAAACGGAAAACGACGAGACACAACACATGGAAATCGCACAGTCATTACAACAAATTCAATCTTCATATATTCGAGAGATCCTCGCTGCAGCAAGCGATCCAAACGTCATCTCGTTAGCAGGTGGTCTGCCGGATGAGAAAACATTCCCAATCGATTTAATGAAGCCAACGCTAGAAAATCTAGCGAACATGCCTGAAGTTTTCCAATACGGCTCTACGGCTGGTTACGGCCCATTGCTTGACCATCTAACGCAAAGCTACCAATTGCCAGAAACTCACACTGCGATGATCTGTACAGGCTCTCAGCAAGGTCTAGATTTGATTGCTCGTGCGTATGTCGATCCGAATGATGTAGTGGTAATGGAAGCGCCGAGCTACTTGGGTGCGATGCAAGTGTTTGGCTTGGTTCAAGCAAACATTGTGACTGTGTCTCAAACTGAATTTGGCCCTAACCTAGATGAACTAGAAACGTGCTTCGCCGAGCAATCGCCAAAGATGTTCTACGCGGTGCCAGATTTCCATAACCCAACAGGCGTATGCTGGACAACAGAGACTCGCCAAAAAGTGGCTGAGCTGTGTATCAAATACAACGTCGCGTTCATCGAAGATGCACCATACCGAGAACTACGTTTCACAGGTACAGAGCTGCCGTTGGTTTCGTCTTTCTGCCCTGACAACTCTATCGTTCTTCGTTCATTCTCTAAGATCGCATCACCTGGCTTACGTATTGGTGCGGTAACGGGTAAACGCAGCTACCTTGAACCACTGATCAAGGTGAAGCAAGGTGCAGATTTACACTCAAGCGTTCCGATGCAGGCCCTACTGCTTGGCCTTCTAAAGCACCAAGACTTTAACGCACACATGGAAAGCATTCGTTCACTGTACAAGTCTCGCTATGAAGTGCTGTTTTCAGAACTAGAACAACAACTGCCTGCTGACTGTGTATTAAAGGCAGTAGATGGCGGGATGTTCATTTGGGTTGAGATTCCAGAATGCGATACTTTTGAACTGGCTAAGACCCTACTTTCAAATGGTGTGGCGGTTGTACCAAGCCCAGTATTCTATCCAAAGCCGGAGGGAGCAAAAGCTGCACTGCGCTTAAACTTCACTAACGCTAACCCAGAAGAACTGACTGAAGCGGTCAAACGCTTAGCGGAAGTACTTAACCAAGCGTAATCGCTGATTAAGTAAGACAGATTCAACACCAAGCCCTACTGTATTTGTACAGCAGGGCTTTTTCGTTCCTCAAATCATAAATCCACAATAAAACAGGTGATAAATAGCCCTACACTTGGTTGGTTTTTGTCCTACATCGCCTTAGTTATACTGCTGCGGATTTTAATAAGCCATCATGACGAGCTAGGTATCAATACCCAGCTATGATCAGAATAGGCAACCGCTCTGGATTTACGTTCCAGCTCGCAGAAAGGAAAAACCATGTCTCAATATGTTGTATGTGCTCTGTATAAATTCGTAGCACTTGATGATTACCAAGAAATTCGCCAACCGCTAACTGAGCTTCTAGAAGCCAATAACATTCGCGGTACTTTGTTACTTGCAAGTGAAGGTATCAACGGTACCGTTGCAGGTAAGCGCGAATCTATCGACGCCCTCCTTCAATGGTTCAAGCAAGACGACCGTCTAGCGGATGTTGTTTACAAAGAGTCGTTCAACGACGAACAACCATTCAACCGCACCAAGGTTAAGCTTAAGAAAGAGATCGTAACCATGGGTGTTGAAGGCATCGACCCTCGCCATGTTGTCGGTACTTACGTTAAGCCAAACGAATGGAACGACCTTATCTCTGATCCAGATGTGGTCTTGGTTGATACTCGCAACGACTATGAAGTGGACATCGGCACATTCAAAAACGCGGTAAACCCAAACACGGAAACTTTCCGTGAATTCCCTCAGTACGTTGAAGACAATCTAGATCCTAAGAAGCACAAGAAAGTCGCGATGTTCTGTACAGGTGGTATTCGTTGTGAAAAATCAACAGCCTACATGAAAGAGCAAGGCTTTGAAGAGGTTTACCACCTTGAAGGCGGCATTCTAAAGTACCTAGAAGAAGTGCCTGAAGAAGAGAGTATGTGGGAAGGCGATTGCTACGTGTTTGATGGCCGTGTTGCCGTTAACCACCAGCTAGAAAAAAGTGGCTACGATGTATGTAACGCTTGTCGTCTACCAATCACAGAGGAAGACAAAGCCTCTGAGCACTTCGAGAAAGGCGTAAGCTGCCCTAAGTGTTTTGATAAGCACACGGACGAGCAGAAAGCGCGTTTCCGTGAGCGTGAAAAGCAAGTACAGCTATCAAATGCACGCGGCGAAACTCACGTAGGTGGCGATGCTGCTCACCTAATCGAGCAACGTAAGAAAGAAAAATTGGCATACAAAGAGCAACAACGCTCTGGCAAAAAAGCTCAGTAATATTTGATTCTGCTGAAATAACAAAGGGCATTAACGTATCCACAATGGAAGGTTAATGCCCTTTTTTGATCCTACTCTCGCTTTGTGTTTAGGGACACATTTATCTTCAAAAATAGGTTCTATACTGAAGTTAATTTGATGAAAGAGGAAGTGCCAATGCTCAATGAAAACCATGCCTTTATCTTAGATTTCCCAGAGCTAAAATTAGACATTGTTCAACTCAACCACGACGACGAAACCTTCAAAGCGGACATGCAGAAATACCATCAACTCGACTACGACATCCGTCAGCTTGAGATCTCGGGTAGTCCAATTGATGACGACAGCATGCACAACCTAAAAGTAGAACGCATGGAGCTCAAAGACTCGCTTCACAAGCAACTCACTCGACATCACGCCCTGAAAATGGTGTAGCCATACAAACACTTAGTGTGGCCGCAATCGTCACACTAAGTGATTAGCTAAACGTTAAGTTACCTTATTCCCATCAGAAAAATTCAAATAGGTATGAAACCTCTCGCCATCATCTCGGGTTTCAAAATGCCAATTCATACGCTCACAAATACGCTGAACAATAATCAGACCACAGCCGTAGCCTGCGTTATAGGTTTCGTTACCATCATGCCTATTGACGATCACCAACTCTTTCTCAATCAATTGAATATCAATGTCGCCGATACTGTAGCTAAATGCATTCTTGATTAAGTTGTTCATGACCACGGTGATGAAGCTTTCAGGCGCATACACGGTAGCTGATCTTGAAACATTAAGGCGGTAGCTCGCATCCTGTTTGGCAAACAAAATTGCCAACTCTTTCAGTTGCTGTCGGACCATGGTTTCTAAATCATGCTCAGAGAAGCGGTGTTCATCGACACTTTCTTTCCCAAGCAGCAAAAACATCTCAGTCAGAACACGCATTTGTTCACTGGCTTCTTGAACTCGATTGATAGCTTTCAACGCCACAGGAGGCTGGTTGTCGACTTTGGCGAGTAAATCTGCAGAACCTTGAATTACCATGATTGGCGTACGAAGTTCATGAGCGGCAAAGCGACTAAACTCCTCTTCTCGCTGAAAGTAGCCCGATATATCGTTTTTAGAATCGAGTAGAGTTTGCTCGATATGACGGGTTTCCGCGTAACCAGTTGTCACCTCAAAAGAGGGCTGGTCGGGCTGCATTAAACTGATTTTTTGCTCTATCTGATTCAGTGGACGTGACAATGAACGCACGACATAAACACTATAAAAAACCATAGCCAAGGAAATAAAGCCCACCAACAGCATGGTGTAATAGTGGAGGCTCCACTCGTAGTTATCTAGGTAATCATCTGCATCATCTTGAAAGACGATGTACATCATCCCCTTGCCCGAAGGATGCTTCAAAACGATGAAATGTTTGTCCTCCGCCCCCAGAAGGTATTCATAGAAGCCTGGTGTTTTATAGTAACTTAACCAACGGGGTAATTCGTTCTCGCTCCAATAGGTGGAGAACTCATTCGGATTGGGCAATAAGGTATTTTCACCATATAACTCATACTCTGCGGTATAGCGGCTCGCTTCGGTATCTAACCAGTGGTGTAAGCTAATGACTTCCATCTGGTTTTCGGCCAAATAAATGGCTGTCCAGAACATGCTGAACATAACAAGTGTCATGATCCCAAAGCTTCTACGAATTTTCTTGTAGATACTTGGGTACGTGCTTTCTTTGACTGAGCTTTTACGCTTTAAGTCGGTATCCTTGTCCATGAATCGTCTCTAATCTTGAATGCTCAAAACCCTTATCAAGCGCATTTCGTAAACCATAAATGTGGCTTCTTAATGCATCACTCGATGGAGATTCGTCTCCCCAAACTGAGTCAATTACTTCTCTGCGCGACACTATTGCTGGGGCGTGTCGAATAAGCACTTTCAATATTTTCAGTTGAATACGACTTAGCTTAATCAGGTTGTCACCACGGAACACTTCATCGGTTTGAGAGTCCATCGTGATATCGGCAAAGCGCACCTTACCAACATCTAGCCTAGGACCACGGCTTGCCAATGCGTGCAGTCGTAAACTCAATTCTTGCATCGCGAAAGGTTTCAGCAAGTAGTCATCACCACCCGCTTGGAATGCTGCAATTTTGTCGTCCAGCTGCTCTTTTGCTGTCAGAAACAGAATAGGAGTACGACATGCTTGCTCTTGTCGCAGCTTTCTGACCGCCGAAATGCCATCTAATTTTGGCATCATGATATCCATAATAATGACATCGTAATGGTTTTCAGCTACTAGCTTTAATGCCGCTTCGCCATGATATGCGCAGTCAATACCAATACCTTCTAACTCGAGATAATCAGCAATGGTTTCAGAGACACTATGGTTATCGTCAACAATCAAAACTTTCATCGATTTATTTCACCTTTCTTCACGAGTGCTTCACGTTCGAGTCTATAAGATAGCGCCTAATTAAAACAAATAAACTTAAATTAATTCTATTAAAGAGTATAAAAATGAGAAAGTTAGCGTTAATTATAGCGATTAGTTTAGTCCTAACTGGTTGCGGTGGCGGCAGTAGTGACAGCAGCAACACAAACGAAGCTCACACACCTTCATCTATCCAAAGCACGATCGACTCTGTTTCAGGCGATACCATTGTTGTTAATGGTTATAGCTATCAAGTAGGCAGCGCGAACTACGCAGGCGAAGAAGTCGCGATTGCTGACCTAGAAAAGAACATGATGGTTTCGATTGCATCTAACACTCGCAGCGCATCCGCTCACACTGGCGGGGCCCAAGTTGGTCTTGAACCGACGATCGTAGGTCTGATTGCAAATACTAACCACGTAAATGGCACATTTGAAGTCAACGGCATACCTCTAACTTTCTCAGCGCTTTCGACTGAGATTGAAGATGGCGATTGGGTGATGGTGTCTTCTCTACCGACCGCTAACGCAGGTTACAAAGTACTGTCGGTAGTGAAATTCGAACACTCTAACTTAACAGAGTCAGTTGAAGTTGAAGGCCTGATTAGCGAGTTAGACAGCAACGCAAAAACATTCAAACTCGGTGCAAATCTAAGCGTTGATTATTCAAATGCTCACATCGATAACGACGATTACAGCTCTGAGTTATCTAATGGTCTTTGGGTTGAAGTAACAGGCTCTGAGTTATCTAATGGTCTTTGGGTTGAAGTAACAGGCTCAATGACAGGCTCTGTACTAACAGCCAATGAAGTCGAAGTTGAAGACTTTGATGAAGTCAGCAATGACACGGAAATCGAAGGCATTATTACTTGGGTGGCGAACGACCAATCATCATTTGATTTAAGCTATAAAGGTCGCTTTGTTGTAAATAACAGCACTCGTTACGAAGACGGAAACAAATCGAACTTAACCGTTGGTGCAGAAGTTGAAGTCACAACGAAAAAAGCTAACGGCGACAATGTTGCAACCGAAATCGAATTTGAACACGACGATGATGCACTAGATTGGAATGACAACGATATCGACCTAGAAGGCATTGTTCAGAGCATTGATGAATCAGCATTGAGCTTTGTTATTCAGACAACTTCTGGTAATAAAACCGTCTACGTTAACCACAACACTCGCTATGAAGATGGCTTAACGTTCAACACGCTAACCAATCAACGAGTTGAAGCAGAGACGTATAAGGTAAATAACCAATACATCGCTAGCGAAATCGAAGCTGAAGACAACAACTAAATGTCATGAGTTTAAAAGCCACGTATCTACGTGGCTTTTTCATTTAGTATAAATATCAGCCGCTTATGGTATTGTTTGCCTATCCAAGATTCAGGGTAAGGAAATAGAAGGAATGACTATCATATACGGAGAACTTCGATTAGAAACCGTCTTAAGCTCCGAGTTCGGCGACCTGTTTGATTGCGTTAAGCAAGGTATCTTCGAACACGTCGACAATGTATTTGGCTGGGATGACGAGTTTCAACGTAACCGCCTCTCAAACGACTACCACCGCTCTTGGTTTCATTGGGTGTATAGAGACTCTCAAAAGGTCGGACTTACCTGCTTCAAACCTTATGACAACGCATATCATATCCACCTTCTGATCATTGACCCTCAATACCAAGGCAAAATGCTCGGTAAAAAAGTAATGTCACTCATCCACACCAAAGCCCTTCGAGAGCAACGAAATCAAGTCACCCTCTCTAGCTTTAGGAGTAACGCTCGCGCCATCAGCTTTTATCAGACGCTTGGCTATAAAGTTGTTGATGATAGTGATGAAGATTTTGTCGGAATGGCTCTCTCCCTAAATAACCATTAATGAGCCATTAGGGAGAGAATAAAACATTAACGAGCTGAAGTAATATCCAACTTATTCAACAATGAAGGGAATCCCCAACCATTCTCGCCTGCTACTACGGGTTCTCCGGTCAAGTACTCATAGAGAGTCGGTGCTAACGAACCATTGGCTTCGATCTTTAATGGTAATGAGTTCTCACCAATTGGGGAGCCCCAGAATCCGATAAATGCATCTTTCTCTAAATAGTCTTCACCAGCGTGACGCCCCGGCACTATTGTGTTGTAACCAATTCCCGCTTTAGGGAACAAATTAATGGTACCGGCTCTATCCTCAAGATAAATGTTAGCCAGTTGATTGACCGAATCAGGTCGAGGAGTCAATTGGGTTAAATCCGTCCACTCACTGCGACTACACCACGTTGAATCATCTTCTTTAACTGAACGGTTAATGCACTTTTCCACTAGCCGAGAGTAAACAGAAAAGTCAGCTTTACTCGGTGATGCAAGGTATGGGTTTAACGTTTGTATATTCAGTAAAGTAGGTGCCTGATTTCCCATTAATGACTCATAAAATAGTTTGTCACCGTGTCGAGTGATCAACTCGTCAACGCGCTTAAGATCGCGGTTGCCGATCACTCGAACAGAACAAGCTCGCTCGTCACAGGCACTCTCTCTCACCACCATATAATCGAGACTCTCAGGTAAGCGTTTTGCTATCTCGTCAATAACATTAATACTGTCACCTTTGTTTGCTGCAATGGGCGCCCACTGTACCAACTCTTGATAAACAGGCTGTACAGTCCAACCCTGCTTTGAGTTAAAGAAATCCATCATAAAGTTGCCACCCGCGGTCGAGGCAACCACGACATCAACATGTTTAGAGCTTGGATAATTCAACGCATTCGTTATTTTAGGCCCCTCACCTTCATCCGAAGAAATTTTCTTCACCACAATTGAGTAATCAAGCTCTGTTTGTAACCCATCAAAAACTTGCTTCTCAGGATTCAATGAATAGAACACAGGTGTTAGCCCGTGATCCCCTGCCATTCCCCACAACGTTCTATCGTAGACACCGGCACTTTGGTAAGTCGCCTCAATTTGACGAATCCAATAATCCAAGCGATTTAACTCACCGGTTGGCATCAAAATCTCATCACTAAAAGGCCCTGTAAAATGGGCGAAATGATCGGGCCACGGGTTATACACCAAGGTGTAATCTGGCATCCCGTTGCCATCAAGCTCCGCCAACTGAGTGATCGACTGTTTAACTAGCGCTTTTTTAGAGAGCTTGGTGAACAAGTCAAAGCTGGAGATAGACTGGTAGGCCTCGATGTCTTCTATCAAAGCCGTTCTTTTCTCTCGTAAAGCGACTTCAACTTCAGAGCGTGCCTGAAGCTCTTTTACACAACGTTTCTCACCGTAATCGCGTAATGACTCCCCTAAGCCTAAGTTCACCAGACCATCATAACTTGTATGCGCATTCCAATCGTATTGAGCATTACAATTCAGAGTTTTAAGGTATTCGAGACGATCAAACATCGTCTGTACCTTGTTGTCTGCCATTAGTACATCAAGCTGTAGAGCATCATTCCCAAAGAAGTAATAAGCTCGGTCGATATCCCTGTCGACAAAGTGGAAGTTAGGCACGCCTGTACCACCTTCACCAGAAACCTTAGCGCCCGTTTTGATGATAGGCAGGTTACGCACGCTGATGGTTGGAGTCGATGAGATACCGACGCGGCTAATGTTGTCTCGATGCTCTTGATAAAGCTTTTTAAAGAAAGGCAGATAATGTGGATCACGATAGGTTTGTTCAGATAGAACTTCCATGAACCTCACTTGTTGTTGATGCTCAGGTTCGATCACCTTTTCTATCTCGGGTTTATATTTCGCTCGGTCTTTATGGTTCTGATAAGCAACCGAAATAAAAGGCGAGTCTTCATTGACCAAACCCTCAATCAACCCTTGCTGTAAGCCATCTACCGTCACTTGCACAGCAAAGCGTTTATTCTGTTGGGATTCCAAAAACTGGATTAGAGAGTCCGGCTGATCATCAAAAGCTTGCTGCATCCAATCATCAAGCGCTTCAGCTCGCTCATCTTTATAAACAAATTGTCGGTAGGCTTTGAGTAAATTCAAGCGAACAAAATCAATAAGGGTGATAGTAAGAGCTTGTGCTTTGTTATTCGACTTATCGGCATTTTCCGGCTTACCATCCTCGGCAATTGCGAGCATTGCCGATTTCATGTCACCCTCTTCCATTCCCGACGCTACCTGAGCAATTAATTCGACAATAATCGGTTGAATCTGATTAATGATTGCTAAATCTTCAGGACTGTTAGTTAAATAGGTGTAGCTCTCTGGCAATGTGTCCATATCTTGCCAAACGCCAATCTCAAACAGCGCATCGTAGATCACAACCATGTTCGCAATGAAGTGTTCGTCGATTCGAATGCCCTCATGATGTCCGGTTGCTTCTGTGGACGTATCAGGCTCTTTGTAATCAGAATCAGGCGCAGCACCCACATAATAGAGGCTATGTTCAAAACCTCTTAATACCTCATCATCGTAGGCTGTCGATAGGTATGCTTTGAATACATCTTCACTACCCAAGCCCGAATAGCGATCGTAGTAACTATAGAGAAAGTAGCCCAAAGGAATGGAATAAGTCGGGTTAGACAACTGAGCGATCACCCGCGCTTTCGTTTTAGCATCCAAAGGCAGTGCGAGAATGTACGCATCAAGCGTTACACCCGCGATCGTAAAGATCGCTGCATCGCGAGTTAGTGTGGCCGAGTAACTCAGGCTTGAAAGCACCTGGTTTTTCAAAACCTCACTTGAACTGAATACACCACCAATGACAGGCGTTGTCGATATATCGGCAACACTAGACGTTGGTACAACCGCTAAGGAAAGAGTGCTAAATAAAAAGGCACGGCAACGACTTGGGGAATAGAAACTCATCAAATACCCTTAGTTTAATGTGTTTTTATAAATGTAAGTTATTGTTCCAGTTTAGTTTAACAACCAAAAAATGCGCAATGATGCACATCTCAACTCCCAAATGAGCTGTCACTTATTAACTGGTAGTAATATCAATTACAAACACCATTCATTCACTAGAGATATAACTCGCATATAAAAACATTCAAATTTGATGTAACTCTAGAATAAAAGCTCCTGTGCTTTCCGCGTAATCCCTACTTGATACATTCCACAATAATGGTACTCGATTTATAAATAGTCATATTTATCAATGACATTCCGCCAATTGATTTCTGAATAGAAGACTTTTATCAATAACTCAACAAAGGAGAACTAACATGAATGGTCAACGTTCACTGTTAGCTGTGGCAATAGCCCTAGGGATAGCAGGATGTGGTAGCGATAGTTCGAATAGCCCAACAGATAGTGGTGGTTCAACGGCAACAACAGCATCTCTCACCGCCAAAGCCGCAGATGGCTATTTGGTAGGTGCTAATGCATGTTTGGATCTAAACAACAACAAAGAGTGTGATAAGGATGAGCCAAATGCCGTAACCGGTGACAATGGTGAATTCACCATTGATAACTTAACTCAAGAGCAACTAGAACAGAGCACTCTGTTGATTGAAGTTGTCGCGGGACAAACCATCGACACTGATAACCCTGGTGTTGTGTTGAACAAAAGTTACCGCTTAACGGCTCCGCCACAATCAGAGTTTATTAGCCCATTAACCACACTCATACAAAATGAAATTGAAAGTGGCGCATCATTAGATGAGGCCAAAGCAACTATTCAAGAGAAGTTAGGGACAACGCTCGACTTAACTCAAGATTACATTGAGGCCAAAAATAACAACAAGCTAGCAGACTCACAAAAAGCAGCTTTTGAGAACCTACACCGCGTTGCTCAAGTCACCGCATCGGTC
The DNA here is from genome assembly GCF_024347355.1 of Vibrio chagasii. NCBI lineage: Bacteria > Pseudomonadati > Pseudomonadota > Gammaproteobacteria > Vibrionales > Vibrionaceae > Vibrio > Vibrio chagasii. Next base: position 1,113,007 of record NZ_AP025466.1, read on the forward strand.
ATGGCAGAGAATACTGACGCACTATCAGAAACCGCAGCGGGTGCTGGTATTTCTGTAGGAGCGCTCACGGCGTTGATCAATGAAGAAGTGACTCGAGTCCTAGATGAAGTCGTCAAAAATATTGAAGCAGCGGGAGAGAACTTCAACCCGAGCGACATTGCTGGCAGCATTAATCGCGACCACATCGCCATTAACGATTCAAACCTCGAAAACAAAATCAAAGAAAACGAAGCAGATAGGGGAGCCAAACCAGTCGATCTTGCGAAAGTCATTAAAACAGATGGCATTAATTGGTTTGATGGTGCAAAAGAGTCCGGTACAGACTTAGTGATTTCATATGGGACACTAAAAGCATCTTCAGATAACTCTGTTACCGAGACTAATTTCATCTATGACTACGATACAGAGCAATTTGTTGAGTTTGAAAACACTCCAGACGAAAACAATATGGTACTCGACAAAAACGGTTGGGTAACACTTGATTATACCTTAGCTAGTATTACGTCGAATAAAGATGGCAGTGTAACCCTAAAAACTAACAGTTCAGTTTTTGATGAAATTGCTAATGCTAAGCAGTTGGATATCAGTGGTCTTAATATTCGCTCAATCATGGACCAAACAGATGATGAAAATGTTTGGTCCAACCTTATGCCAGCAAGCTTAAAATTTCCAGATAACACCAAAGCATACAAACTTTCTGTGGAAAATGTCTATGGCAACATTTACTACTACTACAAGGGGGATTGGTGTGCAGAAGATACTCCAGATCGTTATAAAGCGCTCAATAACTCGTGTAACGGAATAAGCGCTTTCAAGAATGGCGGCGTTACAGATACATGGCTTACAACTTTAGCATCGACCATTGCTGACGATGAGTCAGATCGTCATGAAACAGCGTCTAACAATCATGATGATCTAATCCCGATGGCAAGCCTAGAAAATGCTGAGGTATTTGCACAGCTTCTTTCTAACGGAACCGTTGTTTATTATTCAAGAGCGTCGGAAGGAAATACTCAATTTTCAAGATATCCAACGCTCGGTTTATGGAAAGATATTTCTTTAAACGGTGAGGTTTTACGTCAGGTGAGAGCCTGTAATTTAAATTGTGTATCTGCTTATAATTAAGCCAGTCATGGCGAAGGATAAGCAATATGGATAAGAAAGCTTTAGAAGCCTTCGCTCGCGAAGCCGCTAAGTCAATTAAGACTCCTTCGGATCTTGATGACTTCAGGAAAATGTTAACCAAGGTGACGGTTGAGACAGCTTTAAATGCTGAACTTGATGATCACCTTGGCTACGAAAAACACTCACCGACCAACGATAGTAACAGTCGAAATGGCTACTCATCTAAACGCCTAATTACTGACGATGGTGAGATCCAACTAGAAATCCCTCGTGACCGTGACGCGTCCTTTGAACCCAAGCTCGTTCGTAAGCATCAAACTCGATTCCAATCGATGGACGACAAGATCTTAAGCTTGTATGCCAAAGGAATGACTACCCGAGAAATCGTCGCAACCTTCAAAGAAATGTACAATGCTGATATCTCCGCCAGTCTAATATCTAAAGTCACTGATGCTGTTTTAGAACAAGTTGTTGAGTGGCAAGCCCGCCCTCTTGATTCGGTTTATCCCGTCGTTTACCTAGACTGCATTGTTGTGAAGGTGCGCCAAAATAAGCAAGTCATCAACAAAGCCATTTACCTTGCTCTCGGTGTCAATATGGAAGGTCAGAAGGAACTTCTTGGGATGTGGATGTCCGAAACTGAAGGGGCGAAGTTCTGGCTCAGTGTACTTACCGAACTTCAAAATCGTGGTGTAAATGATATCCTCATCGCTTGTGTTGATGGCCTCAAGGGCTTTCCTGATGCCATCAATGCCGTTTATCCAAAAACTCAAATCCAGCTCTGTATCGTACACATGGTACGAAACTCAATGAAATACGTTCCGTGGAAAGATTACAAGACTATTACCGCAGACTTAAAGGAAATCTATCAAGCTACGACTGAAGATGAAGCTCTGTTGGCGCTAGAGCACTTTGGTGATAAATGGGATGAAAAGTACCCTCAAATCAGCCGCTCGTGGACGGCTCATTGGGATAACCTCAACACTCTGTTCAGCTATCCTCAAGATATCCGCAGAGCTATCTACACGACCAATGCGATAGAATCACTAAATAGCGTCATCAGGAAAGCGACCAAGAAACGTAAGCTGTTCCCGACAGATGAATCCGCCAAAAAGGTGGTGTACCTGGCGATTATGGATGCTTCCAAGAGGTGGACAATGCCAATTCATCACTGGAAGCAAGCGCTAAACCGTTTTATGATTATGTTCGAAGATCGATTAACTGAATACTTGTAACCAAGAGCAGTTACACAGAATTATTTACAGGGTCTCGAATCGCTCTTGAATAAGTCTTTTATTTGAGTGTCTGTGCCCTCTAACGTTGAGCCTTGAAACTTCAATACCATGATTGATGTCTCCATGCGTCATGAACATCGGCATAAACCAGTCCACAGAATTCCAAAAATGCTCATAGTCTTGGTTTGGCTGAACGTTTTGGTTATACAAGTCGATTTCACCTAACTTTTGCCGAGGATATAGTGCTGTGCCCTCGTTTGTTTTAATCTGAATAGCTTTGATTCGGGGATTATATCCAAAGTCCACCTCTTCAACGCTTTCAACTATTAAACCTCGTTTCTCTGCAAAATCTTTTATCTCACCAAGAGTCACTATCGACATTTTGTTCGGCTTATTGAAGCGATCCCATGTTGCTCTGATGTGTTTATTTGTTTTCTCATTGATTGCCACAAGTTTCCCCTAACTTTTACAAATGTCTGTGCATTGCAAAATAAGCAATTTGTACTGACCTGTCTTTTCCCCAAAGTGCACTGGAACAGTAAAGGTGGTCGCTGCTCGGTAGTCTGAACGAGTATTTTTCCTTAGTTCAGATTATCTGAAATATTCCCATCCTTCAAAAGTCGTAACAAGGTTTTGTCCAAAGGCGTGCTGACGCCGAGCTCGGCAAACACGTCTTTGCCCCAAGACGTGTTTAGTGCGCATGAAACCAACATGAGATTTATCTGTACAACAAGCTGCTGCACAATTAGTAAATTGCCTGCTTCATCGAATGTCCAACAGGCTGCTGGACAAACTCCAACCCCAATTTTGCAACAGCCTGTTGCAAAATTCACTATGAAGCACTTCTGCCCCAAAGCAATTAAGATTGTTTACTCCACTCAAGTATCTGTTCCAAATAAGCCCTAATTTTCCTTATGTTTGGTTCATGGCCAGGATCATTGGTTTTCCTTATAGTTTTCAATAAAGATTTTATTTTGTGGGCTTACAGTACCCGCAAAATGTTCGCCAATAACATGGTTATAGATTTGTGTCGTCGCTACATCTGAATGTCCTAATAGCTCTTGGACTGTACGAATATCTTGCCCCGAGCGCAGCAGTTCGGTAGCGAAGCTATGACGGAAGGTATGGCATGTTATTCGTTTATTAAAGATTTTAGCCTGTTGCACCGCTCGTTTGAGAGCCTTTCTTGGTGCAGAATCGTGTAAATGATGCCGACAGATGCTTAAAGAAGGAAAGATAAACATCCAAGCAATTTGTTTAAAAGCGTTCGGGTACTTTTTACCAAGGGCGTGTGGAAGCGAGGGACCGATGCCTTGTTTGATATCTTCTTCTTGTATTTTTGACGCTTTCTGAATTTGCAATTGAAGAGAATCAATTAACGTTGGGCTAAGTAAAGTTACGCGATCTTTTTTTCCTTTCCCATCTCGCACGGTTAAAGATAGGTACTGTAAATCAAGATCTTGAACTCTAATTCTCAAACACTCATTAACTCTAAGTCCAGAACCATACAACAGAGAAAAAATGCTGTGATTAACACCAGAAAGGTGTGACAGTATCAGTTGGACTTCATTTGGCGTAAGTACGCTCGGAACCTTGCGCTGCTTTTTAGCATAAGTAAAACCTAGATCACCAAGGTGTCTTTGTAAAAACTGGTTGTAAAGGAACGCAATCGCATTAAGCGCGACTTTTTGAGTGTTGATAGCAACGTGTTGTTCATTAGCAAGATAAGACAGATAGGCTGTTACCTCAGTCGTTCCCATATCTTGAGGATGCTTTAGCTTATTAAAGCGAATGAAGTATTTTATCCAGTATATATAGGCCTTTTCTGTTTTGAGACTATAACCTCGCATTCGCATGTGTCTACGGATTTCTTCAATGAATTTGCTTGCCATTTCCCACCTCCCAAAACTGTTTTTTTATACAGTTTATTGGTGTTAGAAGGAGTTTGAGTATGAAAAACGGCTTGTTTTATCAAGAGTAGTGGCTCATTTTGTCGGCAGAGCAATTAGTAAGTCGTTGTTAATAGGTAAGTTGAAGCAAGAACTCCCCAAGATAACATGCCACGTAAAAAGTGATAACAGTCCGGCTCGTTTTTATGTGAAGGTAAAATAATAAAATTTATGTATATTCTATATTTTTTAATGGTTTATGGTAGATTGATTGTAAGTTAGGTTGGAGGGAAAACGAGCCGGCCTGTTATTAAGAATGTTATATTTTTGAAATGTATGAGGTATATATGAAGAAATTAAATTTAATCTTATTAGTTTGTCTTTTGCCAAGTTTAACTTTGGCAAGTGAAGCCAATCCGACAAAGATCAAACAAGTTTTGTCTGGTCCCGAATATGGGAAACAGGTTCTAATTACGGTGGATACTAATCCTTCTGGTTTGCCTGAGTGTCATACAAATCAATGGTATAACTATGTTTTTGATGGAACAACGCCTGAGGGACAAATGACGCTAAGTCTTGTTCTAACTGCTTATGCAGCACAAAAACCTGTTTGGGTAGCTGGAACAAATAGCTGTACCATCAGAGGTGGAGTTGAAAACTTAAAGCACATAGTAGTCAAATAAATATAACAAAGCCATCAATACGACCACCAACGCTCGGCATTCTAGGTATTGATTGGCTTTAGTGTTTTCGGTGGTCTATCAACATTATCGTAATACGTTGTGGCGTATTATGGCAGGCGTTATGTGGCTCAATTAAAATAATCATGAAAATCATATTTGCTAATAAAACACATATTGAACAGATATTGCCTATCTTTATGGAGCTGGAAGAATATTACTTTGGTGGTAAAGCAGCTTCGCTTGAAAGTATTAGGAATTATTTTCAGAGCAGAGTTTTCTCCGAAATATCTGGGGTTCAGGTTCTTCTCGCTATAGATGAGTCAGATCAAGCGGTAGGTTTAGCAACATTCTCAGTCTTATATCCTGCGCCAAGACTTTCTGGTCAAATCTACATGAAAGATCTTTTTACGTCTGCATCATCAAGAGGTACAGGAGTTGGAAAACAGCTTATGCAATTCATTGCAAATTACGCTCTTGAAAATGGTTGCAATCGACTAGATTGGACAGCAGAAAGTTCAAACCCTGTAGCTGGTGAGTTCTATGCTGCAATTGGTGCAGATCAAGTTAAAGAAAAGCAGTATTTCAGGTTCGAGGGTTCTGCTCTCAGCAAATTTGCAACCGCCACATAACAAAGCCTTCCAGCCGACCGCCTTCGGCGGCGGCTGAAGGCGGCGTTAGGAGCTTCTCTATTGGCAATTACAAAACTAATCAAATGCACAATCAAACCCGATAGAAAGGAACAGTTTTACCGAGGACAGCTAGCTTGGAGTGAGCTAGATAGTTGTGATGGTTTTGAAGGCCAACTCGGTGGTTGGACGAATGATGAGGAAGCTGTAGTTCTTGGTGGATGGAAGTCTGATGAAGACGTTGTACGTTTTATGGATACAATCCATGACAGTATATTTGAAAAAAGTAAGCAATCAGATACCTTGAGCCATTGCCAAATCCAATACTTTGAAAACGTATTGAATATCCCCTCCTTGAGCAACAACGATGCACCTATAGAAGGCTGTATTCTTCGTCTTGCTCAATGTGAAGAAGTACAAGATGTAGATAGATTCATGCTCGACCAAACGCGAGTTTGGAACCCAGAAATGCAAAAAGCTGAAGGAATGCTAGGTGGTTTTGTAGCCCGCAGTCTGACGCACAGTAACCACTTTTTGGTCATTACTCGGTGGGCATCCATTTTGCACCATAAGAATTACAGAGAGAATATATTTCCCAGCTTAAGCCGACAGATAGCGCCAGAGACTTACATAAATAAGCTCTCAGGTTACGTTGTGCATGAGATTGATTCGTGGAAGGTCGCTCCTAACAAATGCATTAACGGGACGTTTACTCGTGGCGCATTTTTTCAAAGGAACACTGTGATTTAGGTGTTTCATTCAATTTTGGCTAGCAAAAGCCCGTTATACTAGACGTTACTTTTCCATACTTGGACTAATTCGTTATATTCTAATTTAGTAATATAACTGACTCAGTTCTGTCCAATAATGAGTTACGATTAGTTGAAAGTCGGTGTTCTAAACTCTTAAAGAGCACATCAAATATACCGGTACAGTTAAGCTTCACCTGCCTTGTCGTTGAGAGGCTGTATCTTTTATTTTGATAGTGAAATTACTACGACTAATGCCCAATAACTTCGCGGGTTTTGCTTAATTGTCACGAGTATGCACAATTACGGCTTTAAGAGCTTCATCTTTGACCATCGCCATGACCCAGGAAACGTCGGTATTTTGGGCTTTATCGAGTAACATCGGTTTAAGATAGATTTGTAAGTGTTTCAGGATAGCCTTGTGGCTAATGACTTTATTATCTTTGTTCATTGAGTGGGAGTGAGGCTGTTGAAAGATTGAAGTATGTATATGGATATTTCTAATCGACCTGGGCTCATGCTTATAAAACAAGCATTAATCCTAGAAACGTTACTTTCTGATGAAGCACTTGAGGGGATCCACCTTGTCTTCGGTTTCAAAATTCATGAGCTAGACAGTGAAATGTTGAACAAGTTAGAAGTGAGTCATTTAGAATCTGTAAGCTTTTGTGATGATAAGGTTATCTACTCCACAGCGTCATAATCGAGAAATGGTGACTGTTAGGACTTTAGCTCATTCGTGGGGGCATTATGTCTATGCCTTGAGGAGAAATTCATGATTGTAGTAGCAAGGTTTTCTTTTCCACATGAAGCCCATATTGCCAAAGCTAACCTAGAAAGTGCTGGTATTAAAAGCTTCATTGGAGATGAACATACGGTGAATACACAATGGCTATATTCGAATGCAATTGGAGGTGTTCGGTTAATGGTTTCAGAAGAAGACTTAGAGGAAGCAACCGAAATTCTTAATAGTGATTTTTCTGAATGCCTAGAAAGTCACTCTCAAGAAATAGGAGAAAAGCTAGACATTTGCCCTCACTGCGGAAGTAGTGACTTATCTGCCTATACAAAGGGTAAGCGGCCAGCGTTTCTGGTGTTCATATTGTTAGGCTTTCCTCTGTTTTTCTATAAACAGGGTTATAAGTGCAATCAGTGTGATGAGTTCAGCGAAAAACTTTGAGTCGTGACTTAAATAGAAATGTAAGCAAAGCCATAAAAACAAGAAGAAGCAAGTTAAGTGGTTCAAATACTGATTTTATATCTGTCTTTCTAGCTAATTTAGCCACTTTCTTTCCAATCGATAAAGACGATAAGTACCGAGCATATTGAATCATGTGAGTTACATTTTGCAACACTGCAAAAGGGCTTTTTTCCCCCAATTAATCGCAATTATCACCGACCAGATAAATAATTAGTCCACACTCATCATTGGGTCGATTTCTTTTAGATTAACGCTGTCGTGTGTAAGAATATCCAGCTTAGATTGAACAGTATCAACTGGATACAGCGCTTGAGATAGTCGAATATGCGAATCGAGAACATTGAACAGTAAATCAATCTCGCTAGAATAATTACACTGAGGAGTAAAGGTTAATATGTCAGAAAGTCAAGACCTTATCAAAGAACTCAAACGCCAACTCAAGCTGTATGGCTTGCACTATGTCGATGTTGCACAACATTTGGAGTTAAGCGAGGGCTCCGTAAAGCGCTTATTGGCAGAAGGCAGTCAAATTAGCCTCGATCGATTGGAGCGTATCTGTCAACTAATTGGTTTGGAGATGTCTGAGCTATTTAAGCGGGCTGCGGCACACAACAAAGGGCTGGAGTCGCTCACGCTAGAACAAGAAAAACAGCTGGTTGATGATAAAGGCTTATTGTTGGTTGCGGTTTGTGTGGTCAATGGTTATCGCTTCGAGCAAATCATCGAGCAATACACCTTTGATGAGTTAGAGCTGATACAAAAGCTCGCCCAACTCGATCGTCTCAATATCATCGACTTGCTGCCAGGCAATAAGATTCGTCTGCGTATTTCCCCGACTTTCCGTTGGCACACAGGTGGCCCTATTCAGTGTTTCTTCCAGCAACAAGTTCAAGAAGCTTTCTTCCAGAGCTATTTCTCTAGCGAGGGTGAAAAGCTAGTGATGGCAACGGGCTTAATGAGCTTGCCAACTAACAAGAAGATGCAGCAGAAGCTACAAAAGGTCATTGATGAGTTTTATACGATCTGTCAAAGCGACGATTCACTGGAAATGAACGAGAAGCACGGTACCTCTCTGGTGATTGCGATGCGTCGTTGGACGTTCCCGCTGTTTAACCCTTGGGAACGTAAATAGGAAGAACTGATGCTCGATAAACTCAAAAGCCTATCTATCAAGACAAGACCTATTCTCACTTTGTTTATGTTGGTTGCATTTGCTGGTTTTGCGGTGTTCATTGCCACACTCTTGCAACTTTCTGATGTGGTTGGGGAGTCCTATCTTATTCCGAGTGGCGTAACGGCGTTGTGGGCGCTTGCCGCTTGGGTGATGATCTCAAGCTTTCAGCATGTTCCTGAACTTACACCAAGCCTCGGTTTTTTCAAACGAATGAAAGCTCGCTTGGTGCGTCTGTTCTTTTATCTCATCACCTTGGGCTTTATTGGACTGTCTGGCTTTATCTTGTTCGTTACATTGAGAATGCTCAGCGTCTGGTTCCGAAATTAAGCTAATCTCGTAACGTATAAAAGCACCTATCCGTTCAATGTCTCAAGTTAATGAAACCAGAAGTATCGCAAAGTGTTACTTTTGGTTTCTCATAACGTAACTCTTTTCTTTACGCTGGTTTCCTAAAGATCAGCCATTAAAGTGCTCCCATCTCAACGCGATTTTGCCCCTACGGAGCCAGCATGTTTTTTACTAAACGATTCTTCCCCTATTTCGTTACTCAGTGCCTTGGTGCACTGAACGACAATATCTACAAAAATATTCTCTTGCTGATGGTGACCTACAGCCAAATTGATTCACTACCGATGTCGGTCGATCTTTTTGTTAACCTTGCGGCTGGCTTATTTATTCTTCCCTTCTTTCTGTTTTCAGCTCACGCTGGTGCGATTGCCGACAACATGGACAAAGCTAAGCTAATCCGCCGCTTAAAACTTATTGAATTGGTGATCATGAGTTGTGCTGCGACGGCTATCATGACGCAGAGTGCTATCCTAATGCTGGTGCTACTCTTCATGACTGGCACTCAATCGGCTTACTTCGGCCCTGTGAAATACGCTCTACTTCCTCAAGCGCTAAAATCGGATGATCTAGTGAAAGGTAATGCTTGGGTTGAGATTGGGACTTTCCTTTCTATCCTGATTGGTACATTAAGCGCAGGTCTTCTGCTTGCAGTTCCAAACGGCATGATTATCGCCTCTTGCATTGTAATTACGCTTTCACTTCTAGGCTTTTTAAGCAGCGCTAACATCCCTTCTCTGCCAAGTAAGAAAAGTGACAAAGTAAAATTAGAACCTATTACTGGTTTGAAGAAAACACTCAAACTGGCACAAAAACAACGCGGTATTTGGATGTCTATTCTCGCGATCAGTTGGTTCTGGTTTATGGGTGCGACTTACCTAACTCAATTCCCAAATTTTGCTCGTGAACACCTATTTGCAGACAGCACTGTGGTTTCTCTATTGTTGGCTCTGTTCTCAGTGGGTATCGCAACAGGTTCATGGTTGTGTGAAAAGCTGTCTTTCAATCAAGTTGAACTGGGTATTCTACCATTTGGTATTTTGGGCTTAACGATTTTCAGTGCCGACCTTTTATGGGCAGTGCCTGCAATCGAATCTTTCCCAAGCCAATATTACGATGTACAAAGCTTTGTTGCTCAGTCTTCGCATATTAGAGTGATGATCGACTTGTTCTTGGTAGGTGTGAGCGGAGGTGTATTTATTGTTCCCCTTTATGCGTTTATCCAATCGCGCTCAGAAGAAGGCGAATGTGCTCAATCTATTGCGGCAAACAACATCATGAACGCACTGTTTATGGTCGCTTCCGCTGCTGTTTCTATCTTGGTGTTAAGTGTTTTTGAGTTCTCTATTGTTGAGCTATTTGCGATTTTGGCCGTCGGTAACTTCATCGTAGCCATCTATGTTTACCGTCAAGTACCTGAGTTTACTCAGCGCTTTATTAGCTACTTGCTAAGCCACTGCCTGTACCGAGTTTCGGTAACCGGTCGTCAGCATATCCCGGAGCAAGGCGCTGCCCTGATTGTGGCAAACCATGTAAGCTATGTGGACGCTTTGATTCTAATGGGTACATCAACCCGCCCTGTTCGATTCGTGATGGACAAGTCAATCAGTGAGCTACCTGTTCTTAAACACGTTTTTCGTCATGCTGGAGTTATCCCAATCTGCTCTCCACGCAAATGTGCAGAGACTTACAAAAGAGCTTTCGAACAGATTGAGCAAGCGTTTAGTAATGATGAAGTAGTTTGTCTCTTCCCTGAAGGTCGTTTGACCTCAAATGGTGAACTGGGCGAGTTCAGACCCGGTGTTGAGAAGATTTTAAAGAGAAAACCTGTACCCGTGATTCCAATGGCGTTAAAGGGCTTATGGGGCTCTTTCTTCAGCCATAAAAATGGACACGCGTTGACTAAGCGCCCGACTCGTTTTTGGTCTCGTATCGAAGTCAATATTGGTGAGCTATTACAACCAACCACGTTAGATCGCCATTTGTTACAAAAAGAAGTGCATGATTTGCTAATTCGCTGACAGTAGTGCTACGGAGGATTTAGTAGGATAAAATTAACGTCATAAATCTAGGAGATATTATGAAAATCATAATCTTAAGCGCTGCAAGGTTTTCTAAACTCCGTATTTAAGCTGGCTAATATTCCGCTGGTTTGCCCACACTACACCTGTATAAGCCGTCGATCTAAAGATGTTGAGGTTTCATTTAAAACTAAAACCAGAGGTGTGATACAACACCTAGCCATTAATGCCACTGGTCTCAAGGTTAATGGCGAAGGTGAATGTAAAGTCAAGAAGCATAGAACTGACGGGATACGCAGAGTATGGCGTAAGCTGCACATCGCAGTAGATACAAGCCCCCACGAAATAGCACAGCAGAGCTGAGCTTATCTCACGTAACCGATGCCGAAGTGCTCCCCAAGTTACTCATGCAGACACGTCGGAAAATCATCGAGATATCAGACAATTGCGCTTATGACACAAGGATTTGCCATGATGCCATACGGATCAAGCGAGCTGTTCCGCTCATCCCGCCAAGAGAAAGGGCAGCCTTCTGAGAACAAGGGCATGTTCGAAACTTAGGGGTAGGTTGCCAGAAGCTCTGCGGCTCCAACAAGAAGTGTAAAAAGCGGTATGGCTATCACAAGCGCTCTCTATCCGAGACCGCAATGTAACGAGTAAAGCAGCTGCTAGGTGAAAAATTAAGCCTGGGGAACTACAATGCTCAGGTGGGTGAAACCTATGCGATTATAAAAACGTTGAACAAGCTTACTGGATTAGGTGTGCCTAAAACTTTATCGTATTGACTAAGAAATACAAGAAACGGGCGACTCTATCTCTAAGCTGAATTACGTAACAAAGCCCGTCCACATTATTACCTAGTTCGCACCAATGCTCCCCCTAATCACAAAACGAAAAAACTGCACCCGACGGCACAGTATTTTCATGGCATGATTTAGCGTTAATCACGACGACCTTTCAATTGGAATTTTTGGTCATGTGAAGCATTCGAACTAAATTTCAAACCGCCATTTGACGCTTTATTTCTTCCTTTAAGAATAAAATCAACCTTAACACGCTCTACCTTTACTTGATTGCCTTTGCTCGTTGTCGTATCAATAGTTCCTGTATAAGCCCCATCTGCAGCAAAAACAGTATTCATTGAAGTAGCCATTAATCCAAGTGCAATTATCTTACGCATACATTAGCCTTTCTATTTCTAATTTTTATTCGTTTGGTTACAGTATTTCTTTATTGAAACAACTGCCACATCTTGAAAAGTCGTAAATAATTTAGTTTCGACCCGCCATCACGCCGCCATCGACGTTTAGAATCGTACCCGTTACCCAAGAAGACTTATTCGATAGTAGGTACTCAATCCCGTCGGCAACATCGTCTGTAGAACCAATTCGACCGATTGGGTGGAAGTCGTTAAAGCCTTGTAATGCAGATTCAATCTCATCTTCAGCGATGAATGACTTATAAATTGTTGACATCACGACTGCTGGAGCCACTGCGTTTACACGTACACCGTGGTCACCTAGTTCAATGGCCAAGTTTTTTGTTAGTGCATGTAGTGCCGCTTTCTGCATTGAGTAAGCTGAAGAAGGCGTTGCTTTAATTGCTTGATGTGCCCACATAGAACCGATGTTTACAATTGCACCACCACCGTGCTGTTTCATATTTTTCGCAACAGCTTGTGTAATGAAGAAGAAAGCACGGTTCATATCTAACTGAAGGTCGTAATCTTGCTCAGAATGCTCAAGGAAATCGACAGGTTTGAAGAAACCAGCCGCATTCACCAAGTAGCCAATGTGACGTTTTTCTGCATTTAACTGTTCAATAAAGCTTTGAACAGCAGAAGGGTCGTATAAATCAACCTGAGCCGTTTCAACATGACCATTCGTGGTTGATTCCAGATCCAATTTTGCTTCAGCAAGATTCTGTTTGTCATGAGAGAGAATCATTACAGGCACACCAGACTTAAGCAGTCGCTCTGCTGTTGCTTTACCCATACCAGAAGAACCGCCAACAATTAGTGCAATAGAAGATGTGTTAAACATAATGAAACCCTTAATCTAAAAACTACCTACTAGTAGATAGGTAGCTTATTCAAAAAAATGGAGGAGTAGCAGAGACCATCTCCTCGTCAGTGGGTGTACTTTAAGATCGGATCGGTTTCGCGTCAACAACCTTATCTACCTACCAATAGGTAGATAAGGTTGTTCTCAATAAAAGCCCATTTTTATCATAAACATAGGCTATAAAATTATTTTTACAAAAATGAGTATCGCTCTCAAAATCGAAGCCTGTGAAGTATTGTCCGATAAGCCCGTTAAAACTTCACGGGCTTTAATTTAGAGAAAAACGAGTTACCTTTTGCTTAACTTCCCCATAAATGAGTGAAGTTGCGTAATCTAATGTCCAAACTACATCAACACACCATAGATAAATATTTATAACACTAGCGTTTTAGTAACAGACATTTCTCTTATCGCATACTTTATTCCTTCTCGACCAATACCACTATTCTTCACTCCTCCGAATGGAAAGTGCTCTGCTCTAAATCCAGGACCGTCATTCACCGCAAGAGTCCCCACATCTAGCTCATCGAACAACCTATTTATTGTTCTCAAGTCATGAGTAAATACACCAGCCTGAAGACCATAATCACTACTATTGATAACAGGAATAATCTCATCGATAGACGCAAACTCACGCAATGGAATAACCGGGCCAAACACTTCCTCTGTCATCACTGGGCTATCATCTGGCACATTCTCTAATATGGTCGGAAAAACAATATTGCCTTCTCTTTGTCCACCAAGAACAATGTGGGCACCCATTTTCACACTTTGATCAATCACATCTTGTATTTGAATAGCGGATTGCTCGTTGACAAGCGGCCCGACAAAAGTCGCTTCTTTAGCAGGATCACCTACAACAAGCTCACTGCTCGCGCTCAACAGTGAGTCACGAAATTCATTATATATGTCTTGGTGGACAAACAAACGTTTCGCAGCAGTACAGCGCTGACCTGCCGTAGCAAAACGCTGTTGAATAGCAGCATTAACCGCAGCTTCAAGATCTGCATCAGGCATGACAATGAGTGGATCACTGCCTCCTAATTCAAACAGCATTTTTTTATAACCTGCGTGGGCAGCGATAGCTTCAGCCGCTGGATGACCTCCGGTGAAGTTCACCGCATTAACGTCTGGATGACTCACTAGCCCAGCCATTTGATCAATATCTGGCACAAGAAGCTGCAGCACTTCTTTTGGGATGCCCGCTTCGTAGCAAAGCTCGACCAACTTTGCTGCTGAACCATGGTTAATCGGTGCTGGTTTAAAAATAATCCGGTTGCCTGCAGCAAAAGCTGGGCCAATTTTGTGCATTGCTATATTAATAGGGAAATTAAAAGGTGTAATACATAGCACGGTACCGATAGGAGTGTAACGAACAACACCAGTTTTGCCTCTCGCAGGTGCATAGGCATCAGAGTCCAGCACTTCACCTTGGATTTGACGTGCTTCTTCACTGCAAGCAATGGTGGTATTAATAGCACGCGTCAACTCGATTCGGCTATCTGCGATCGTTTTTCCTGTTTCTTGCGTTATCATTGATGCTAAAGATTCAGCATGGGTTTCTAATAAACCCGCTAATTTACGCAAAATATCAGAACGCTGAAAAGCCCTTAGCTTCGACTGTACTTCACGCCCCTCATGAAGGATGGCAAAACAATTTGCAATTTCTTCTTTTGAACTAAAGTGAAATTGACCAATGCTCTCTTGTGTATAAGGGTTTTTTACCTGATAAGCCAATGTCATAAGTCTTTCCTATTATTCTAGTTAAGGTGTATTGTGATAATTTGATAGGCCAATTGCCCGCCAGATATTAGCAGTGCCCACCACATCAAACGTAAAAATAAGGCTGTGTTTACCTTAGTCAGTAGAAACACTCCTAGCTTTGTTGCTAAAAATGCAGCCAGAGCAAAAATTACAATCAGCCCCGCATTGTCAGAGAATGAAAAGCCAAGATAGAGAAATGCCGGTATTTTGGTTAAGTGGACAAGAAGCTGCATGATAGACTTGTTGGCAACAATACTTTCCTTTGACAAATCATCACGCATGAAAAATGCCGTAAGCAAAGGGTCAACTGCACCCGCTATAATTCCTAAACTTCCTGCTGCCAACCCTACCCAAAAAAAACTCCGATCTTTTATCTTTAACATCGGCAGTTTTTTGGGTTTAAACAATGTATAAGCAATCAGTATTAGTAATAGATATAAGGCAAACAAATCACTTACTAGCTCAACCAGCAATCTGGTCGTCAACGCAGCACCGATCAAAGCACCAATACAAAATGGTATGCACATTTTGGAAGAAACTTCACGGCGCAATAACCAAGCACGAATGCCATTCCCCACAATCTGAATGGATGCATGAATTGCAATTAATGGCCTCACGGGAATGAATACACTCATGCCAGTGAACATCAAGATACCACCAGCACTCCCTGTCAAACTCGATAGCACAGAAGCTAAAACCACCACCAAGGTGGTTAAAGCTAGGGTTGTGGTTGACAGAGAAATAACGTCCATTGCTTGTTTTACTACCCAGTCATAAACAGAACCATTAATGTAGGTGACCTAACCCATTGAGCGTAGAGCCAACAAGCATTTTTTTTGGTACCAGAACTGGACTTAAAACTATCCACATCTGGCTCTACTCAACTCGTCACATTGATCTGTAAACTTTATTCACACGCACAACACCTTAACTAAGCAGTGGTGAGTTAACCTGACCTAATGGTTCATTCATCGAGTATCAAAGTTAAGCCGTTATAAAAAGTAGTAATCTTAAGGAGCTGATGATGAAGGACATGGATATTCAATCACTGGTTGACAGCAACAATGAACACGTCTGGCACCATATGAAGCCACACCAAGCTACGCCTATGATGATCGAAAAAGGCCAAGGTATGTATGTCTGGGATGTCCACGGCAAACAATACTTAGATGCTGTCTCGGGTGGCGTTTGGTGTGTCAATGTTGGCTACGGCCGCGAAGAGATCGCGAATGCCGTTAGAGACCAATTAGTGACTATGAACTACTTTGCTCAAACCGCTGGTAACCTGCCCGCTGGGCGCTTTGCCAAAAAGCTCCTTGAGAAAATGCCCGGACTAAGCCGCGTTTATTACTCAAATTCTGGTTCTGAGGCCAACGAGAAAGCATTTAAACTAGTAAGGCAAATTGCTGCAAAAAAATATGGCGGAAAAAAGTACAAGATACTTTATCGCGAGCGCGACTATCATGGCACAACGATTACGTGCTTAAGCGCAACAGGCCAAGAAGAAAGGCGCGATCAATACGGGCCATTTACTCCTGGATTTGTTAGCGTACCTCACTGCTGTGAGTATCGTTCTCAATGGGGCGAAATGGAAGATTATGGTCTTAAAGCCGCCGATGAAATTGAAAAAGTAATACTGAGAGAGGGACCTGATACCGTTGGCGCTATTTGCCTTGAGCCTATTACGGCAGGAGGCGGTGTTATTGAGCCACCAATTGGCTACTGGCAACGTGTACAAGAAATATGTCACCAATATGATGTACTACTGCACATCGATGAAGTCGTATGTGGCCTTGGCCGAACTGGTAAGTGGTTTGGCTATCAGCATTACGGCATACAGCCTGATATCGTCACTATGGCTAAAGGTGTTGCATCAGGTTATGCCGCTATCTCATGCACGGTAACCACGGAGCGTATTTATCAATTGATCCATGATCAAGATACAACCAGTCGTATGGATTTTTTCCGCGACATTTCTACGTTTGGTGGTTGTACTGCAGGGCCTGTCGCTGCACTAGCTAATCTAGAGATCATAGAAAGAGAAAGCTTGGTCGAAAATGCACGGATACAAGGCGAATACCTGAAAGAAAAGATGCTTGAGTTACAGAAAAAACACCCCATTGTCGGTGATGTACGTGGTAAAGGTCTCTTCGTCGGCCTCGAGATTGTAACAGACAAAGAAACCAAGCAACCTGTTGATGAGAGTATAAGTGCTGCCATTGCGGCTAACTGCCTAAAACAAGGCGTTATTATTGGCAGAACGAATCGCTCATTCCAGACACTCAATAACACCTTGTGTTTGAGTCCTGCGCTTATTACTCAGCAATACGAGATCGACCTGATAGCACAAGCAATCGACAAAGCACTGACAGAAGTAGAAGAGAAGATACTCACGCCAGCGTTGTAGTCGAAAGCACTTGCTCAACCGCATACGATAAAAGACGGACTCCATCTCGAATACGGTCCGTCTTTATCAGAGAAAACCCCAACCTGAAATATCGGCTTGCCTCATATTCGTTATTGGACAGTTGATGAAAGTGCTGTATTCCAGTCTCGATATACACACCATGTTTCAACGCTTCTCTTTGTAAACGGACACAGTCTAAATCTGGAGCTCCTTTAAGCCAAATCGCACTTCCGCCTAATGATGGTGTTAATTCCACGCTAGGAAGAAACTCTTGTAAGGCTGTTTTTAGCACCTCATAGCGCTCAGAATATCTAAGCGTCAGTCTGTGTACTAAAGTATCGTGGTACCCGCCAGCTAGAAAAAGTGCTAATGCGCGTTGATTATTCGATGGAGTGTGACGCATCATTAATCGCCGCAGCGCACGAGCTTCACGTATTAAGGCTTCTGGCCCAACCAAGTAGCCAACTCTCAAGCCCGGAGCAAGTGTTTTTGACAAACTACCTATATAAATGACCCGACCTTCATTATCTAGACTCTTCAGTGCCGGAGTTGGCGCTGAATGAAAATTAAGCTCGCATTCGTAATCATCTTCGATAAGCACAAGATCATGGTCAGCCGCTTTTTGCAACAGCTTAAGGCGACGCTCAAGCGGCATGGTGACAGTTGTAGGTGATTGATGGCTGGGCGTTACAAATACATAGTCACAACCATCAATCTTTTGGTTCACGACCAACCCACCTTCATCTACGTCCAACTCACGAAGTTGTGTTTGGTTAAGATCAAAAATGTGACGAACATCGGAATAACCGGGAGTCTCTAACCCGAGACAAGCGTGATCGCCTCCGAGCAATTGACTCAGTAGATATAATGAATGCTGGGTACCCACCGTAAGCAAGATCTCATTTTTGTTACAACGAACTCCTCGGCGAGCAAGAATACGAGTCCTAAGTTGATCAATTAATAACGAGTCATCTTCATCGAAACGGTCTTGAAGCCACTCTTTTGCATGCAAAGTCTGTGCAGCTCGCTGAGAGCACTCGCGCCATTCCCTAACAGGAAAAAAATCAGGGTCAGGTTGCCCATAAATAAATGGGTATTCACACTGTTTCCAAGCATCCGGTTTATAAAAAAGATGTTGCTCAGACGGCATCAGTTTAAGCTTATTATCCCAATTAACATTCGATCCTCTTGACGGTAAAGAGGAGTGACTTGCCACTAGATTCTCGTCATAAGTAGAGTGGACGAAGAATCCTTTTCTCTCTTTGGCAATTGCATACCCTTCCTCAATCAGCCTCTCATAAGCAAGAACCACAGTATTACGGGAAACTCCAAGCGTTTTTGCTAGCTCTCGACATGAAGGTAATGGTGCACCTGAACTAATGTGACCATCGAGAATGCTGGAGGTGATCATATTCTTAATCTGAGTTTGTAGACTGGCACCTTCGTCAAACTCCATGTAAAACAAATGTTTCATTTTATTATAACTATCAACAATTTAGCAACTTACTGGCCCCATTTTTAACATACTTCTGGCTCTAATAGTATTCGGATCTTTTATCTAAGATGAATCCTATGCCGTTAATAACGCAGGACTTTAAGCAATGCATCTACATCCACTTAATCAAGCCTTTCGAGTGCTAGCTTGGTTTGTACCATTAAGTTTGTCTTCTCCCGCTTTGGCCACAAACTCTGCTCAAGCACTTAACTTTGATCAGCAAGTCAATTCCATCATTTCTCCTATCGCACACCAACTCTCTTCAATCGTTTTCTACAAAATAAACTTATTCGGTTACTCAGTGCCCATCATTGTTCTCTGGCTAAGCGTTGCCGCTATTTTTTTCACCTTTTATTTGAATTTTGTTAATTTACGTGGTTTGGCAACAGCATTTCGATTAATTAGAGGCGACTACACCAACCCAAGAGCAACGGGGGAAATTTCTCACTTTCAAGCTGTTGCCACTGCAATATCAGGGACCGTCGGGATTGGTAATATTGGTGGCGTCGCCGTAGCAATCACTATTGGCGGACCAGGCGCAACTTTCTGGCTTATCATGGCTGGCTTTCTCAGTATGTCGACCAAGCTGGTTGAGTGTACTTTGGGTGTAAAGTACCGAAAAGTAAATCCAGATGGCAGTATTTCAGGTGGCCCTATGTACTACCTTGAGCATTATTTAAAAAGTCGTAACTACCCGACTTTAGGTAAATGTTTAGGAAGCTTTTATGCACTTGCTCTTGTTATTGGGTGCTTAGGAATTGGCAACATGTTCCAATCAAATCAAGCCTATTCACAGTTACTGGTTATCACAGGAGAAAGCCAAAGCTTCTTTGCCGATAAAGGTTGGCTGTTTGGTTTGATTATGGCGGTGCTAGTAGCTCTAGTCATTCTTGGAGGTATCAGTTCCATCGCTAAGGTAACCGCCAAACTTGTTCCGATCATGGCTATTCTCTATGTGATTTCTGCCTGCATTATTCTTATCAAAAGCGTAGAGCACTTACCAAGTGCTGTATCACTCATATTCTTACACGCTTTTAGCCTAGAAAGTGCCACTGGTGGTGCAATTGGAGCCATCATAGTTGGATTCCAACGGGCCGTATTCTCTAATGAAGCCGGAATAGGCTCATCATCCATTGCCCACTCGGCGGTACAAACAGAGGAACCAGCTTCTGAAGGCCTAGTCTCCTTGTTTGAACCACTGATTGACACCGTTGTTATTTGTACTCTGAGCGCCCTGGTGGTGATTTCTACTGCTTATCCAGCCGGTCTGATTAATGGTGACCTTGTCGGTATTGAATTAACTTCGGCTGTCTTTGCACATCATTTTACTTGGGCCCCTTATCCACTAGCAATTGCAGCTCTGTTATTTGCTTTTTCAACTACCATTGCATGGTCATACTATGGGTTGAAGGGGTGGACGTATCTCTTCGGTGAGAAGCGTCACTCAAAATTTTTATTCAAACTTATGTTCTGTTGCTTTGTTGCTCTAGGCAGCATGCTCCATCTCGATGCTGTACTGATGTTCTCTGATGCCCTAGTATTTCTAATTGCGTTGCCTAACGTCATCGGTCTTTATTTGTTTGCCCCGTTAGTTAAACACGAAGTCGAAGACTATCTAAACCGAATTAAGCTTGGAGAGATCATAAATTACCGTCTTCTAGGCAATAGCCTAGATGATCAACCAAGCCATAAAACTATGACATCATCTGACTAATCGCGCTTTGAGACAGTAGGGTAAATATCGTCGAGAGGTCGCGACTGACATTAAATCACTTAATCAGCACCGAGCCCGTTACTTTTGATATCTGCGTTGGTGAGAAAGCAGCATCATACATTTCCTTGAACGTTGCGACGAT
Source organism: Vibrio chagasii (assembly GCF_024347355.1). NCBI lineage: Bacteria > Pseudomonadati > Pseudomonadota > Gammaproteobacteria > Vibrionales > Vibrionaceae > Vibrio > Vibrio chagasii. The sequence goes on from NZ_AP025466.1 coordinate 1,133,640, forward strand.
GTCACGTGTGGCCATGCCCTTTGCGTACAAGCTTAATATATTGTGGTCCATGGATTGAAAGTGAGTTGGGTGTTTGCGGACGAGTTGAGGCTAAAAACTAGCTTCACGATCGCGAGGATTAACTTACCCTATTAGCCGTTGCGGGAATTGGAACTCACTCTAAATTCGTGGTTTTGCTATCCAAGGTGCTCATCGAGTTCAGCGTTTAAGGCCGTTTCAACGGTCACCTTGGTTAACAGTTTTCAAGAGTCATCAAGATCAGATTCTGTCTTAATTGACTTTGCTGCCTCACGAGCAAAAGCTTCAAGTGCTTTCTTAACCATATTGTCGATCTTTAGCCTTTGAGGCTAAAGTCTAGACAGCTACACAGAATTCTGGACACTCTCAAAGGAGCCGTTGAAAAGCTACCTCTGAGTCCATACAAGTTTAAAATAATTCAATCAATACGCCTTGTTAAAACCACCATCTAACAAAATATTTTGCCCTGTCATATGATTCGCTAATGGACCTAACAAGGCAACTATAGATTCTGTAACATCGTTTACCGTGGCGTACTTTTTCAGTGGGATATTTGCAACTTCACTAACCATAAATTCTTCAAAGCTGACCCCTTGAGCCTCTGCTTTATCTCGCATCTTTTGAGTGTAACTCTCAGTCATGACACCTCCGAGTGAAATAGTGTTCACAGATATGTTCTGAGAGGCTAAATACAACGCCATCGTTTTTGCTTGTCCAACCCAAGCACTTCTCAGACAATTATTTGTAGAATAATGTGTTAGAGCACTCTTTGAGCTTAGACCGGAAATCAACACGATCTTACACCCACTGTTTAATCGTGAGTGATTAACAAGCTTTTTGATAAGCCTCAAAGGTAATATAAAATATTTTTCGTACAAGTCTCTCCAAGCCTCATCGTCCGGAAATACACTACTAGAAGGCGGAATCCTTGGAATGATAAAAACTAATCCATCCAGCCCACCAAACTCAGTAATGGAGTCTGCACACAGGTCGATAGATCCTTTGTCGAAGAAGTCCAGGTGATGTGCCAGTACACTATGACGCCCTGATGTGACGACGGTATCGACAATATTGTCCAATTTAGCTGTATCTCGAGCGGCAAGATAAAGCTCGTTGTCTGCAGCCAATCTTTTAGCTAGAGCTGAGCCAATATTACTGGTAGCACAAGTGATCAATATTTTTTTCATTTTTTGACCTAATTTAATTATGAAAGAACTTTCAATAATGTGGTTTCTGATTGATGACTTACTTCAAGTTCCACTAATTTAGGTTTAACTTAAGGGAAGGTTTGGTATTTCTATTTGTTTTCCTTGGTTTGAATGTCATCAGAGCTATGATGCTGGCATGGATTATAAAACTCAATTTACATCAATCTGTTATGTGAATCGAAATTTAATTTAGAGATAGAACTTCGGAAGGTTTCAGTATGGACACCTCAAGATACGACTTAAATCAATTCGATTTACATCAATGTTCACCAAACGGTAAGTTCATCGGATCTAAAAACTTCAGGACAAAAAGTGAATAGATAACATGGGTCAACGAGACTGTCAGTACCATTAAATAAACAGCACACCACACTGGGCACACTTCTAAATCGACAACGATGAAACACAGGATTTCAAGACACTTTGAAAAGCCATTAATAAAAACTAATTTTGAGCGAATGCACAGCATAATAAAAGATGTAAGATCGATTGAAACCTAAGCCACAAGCATACAAACTCTTACTAGGATTAAAAATGAAGACGTCTACCATCATTGTACTTAGCTCACTTTTTTCGGTATCAGTACTCGCCAATACTAATGCAACCATAGATATGCATACTCTTTCAAAACAAGCACCAACGCATTACTCGGATATCAGTTGGACAACTGTTGACAAGATTGCTTCAGAGCTTCCTGAGCACCCAATTAATGTTGGTTTAGATATTGATGATACTATGTTGTTCTCAAGTCCTGTTTTTCATTACGGTAAACAAAAATATTCTCCGGACTCTTTTAATTACCTAAAGAACCAAAATTTTTGGAATGAGGCTTCTACGGGTCTTGACCGTTTTTCTATCCCAAAAAAGTCAGCGGTAGAAATAGTATCAATGCACCTAAAACACGGTGATACCATATACTTCATTACTGGCCGCACTGCTCCTCAAGGACAAGAAACTATCACCGAAACCTTACGCAATATATTTCCAAAAGAATACAGGGAACAAATTCAACCCGTCATATTCTCTGGCTCTTTAGATAAGGTAAAACAACTTAAAATGGCAAAAATTGCCCAATACTACGGTGATTCAGACGAAGATATCACCAGCTCTCGTGAAGCAGGCGCAAAAGCTATACGCTTTCTAAGAGGCGCACAAACAACCTATACTCCGCTGCCTCAGGCAGGTAGGTATGGCGAAGAAGTTCTAATTGACTCAAACTACTGAAGTGGGTGTGACGTCTCTTAGACTGAATTCAAATCACGCGTCATAGCGAGTGCTTTCTGATCATAGCAATGGCTTCGTTTGATTATGAACAAAAGAAGGTTATGGGAAACCCAAGTAAGATAAGTAAGCATGGATGATCAAAAGTATACAGACCGTTGCTTACATGATTGTCCTACGTTGAAGATCAGGTAAGTGTTAATAATAATTGGACTCGTTAAACTAAAAAGGCTGCCTTTTGACCTGTCTCTTGATCACAAGTCTGGTTAATCAAGAGACTTGGCGAGTTCATACCCTTCAAGGATGGTTTGTAACCTAAGCCATCCTTGCCATAACGTCTTTATAGAAGCGCGACCTGTTCGCTTGGTATTCTTCCAACCACCTAACCGAGCAATACCGTTGTAAGCCCATGATATATTAGGCGCTTCTTTCGGTAGTTTTTTGCTCTCCAACTTGAGCCACATTAACTTCCACGCTTTGCCTTTTAATACCTGCTCACAACTGCTCTTAGATAACTCGTCTGATTCATTCATAAACCTCAACTGGAGTAACCGAGTCGCGATAAAAGCCAAAACGACGCTGAGCCTTTCTAAGTTATCCTTACTTTGCATTCTCAGTTGCTCAACTTCAGTCCCTTCACTTTTCCAGACTTTATGAAAATCTTCTATCAGCCAGCGCCGCTCATAATAACTGACGATTTTGAGTGCCTCTTCCTTGCTCGTTATCGGCTCTGAAGTCAGTAAGTGCCATGCGAGCTTATTACCACTCTCTCCTTGTTCTATACATCCCACGTAGTAAAGCGGAATGTTATCGAACTCTTTCTTGTTAGCAGGAGACTTGAGTGTCACGGGGGCATATTTGATATCTAAATGAGCCTTGCGAGCTTTACGACCGCCTTTTTGCGGTATTTCGAGCACTTTCTCTCCGGCTGATAACAGGGTAGAAGCATAGCTATAAAGACGATTATCGTGCTCTTCAATACAGCGGCTTTGCATTGAGCGAACGAGGAACCTTTGTTGTTGCTCTCGCTTGTAAGTGAGGTATTCAAATAGGTCGGCTTCTCTATCGCACACAGAAATGACATCCGAAATTTTATCGCCAAGTCGCTCAGCGACATGGCGAGAGGCTTGTTCCCACTTATAACTTTCTTTCTCTTTGTATGGTCGAGTCGCATGCTGGTGCCTTTGACCTCGCTTTTCTATATCACGAGTCCAGCGCTGTTGTTCAATTAAACCAATAACAGATTGAGTGTCGGGAGCAAAAAGTAAGGTTGAGTGTACAAACATGGCGCGATGTCGATTGCCTTGATTAGAGTGCCCGAGTTCATCTCGAATGCTGCGATGGGAGTAACTGAGAGAAGTGGTGTCTTCTAAGGCAAGAAGTGTTTGTTGCTCTAATGCTTCTTGTGCGGTGACATAAAAACCCGCTTCTGCGATATCTTCTGCTTTGATTTGCTCATTACGGATGAAGCGATAAGCCCCTTCCATTTCAGCAGGGGATATAATGAGTTTCGAGACGGGTACGCCAGGCTGCTCGGCCAGTGAGGCTGCGAGAGCAACGAGTCTTTGAGTGCGTCTAGGGTCATTAAGGTGGGCTTGACCGAACTGTTTTTGTGCCCAAAGGGTTGGCTCTATATAGGTCATGATAATCATCCTTGTCATTGCTTAGATGATCAGATCATGAAACCTAAAAATAGTTCAAAAAAAATCCCCAAGCGTGGCTTAGGGATTTGTGTATAAGAGACAGGCCTTTTGACAGCCTTTTCTCTATGTATGTTTTTACTAGCTGAAGTTAGAATTTAGGTAAACCGCATTTAAGCGTTGCATTCCGCCTTCAGTTTTGTTCCAGCTTTAAATGTCGGAACTTTTGCCGCCGCAATCGTTATTTCTTCACCTGTTTTCGGATTACGCCCTTTACGTTCAGCACGCTCGTTAACTCTAAATGTACCAAATCCGACCAGCGCAACTTCATTACCATTAGAGAGCGCATGGCTCACACTTTCCATAACAGCTTTCAAAGCCTTTTCAGCCTTCGTTTTTGATATATCCGCTGACAGCGCAATTTGATCAACTAGTTGAGACTTATTCATATGCTATTTTTCCTTAAATAGTGGTTTCACTACTTATTGTTTAGTATCTGCTGACAATTAATGCAAGAACAAAAATGGAAATTTCTAAATATAGCCCAACACTCGATCTGTATGTTTTATATACAATTTGTATTATAAAAGTGCCAAACATAAAATGTAGTTCTATGATATTTTTGGCCTATTGTGAGTTTGTCTTTTATATAACAACCTAACCTTACAGTTAGCCCTGGTATAGAAATCAGGAAAGGTATGAAGTCAATATTTTCTTTGCACCAGTAGAAATCACTCTATCAGTGTAGAGAGTAAATTTCCGGTAAGATGACAACCGTCTCGATAGAACATTCTGCAACTACTTATGCTATTTTAAAAGTGCGGCGTATTTCACACCAATTTGCTAAATAGCGGCAAATTACACATGGCAGAATGTTATGTCGTAATTATATAATGACTTTAACAAACCAAGACGGCTTCGCTTGCACGTTCTGGAATAAGGCTAGACTTCGGGGGGAGGCTAGCCTTTCTTATGTCCGTAGTTCAGCGATCTTTGCCACCTGTTCCATCAACTTCATCGATCCTTTTGTTTTTTTCTTGGCGTTTTTTTCTTAAAATGCGCGCAATATTCTTTCTAGAGATCAACCATGAACAAAAGTGTCTTAACTAACGTTATCGCGTTAGCACTGCTTGCTGGCGGCTATGCGACAACAAATCAATACCTACTTTACGCGGGACTATTCGCCTTTTCTGGTGCCATCACCAACTGGCTTGCGATTCACATGTTGTTCGAGAAAGTACCCGGCTTATACGGCTCTGGCGTTATTCCAGCGCGATTTGAAGAGTTCAAAGCAGCCATCAAACAACTGATGATGGAGCAATTCTTTACTGAGCGTAACATCGACCGCTTCCTAAGCAGCGAAATGAGCGGTGGCCAATCACTGAACCTAGAGCCTGTGATTAAGAAAATCGATTTCAACCCTGCATTCGATTCGCTGGTTAACGTTATCGAAAACTCACAGTTTGGCGGCATGCTAGCAATGTTTGGTGGTACGGAAGCATTAGAGCCAATGAAAGCGCCATTTGTTGAGAAGATGCAAGAATCTGTCATCGAAATCAGCAAGAGTGATTCAGTGAAGAATGCCATCAAGGAAGAACTGGAATCACCAGCAATTATGGATGAAATCAAAGAGAACATCGAAGCCATCATCGACCAGCGTTTGAATGAACTGACACCGAAACTGGTAAAAGAGATGGTTCAAACCATGATCAAGAAACACCTTGGCTGGCTTGTCGTGTGGGGTGGTGTATTCGGTGGTGTGATTGGTCTTATTTCAGCGGCGATTACACTGTAAATCGTCTATAACCATACTTATCTGATTGCTCCTTTCTGGCAGTCAAAAAAAATGGAAGCTCATTGGCTTCCATTTTTTATATCTATCAAAACTGGCTCAAGTTAGAAGCGCGCTAAGTTAAAGTCGCTAACAGCTCAGGGTTCACACCAAAGCCCTTTTTATGCTCTTCAATCACCACTTCACTGCGCGTCTGAATCACACCAGGCAAGGTCCCTAACTTGGTGGCCATAAACGCTTGGTATGCCTTCATGTCTTTCACTCGAACCTTGATCATGGTGTCAAAGTCTCCCGACAACGAATAACACTCTTCCACCTCAGGCATCATTTCCACAGCTTGGGCAAATTTATCAAAGATTGAAAAGCTGGTTTGGTCGAGACGAATATGGATAAAGACTTGAACATCGAGCCCCAACTTCTCGGAACACAGCTCTGCGTGGTAACCCGTGATGTAACCCTCTTTTTCTAATCGCTTCAATCTATCAGAACAAGGAGAAGTCGTTAGGTTAACCTGCTTGGCCAGCTCAACCACAGGCAAGCGCCCCTTCATGTGCAGAATTCTTAGTATCTCTTTATCGATACGATCAAGCTGATGCTGAGACATAACATTCCTTAAACATTCTAAATTCGGCTCAGTATATTCCATACCTAGAGCGATCGAAGAAAACCCCGCTCACACATTTAAAAACTAAACGCACAAGTCGCATTCACACCAAATATAAATTCATACAAATGGATAACAATCGTTACAAATCAAACCCTGGTTATTAACAAATTATTATAGAAATGACCCGATAAACAAATAAGTTGAGCCAGAAACGAAAGAAAGGATATATGGCAAAGTGAATAATAGAATTATCAAAGAGAAAGGATGACTCTATTATGAAAACACAAGAACTCGCATATAAACCCTACGGTATCGGCTCATGGACACACGTAACCGTGTCAAAAGATGTGGCTCAAGCACTCGCTAATGAATACTCAAACTACGGATGGGAAGTAAAAATTGATGGTAACGCCATTAGCAGCGAGATCGCGCTTAAAGCGGCTTAAATGACAAAAACCTCCCAAACGGAGGTTTTTTTGATATCGGTTAGTAAGCACTTACCATCAGCTAAGCTAGGCCAAATTGAGGAACTGAGCTTCCCGTTTCACAACGACAATTGCATGTACGACAAAAGTGCTGCGTTTCCATATCGTAATATAAGTTGCCACTAAATAGCTTTGAGGTCCATTGCAACACACGGCCAGAGGCTGTCTCGGGCTCTGATTCACAACGTTTCATTATAGACTTATGTAGTGTTGTTTTTTTACATCCTTTGCAATAGAGATCAGGCATACCTTTGTCCTATAGGTCTTTAGTGGTTACTGACAATTGACACATCATGTCCAATTCGGTTCCACAATTCATCGAGCTAATAACAAAAGTGAGCGCCAAGTTCAAAAAATCGCCACTTTTCTGTTTCATTTTTTGACATCACACGCCATTGAGTAAGTTGATCTTTCCCTTCTCACACAAGATCCAACCGCTTCGATTTACATTGTAAAACCCCACCAACCGTTCGATCACGCCTGATTCCACCCCGATCTTAAGTACGACAAACGTCGCACCTCACTAACAAAATACCGATATCATAGGCTGCTCAAATTGCCGAATCAAAACCCATCACCTATACACCTTTATACGACGCGATTAGAATACTTGGCTATCAATTAAACATGCCTGTTTAATTCACGCGCTCGCAACCAATGAGGTAGAAATACTCACCGTTACTCAAATTGCCAAGGCCTACAACATATCTCGTACCACCATTCTCTACTACGAGCGTGCCGGGCTGCTGCTTCCTCACAGTCGCTCCGATAATGGCTATCGTTGGTATGGCAAAAAAGAGCAAGCTCGGTTAGAGAGTATTATCTCTTACCGATCGTTTGGTTTGTCTATACAGGAGATAAGCGCCCTGCTTGATCGCACAGACGATGTGAAACAAGAGCAGACACTAGTGAATCAGTTCAACGCCTTGGAAAAGGAAATTCAGAGCCTGCGTCAACAGCAGAAGGCGATCGTGGTGTTACTTGAGCAACCTGAGTTGCTAGAGCAGAAGATGCTGACAAAAGAGCGCTGGGTACGGGTGATGGAGAATGCTGGGTTTGACGAAAAGGATATGAAGAACTGGCACAAGCAGTTTGAAAAGATGGAGCCTACCGCTCACCAAGAGTTTTTGGAGTCATTGAATATCGATGAGCAAGAAGTCGCGAGCATTAGAGAGTGGTCAAAAAAATAGAGCCACCGAAGTGACTCTATTGTTCTTAACTAATATCTTTTTCTAATTCATTTGTATTTTTACAATGTAAATTAGTCTAGCTCAACGAGGTTCTTCTCGAACTCAGCGTGTTGCTTCTTAACTTCGTCTTCTGGCTCGCCAGTGATTAGGCTCACGATAACGATAGAGATAGTTGATAAGATGATTCCCGGTACGATTTCGTAAACATCGAACCAACCGCCCGTGAACTGTTTCCAAAGTACGATAGTCACACCACCAACCACGATACCCGCTAGAGCACCGTTGCGGTTCATACGAGACCAGTAAAGGCTCATCACGATAGCTGGACCAAATGCCGCACCAAAACCAGCCCAAGCGTAAGACACAAGGCCAAGTACAGAGCTGTCTGGCGTCATCGCTAGGAATAGCGCGATAAGAGAAATAATGATTACTGCAAAGCGACCCACACGAACGATCTCTTCAGATGTCGCATCTTTCTTAAGTACTTGCTTGTAAAGGTCTTCTGCCATTGCAGATGAAGATACAAGAAGTTGTGAATCCGCAGTACTCATGATTGCCGCAAGGATAGCAGCTAGTAGGATACCAGCGATTACTGGGTGGAACATCGCGTTAACAAGAAGCATGAAGATCTTCTCACCATCGTCTAGCTTAGGCGCACCAGAGTTAGTCACGTAAATAAGACCAACCAGACCCACTAGCATTGCACCAACCATAGACAGAGCTGTCCATACCACCGCGATACGACGCGCTGTTGCTAGGTCTTTATTAGTACGTGTTGCTTTAAAACGAGCAAGGATGTGCGGCTGACCGAAGTAACCAAGACCCCAAGCCGCTAGCGAGATGATCGCGATAGCAGATAGCGGTTCACCTTTCGCATCATTCCATAGCGTTAGCAGCTCTGGGTTGATGTTGTGAAGATCAGTCGATAGCTGACCAAGACCACCGTTCATCGCTGCGATTGGTACAATCAATAGCGCAGCAGACATCAGTAGACCTTGAACCAAATCCGTCCAAGATACCGCAAGGAAACCACCAAATAGCGTGTAAGAAACCACACATACTGTACCGATGATTACCGCTGTTGTGTAATCTAGACCGAATACCGTTTCAAACAATTTACCACCCGCTACCAAGCCAGAACTTGTGTAGAAAAGGAAGAATAAAAGGATAAAGAAAGCAGAAATTGTTTGGATCAGCTTCGAATTATCATTGAAACGACGAGATAGGAACTCAGGTAGCGTCAGTGACTCTGTTGTAATGCTGTAAGTACGCAGACGCTTAGCACTGATTAACCAGTTCGCCCAAGTACCAACTAGCAGGCCACCAGCAAGCCAGAATGCTTCAAAGCCAGCAGCGTATGCGTAACCCGGTAGACCAAGTAGTAGCCAACCACTCATGTCTGATGCACCAGCAGAAAGTGCAGCAGGCCATGGGCCTAGCGAACGACCACCAAGGAAGTAGTCTGTCGAGCTAGAAGTACGTTTGTAAGCAATAACACCGATTGCCAGCATCATAATTAGATACGCAATGAACGTCGTCGTTATTGCAAAACTGTTTTCTATCATTTGATAGTCCTCATTTGTAAAAAGCCTTCCATGCCTAATTCAATGCAAGACACTCACCGTAAAGGCAAGCGAGTGCATTGAGTTAGGTATTGAGGCTCCAAGGCACTATGAGTTAAATCCAAAGATGGTGAAACCAACAATGGAGAAAACAAAAGTGCTTAGAGCCAATGTTACTGAAGGTTAGTGAGCTTCGCTTCCAAGTTCGAGCAAGGTCGCGTTACCGCCCACGGCTGTTATATTTATAGTTCGCGTACGCTCGGTAATGAAACGCAGCGATAGGTGTGGATCGTGAGCAACATGCATTGCTGTCAGATCCGTTTCAGCTACTAAACTGACGATGGCACCGTCACGCTTAGCAAGTTGTAAATTGATAGCTTGAGCCGTTTGTGAGTTACCTACGTAACCTGCGCTACGTACATCGCAAGACAGCAGCTGTTGAGCCGCGTCGTACGAAGCAACCTGCACCAAGTTCGTCGGTAAATTCGCTTGTTTCGCTGCATCAGCGATCAAGGTGTTGAATTGCACGTCATCACTGCACAATTGCACGCTGTTACCCGCTAATAGTGCTGCGGTAATCATCGCGGTTGCTGTTTGCAGTGCTGGCTCTTTGTCTTGGCAATCATCAACAATCACCAAAGCCACACCGCGTCCTGCAGCATACAGCTCGTTTGTTTCACCAGTCGGGCCAGCCATTAGGTGCTGCTCAGAAAGCAGCGTAGAGGCCTGCTCTAGGTGATAAGTTGCCACTACCGCCAAAGACGTAGATTGGCTTTCGATCTCTGATTTGAATGCAAGTACCTGAGCACTCTTATGATCAAAATCGGTAAGATTCCATTGTTCCCACGCCAAGAAAGCATCAGAAAAACCTGTCACTTGATGAACCATGATACCGCTCCTTATGCCTTGTCTTGTGATTGAGAGAAATGAACATCAGTAAAGCGGTATAGGTAGTGAGGACCACCCGCTTTAGGGCCAGTACCAGACAAGCCTTGACCACCAAATGGTTGCACACCAACAACAGCGCCGACCTGGTCACGGTTGATGTAACAGTTACCCACACGAACGTGTTTTTCGATCCAACGGTAAGTTGTCTCGTTACGACTGTGGATACCCATAGTTAAGCCAAAACCGGTTTGGTTAATTTGGTCTACCACTTGCGCCAGTTCACTCGCTTTGAAGCGAACGATATGCAGTACAGGACCAAACTGCTCTTCTTTCAAACAGCTAATGTCATCGATTTCAAATGCACTTGGTGGAACAAAGTCACCATGTTCACAATCCGCTCCTAGAGAAAGTTGAGCTACTTTCTTCTGGGTCTTGGTCATGTTTTCTAGGTGCGTCATCAACTTCTGCTTCGCGTTTTGGTCAATAACTGGGCCCACATCCGTTTTATGAAGATGTGGAATACCAACGCTTAGCTCATCCATCGCACCGTGAATTAGTCCAATCACGCGATCTGCAATGTCTTCTTGAATGTAAAGCACACGTAGCGCAGAACAACGTTGACCTGCTGAAGCAAAGGCAGAACGAATAACATCACGAACCACTTGTTCAGGCAGTGCAGTACTGTCGACAATCATCGCGTTCTGACCACCGGTTTCCGCAATAAACGGCACAGGCTTAGCGTTGCGGCTTGCCAATGACACGTTGATGCGTTGTGCAGTTGGGGTTGACCCCGTGAAGGCAACGCCTGCAATCGCATCGTGGCTAGTTAGCGCACTGCCGATCTCTGCACCACGACCAGGTAGAAGTTGAATCGTGCCAGCAGGGAAGCCCGCTTCATTCATCAGTTCAACCGCGCGAGCCGCAATCAAGCTAGTTTGCTCTGCAGGTTTCGCCACAACCGTGTTACCCGCCACTAGTGCAGCTGTAATTTGGCCAAGGAAGATCGCCAATGGGAAGTTCCAAGGGCTGATACAAACGAACACACCACGACCTTGTCGCGAAGCTATTCGAGTTAGACCATCAAAGCCTTTAAGCTCAAAACCTTGCAGGTTGTTCGCTTGTTTTGCGTAGTAACGACAGAAGTCGACCGCTTCACGTACTTCATCAATGCTGTCGTGAATTGTCTTACCCGCTTCTTGATGACAAATTGCCACCAGCTCAGCCAGGTTCTCTTCCATCAGATCAGCTAGCTTCTCAAGCGCTGCGGCTTTGGTTTCAACCGATGTCGCATTCCAATCAGCAAATGCGGCGTCTGCACCACTTATCGCTGCGGAAACATGATCAAGGTTTGCAAAAGCCACCTGACCCACGTTAATACGACGATCGTAAGGTGCTGTTACTTGTTCAACATTCTGATCAGCCTTGATCATGCTTTCGGCAAGAGATTCGCCGTTGATCACAGGTCCAGCAGTCCATTGATTGTTCAAAAAGCCTTTTACTTGCTCTTCAAACTGATGCGCTTCGCTCTCGATATCAATGTTCACACCGTATGAGTTCTTACGCTCAGGGAATACCGCTGGCGGCAGAGGAATCTTAGTGTTGTTCAATGTATCGAATGCCAAAAGCATGTCGACTGGATGCTGTGTTAGCTCTGCCACAGGGCAACGAGCATCAACCAAACGGTGTACAAACGAGCTGTTTGCACCATTCTCTAACAGGCGACGTACTAGGTATGGCAGTAGATCTTTATGGCTACCAACTGGCGCGTAAATACGTACCGACTGTTGGTAAGCTTCCATTGCATGGTTGTAAAGTGAATCACCCATGCCGTGTAAGCGTTGGAATTCAAAGTCTTTATGGTCTGTCATCACTGCAATAGCAGAAACCGTATGAGCATTGTGGCTCGCAAACTGCGGGAAGATATTGCCACGAACACTTGGGCTCAATAGATAACGCGCACACGCTAGGTAAGCTACATCAGTCGCTTCTTTGCGAGTGTAAACAGGGTAGTTATCGAAACCAGCTTGTTGTGACCATTTGATCTCACTATCCCAGTAAGCACCTTTAACTAGGCGAAGTGGGATTAAGTCACCCTGCTCTTTTGCTAGGCGGTTTAGCCAAACTAGAACTGGTAACGCACGCTTTGAATACGCTTGAATAACCAGACCAAACTTGCCCCAGCCTTTCACTAGCTCGCTGCGATACAGTTTTTCGAATAACTTAAGCGAAAGCTCTAGGCGATCCGCTTCTTCTGCATCAATCGTGATCGCAACATCAAGCTCAATCGCACGGCGCAGTAACTGCTCTAGCGTATCGCATAGCTCAGTCAGTACGCGGTCTTCGTTCGCCACTTCGTAACGAGGATGAAGTGCAGAAAGCTTGATAGACACAGATGGCGCTGGGCTAGATTTTGAAGAGACCTTTGATTGTGGAGAAACATAGTTGTCTCGACCTACGGCTTCAATCGCCATTAGGTAATCTTTAAAGTACTTATTTGCGTCAGCTGTAGTCAGTGCCGCTTCACCTAGCATGTCGTAAGAGTAGGTAAAGCCTTTGTCGCGCATCGACTTACCGTTCTTTTGCGCTTCAGCAATGCTGCGACCAAGAACAAATTGGTGACCCATCACTTTCATCGCTTGGTGCATCGCTTTACGAATCACTGGCTCAGAAAGCTTGTTCACTAAACGGTTAACCGCTTGTCCAGCACTCTGCTCATTCGATGAAAGTCCAACCACCTTGCCTGTTAGCATTAAGCCCCAAGTCGAAGCGTTAACAAAAACCGAATCAGAATTCTTTAGGTGAGACTTCCAATCCGCAACGCTTAGCTTGTCGCGAATCAGTGCATCAGCCGTTGCTGAATCAGGAATACGCATCAAGGCTTCCGCCAGACACATCAGCAAGATGCCCTCTTGAGTATCTAAGCTGTATTCAAGCAACAGCGCATCGATCATCTGGATAGAAGTCTTATCCGCACGGATAGCTTCGATCAAAGAAGTCGTTTTGTCTGTGATTTGCTGCTTTTCAGACTCAGAAGGGGTAGCTAGTGGCAGAAGTTGCTCTAGCCATTGGGTTTCATCCACCATATATAATGGTGAGATAAGCGACCATAGATCATCAAGCGACTGCTCGTTGAATTCTGGCTTTAACACATCAGTAGCTGTAAACATGCGTTTTCCTTAATCTCACACCCGGAATTAGCCCGGGATCTCTACAATGGCTGCAGTGTATTTAGAGTATATAAGGAATACTTGTCAAAAACTCCGAGTTTTTTGCTAAAAACTCGCTTTATTAACAAAACAAACACAATGTCACATATGAAACTTTAATATAATATGCCGTTTCGTTTCACTATTTAACAGAAATTTGCTTTTTGTATTGAGATGGTGACATGCCTTGAAGGCGTGAAAATGTGTGGGTAAAAGAGGATTGACCGGAGAATCCAGCAAGTTCTGCGACCTGACCAAGGCTTAAATTCCCTTGTTCAATAAGACGTCGAGCACGGTCGATTCGCTTACCTAGTACATACTGGTGAGGAGTAATGCCCATTTGCTCTTTAAACAACATATGGAATTGGCTTTCGCCTAAGAACACGCTACCTGCAAGTTGCGCGACTGAAATCTTACTTGCTAAATGTTGCTCGATGTAACGATCAAGCGCTTCAAGATCGAAGCGCGAATCCTTCACTGACGTTTCAAATGCCGAAATGTGCCTTTGCATTAAGGCGATAACCGTATCATTACACGCTCGGCTTAATAAGAGATCATCAGGACTCGCCTGCATCTCTTGCACTAACATATGGATAAGCTTCTGAATTTGCGCATCTAATTGAAAATAGACGTTCGAAGATTCGAGCTGGTTAATCTTCTCTAACATCAGTGGGTCGTCGTCACTCGGCACGGGCATGTTAAGCACCAAAATGTCGGACTGACCGACCACACCACCGAAAGCATGATCAGAGCTCGCTGTCACCACACAACCTTGTCCTGGGCCAACAAGATTCCCCTTACCACTCACTTCAAATTCCGCCTGACCTTTTAAACCAATCACCACCTGAGAATAATGGTGATCGTGGCAATCCATATGCGATGGCAAAGTGATAATCTCAGCAGGACGAGGGCCAGTAAGGCCTAGCGGAGAAAGGTCTAGGTTAGGAAAGGGTAAAGGTTTAGACATGACAGAAAAATACTCGGGTCAACATAGTAAGAATAATACTCTTAAATGCGCATAAGATGAATTTGTAAATGCTCATGACAGTTATTTGCTCGCGAGAAGGAAAAGATCATTATCGCGATCATCTTGATCATGCCTCCGGAAGGATGATCAAGAGTGTACAAACTACGGCTTATGTAAAATCAATATTTTCGGTGCTTTTTTATAAATCTCAACCTCACGATTCACTCAACCAAGATGACTCATAAATGAGAAATTAATCATCAGAGCATCACTAAAACATTTGCTTATATAGCTCAAACAATTCGCATAAAACTTATAAAAAGTGTATCCAAAGTACCGAAACGCGGCATTTGAGTAGATTGAAATACAATAAAACGGTATAAAGACGGATACTGTGTTAATTGCTAATAACTAGTGACTCACAACTAGGAAGCAGACACATTATCAATGAGCTAATTTCAATCTATAAGTTGCAGGGACCTATGACTAACTTTCGAATTTCAGCGCTTTTACTTGCGCTATCCCCACTTTGGGTATCTGCATCGGTATCAGCTGAAGAACTGAATCAAGTCGATCCCGTTTCAGCCATCGATGCAAAAATAACAGAGAAAAACTCAGATATTGAGCGTATTTCAGCAACCAAAGTATCGGCGACTGAGAACCTAAAACAACTACAAAACACAAACAGTAAGTTGTTGCGCGAAGGTGAAGAACTTAAGGCAAAACGTAACAGAGCCAAGTCTGTACTAGACAAACAGTACAGTCGTCTACTTGAAGACCCAGAAACGGACCTGGTCTCTTTTCAAAAAAGTTACCAAGATGCATGGGCTGCAGTTAAAGAAAATCAATCGGCTCAGCTAGACAATCAACAAGCGATGAATGAGGGTGAGATTCACCTTTCTCAGATCAAACAGAAGCAAGCTCGAATGAACAATGAGCTGGCAAGCCTGAGAGAGTCAAAAGTTGAAGCTCGCGTAAAACGTATCGCAACAGAACTGCGTGAAAGTGCAGTTTTGGAAACCAGCTACACCACCACATGTGAATCCACAATGACCCTTGGTGAGTGTACAGCTCAGGGTAAATACCTAACGAACCAAAAAGCGGTGCAAACGTTCAAGAGCCAGTTACTTGAGCAGCTCACAGAAAGCACTCTGGCGAAGCAGAACTTGCAAGGCGTTCAGTTGAACATCCACGTTCAGGACAGCCAGCCAATCAAGAGCGGTTTCTCTGGCAACAACTCTTACTTCATGCAGATGCAAGCTCAACTGCAAGCAAAACCTGAAGCGGTTGCCGCATGTAACCTATTGAACGTTTCAACACGCTACTGTTTAACTGGCAGCGATGCGGCTGCAGTTAAAAAGAGCGACAAGAAATGGGCAAACGTAACCGTGCGTTCTGACCAATACAACGACTCTGTGATCATCAACGGTATTAAGTATGGCAGCACACCTCTTGAGGTAGCGCTACCAAGTGGTCGTCATCAAGTAACTATCTCTAAACAAGGTTACGAGTCATACAACCGCACAGTTACCATCAACGGCAGCGACACTATCTGGGTTAAGCTTCTTCCTAGCAAAGAAAGCTAATTCCCTCAGTAGAAGATCGCTATACCGATTTCACAAAGCTGAATGAACACGCGCCATTTTGTTGATAGTTATAAACTGTTGATCGTTATAAACTTATACGGTCATGATAAACAATAACTGCAGACGAAATGGCGTTATCGTTTAGAATAGTCGATTAACCTAAATTACGATTGAAGTAGCCCATCATGCGCCAAGGTTTTCCCACTCTATTATTTGCACTTGCTCCCTGCTTAATGACACCTGCTGTTTTCGCTGAAGCAACACCACCAGCAATCACGGCCGCCTCTGTTACTGATCTTGAAAGTTCGCTTTTCGAAAAGCACGCCGAGTTAACGGCTATCGAAACGAAAGTCGCGGACAAACAAAATCAAGTCGATAACCAAGCACAGCAAACGGCACGTCTTGCTAAACTCTCTGTAGAAGCAGAACAAAAACTTGCAGCGGCCAAAGAAAGCCTAGAGCAAGATTACACGCGCATGATTGATGAGCCAGACTTCGATATCTCGACTGCTCAAAATCACTTCCAAGACGCATGGAAAACCGTGAAAGAAGGCAAACTTGCGATTTCTGACTCAGAGCAGAAGCAGCAAGGTTTGGCTATGGAACTGGAAGCTATCCAAGCCGAGAAAAGAGCGACAGAAACAGCCATCGCGCAGCTAGAGCAAGACAAGCTAAGAGCAAGAGCCGATCGACTCAGAAACGAGATCACCCAAACACAAGAGCAGACGGTCAGCTTTACCAACCGCTGCAGCAGCGACATGACATTGGCGCAATGTTCTGATCAAACGGTAACACTAGCGCTTCAAAAAGCAGTAAAACAGTTCCAACACAGCCTCGTTGATAACACGACAGAATCGAAAACTGTCAAACAACACTTGGCATCGACATCACTGAATATCCACGTGCTACAACACAAGGTGACTTCCTCTGGTTTCTCAGAAGATAACCGATACAGAGCTGTGATTGCTGCGAATCTAGAAACTCGCCCGGATAAGAACACACCTTGCCGCCTACTTGGTATTCAATCGTATAACTGTTTCACGCAAACCGATCAACAAGCCAACGACCAACAAAAAGAGGTCGCTTGGGTCAACTTAGTGGTTCGCTCAAATCAGTACAACGACAAAGTGTTAATCAACGGCGTTAACTACGGCAGCACCCCTGTTGAAATCATGTTACCAACCGGCCCACACATGGTGACGATCGAGAAAGAAGGTTACCTTTCTTTCCACCAAGAGCTAAAAATAACTCGCGATCACAACCTAAGAGCGGTATTACAAGCCAAACAAAACACGTTAAACGTCGGTACCAAGTTTGCGGACCCGATGGAAGATAATACTCAGAGCCCTGAAATGATTGTGGTCGGCTCTGGTCGCTACCTGCTGGGTGAGAACAGTGCCAAGCAAGTGACAATAAAACAGCCATTTGCATTAGCCGCGACCCCGACACGTGTGCAAGATTTTAGAGCGTTCGTTAAGAGTACTGGCTATCAGACAGATGCTGAGCTAATGAACACCTGCGACACCTTCGCTAATGCCGAGATTACTTCAGTCTCCGACAATGACTGGCAAAAACCGGGCTTCAAGCAAGCTGACAACTCACCAGTAGTTTGTGTCAGTCAGAATGATGCGATAGCCTACACTCGTTGGTTATCTGAGAGCACTGGCTTCACGTATCGCCTTCCTACACCACAAGAGTGGGAGGCCGCAGCAAGAGCAGGTCAAGACACCAACTTCTGGTGGGGTAACGAATTCCGCACAGGTAAAGCGAATACAGGCTGGGCTGGTACACCTTGGTCAAACGTCAGTACGTCTCCTGTTAAATCATTCATGCCAACACCAACAGGCTTCTACGACATGGTCGGCAATGTATGGGAGTGGACAACCGTTCAAAAAGGCCTAGCCAAAGGTGGCGCGTGGAGCTTCTCTCCTGAAGAGGCCAAAGCATTTAACGAGCTATACGTTGCGCCTTCAACAGCAGCCAACTACCTCGGCTTTAGAGTGTTACGAGAGCTGTAAGCTCTCGATAGCTCACCCAGACTTTAAAATATTTACTCTAGGCTCTCATTTATCGCATTGAATCGTGTTTATAGGGGAATTCCCCCCTTATGTATAGGTACGCCTAGGAGTAAATTCGTCGATAGAGTAGTAAGTCACTCTGGGTATCTAACTGATGCCTCAGCTTAATTTACCTGACCCTCGTAAATTAAGCTGAAAATCTTCTACATGTCGACAAGGCATAACTTGTCTTTGGCCAGCCCCTCTTCAGGCTGGCTTTTTTTTGCCTATTGAACACGCAGTTCGCCGACCTATCATCCGTGAATCACGCAGTTATTCAGCACTTTGATTAACGAAAACTCACCCAGCCTTTTCTACACGTACTCCAACCTGTAATTGCCATTGCAGCGCAATAGTAAACTGATATCATTGCAACATCGCAATACACGAGATAAAACTTTGCCAGAATCACTAAACCCCATACATCGTTCTTTATTCGAACAACTTCCAGGCTGCTGGGGCTGTAAAGATACTGACTCTGTTTTCGTATACGCAAACCTCGCTTACAACAAATTGATCGGTTTGAAGCCGGGCGAGAGTTGTACCGGCTTGACGGACTTCGATATGCCGAGCCAAACCATCGAATGCGCACAAGACTTTAGAGCGCAAGACAAGCATGTTATGGAAACGCGCTCGACGCTTAAAATCCTTGATATTCACCCCTACCCCGATGGACGCTGGCACGCCCATATCTTCACCAAAACGCCTTGGCTTGATGACAACGATAACGTACAAGGCACCATCTTCTATGGGCAAGAACTCACAGACACAGCGATTTTAGAAGTGGGTCACTGGGTGTGTCAGGCAACTTGCGCCAAAGACAATCAAGCATCAATCGCAGGCTCAACTCCGCGAGTGTCTAAACTGCAAAAGAAACTGACCTCACGTGAATCAGAAGTCCTATTTTTACTGCTTTTCGGTAAGAAGCCTCAATACATTGCATTGACGTTGAACATCTCAATCAAGACGGTCGAGGGGCATGTCGCTAGACTAAAGCAAAAGTTCGATGCACGTAGTAAGAGTCAGTTAATCGAGTATGCATTGGATTCAGGATTAGGCTCTGTGATTCCTGAAACCTTACTTAAGAAACAGATCTCAGTGGTTCTACACAGCGACTGATTAACGACTCCTAGCGCCCATAAAGATAAAAAGACAGACAAAAAAATACCGTTGATGTGGATGAACACAAGATCAACGGTATCTTCCTAATTTTACTGTCTTTACTGCTGAGTCCAGCAGACTCAAACTATGGCGCTAGGCGATCAATGTCCCAGCTGTTGTCTTGGCGTGAGAACAAGAAGCGATCATGCAGGCGGTGCTCACCACCTTGCCAAAATTCAATGCTATCGACGCGCACTCGGAAGCCACCCCAGAAAGAAGGAACCGGAATCTCGCCTTTCGCAAACTTCTGTTTAAGCTCTAGATACTTGCCTTCTAAGATGCCACGTGCAGAGATACGGCTACTTTGCTTACTTGCGATAGCTGCCAATTGGCTCTCTTTTGGACGAGACGAGAAGTACTTCATGTTTTCCATCGCCGTCAGCTTTTCAGCCGTACCAGTAATATGAACTTGTCGCTCTAACGGATGCCAAGGGAAGTGCAAACTGATCTTGCTGTTGTGCTCAAGTTGCTGCGCTTTGCGGCTACCTAGGTTGGTGTAAAAAACGAAACCATCTTTATCAACATTCTTCAGCAAAACAATACGTTGGAATGGCTGTCCATTTTCATCAACCGTCGCCACTGTCATTGCCGTCGGATCCATCAACTTAGCTTCAATCGCTTGCTCTAACCAAAGGTTAAATTGGTCAATTGGGTCTGTGGCTAAGTCTTTACGTCTCAATCCACCCTGAGCGTATTCACGACGAATGTCTGTCAGTTCCATTTGGTTGCTCCTTTTAATTTTTTTGTGATTCTGCGCCGTAATCCTTTGAAACACAAGTCTAAGCCTTGGTTTTGTCTCATTGAAGGTGCTCTGTGTTAACGAGATCTCGGTACGCTAACCGTCATATTGATAGTCTATATGTAAACTGATTGTAACTTGAGTTTCTCGTGTCTAAAAAACTGTCTAACCTGATCACGCCTTTTATATTTTTCTCATTGATACTGGGAACGGCAGGGCTAACTGCTACTCACTTTTTGGCAGGTCAATACCAAGAGCAAGTTGTCACACAACAACTCAATGAAGCGGCGAACAAAGCCAACCTCCAGATCGATTCTGAATTGGATAAGTTCAAACAAATACCTGACTTGCTCAGCCACGACCCGCGCTTGCTGTCTTACTTCGATGAGTCGCCACAGGCGGATAACATCTCCACAGCTGAACTCAACACCTTGTTATTCGAGTGGTCGGGGCAAAGCCAAGCCGATACCATCTATATCCACGATCCGAGCGGCACAGTGGTTGCGTCAAGTAACTATCGAAAGCCTCGAACTTTCGTTGGCGAAAACTTCGCGTTTCGCCCCTACTTTGCCTCTGCAATAAAAGGCCATAAAACCCAATATGTCGCACTCGGCGCTCGCTCTGATGTGCGAGGCTATTTCTTATCTTCACCACTTTATATCGACGATGACATCGTAGGCGTCATCACGGTGAAAGTAAGCTTAGAAAACCTAGAAAACATTCTAACTAGCGACGAATTTGAGATTGTGGTGCTTGATTCCAACCAAGTGGTATTTCTCTCTAGTCAGACACCTTGGCTTTATCACTCATTGCTACCATTAACGGATCAACAGCAGCAAGATATCGCAGCGCAACGCCAATACGGTCAAAACAAAATTTCGATCATTGATGCGTTTAACTCTTCGAGCCAAACAACCGATGCAAGCAAAGCGCTTACTGCAAACCAGTTATTTAAACTTGGAAATTTTAACCTTTACCCTGCCGCTACCAGTGACAACCAGTACCAAGTTGTGGCTATCAAGGACACAAGATCCGAACTGCTCAAGGTGCTGCAGCTCGACGTTATCTTCATTGTGATTTACAGCTTAGTCATGCTGATTGCTTGGTCGTGGCGCCAAACCTACCTCGCGAAAGTAGCACTTACTGAACTCAATCAGAACCTAGAGCAAACCGTAGATAAGCGAACTCAATATCTGAAGCAATCCAATCAACAACTTCAACAGACACTCTTTCAATATCAAGAGTCTCAAGTGAAGTTAAAACAGACAGAGAAAGAGCTAACGCAAACCGCTAAGTTAGCCGTACTGGGTGAGCTGTCAGCCAGTATTAATCATGAAATTAATCAACCACTTGCTGCGCTTAGAACCTATAGCGAAAACAGCGTCAAGCTGCTTGAGATGGGACGTTCAGACTTAGTAAAAAGTAATCTGGATAAAATGATCGTGCTAAACACCTCGATTACCGAGATCATTGCACGCCTTAAGGTATTTACGCGCAAGGTAACCAAGCAAGAACATCATGTAGCGAACCTACATCAAGCGATCAACAATGCCACCAGCATTCTCAGCGCGCTGATGCTCAAACAAGGCATCACCCTAAGGTTAAGTACCGTGCCAGATGACATTAACATCGCGATTCACCCAACCGAACTTGAGCAAGTGTTGGTTAATCTGATGCACAATGCGACACAAGCGCTTTCGCAACAAGCCACACAACAAGTAGCACTTCAAAACGACTTGGAAACTCAAGAAGGGAAGCAACCGACCATTCCTCAAATTGGCGTAGAGTGGCAGCTTAATAATGATGCCTGCCAACTGATCATTTGGGATAACGGGATTGGTATCGCCAGCGATAAACTGGAACATTTGTTCGACCCGTTTTTTACCACTAAGCCTGAAGGATTAGGGCTCGGGCTTTCGATATCGAAGCGAATCATTGAAGCCTATCACGGCACGATCAGCGCAAGCCAGCTCGAGCCTTCAGGCATGGTATTCTCTCTGAATATTCCACTGTACCAAGAAAAATGCTAAATGATTGTTATTAATAGCTTTATTCAACATTAAGGACTCAACACTTGCACTCTATGCCTAAACTCTACTTTGTCGATGATGAACCCGCGATTCGTGACTCGGTAGAACAAGCCATGCTCATTGAAGGTATCGACATTGTCTGCTTTCCTAATGCGATCGAGGCTCTCAAGCAGATTAATATCACGCAAGCAGGCATTGTGATCACTGACATTCACATGCCAGTGATGGATGGTATTCAATTTACACAGAAACTATTGAGTCAAAATCCGAATTTTCAAATCATCGTACTGACTGGACACGGTGATGTGCAAACCGCCGTTTCAGCGATGAAGTCCGGTGCTTATGATTTTCTAGAAAAACCATTTGTGGTTGATGCCCTGCTTACCGCAGTAAGAAAAGCAGCAGATAAGCTCGCCTTGGTTGAAGAAAACAACCTACTTAGAAAAGAGCTCGCGATGCAAAATCAGGTTGGCCCTAAGCTGATTGGTCAGTCTCAATCAATGCAGACATTGCGCCGCGAATTGATCACCTTAGATTGCAAACAGAACCCGCTATTACTGTTTGTTGGTGATATAGGAACAGGCAAACGCATCACTGCGCAGTACACCCACGATTTACACAGCCAACCAACAGCGGAGCTTTGTCCGATTGCTGCATTTAATTTACCGCGCAATGACGAATCGACATTTCACCAATTCGTGCTTCAATTATTTCAAAAGCATCAAGGTGGAACGCTCTATATTCATGAAACAGAAGCATTAACTTCACAACAATGGCAGTGGTTAGCGGCTCTAAAACCGACTCTACTTCGTGAAAACTCATGCAAGACTTATGCAACTTGTGTCATTATCGCAACTACAGTAGTACCGACTACAATTACAAATGAGCTGCGTCGATTTAATCTATTACCATTAGCACAAAGAACGGAAGATATCGGGTCTTTGTTCAAACACTTTGCTCGAGGTGCAGCAAGTCGTTATCAGTTGCCTCCGCCGGTAATCACAGAAAAAGAGATTCAACGCTTGATAGCCACTCACTGGGGCGAAAACATTCGCCAGCTTCGTCAACATGCCGAGCTGCGCGTGCTAACTCAGGTGAAGCAACCAGCACTCGACAATCAAGAGTCAGGTCAAGCAGACAGTCCAGAACAAGCGGATGACGGTTCGCTAGACGTCAATATTGAAGAACAACAACAGTCATTAAGCCAACGTACCGACAGCTTTGAACAAATCCTCTTGATAGAAGCACTGCATCGCCATCAAGGGCGCTTAAAAGACGTACAACAAGAGCTGCAAGTGTCGAGGAAAACCCTCTATGACAAGCTAAGAAAGCACCAACTCGACAAAACAGATTTCAAAAACAGATAAGAGTTAAAAAATATATAGATTCAAATATTTAAAGGAGCAATTTCTTAACATTTATCAAAAGTAAGAATACACTCAATAGGCTTGCACTTTTATTCAGCAAACAAGGACTGTTATGAGCCAGAAGAATTTCAGCAAATTGAACGAAACCGAACTTGAGTACGTCGACGATAAAACCGCGGCACTACTACTCAATACGCCGACCAGTGCGCGTATCATGTTGTGGATGATCGTTCTGTTCTTTATTGCTGCTATTGGGTGGTCCGCTTGGGCGGAAATCGACAAGGTTACTGTCGGGCAGGGCAAAGTGATCCCCTCTTCCCAGATCCAAGTTGTGCAAAACCTTGAAGGTGGCCTAGTTAAAGAGATCTTAGTTAAAGAAGGTCAACAGGTTCAAAAAGGCCAACAACTGCTATTGATCGATGACACTCGATTCCGCTCTGACTTCCGTGAACGTGAACAGCAAGTTGCCAACTTAACTGCCAACGTATTGATGCTTTCCGCATCGTTAACCAGCGTAGTAATCAATGAAGACTTTAACGAAAAAGAGTGGAAGAAAAGTGTCACTCTCGATTATGGAAAACTCGCTTTCCCACCTAAGTTCTACGAGGTTCAACCTGAGCTGGTTAATCGTCAAAAAGCAGAATACCGCCAAGATTTAAACAACCTTAAAAACCAACTTTCCGTTTTTGATCAACAAGTTGAACAGAAACAACAAGACCTTGTCGAGATAAAAGCGCGTGTGCGAAACCTAAAGCAGAGTTACCAATTTGCTCGCCAAGAACTGGACATCACCAAACCGCTTGCCGACGAAGGCGTGGTACCAAGAATTGAATTGCTTAAGCTGCAACGACAAGTCAACGATACTCGCCGAGAAATGACCTCAAGTGAGCTTAAAATCCCTCTGCTACGCTCTGCAATCAAAGAAGCCATGCTCAGCCGTATCGATGCGGCGCTCAACTTCCGCTCTGAACAACAAGAAAAGCTCAACCAAGCACAAGATAAACTCTCGGCACTGACTGAATCTGCGGTTGGCCTCGAAGACAGAGTAAACCGTACAGTTGTCGTTTCTCCAGTAACCGGCACCGTTAAAACGTTAGGTATCAATACCGTGGGTGGTGTAATCCAGCCAGGTATGGACATCGTTGAGATTGTACCGACCGAAGACTCCTTGCTGGTTGAAGCAAAAATTGCCCCACAAGACATCGCATTCCTGCGCCCAGAACTGACCGCCATTGTTAAGTTCAGTGCTTATGACTTCACTAAATATGGTGGCTTAGAAGGCGTGTTGGAACACATCAGCGCCGATACGACACAAGATGAAGAAGGCAACAGCTTTTACATCGTGCGTGTACGTACCGAGAAACATAATTTTGGACAAAACGAAGAGCTGCCAATCATTCCAGGTATGACAGCCTCGGTCGATATCATCACGGGTAAAAGAACCGTACTTGAGTACATGTTAAAACCTATCCTCAGTGCACAAAACAACGCACTGAAAGAGTAAGGACGTTTGATGGTTAACAATGCCTTTCAATACATAGTGAACCAACAAGAGCTGAGGCTATGAAGTCTCGAATATCGCTGTTACTGCTCGTCCTCACCTCTTTTACTTCTGTCGCTCTCAATAAGAACGACCAAAGGTGGATCGATGCGGTCACGCAGACCTACGGCGAGAGAGCCGGAAAACGCGTGGCAACCTGGCGTTCAAATATGACGTCATACGATGGTTTAAGCGAAAAAGAAAAGCTCACGTCAGTTAATCAGTTCTTCAATCAGATGTACTTTGTCGACGACAGCATTCTGTGGGGAAAAAACGACTACTGGGCGACCCCGCTGGAATTTTTAGGCAGTAACGCAGGCGACTGTGAAGACTTCACCATTGCCAAATACTTCTCTCTGCTTGAACTAGGCGTTCCAGATAAGAAATTGCGATTAGTGTACGTAAAAGCACTGGAGCTAAACCAATTCCACATGGTGTTGGCTTACTACTCCACACCGAGTGCAGAACCACTAATTTTGGATAACTTAAACCCTGAGATAAAGCGCGGTTCTAAGCGCCCTGACCTACGACCAATTTACAGTTTCAACGGTAAAAACCTTTGGTTAATCAAGTCGGCAGCAGGCAGCGGCAAGCTAGCAGGGAAATCTTCAAGATTGAGCTTATGGAACGACTTACGTTCCCGTGAGCGCTCTCTAAAATTAAACAAACCCATTATCAATTACGATGAGTAGGTACAATGACTTTATATAAACAGCTTGTGGTCGGGATGGTTGCGGTGTTCATATTACTGATGACGTCAGTCTTTATGATCGAATTCAATACTACTCGTGGATACTTAGAGGAGCAGCAACGCTCTGAGGTAAGTAATACCATTAATACTGTTGGACTGGCTCTTGCCCCTTACCTTGAAGAAAAGGACAAGGTATCGGTAGAGTCTGTTATCAACGCTCTGTTTGATGGCAGTTCTTACTCGGTCGTACGATTGATTTTTCTCGACAGCGGTGAAGACATCATCCGTTCATACCCTGTAAAACCTTCGGGCGTACCCCATTGGTTTACCAATCTCAACCTATTTGAACCCGTTCATGACCGCCGAGTGATCACCAGCGGTTGGATGCAGCTTGCAGAAGTAGAGATCGTCAGCCATCCAGGCCCGGCCTATGATCAACTGTGGCAAGCCTTTACCCGCTTATTAAGCATCTTTGGTGTGATCTTCTTACTCGGCTTGATCTCGATTTCATGGATCCTTAAGCGAGCACTACGCCCACTATCGATGATCATCACCAAAATGGATCAGATCGCTAAGAACCAATTCGGTGAGCCATTAACACGTCCTAAAACAAAAGATCTGATCTTGGTGGTTGATGGCATCAATCACATGTCGACTCAAGTTGAACAAGCCTTTAAAAACCAAGCAAAAGAAGCTCAAAAGCTACGTGAAAGAGCGTACATTGACCCAGTTTCTCAGCTGGGTAATCGCGCTTACTACATGTCGCAATTAAATCAGTGGCTAGAAGAATCGAGCTTAGGTGGCCTTGCAGTACTGAAAGCGGAATTTATCAGTGAAGAGTACGACGAGAAAGGTTACCAAGAAGGTGATACGTTAGTGCATCAATTGGCAGAACAACTGCAAGCTTCCATCTCATCGCCAGATATCACCATCGCACGTATTTCTAGTGACGAGTTTGGTTTCATTATGCCGAACATTGATGAAAGCGAACTTAAACTGGTTGCAAGCAGCATCGTAAACTGTATTCAAAGCCTAGGCTCAGATCCAACAGGCATGGCAAACCCACACATTGCATTGGGTGTAACACACAGCAACAAACGTAAAACCAGCACCGAAATCATGTCACTGGTCGATAACGCGCTCTCTAGTGCTAAAGCGAATCGTGAACTCGCTTACGGCTACGTCACAGCTGATGACCATGGCGCTGTAATGGGTAAACAGCAATGGCGTATGTTGGTTGAAGAGGCGATCATCAATGACCTTGTGACATTCCGCCTACAAGCTGCGAACAACGCGTTTGGTAAAACCTATCACCAAGAGGTGTTCTCTGCGATTGAGAAAGATGGCATTCGTTACGGTGCCAACCAGTACCTATACGCACTGGAGCAGCTTGAAATGAGCCACATTCTCGACCAATACGTTATCGAGAAGATGATTGAGAAGCTAACAGCAAAAGAGGTGACCAGCCCAATCGCAATCAATATCTCACCAAGCAGTATTTCTCAGCCAAGCTTTATCCGTTGGATTGGCAAAACACTTGAGCAAAACGCTTCAGTTGCTCACCTGCTGCACTTTGAGATCCCAGAAAACTGTTTCATCAACGTTCCGCACTATACGGCACTATTGTGTAACACCATTCGTAATGCTGAAGCGATGTTTGGTGTCGATAACTACGGACGTAACTTCCAATCACTGGACTACATCAACGAGTACCGTCCTAGCTACGTGAAGCTAGATTACCTGTTCACGCATAACTTGGACGATGAGAAGCAGAAATTCACGCTCACGTCGATTTCACGAACGGCTCATAACCTTGGTGTCACCACCATCGCATCTCGAATAGAAACTCAGACCCAGTTAGATATCTTGTCTGATAACTACGTAGAAGTGTTCCAAGGCTTCATTGTTGATAAATAGTTGTAAGGGTTATATCGCATGCAAGATCCACTATTGAACTCATTGATCTACGTTAGCCGATATTACGGATTAGCGAACTCGCCTGAGGCGTTGGTCAATGGGTTGCCACTATCAGACGGAAAGCTAACCCCTTTCCTGTTCCCACGTTCGGCAGAACGTGCGGGGCTAGTGGCAAAAGAAAACCGTTCCGACTTAGATAACATCCCACACCTAATTTTGCCGGCGGTATTATTGCTAAAGCAGGGCGAAGCGTGTGTGCTCAACAGCATCGACCTTGAAAAACAAGAAGCTGAAATCATCACAGCTGAGAGTGGAATGGTGCCAATAATCATTCCTGTTGCCGAACTTAAAGAGCAGTTCATTGGCCGCTACTTCTTAGTTAAAAAGCAGTTCCGCTATGACGAGCGCTCACCAGAAGTCCTGAAAACACGGAAAGGTCACTGGTTTTGGAGCACCATTTGGGAATCGAAAAACATCTATCGTGATGTTTTGATCGCATCAATTCTTATCAATATTTTCGCGATTGCCGCGCCGATGTTTACGCGTTTGGTATATGACAAAGTAGTACCCAACCTCGCATTTGAAACCTTGTGGGTGTTAGCGAGCGGTATCTTCGTGGTATTCCTGTTCGATCTGCTCTTAAAGTTGATGCGTAGCTACTTCATCGACGTCGCGGGGAAAAAATCCGATATCCTGATTTCATCTAAATTGTTCAGCAAGGTGCTTGGCATTCGTATGGAAGCAAAACCAGCTTCAGTTGGTGCCTTCGCGAAGAACTTGCAAGAGTTTGAGTCAATTCGAGAGTTCTTTACCTCAGCTACGATTGGTTCTCTGATCGATTTACCTTTCGCGCTTATGTTCCTAGCCTTAATTTGGTTAATGGCGGGCAACTTAGTGTTTGTTCCAGTCGCTGGTGTGGTGATACTGATCATCTACGCGTTGCTGATTCAAGGTCCACTGCGTCGCACCATTGAAGAAGGTTCGCGCCTAGCCTCTCAGAAATACGCAAACTTGATTGAGAGTTTGGCAGGCCTAGAAACCGTTAAGTTATTCAGCGCACAGAGCCAGTTCCAATTCCGTTGGGAAGAAGCTGTTGCTCACATGGCGAACTGGAACATTAAAAGCCGTCGCATTACCGACAGCATCCAAAACACCGCTGGCTTTGTTCAGCAAAGTACCAATGTCGGGATGATCATTTTTGGTGTGTATCTAATTGCGGAAGGCGAACTGACGATGGGTGGTTTGATCGCTGCAACCATGTTGAGTGGCCGTGCGATCGGTCCTCTCGTTCAATTGTCGCTGCTTTCTACACGTTACAACCAAGCCAAATCTTCAATGACGTTGATTGAACAAGTGATGTCGATGCCTGACGAGCAAGAAGAAGGTAAGCGTTACATTCACCGACCAATCATCCAAGGTCATATTGCGCTGGATAAAGTGACGTTCCACTATCCTGATTCGCCCGTCGCTTCAGTACGAGATCTCAGCCTAACCATAGCACCCGGCGAGAAGGTGGCCATCATCGGTCGTATTGGTTCAGGTAAAACAACCCTAGAACGCCTGATTATGGGCCTGTACAAGCCCACAGAAGGCCATGTACGCATTGATGATACCGATATGGAGCAACTTCACCATGTCGACGTACGACGCAATATAGGCTGTGTACCGCAAGACAGTAACCTATTCTATGGCTCAGTCAGAGATAACATTACTCTAGGTCGCCCTTTGGTGGACGATCGTGATGTGATGGATGCTGCGAACCGTGCCGGTGTAACAGCCTTTACTCAACAAGATCCTGCTGGCCTAGAACGTCAAGTAGGTGAAGGTGGTGGTTTGCTTTCAGGTGGTCAACGCCAGTCAATTGCGATTGCCAGAGCTTTCTTAGGCCGTCCTCCGGTATTGCTAATGGATGAGCCGACCAGTGCAATGGATAACCGTTCAGAAATGCACATTAAGCACCAGCTTAGTCAACTGTTACCAAGTGAAACGCTGATCCTTATCACTCACAAAACCTCGATGTTAGATGTTGTAGACCGAGTCATCGTAATGGAGAAAGGCAGCATAATTGCTGATGGCCCGAAAGCGAAGGTTCTGTCCGACCTTAAACAAGGTCGTGTAAGAGCAGTTAGCTAAAGCCTGTCATCAACACAATCACCAAAGGGGAGCGAATGCTCCCCTTTTTTATTCCCTTAAACCGTGGCAAAAGGGGAACAAAGTAACTGAACATTTTCTTATTTTCTCGAAGTTAAGTTGAGTAAAATACCAGGCTATCCATTAACAAAGGGCTCTTGGTGTCTAATCTCAACCTGCTTAGGTATTATCAGCGAATC
Organism: Vibrio chagasii; assembly: GCF_024347355.1. NCBI lineage: Bacteria > Pseudomonadati > Pseudomonadota > Gammaproteobacteria > Vibrionales > Vibrionaceae > Vibrio > Vibrio chagasii. Next base: position 1,163,842 of record NZ_AP025466.1, read on the forward strand.
GCACCCATGGGTGTCGGCAGCGAAATGAAAACCACAGTACAGGAAGTGGCTGATTTACTGTGTACTTCTCCTCGACATGCTCGCAACCTGTTATCACAAATGCAAGAGCTAGCGTGGTTAACCTGGCTACCTAAAGCCGGTCGAAACCAACGATCTTCGCTACTGTTAAATATCGAATTAGGCGCACTCAAAGAGAGCCTTGCTCTAGAGAGAATCCAACAAGGCAAGTATGAGAAAGCTTTGGCTATTGTGGATGAAGACGAAGCAACGTTTGGCCGCCTGCTGAAAACCACCTCAGGGGCTTCTGTTCAGGAAGGCCGTGTCAGTATCCAACTCACATACAAGCGAATGTTTGAACGCATTGTGCCACACCAATTACACCGCTGTAGCGAGCGCTTCTTCTTGCGTCAGGTGTATTGCTGCTTGGTATCCAGCCATGACAATGGCGTTATCAAACCAGAACTCGCTCACCACTGGCGCTATGACGAAGCGAGCTATCAATGGACATTCCACCTTCGTCCCGGGCTTACGTTCCACAACGACGAGTCAATTGACGCTGATACCATTGTGAGCCTCTTTGCTAAACTCAGTGCCCTTCCCTATTATCAAAAAGAGCTCGCGCATGTCAGCGACATCAGCGCCCCACATCCACTGAAAGTGGTATTTACACTAAGCAAACCAGATCAAGGGTTCGCAGGGCTTGTGTCTGGTGTCAAATACGGTATTCAGCCAGCAAACCAAGTTAATGTTGCAAACAACAATGCAGTGATTGGCAGTGGCCCATTTACAGTGGTCGAACACGACAAAAACAGACTTAAACTGCAAGCGTTCGATGGCTACTATTCGTGTCGTGTATTAGTCGACTTAGTCACGATTTGGAGCGTCAACGACGAGAAAATGGAGAACCCGTCGCTTTCCAGTAATACACCGATCCAAGTATCTGAAACGACAAGCGGTATTGAAGTCTCAATACAAACGCCTAATGCGACTCACTCGAGTCAACACAGTCGCACTGAAGACGGCTGCTTGTTCGCGTTATTCAACCATCATGCTAAGCACCCGTTAACACGTGCCCAACGTTGTTACATTACAGAATTAATTCAGCCGCAGCGACTACTCGAAGTATTTCGCAAAGAGAAGATTCATTACGGCAGTGTCGTTGCCAACAACTTATTACCTGTTTGGAAGCCCGTTTTACGCCCATTTGGTGAATTCAGCGCGCTACCAAAAACCATTACCATTGCTGGATACAACTATACAGCGCTGCGTCGATGCGCTCGGGCTATTTCTTCAGTACTTGCCGAGCACAACTGTGTGGTTGAAATGGTGATGTATTCCTATCGCGAGTTGAATGAAAAAGCGAACAACGGCACACTCGATGAGACACTGATCTTAACGAATATCAATTTAGACGATAACCGTCATGCTTCAGCGTTTTCTAATTTCTACTGTAATAACGTGCTGTACCACACTCTAGGACAGACAAATGCCAACTGGCTTGATCAACAATTGGAAAATCTACGAGCATGCACTCCGTTAGAAGATTACCTAACAGCGCTAGAACCGATCGCTTCAACGTTAGTCAGTGAGTACTGGATAGCGCCAATGTTTCATCACACGCAAACATTACGATTTCAAGGTGTCTTAGAAGATGTCGCACTCACTAATTGGGGATGGCCAGATATTCGTTCGGTGTGGTCTTCTGATTAAAGAACTGTTGCGATGAGGATGTTTTGATAGAGGCGCCGCACACTGACGCCCTTTATAGTGAAATGTCTTCTTGTTCCATCTTAAAGGAACATTGAATCTCGTATTGATTGAAGGAAAACACACTTCCCCCATGGGTGCGCTTGGTCGTCACAGTTTCATCACCAAACTGCACGGTGACTCGTGTATAAACCTTTTCGTGTGCTTCGACTGTGCACTCCGCAAGGTTCGTTTCAAATTCCGCTTCCAGAGTATCCAACTTTTGTTTAGTGCTTTCTATGGCATGATTGTTCTTCTCGCGCTGCTGCTCTATTTGTAACGCTTGTTCTTCGCTTCGCTCTGCTTTAGGTAGTTTCTTAAACTCGAGCTCTTGGCGAATCACGTCCATAGTCTGTTCTTGCGCGTGTCTGTAGATTTCCTTGAGTTCAGCAATCTTCTGTCGGTAACCATCATAACGAGCAAAACCATGAACCTTAGTTGCAGTATCTCCTTCAACACCTAAGAAAACGCACTCCACCTTGCCACCCACTTTCGCTTCACCGCCACTGAGTGTGCCGTGCTTCTTGAGTGAGTCCATCACAATAAGGTTGTTACCACAGCGTATTTCGTTACTCATGCTGTGCACGCCAAAACGTATATCGCCCGCCGTCTGTAATTCGGCGTTTTGAGCATAGCTTGCCGTGATAGACCCTTTGCTAAATACCTTACAGCTTTTCGGTTCTCCCTCTTTGGTTGTATGTCCGATGATTCCTTTCGCGACTTTGATATCGCCTTGCGCCTGAACTTCAGCCGATTCAATAAAACCGCCGACGGTAATACTCCCTGTGGCTTTCACAACCATGCCTGGTTCAATGTTGCCAGAGACAAACACATTACCTTTAAACTTGACGTGTCCAGTAGAGACATCGACATTGCTAACACACAATGCGTCATCCACTTCGATGGTTTGATCTTTAATGATGGGCAAGCCAGGGTGGGAAGCGAGCAATAGATTAGGATCATCAGGAGAAATGTACGTGCCTTTACCAGGCTTGATTAAGCGGTCTTGTCCAGGGATTGGCGGGATGACTCGACCTTGAACCGTAAAGCCAGCGACACCTTTAGTCGCGGGTGTGCGCTTCATCAATTGGTCATTCAATCCAACGGTGATGGTTTCTCCCAAATCCCGCATATCAATCTTGCCTTCGTCTTTACTTCGGGGCTTTAGAACTTGGCGCGTAATGTCTTCCACAAGCGCTGCAAACTTAGCGTCTTTCCCCCTGATCGGCTGAGTGCCTTTAGCGACAGGCTGAGTAAACTTTTCTCCCGGCCTAAGCTTACTACTCATCATTAATACTTTTCTGAGGGCTAACTTATTAATCCCTTTAGTGATGTGAGCTTGGGCTAGACAATGAATGATGTCACTACCGCGCAGAGGGTTTCCGTTGTATGGACCAGTAACAACAAGACTCGCTAACATCTCATCATCGGATAGTTGCACCTCTACACTGGCGTCACGAACTTCAGCAATCAAAATACCTTCGTAAGCTTCTCCTTTGCCTTCTTTAGCAAGAGAGACAAAACGCAGCACTTCTTCTTCAAAAAGAAAATAGCTTGATGCGTCTATTGCTTCCAAGGCTGGTGGCAGTGTCTTGTTATCAAAGCTTGCATCAACCACAAACCCTGACGGCAGACATGCCATCACTTGTTGCTTATCTTCCGACAGTGTAACGATGTTATCCCACATTCGAATTGAGTATCCCTAATGACTCAGTTGTTATTCAGTCTATATAAATCAATCTGAGCTTAGAATCGTCACATTATAATAATCAGCGTCACATCACTTACTTTCGTGGCTGCAAAGATGACTCATAATTAAGACGTACTCATTTTATGATTTGCCTCACCTTTACAAAGACAAAGCGACAATTCTCACACGGTTTGATTTGAAGTTTCACTGTCCTGTGATGTGGTGAGTTAAATAAGAAATTGAGGGAGTGGAATCGAAATGAGGCAGAAGGCTTGGGATTAAGGGACAGTTTACAGTGTAAATTCAACATTCTAATTTACACTGTAAATCACATTTGAAATTGGCTGTCGCTATTTACACTGTAAATTCACCAATAAGGCTTCTACATCTTTTCGGAATTGAGCCTCAGCTTGCTTACGCCCAACAAAGTTAAATTGTTCAACACAGCTCCCCCACCCTTTCTGTTGAACAACTTTGGCAAGCAACAAATCAGAAACGGAAGAATGAACGACATTCGTAGAATCGAGGGGGACTACCTGAGCTTGACGTGCATTACTAATAAGCACCAACTTCAACACACTGTAGCCAATGCTGTCGTAACTATTCCCTCCTTCAACATAGTTCTTGATAAGTTGGGCTTCAAGCTCGCAGATTGATTCACAATAAGTTGGCAGCAGTGCACGCACCATATCGACTTCAAGAGAGGCTAGTGAACCCGAAACGACAAAACAAAAGCTGCGCTCAAAATGTTGCAGAAGTTGGCTGACCCAACTTTCAGAATTGGCATTAAGAGGCTTAACCATTAGCACAGAGTGGCAACCACTTGCCTGATCACGCTGATGGCCAATATGTACTGGAGCAAAATCGTTGTTACGCCAGAATGCAATCAAATCACTGGTCGCGCCAAAACTCGTCGCTAAGTAGTCGGCTTGTTCGATATGTTGCGACAACTTATCCAACATCCAACTGCCAATACCAAAACCTTGATGACGTGTTGATACAGCAATACGCATCACTCTGATACAGTGGTTCGTTGCTGCTTGTGTGGCTCCAAGTTGATTAGCTAACAACACAGGAGCAAGATGACCTTGTGGTCTGCGTTTTCCAATTTGAATCTGGGAAATCAATTCACTGTCTAACCCACCCTCTTGCGTGACCAACATACAACCCAAACACTCTTCTTGCTGCCACACGGCGTACAATTGAATCGCAGAGTTGCTTAGGAACTGCATCAGGTCATTTGGAGATGTTTGATAATGAGCATCAACCAGCAGAGAGAAACATTGATGGAGCTTACTTGGGTTAGCTAAACAATCTTGCTTGGATAACTCGACCAAACTTAGTGAGTTGAGTTTCTCATTAGAAAGCACTTCAACTTTGTGCTCTGCCGTATCAATTGATGAGGCTGCACCAAGTAAGAAACAATCAAACAACCAAGCTTCAAGCGGGTCGTTATTATTCCAACGGATAGGCTGTTCAAGTCTGTATCCTTTCCAGCCCGGACGATACTTAGAAAGCCATGCTTCGAATTTGATTCCGAAACCTCGACCACTGCCTTCATAGCCGTGCACTGTGGTTGAAAAAACCATGCGGTGATAATTGTCGACCATAGATTTCAACATTGGGATAGGAATCGCCGCCGCTTCATCAACCAATAATAAATCGCACTCGGGCTTTGATTTTAGTAGTTCGTCTGGCGCAACAAATCTAAGGCTGCCACCTTGATAACAAACATGAGTAGCATTCACGACTTCACAATCATCGAGACGTTGCTTCGCATGTGAAAAAACAGGCTCAGTGGCTTTAACAGATGGAGCTGTCACAACAATGTTGAATCCAGGACGTTCAACCAAAAGCTGCGCTGCTGCAATACCTAACGTCGAGCTTTTACCACGGCCTCTATCAGCCGTTAAAATCAAAGGACGCTTTCGATGGCCAAACACCACTTTTTTGACTAACTCAATGGCGACATTCTGCTGCGCAAATCGATCTAGATGTTTGGGATCGTTATTCTTTTGTGGAAGCAAATCAAAGCTGTGCTCCAATCCTGAAGCTTCATCACCTTGAGACACGGAAATAAGCTTTTCGAAATGCGTATGTAACCAACGTTGGCCAAACACTAAACCTTCGGTATTTTCGATATCAGGCGGTAACACCAACAACAGTCCGCCACCAATCAAGGCACCGAGTGCTGCACTAAAGCCATTCGCATCAAACTGCTCTCTAAAATCACAAACAAGCACTTGGCATTCGCGACCAAGAAGTTGCTGACCTTTCTTTGCAGGGGCATGTATAACGCCGCCAAATGGAGTCCCACCAATTTGGAAAACGGTTTGTGTGTTGTTCTCTTTGAGGTAACTAGAGATAGCAGAGTTTTGCCATGTCGCATCGCCATTAAACACCACGCCGTAACGGTGATCATTATGTTGGGCGATATCGGAAAGTGTATGCAGAAACGTGTTGATTGGGCTTGTCATAATTCGTGTCCAGATTCATCTAAACACAGTTTATCACAGCCAAATAAAAAGCCGCATAAAGCGGCTTTAGAGAAGTTTTGGAAAGTAAACGACTTAGTCGAGTTTCGATTGCACGAACGCTAGGATTTCTTGCATTGTTGCATCATCAACTTTCTTCAGGTTTAACGCTAGGTTTGAACCCTTACGGCTGTATGAAGCACGACCTTTGATAAGCTCAACTTTTGGTGACGCCTTTTTCGCTGGCGCAGGAGCCAACTCAAGAATCCAACCTTCTAGCGTTTCCGTTACGTCTTTAGTTAGACGAGTCACACCTTGTGCTTCACTGCGCTGCCATACAAAACCTTCAGACGCATCACACTTAGTGAGCAATGTTTGCTGCTGGTCTTCAGTCAGACCACTGAATTGCTTATGCAGTTTAACAATCGTTGGACGACCAAGGTCGCTCACATTTGGGTAAGCTTGAAGTAGTTCAAGTGGCAGAGCCGCTGCTTTCAAAGCACCACTCACTAGCGCTTCGCTGCATTGGAACATTTTTGCTAGTGCTTTTTGGTCTTCAGCTTCGCCTTTATCAAGCTTGGCTTGCATCTCTTTACCCTTCTCGTACAGAGAAAGCGGTTTATGAGCGTTCGCTACATCAGATAAGAACTTAGCGTGTTCGCCGTTAATGTTTTCAGCAACATAGATTAGGAACTCTTTGTCAGCCAAAATACATGACATACGACGACGGCTACCATCAAGAACTTCAATCTTACCGTCTTTGTTTTTACGACCTACTGCCGGGTATTGCTGGCCGCGTTCTTTCAATGTTGTAAGAACATCAGAAAGAGCATGTTCGTTTAGGAAAGATTGCTCACGAGCATTCTCTTCAAAAACAACGGTGCGAGTTGCTACTTCAGAAGCAGGAATTCGGACCAATTCAAATGAAACTAAATCTTCGCCAGCAACAGAAAGCTCGATCACTTGAGCCTGTTCTTTGGCAGCAGTTTGCGCTTCTTGGGGCGTAGCAACACGACGTTTGTTTGCCTTACCAAATAGCTTTGCATTTAAGTCAGATGTTTTAATTGCCATTCTTGTTATCCCTGATTAAGTGAAGGCCAGTTGCTATGTAATACTCGCTCTAATTCTAGAGCACTTTTTTGTACCGCGTCTTGAGCGACAGCCAGAGTCTTCTTACCGCCTTCAAAATCACTCACAGTAAGGTCGAAAACTGTGCTGTAAGTATCTGCACAAGTCTCGAATGCGCGGCTTCTTGGAATCGTTGCCATCATTACTTGGTCATTCAACAGGTAGTTCATTTCAGTCAGTACTGATACTTGTTTCTTGTTATCGTCTTCAAACATGGTTGGCATCAGACGAACAAACTCAAGCCCTTTCCAATCGTCCGGGAACATTTCGTACACGGTTGGTAAGTGTTGGAAGAAGTTAACCGTTGAAGCCCAATCCAAACGCTTCGCCGCACATGGAATCAAAAGTGCGTTAGACGCGTACATTGCATTCCATACCAGCGGGTCTACGTGCGGGCCGGTATCAATCATAATCACGTCAAAATCATCCGCGATTTTATCGATAAGCTTCTCTTTTAAAAGACGTACAATATCTAAAGACTGATCTTGAGAAAGGCTTTGCCACGCTTCAGCATTAAACATTGCATCTTCTGGGAACGCAGAAATCGTCTTTAGGTTTGGATATTGTGTTGGCAACAATACATTTTTGCGCAGAAATTCTTGGTCAACCTCTTGGCCTTCAGGCACGTTGTCCAGCATGATATCAACAGCAGAATAAATGCTATCGTGCTCAGCACCACTAATTTGTGGGTTTAGGAACAAACGCAGTGAGCCTTGTGGATCTAAATCGATCAGACAGATGCGGTAACGCTTATCAAGATTCAAAGATAAGCATGCCGCTAAATGAACCGCTGTCATTGATTTACCCGTACCACCCTTTTGGTTCTGTACGTTGATAATCCATGGCTTATTGCCCGCATGCTGTTTACGTTGGTGGAACTTTGGCACTTCAGCCGCGTCCATTAGCATGTGAGCTTCGGTCAATGAAATCGAGTAATGGTTGGCATTATTCTTCGTAAACTGATGGCCTTCCGCCTCAAGCTTAGTGATAGCTTCATCCAATTTACGACGAGTTAAACCAGAACGAGTCTCCATCATGGCCTTAGACATAGGCGGAAAATGCTCATCACTTCGCTCTTCCAAAATAATCTCAATTCGGTCAGCCTGAACTTGTTGAGTTTGTTCGGCTAGCTGATAGAGCTTATCAATCGTTTGTTCTCTTTTCATTGCCAGTTTCCGTAATGATTAACCAAGTACAAATTGTACAGCGATTAACAATAAAAACAACAAAAACATGAACATACATTTATGAGTAAAATCACATAAAATAGACTGAATTTTTACAGTTTGATGAAATAGTATCTAAAACGAATACAAATTTGACCATTTTCATAGTGTATAACGAGCCTAATTTCTCCTTAGATTTTAAATGTTACATCATCACTTATTTACAATGTAAATGAGAATATGAAGAAAAACCTTCGGAACGATTGAAATACAACCATAGATTACGGTAGATGTGATTTGTATTCGAATATTGATTGTGAAACAGGTGATGAACATACACGTTCAATAACAGAGTTGATTGATGCTAGATAAATAACTCGCAGACCTAAAATTTAGTCGTCAGTTGGCCAAACGAACAATCGTGTCGCCGACGACGACGGAAGAATGATCATGGGTTTCATCACATATGCTTGGATTGATAAGCACATATTATGAAGCATGATCAAGGCTTATGGTCCCCAATATTGATCCACTAAAATGCGCGCTCCAAATGATCAATCTCCGGAAAAATGATCAAGCAGATATCGTTCCGGAAGCATATATTTTCAGGGCTAACTTACGGACGAATGCTTTTGGAATGGGGATTCAAGGCTCATAAGGCTTAAACACTAGGAAATTCAATCGACACGAGCTGAGAATACGTAAACATGACAATTTCATGATCATGCTTCCTATATTTAGCGGGTTCTCTTTCCGGAGCTCCAAATCAGTAATGAGTAATCAATATTGAGTGGATTTTGTACGACAGGAGGTAGGAACGATAAAAATACCGACTCACTTGATCATCGTTCCGATACATTGATAATCAAAAATATCCACATTGCCAGCAAATAAGTACTTCGAAACAAAGTAGACAAAGATCGGCTGTGGATAAGCTGTATAACCATAATGATCATGCTTTCGAATCAATAATGATCATGCTTACAATGACTTAATGATCATCGTTCTGACTCGCTGTGATCATGCTTTCTTCTGTTTTATGATCATCGTTTCGAGTAACTTATGATCATGCTTTCCAAGCGAATTTTATTTAACAGTTTAAATTCAGCAACTTAAAAGCAAACTTACAGCCAGATCATTAGATCACTTAATCATTTAAGATCATATTAATCAAAAAGATCAGTTATTTAAAAGCCAATAAATTCTCTTTATTTATGATCATTCTTTCTTTATCATTCAGGAACTATAGTGAAATTACGGTTAGTGTGATACGGATCAAAAATGAAACCAGAAGAGAAATTGTTAATTAAGGCACGAAGCCATAAAGATGGTCATTTATTTGAGGTATCTGAAACAGCCGTTGAATGGATAGAACAATATCAACACTTCAAAGGTGTCACCAAAAGCATAGTTGAGCTTCTTAACCTAATTTCACTTCGTGGGTTTAGTAGCAAAGACGGGTACGTCTCCACCACTGAGATTATCGAATCAACCGATGGTCAAGTCACTCGCGCGGCCTTACAGCAAAGGCTGAGAGCAGCAGTCAATATTGGATTGTTCAAACAAATCCCCGTTCGCTTTGAAGAAGGCCTTGCTGGTAAAACCATGTTGCATCGCTTTGTGAACCCAAACCAACTGATTTCGGTACTGGGTGCCACAAGCTTAGTAACAGAAAGCGTGAAACAAAATGAAAAGCAAAAGCGCTCTAAAGCCCTAGCTCAAACCAAAGTAAACAAGCGCTTACTGAATGAACATGGACTGAATACCCCACCAACGATGAAAGATGAAGCGGATCAATTCATTGTTTCGCCAACCAATTGGGCGGGGATTATTGATCAAGCGTTAGCGCCGCCTAGAACTCGTAAGAGCTACCAGAAATCCATGGTTTCGATCTCTGGCACTCGAGCGGTGATCGAGACACGATCTTCTAAAAATATCATGACGGTTGACGATCTGATGACGCTATTCGCGTTATTTACGCTCACCGTTCAATATCATGATCATCACCAAGATGATTACCACCTAGACGCTAAACACACACCGAACAAAACACCACTCTACATCACTGATATTTTGTCTTTGCGTGGCAAGAAAGACAGCGGCCCAGCACGTGATTCGATCCGCGACAGTATTGATCGTATTGAATTCACTGATTTCCAACTGCATGAGCTTACAGGCCGCTGGCTTAGTGAGAACATGCCAGAAGGTTTTAAGAGTGATCGTTTCCGATTCTTAGCTAGAACCATTACCGCATCGGAAGAAGCGCCTACAGAGGGCTCTGACGGCGAAATTCGCATTAAACCGAACCTATACATCTTGGTTTGGGAACCTTCGTTCTACGAAGAGCTGCTGACGCGTGATTATTTCTTCCTATTTCCGCCAGAAATTCTGAAGCAACATACCTTGGTCTTCCAAATGTATTCGTACTTTAGAAGCCGCATGGCACGTCGTCATTCAGATTGTATGTTGCTCAGTGAGCTCAACCAGAAATTGGCGCGTAACATTGATTGGCGTCGGTTCTCGATGGATCTGATCCGTGAACTCAGAAAGTTGGGCGAAGTAGGGGATCATGAAGATACCTTCCTGGTTAACCTTTGGGGTTATCACTTGACGATCACCGCGTTGATCGAAAAAGGCAAAACGACGGATTATCAAGTAGATATCAAGTGTAACGTGGAAGAAGTACTACGTTACTCAAGAGCACGAACTACCAACGCCGGTAAACGTAATATGGCGCCGACGCTACCGAACCCGCTTCGTAACGAAATGGTTTCCAAGCAGAAGCTGGAAGAGCTGTCTGAAATCATTGATGGTGAGTTCGAGCCAATCCAACGTAAAGCACCATCACCAAGAGGCAAGTTAGGACGTCGCGTTAAACAACGTAAGCACTCTGTAGAGATTAACGCTGATGAGATCATGATAACGCTCTCTAAATATACCTCTGCAGAGGCTCTAGAACGCAGTATAACGGCTTTATCTGCTATGACAGGGCTCTCGCATGCCTCAATCAAAGAAGAGTGTTCAGAGCTTATTGAGAAGCTTGATTGGCTGAGAGTAGGGGATGAGATCATTCCTTACGAAACACTAAGTAAGTTAATTGAGCTATATAACGATCGCGATAGTAACAGTAATCGCCACCTTTCGATTGAACGTCTTATCTCAGGCTTAGCGGTGCGTCGTAAGGTTTGTAAGCAAGTTCACGAAGGGCATTTGGATGAAAATGTATTCCTAGCGTTGGATGAAATGGCGATAGGTCATTAATTCTGTGCCAGTTTTCAGTGCTATGAATGGGTCTTTGAAACACATTAGGTGTTGATAAGAACCGCACCTAACGCTGACAAAGTGATGACAAAGTAGCGCACTCGGTTGATTATTATTTATCCCGAATAGACAACCTTTTGTCCTTTCTTATGATTAATAGATTGGCTCATATTTTGTTACATCATACTGAATAGATTTTTGCGAGTTCCCCCAAGGGACTCGCTTTTTTTTTGTCTAAAATCCGCCTAACTATTAAAAATCAACAGCTTAAGATATTCTTTACCGAAGCATGATCAAGGCTAGATCATGCTTTCATGGATCCAACTCATCGCTACCGATGAAAACTTTTACGAAAAAGTATCAGATCAATAACTCGGTGATCAGTGAATCTGATGTTTTACATTGCCTTGATCATCGTTTCGGGGATGGCTGGCCATAAAGCGGACATGCGACTCGATCAACTTCTCTGATTCTGCTTGCCAGCGCGGCTCCTGCTGTTGATTGGCAAACTCTAGAGCCAGTACACACAGATGCTGAACTCGTTGAGTACACCACTCTTGCAAGTCTGGCTCCGCTTTGGGGTCACAAGACACCGCTTGCAGCTTGCCGTAAGCAAACATTAGGTATTGGTAAGCCTTTTCTTGATGGTGTGCATTTTCGTTCGGCTGTCGATAGAAGGTAAAGATTCTCAGGCAGCCATCTAACCAACATGCGATGCCTTTGCTTTGTTCATCCGTGATCAACGGCCCCCAGAGTGCATCTGGAGGCGTTAAGAGCAAAGGTTCTAACCGTTCCACTTGATCATGCTTTCGGGCTTTGTACCAATCTCCGATCCGCTCTAACCAAGTGTCTAGTTCATTCATGCAACATTATCCCATTGTTTTACAAAGTGATTATCAGCAACTTGCTTAACGTTATGCTGTATTTCACTGCTTTGTTCTCGAATACGATCTGCGTCTATTGAATAGTTTGGTTCATTTTTAACGAGTTCGCCAAATGGCAGATCAGGATCTGGCACCGCAGAGCTCAATAGCTTGGTGTATGGGTGTTGAGGATTGGTCAAGATCGACTGAGTGGATCCCCATTCGACGATCTGTCCTTTGTACATAACTGCTGTTTCTTCTGCTATGTAATGTGCGGTCGCGAGATCATGGGTTATGTACAAAAAGCCAATCCCGAGTTCTTTCTTCATTCGTTGCATTAGGTTGAGCACGCCAAGTCGAATTGAAACATCCAGCATGGAGGTGGGTTCGTCGGCAAGAATAACCTCAGCGCCAACAGCCAGTGCTCTTGCTAGGTTAACCCTTTGTCTTTGGCCTCCACTGAGCTCGTGAGGGTACTTAGCCAGTGTTTCAATGGGTAACTCCACCAGCGTTAATAACTCTTCCAGACGCTCTGCTAGCGCTTTTTTATTAGCGACTTGCTTATGAATCTTGAGAGGGCGCGTTAAATGGTGCTCTATAGTATGTGTCGGATTCAACGAGCCAAACGGGTCTTGGAACACCATTTGCACTCTGCTGCGGTAGTCCAAGATCTCTTTGCGGCTGTTGAGGGTTGAGATGTCTTTGCCATTGAACAGGATCTCGCCTTCTGTCGGTGGGTAAACCTTGGTCATTAGCCTCGCGCAGGTACTTTTTCCGCAGCCTGATTCGCCAACGAGAGCTAACGTTCTTCCTGCGTATAAGTCAAAACTCACGCCATGCAGGGCTCTAAATATCTCCTCTTTGCCAAATCCGCCACCAACGGTGAACTCTTTAACGAGGTTTTTTACTTGCATAATTGGTTGTGACATTGAAGCTCCTAGCACGCTGTGGCGTGAGCATGTTCGTGAATATTAGGGAATGAACTCCACAGCTTTTGGGTGTAGGAGTGTTGAGGGTTATTGCGAATCTCATAGGCTTGATTGACTTCAACTATCTTGCCATGACGCATAATGGCAATGCGGTCACACAGCTGGCTCATCAGGGCCAAATCGTGGGTGATAAAGAGGATTGAGAAGCCGAACTCTTCTCTGAGTTGGTGTATCTGTTGCAATATTTCTCGTTGAACGACGACATCCAATGCCGTGGTTGGCTCATCCATGATGATCAGTTTGGGATTGAGCGCGAGAGCAATCGCAATCACTAATCGTTGACGCATACCGCCACTAAATTGGTGAGGATATTCGGTCAGGCGATGACGAGGGATATTCACTAGGTCGAGCAGCTTTTCTGCGCGATCCTTGGCTTGTTCATCACTCATCCCTTTGTGGTGGCGTAACACATCGGCAAACTGTTCTTCAATGGTTAACACTGGGTTGAGTGAGTTCATGGCACTCTGAAACACCATGGCGATCTCACTCCAGCGTAATGTATTAAGCTGGCTGTCAGATAGTCTCAGTAGGTCTTGCCCACCAAAAAGTATTTGACCGCCAGAGATGAATGCGGGCGGCTTATGAAGTCGGTTAATGGCAAATGCGATGGTGCTCTTGCCACAGCCTGACTCGCCAGCCAGGCCAAAGATTTCTCCTTGTCCTATGCTAAAGCTGACGGACTTTACCGCGTTGAAGTCTCCGTCATCGGTGATGTAGTCGACACATAGGTTCTTCACTTCGAGAAGAGGTGTATCTGGATTTTCCATAGATATGATAGATACTCAGTTATGATATTGATAACTATTATCATTAACATGTGTTGGATTTAGTGAAAGCGATCAGCACAAAAACAATGAAGTGCCTCGAAATTTATCTTGGGGTATTTCAGGAATTTTCAGTGGGAAACGCGAAAACTAAGGGAGGAAAGTGAGAGTTGGATCAAACCACATTTCTTATGGGGAATTTTTTAAATGTAATTGCAGAAAATGGCTTTGGCAAAGTTTAAATGAGCTATTTATTAATTAGCTTTATGAAGCGTCGGAATCATCACATTTCAGTGCAGAATTTCTTAACAAGCGAAATAGCATTTGCTACAGATTACCTGTCCATTACATGGTGCTTTTCGGAGGAAAACATGTCCATTAATTCTATCAACCATGATGAAATGACAAACATTGCAAACAAGTGGGATGCTGAAGAAGAAGTATCTTTCAAGCCAGAAAAGAAAATGAAGTCCGCTGAAGCTCGTCGTCGTATCGAGGCGCTAAGAGAAATTAGAGAAAGCGGTTTGAGTCTGGAAGAAGCGAGGGAGCTGGGTCTTATTCACTAATATCCCCGATTGCATTTAATAGGGTGGCTCAGTGCCACCCTTTGATTTATAAGCACTTTATTCATCTCTCTTTCGATTCTCATCTGTAATTTCACCTTCTGGACACAAAGTTCACTCACACAAATTTTCTCAGTGGTCTCTACTTTTCGTTTAAAAGCAGGCTGACGGCATACTCTTGAACTAAGTTGTTTGACAGCAATATGTGACGCCACTAATTTTAAAGGCAAAGCAAAAATATGCGATGTCGTTGGTAGGGAGAAGGCTATGTCCAATTCTGTGGCTCAAGCTGAAGAAGTGTTGTTTTATGAACCAGAAGATCCGAACGGATACCTTTCAAATTTTGCTGCTTGCCCGATCAAGGTAGATGGGCAAGTGTGGGCAACCAGTGAGCACTATTATCAGGCAATGAAGTTTTCTTCACCGTCGCTGAGAAACATGATTCTTGAAGCCTGCACACCTGCTGAAGCATTCGCTTTGAGCCGCCAATACGAAGAGCAGGTTCGAGAGGACTGGTACGATATTCGTGTAGAGGTAATGCGATTCATTGTGACCGAGAAATTCACACAGAACCCGCAGTTTGCTTTGTTTTTAACGAGCACGGGTGATTCGGTGATCAAAGAGCACTCTCATAAAGACCATTTTTGGGGAGATGGGGGAGATGGAACCGGTGAGAATCACTTAGGGAAAATTTTGATGGCAGTGCGCCAACAACTTCGTAGTCAGCAACTGCATTTGATCACATCACATTAATTACATATTAAAAAGGCCGCTCTGGTTAGCTTGTACGCTAAAAACAGAGCGGCCTTTTGTATTTCTGTAGTTCCGGTATCCGAAGTCGCTAGAGTGCGCTAACGAGCCATAGAATGACGTTAGAACTATAAGTAACTTTGGACGATGTCATCAAGCTGTCCATCGTCTTTCATTTGGTCTAAACGTTGGTTAATAAAAGTTTCGAGCTTGGGATCCATTTCTGGGTCGAAAGCCAAATGAATTGGGTAGTTACTGATGACTGAACCGAAGTCCTGCATTTGGTAATCATCGATATTGAGTTTCTGATCGTTTAGGTTGTATTTGATTCGTGATTCCATTTCTACAAATACGGTATCACCAGGTGCACGTTTAATAACGCGGAATGCGGCTGTATAATCTTTTACTCGGATCTCATTAAGCTTGCCTTGCTTGATGTACGGCTCTAAGTTTGGATATTCAAATCCCACGAGCAATACCACTGCCTTGCCATCTAAATCGTCAATGGTATTGAACTCGAACGGTTTCTTACCGCTACTCAGCAATACGTGTTTTACATTGTAAATTGGCTCTTCAGACAGGTTTACTGATTGGATGTTCCCCCAGCTAGGGCTGCCGTAGGTAACCCAATTTGGGTTCTCTCTCGCATCTAGCTTGTCAATCATTCGATTAAAAGGGTAAGTGTGGTAGTTAATCTCGTACTGGCTATCGTCAAACACGGCTTCAACAATATCAGAAACGATTCCTCTGTGGGATGACCCGTCAGTTTCGATCTGAAAAGGTTGCGCTTGGCTCGCAATAATGTAGTAGTGAAGAGGCTCGCTTGAGAAAGCATAACTGCTTGAAAACAAACTGACTATGGATGCAACGATAAGATGTTTTTTCATAACCTTCCCTAGTTATTTGATGAATGACTACTACTATACTAGTTGAGTAATTGTAGTTTACTAAGATAACAACATTGGTAATTTTTATATGGTGAAAAAAGGAAAACGCTATATTGGACTCTCTCGACAGTTAATCGGGGCCATCATTGCTATCAGTACCTTATTCACAGTTATAGTGACAGGTCTGGGGCTGTATGTGGAGTACCAAAATCGAGTTTCTTTTATCAGTTCTCAGATCGAACAGGTCAAAGCTGGCTACCTTTCTGGTTTAACGTCAAGCCTTTGGGTTGAAGATCGCGCTCAGTTGTTTGTGCAAGCGGAGGGCATCTCCCGCCTCCCTTCGGTCAGTTATCTTCTTATCGAAAGCCCTGACGAAAAAATCTTAGAGCTTGGCAGCCCTACGACCGGGCAATCTTATTCTCAGTCATGGGAAATGGTGTATCAAATGGGGGGGAAAGACTTCCCACTTGCCACCCTCACGGTGCAGTCCGATTTAAGTATGATCCTCAATGACTTCGAAGAACGAGTGCTGTTGTTACTCGCTTTTGAAGCTGTGAAAATCTTTTTGCTGTCATTGGTCTCTTTGGCCATTGTTTATCGCTTGGTCGTCAAACGCTTGATGACCATGTCCTCTCAGATAAACGAGCAGCAAGTTGAAGACAATAAACCCCGTTTTTTAACGCCAACCGACTCTACTTATAAAGATGAAATATCGACGCTGGAAAACAGCTACAACCAATCAATCGAACGCATTCGTCAACAGTATCAAGAGTTGATTAAAGCCAAAGAGACGGCTGAAGTTGCTAACCGCAACAAGAGTGAATTTTTGGCTAACATGAGCCACGAAATCCGTACTCCCATGAATGGAATTATCGGACTTTCGTCTCTGCTTTCAGAAATGGATATGCCGAAAGAGCAAAAAGAGTATGTCAACATGCTCAATACCTCTTCACTTACCCTGCTAGACCTTATCAATGACATCTTGGATTATTCGAAAATTGAAGCGGGACGTTTAGAGCTTCAACAAGAGCCGATGAAAATGATGGGCATTGCGGCTGATGTTGAGTCGACGTTCAGAGTTAAAGCCGAGCAAAAAGGGCTTCGATTCCAACTAGCAATAGATCCTAAGATTCCAACCATGGTGATTGGTGATGGAACGCAGCTCAGACAAGTGCTGAATAATTTAGTGGGTAATGCCATTAAATTTACCGAGCGCGGTCATGTGACACTTTCTCTTCGTTTAGAAAAAGTGATTGAGCCTGAGCAGAAATTGAGAGTTCGATTTGAAGTTGCCGATAGCGGTATTGGTATCGCAGAAGACAAACAAAAATCGGTATTTGATAAGTTTCAGCAGGCTGATGGCAGTACCACTCGTATTTACGGCGGCACAGGATTGGGTCTGACCATATGCGATAAGATAGTGTCCTTAATGGGCAGTAAGCTTGAGCTAACCAGTATTGAAGGCAAGGGCAGTACCTTTTACTTTGTGGCTGACTTTGATCCGTGTTTGGAGCTCGACGAGAGTAATATCGATTTCAATAAGGTCTCGGTGTTGCTGGTGGATGATAGCCAACTGAACATGCGTATCACATCGACACAGCTACAATCGTTTGGTGTGTCCTCTACATGCTGTGAAACAGCAACCGAAGCGCTAGAGCTCGTTTCAGAGTCTGTCGAAAACGCTTCGCCTTACGACTTAGTGTTGATTGATAAAGTGATGCCTTCCATCGATGGGTTTCAGCTTGCAAGAAAACTGATAGAGCGCTTTGGCAAAGCCTGCCCTAAGCTTGTCATGATCTCTGCCGACCCTCGTAAGCAAGACGAAATGCATGCTAAGCAAGTGGGGTTTATTGCCTACATTGCTCGCCCGTATCAAGATAATCAGCTTAAATGGACCATCAGTGAGGTGTTGGCGAGAACAGCTGAAACCGAGACCTTTACCTATCCAAATCGAGGTGAGGTGGCGTTTAAGGACAATGACCCTCTATCAACCACTAAACCCGCGGTGGTGGCGAAAGAGGGCGTCGAGGCCGAAGAGTCTAAGCCTCAACCTGAAACTGTGTTGTTTAGCGGTAAAGTACTGGTGGTCGAAGACTCCAGAGTCAACCAACAAGTTGCTAAGATGATGCTCAAGAAGCTTGGTTTTGAAGTGGATATTGCCGACAACGGTAAAGTCGGAGTCGATAAATTTAAGCACAACGAATATCAGATGATCTTCATGGATTGTCAGATGCCAGTGCTCGATGGCTTTGAAGCGACGAAACAGATTAGAGCACTCGAAGAAGGGACGTCGAAACATATTCCTATTGTGGCGCTGACAGCCAACGTAGTGCTGAAAGATAAGCACTTATGTTTTGATGTGGGGATGGATGAGTTTCTACCTAAGCCTGTTAATCAAGGTACACTGAGAGAAGTCGTAGCGAGTTTTTTGTCTGATAAGAACAAGCTTACAGGCGACAGTGAGCAGAAGATTGTTTAGTCCGCGCGCCATTAAATCTCATCGTTAAAACCCAAAACTCCGACTTAATCCGTCGGAGTTTTTGTATATGTGACTTTACTCTCTAAAAAGATACGGCACTAGCCAATGCTATCAATGTGGATCACTACTGAGTCTGGTCGCCAGTATTCCAGTTCGCAGTCCATCAACTCGCCATCTTGCTTGTAGTTCACACGACAGATCTTCAGCACTGGCTGGCCCTCAGCTAAATTCAACGCCTTAGCGACATAGGCTGGGGCTGAAGTGGGAATGACATCAAAGCGCGAACGTTTGGTCTCATAGCCATACTTCTCTCTATAAATACCTGTCAGCGACATGGTGAGGTTTTCCGACAATATTTTTTCAAACAGGGGCGCTTTCAATACGTTTTCAACGAACAGCACCGCTCTGCCATCAATAAAGCGTAATCGCTCAATCACATGTATTGGCGTTATCTGCTCTATCTCTAATGCTTTGGCGTAATCACCTGCCGCCATTTCTGTACGGGTGCTCAGCAGTCGTGTTTCTGCAATGCGATCTTGTTCGCGAATCATTTGATGAAAGTGAGAGCGAGACAATGGGTTGTAGAGAATACGTTCGGGTGACACATACCAGCCTCGGCGCTCCTCTCGGTATATCAGACCTTCAGTTTCTAATGACACCAATGCATCTTTAAGCGTGATTCGAGTGGTGGAAAACAGTTCGCTGAGCTCTCGTTCGGATGGCAGTTTTTGCCCCTCGGTGAAGATACCCGATTGAAGCTGTTCTCTAATGCTCGCCTTAATTCTACCTAGCTGTGTCCCTGATTGCGCTGTTGCCAATGTTCTCATTACTGATCTAGTCCATAAGTTCGTGTGCTCAATAAGGTAAACCATGGAGTTAACAGGAATGTGACAGTAAACAAAGGCTTACTGTCATATGAGTGAAATATAACTGCCACGAAAATGCACCCTAACTGTCAAATAAGTTGCGCGAAAGCGTCATATTCTGGCGATAGCATACAAAACGAACTTACTGACCTAGTCCAGAGGGATAGAGACAATGAAAACTTTGCTTAGCCGTTCAACTGTATCGCCAGCCAAAATGATTGGCGCAACGCTAATAACGGCAACACTTTCAATGCCAGCGATGGCGAAAGATGCTGATCTTGAGTCACTGATTGAAGCCGCTCAAAAAGAGGGTGCGGTTTACAGTGTGGGCATGCCAGACAGTTGGGCAAACTGGAAAGGCACATGGGCTGATCTGAAAGCGAACTACGGTTTGAAGCATCAGGATACAGACATGAGCTCAGCACAAGAGATCTCGAAATTTGAAGCAGAGAAAAGAAATGCAACCGCAGATATCGGTGACGTTGGCTTCGCCTTTGCACGTGTTGCGGTGAAGAAAGACGTGACTCAGCCATACAAGCCAAGTACTTGGAATGATATTCCGGATTGGGCGAAAGACAAAGATGGTCACTGGGCTCTGGCTTATACGGGCACTATCTCATTTATCTCAAACAACAATCTTGTTAAAGACGCACCAAAATCTTGGAGTGACCTACTAGAAGGCGATTACAAAGTCACTGTTGGTGACGTAGGTGTCGCAGCACAAGCTAACAACGCGATTCTAGCGGCAGCATTTGCGAATGGCGGTGACGAGTCGAACCTAAAACCGGCGATTAAGTTCTTTGGTGAACTAGCGAAGCAAGGCCGCCTATCTTACACCGACCCAAGCATTGCGAACCTTGAAAAAGGTGAAGTGGAAGTCGCGATCATGTGGGATTTCAACGCACTGAACTACCGCGACAAGATTGACCGTGAGCGCTTCACTGTAAATATTCCACAAGATGGTTCAGTGATCTCTGGTTACACCACCATCATCAACAAATATGCGAAGAACCCGAATGCCGCGAAGCTGGCTCGTGAATACATCTTCAGTGACCAAGGCCAGATCAACCTAGCTGAAGGTTACGCGCGCCCAATCCGTAGCAACGTGACGCTTCCTCAATCAGTACAAGACAAGCTGATCTCGAACGAGCAATACAGCAACGTTCATCCAGTCACTGACTTCTCAGCATGGGAAAAATCAGCACGTCGCCTGCCGCGCCAATGGCAAGAAAGCGTCTTGATTCATCAGCAGTAATCCATATTCAAAACAAGCAACAGAGAATAGACCATGAGCAATAAGGTTATCCTTGTTGTTCTAGATGGACTGAATTATCAGGTAGCCCGTGATTGCATGGGCTACCTGAACGGTCTTCTAGAACTGAGCGATCTTCAGGAAAAACAAGGCGACTCGCTAAATGTGAGCACGCCAAAACACAAGCTTCGCGCCACACTTTACCCAATGCAGTGTGAGCTGCCGTCCATGTCACGTCCACTGTATGAATGCATCTTAACCGGAGTTCGCCCCGTTGAGAGTGGCATCGTTAACAACCAAATTGTGCGTTTATCGAATCACGAATCGATTTTTAGCTTGGCCAAGTCACAGGGCAAAGTAACAGCTGCCGCGGCGTATCACTGGGTGAGTGAGCTGTATAACCGAGCGCCATTTGATGCGGTGCGTGATCGCTTTACCAACGACGAAACCATGAACATTCAACATGGCTGTTTCTACCACTGGGACCACTACCCAGATGAAGCCTTGTTCTTGGATGCTGAGCATTTGCGTGTCACCCATCAGCCGGACTTCTTGCTGATTCACCCAATGAACATTGACGACATGGGCCACAAGCACGGGTTGGACTCTCGCCAATATCGCAATAGTGCACGTGGCGCGGATATTTACCTATCGAACTACCTTGAGAAATGGGTTGACGATGGTTATCAGGTGATCATCACCAGTGACCACGGCATGAATAATGACTTATCACACGGTGGCATTCTGCCTGAAGAACGTGAAGTGCCATTCTTTGTGATTGGCGATAAGTTCACACACCAAGCCTGTTCAGTGAAACAGACTGATATTTGCGGCAGTGTGTGTCAGCTACTCAACCTTGAACACGATAAATCTTACACTCAGGAATTGTTGGCCCTATGAGCAGTTCTGTAATCACGCAGAGCGATGGCTCTGCCCTTAAACCTCAAACCAAATCTTGGTTCAAACGCTTCAAGCCCGCTTTGTGGCTTGCGCCTTTCGCCCTGTTTTTCTATCTGTTCCAGCTAGCACCTATGGTCTGGGTGCTGATCAACAGCTTCTTCTACGACGATGAGCTTTCTCTCGAAAACTACTCTGAAATATTCGATTCTGCCTTCATGATGCAGGCCTTCGGCAACAGTTCATGGTTGTCGATTTGGTCGAGTATTGTCGGCTTGGCGATTGCGACTCTGCTCGTTTCTTCATTGCGCCGCGTTGATTCTAAAATCCGCGATGCGGTGATTGCTTTCACCAATATGAGCAGCAACTTCTCTGGGGTGCCTCTGTCGTTCGCCTTCATCATCATCTTAGGCACCAATGGTGCAATCACCTTATTGCTCAAGCAGTACGGATTGCTGGGTGACTTCGACTTGTACGGCAAGTGGGGCTTGCTGGCGATTTACATCTACTTCCAGATTCCACTGGCGGTGTTGTTGCTGTATCCAGCGTTTGATGCCCTTAGTGACGACTGGCAAGCGGCCTCAGCGTTGCTTGGTGCGAAAACCTGGCAATACTGGACCAAAGTTGCGCTTCCTGTGCTGTCTCCGGCCTTATTTGGCACCTTCATCATCTTGATTGCTAATGCGATTGGCGCGTATGCAAGCGTGTATGCGTTGACCTCGGGTAACTACAACGTGATTACGATTCGTATAGCGAGCTTGGTATCGGGCGATTTGTTCCTAGAACCTAATCTAGCTGCGGCGATCTCCGTGATTCTGATGGCGATGCTGGCCTTCATCACAGTGATTAACCAATGGCTGATCAGCAAAAGCTACGCAGGGAAGAGAAAGTAATGAATACTGTAAATACTCACTTTCATAAAACGGTTGTCTATTCGATCGTTGGTATCATGATGATCCCGATCTTAGCGACCTTCATCTACTCGATCTCTTCACGTTGGGGCGCCACGATCTTGCCTGATGGCTTTACTTTGGATTGGTACATCAACCTGCTGACGGATCCTCGCTTCTTACAAGCCTTTGGCCGTTCACTGTTTATCTGTGTAGCGGCGTTGTCACTGAGTGTGGTGTTGATTCTGCCTGCGATTTTCGTGGTGTTTTACTATTTCCCGAAACTCGACAAGGTCATGAATATCATGATCTTATTACCGTTCGCGGTGCCATCAGTGGTGTCGTCGGTGGGTTTGCTTCAGCTGTATGCCGATAGCGAAATCTCACTGATAGGCACACCATGGATTCTGATTGGTACTTACTTCACCATCGCGCTGCCATTTATGTATCGCGCGATTGCCAACAGCTTTGAAGCGATCAATCTGCACGACTTGATGGACGCGGCTCACCTGCTCGGCGCAAGCACCACCAAGGCATTCTTGCTGATTATTCTGCCAAACCTTAAGAAAGGCTTAATGGCATCGCTGTTCTTGTCGTTCTCGTTCCTACTTGGCGAGTTCGTGTTTGCCAACATCTTGGTTGGTACACGTTACGAGACACTGCAAATCTACCTATACAACATGCGTCAAACCAGCGGTCACTTCACGTCAGCCCTTGTGATGACGTACTTCCTGTTTATTTTCTTACTGACTTGGTTGGCAAGTCGTTTCAGCCAAGGAACCAAATAATGAGCTATGTAAATGCGATAAACCTCACCAAGCGTTTTGGTGACAACACAGTATTTGAAGACATTGAATTTTCCATCGAGAAGGGGGAATTCATCACGTTACTTGGCCCAAGTGGCTGTGGTAAATCAACGCTGCTACGTAGCTTAGCAGGCCTAAATCCGGTCGATGGTGGCGAGATTTGGGTGAATGGTGAAGAGATCACTCACCAAGTGCCGCAAGAGCGTGGCATTGGCATGGTGTTTCAATCTTATGCGCTGTTCCCGAACATGACGGTTGAGGGCAACATTGCGTTTGGCCTTAAAATGAAAAAGCTTGCTGCTGACGAGATCAAGCGCGAAGTGGCGAAAGTGATTGGGCTAGTGGACTTATCGGGCAAAGAGAAGTTCTACCCGCATCAGTTATCAGGTGGTCAGCGTCAGCGTGTGGCTTTGGCCAGAGCCTTGGTGGTCAAGCCGCGTATTTTATTGCTTGATGAACCACTTTCAGCGCTGGATGCGAAGATCCGTAAACATCTACGCCAACAGATCCGAGATATCCAAAAAGAGATGAATCTGACCACGATCTTCGTGACTCACGATCAAGAAGAAGCGATGATCATGTCTGACCGTATCTTCCTGATGAATAAAGGCGAGATTGTCCAAGCGGGCACACCTGAAGAGATCTACACTCAACCAGCTAATGAGTTTGTGGCAGGGTTCATGGGACACTACAACTTGGTGCAGGCGAACAAGGCTAAGCAGCTGTTCGATATTGAAACCGAGTGGAAAGTGGCGATTCGACCTGAATCTATCTACGTTAAAGAGCAAGGCCGACAATATGGCGAACATATCTCTGCGCCGAAGACCGGCACCATTCGCAACCACCAGCTTTTGGGCAACGTGATTCGCTACCAAGTGGACGTTGATGAGTGTGAATTAACGGTCGACTTACTTAACCGTTCTTCTGAACGACTGTTGGCAAACGGCAGCCAACTTGAACTCCTGTTTAACCTTAACGAAATTCAACCAGTGAGAGCCTAAGATGTTCAAACCTTTGTATGTATTTGATATGGACGAAACGCTGATCAATGCCGATGCAGCGATGCTCTGGAATGAATTCTTGGTTGAAAAGGGCATTGCTACAGCACCGAAATTTATTGAAGAAGACCAACGCTTAATGGGCTTATATTCAGAAGGTAAGCTGAACATGGAAGACTACCTCGAGTTTGCTATGGAGCCACTGGCTGACATGCCGACTGAGCAAGTCAGGGCTTTGGTGGAAGAGTGTGTTGAGCAGTATATTTTACCTAGGCAGTTCAAACAGTCGAAATCATTAATAGAGCAGCTTGAGCGTGACGATATCGACATGTTGATCATCTCAGCGAGCGTCACTTTTTTAGTAAAAGCAGTGGGCCGTAAGATTGGTATCGAGAATGCACTCGGTATCGATTTGGTAGAAAACCAAGGCCGTTTTACTTCTCAAATATTAGGCGTGCCAAGCTACCGAGAAGGTAAAGTCACCCGTTTGAAAGAGTGGTTAGATAATCAAGAAACTAACTATTCAGACATTCACTTTTATACCGATTCAATCAACGACTTACCTTTGTGTGAACACGCTGATTTTGCGTATTTAGTGAACCCATGCCCGCGTTTGAAAGCACTGGCCGATAAACCGAATTGGTCGATTCTGAACTGGGATTAACGCGAGCCCTATATTCTAATTAGCTTCGTTTTAGAACTTATCAAGCCGCTGACTACAGCGGCTTTTTTGCCTCATCAGTCTAATGTTCGACTTATCACCTTAGCTCACAAAAGCTTGAATGTAACAATTCAATAACATCTCTTGCTTGCCTGTAAATCAAACCATCATCTTTCAACCCCTTGATAGCGCTCACTTTCTTGTGAATAGAGCTTGAGTGTAACAAATATTTTACAAATTGACGGGTTTTTAGCGTGATTGTCCATTTCTCTCTATCCATTCCAATCTGTCGGCTTGTGGGCCAAATTTAGTTAAGGACAAAAAACAAACAATCATTTCACAAAAAACGTAACACAAGACCGATAGGTACAAGGAGAAAGTTCATGGTGGAGTCATACAACCCGCTTGGTACGGATGGATTCGAGTTTGTTGAATACACAGCTGTCGACCACAAGGGAATTGAGCAACTTAAAGCGCTGTTTGTGTCACTGGGTTTTGCCGAGATCGCTAAGCACCGTTCAAAAGAGGCTTGGCTTTATCGACAAGGTGACATCAACTTTATCGTCAATGAACAACCACACAGCCAAGCTGAAGCGTTCGCTAAAGTTCACGGCCCATCGGTGTGTGGCATGGCGTTTCGTGTTAACGATGCAACCACGGCAATGACACAGGCGTCTAGCGGTGGTGGGGAAGAGTACAAGACAGAAATCGGGCCAATGGAACTGAGCATTCCTGCCATTTACGGTATCGGTGAAAGTCTGCTTTATTTCGTTGACCGTTACGGCAAGCAGAGCATCTATGATGTTGATTTCCGATTCTATGATGATGCGGAAGAGCGCATGGCAAAAGCTGATGTAGGCCTCTACGAGATTGATCACCTTACGCACAACGTGAAACAAGGCAATATGGACCTGTGGTCTGGTTTTTATGAGCGTATCGGTAACTTCCGCGAGATTCGATACTTTGATATCGAAGGTAAGCTGACAGGCCTTGTGAGCCGAGCAATGACCTCCCCATGTGGTAAAATCCGCATCCCTATCAATGAGTCTTCAGACGACAAATCACAAATTGAAGAGTTCATCCGCGAATACAACGGTGAAGGCATTCAACACATCGCACTTGCGACAGATGACATCTACAAAACAGTGAAAACTCTGCGTGATCGCGGCATGGACTTTATGCCAACGCCAGACACCTACTACGAGAAAGTTGATGAGCGCGTTAAAGGCCACGGAGAAGACACTGATCTGCTGCGTGAGCTTCGTGTTCTGATTGATGGTGCACCGACGAAAGACGGCATCTTGCTGCAAATTTTCACACAGACGGTTATTGGGCCTGTGTTCTTTGAAATCATTCAGCGTAAAGGCAATGAAGGCTTTGGTGAAGGCAACTTCAAGGCGCTGTTTGAATCGATCGAAGAGGACCAGATTCGTCGAGGAGTATTAGACGATGCATAAATGGATCTCGTTTCCTCATCGGGAGGGGGTGTGCTCTAAACAAGCGCATGCTGATTTCCCCGAAGAGGCTATCTATGAGCGAGAGGCGGGCCGAAGTGGTTTCTTCGGCCCTGCCGCTCACTTCCATCACCAACATGCGCCGACAGGTTGGTCTGAGTGGGAGGGCGACTTACGCCCTCGCGCTTTTGATTTTACGCTGGTGGAAAAAGCCAGTCAGATAACCCCTTGGGCTGTGCCTCATCTTTTGCACAACGCGGACTGCAAAATTCGCGTATGGCGCATGGATGAGAAGATGGATTTCTTGGTACGTAACTCCGATGGCGATGAACTACTGTTCATTCACCAAGGCAGGGCTGATTTCTATTGCGACTATGGTCATTTAGAGGTGAGTGAAGGGGATTACGTGATGATCCCGCGTTCGACCAATTGGCGCTTGGAGCCAAGTGAACCAATGTTCATCCTGATGATTGAGAACACCGACGCCGCTTATTCCTTGCCAGAGAAGGGCATGGTCGGCAATCACGCGGTGTTTGATCCGGCGGTTCTTGAAATCCCATCGATTAACGATCAATTCCGCGCTCAGTATTCAGAAGATCAAACTCAAGTGCAGGTGAAACGCCACGAAAAAGTCAGTGTGATCACTTATCCGTTCAATCCTTTAGACGCGGTTGGCTGGCATGGTGATTTGGCCGTGGTGAAAGTGAATTGGCGCGATATCAGACCGCTGATGTCACATCGCTACCACTTGCCACCGTCTGCACATACCACCTTTGTTGGCGCAGGCTTTGTGGTTTGTACCTTTGTGCCACGCCCGATAGAGAGCGACCCTGGTGCGCTGAAAGTGCCGTTCTACCATAACAACGATGATTACGATGAAGTGCTTTTCTATCACGCTGGAGACTTTTTCAGTCGTGACAATATTGAAGCGGGCATGGTGACTTTCCACCCTGCTGGCTTCACTCATGGTCCTCACCCGAAAGCCTTTAAGGCTGGGCAAGCATATAAGAAAAAGTTTACCGACGAAGTGGCTGTGATGATTGATACCCGTCATGCACTGCAGTTTTCTGATGAGCTCGATAGCGTTGAGAACAAAGAATATGTCTACAGTTGGCAAGAGAAGTAAGGGGCAACAAGGATGAAATTAGCAACCAAGAAAAATGGTACTCGCGATGGTCTATTGATGGTCGTGAGTAGAGATCTAAAACAGTGTGTGCCAGCGACGGATATTTTCCACGCGATGCATCTGACGCCGACAATGCAAGTCGCTCTGGATAACTGGGACAGCGTTGCACCTCAGTTAGAGGAGCTATACAACTCGATCAACACTGGTCATGTAACGGGCAGTGAAGTGTTTGCGCCTCATTATTGTGAATCGCCTCTGCCACGCGCTTATCAATGGGCGGATGGCAGCGCGTATGTAAACCACGTTGAGCTGGTGCGTAAGGCTCGTGGCGCTGAAATGCCAGAAAGCTTCTGGGTTGACCCGCTCATGTATCAAGGTGGCTCAGATTCGTTTATTGGCCCACATGACAATATTGAATTTGCCAGTGACGAGTGGGGTATCGATTTTGAGGGCGAAGTCGCGGTGGTTACCGGAGATGTGCCAATGGGTGCAAGTGCCGAGCAAGCGCATGATTCGATTCGTCTGCTGATGCTAGTGAATGATGTGTCGTTGCGTGGTTTGATTCCTGCTGAGCTCGCTAAGGGCTTTGGTTTCTTCCAGTCTAAACCGTCTTCAGCGTTCTCTCCGGTTGCCGTTACGCCTGATGAGTTGAGGGAACATTGGAAAGGGAGCAAGGTGCACCTGCCACTGACTTCAACCTACAACGACACGCCTTTTGGTTGTCCAAATGCAGGTGTGGATATGACCTTCAATTTCGCGGAGCTGATTGTCCATGCTGCGAAAACTCGTCCACTGTCGGCTGGTGCAATCATTGGCTCTGGCACGGTATCGAACAAACAAGGCACTGACCACGGCACCTCGATTGCAGAAGGTGGTGTAGGCTACTCCTGCATTGCTGAAGTACGCATGATAGAGACAATTCGTGATGGTAAGCCGTTGACTCAGTTCATGTCGTTTGGTGACTCGATTAAGCTTGAGATGTTTGATGAGGCTGGTGACTCGATCTTTGGCGCGATTGACCAAAAAGTCAGTCAATATCGACAGCCATAAATAAGCTATCGAGAGGCACGATATGAACAAGAAGATCACGCTCTATGGTTATTGGCGCTCTTCGGCAGCCTATCGAGTGCGTATTGGGTTGAATCTAAAGCAACTTAGCTATGAGTCGAAATCGGTGCATTTAGTGCGTAATGGTGGCGAGCAGCATGATCCACAATATCGTGATCTCAATGCCAGTGAATTGGTGCCAGTGCTGGTGGATGGTGACGTTCAACTCAATCAGTCGCTGACGATTTTACAATACTTGGACGAGAGCTATTTGTGTGAGAGCAGCCCAGATTCCTTGTTGATTCCAGAGCAAACACCACTGCGTTACCAAGCGTTGGCGATGGCTCAGGATATTGCGATGGAAATTCACCCTCTGAACAATCTGCGTGTGCTGCAGTATTTGGAGAGAGAATTGTCGTGTGAACAAGAGGCGAAAATGGATTGGCTTCATCATTGGATGAGCCAGGGGTTCCATGCTTTAGAAGAGAAGTTGGCTAAACACAGAAAAGTGTACGGTGACTCAGTGTATAGCCTCACGGATTCACCTTGTATCGTCGATATTTGCTTAGTGCCGCAAGTTTACAATGCGCTGCGCTTTGATGTGGATATGTCGCCTTATCCGCTGATTAACTCGATTGTTGCAGCGTGTAACCAGTTACCTGCGTTCATTGATGCTATGCCAGAGAATCAGGCGGATGCGAACGTATAGCTCAGATTAAGCCCCAATGGCTGTGAAGAGTAGAAAGCCCTCCACGATGTTCATTCGTGAAGGGCTTTTTTGATTCAAGCTTAAAGCGAAATTACACGCTTGATCTCATCGAGCACATCCGCATTGGCTATCGCGCCGATGTTCTCAACGGGTTTGCCATTTACCACCTGTTTCACTGCCAGCTCTACCAGTTTTCCTGAGCGTGTTTTTGGCACGTCGCTGATAGTAAAAATTTGGCTAGGTACATGCCTAGGTGAACAAGAGGATTTGAGCTTGTGCTTAATGGCGGCCAATAGCGTTTCATTGAGAACCACACCTTGCTGCAGTTGAACGAACAACCAGACCTGCTCATTGCGGTCGACATCTTTACCGACGGCGATGGAATCTATGATGCCCTCAATGGTGTTCACTTGTTGGTAGATCTCAGCAGTACCAATACGCACACCACCAGGGTTGAGCGTAGTGTCACCTCGCCCGTAGAACAGATAGCCGCCATACACGCTCTGCGCGACCTCATCACCGTGATGCCATACATTTTCGAACCTGTCCCAATAAGTGCTGTGATAACGCTCTCCGGTGTCATTCCAGAAGCCTACTGGGAAGTTTGGGAGGGAATTGGTACACACCAGTTCACCACGTTCGTGATCGACTTTATGGCCCGTTGAATTGAATACCTTGATGTCGACGCCAAGCCCTGCCTGTTGGCACTCGCCGCGATACACCGGCGAAATAGGATTACCTAACACGAAGCATCCGCAAATATCTGTACCGCCAGAGATAGACGCTAAATGCAGGTCTTGTTTGATGTGTTTGTAAACGTAATCAAATTGCTCTGGGTAAAGCACAGAACCCGTTGAGCACAGTGTTCTTAAATTAGGCAGAGAGTGACTGTCGATAGGTGAGAGCTCTGCCTTCTCAATCGCTTCTAGATACTTGGCAGATGTACCAAACAGCGACACATCGGCGCGCTGTGCCAAGTCCCACAGTACATTGGGTTGTGGGTAAACAGGGCTGCCATCAAAGATCACTAAACAAGCACCGCTGGCGAGCGCAGAGACGTGCCAGTTCCACATCATCCAACCACATGTGGTGTAGTAGAAAACGCGATCTTTCGGCTTAACATCGCTGTGCAGTTGATGCTCTTTTAGGTGGTTGATGATGGTGCCGCCAACAGAGTGCACTATGCACTTTGGCTTACCTGTGGTTCCAGAAGAGTAGAGCACAAACAGCGGATCATTGAAGCCGATACGCACAAACCGAACAGGCTGTGGCTGGTAATGATTGATGATGTTGTGCCAGCTTTGTAGCGACACGTCGTGCTCAAAATCATTCTTTTTTAAATAGCCGATCTGACACACCTGTTTTAGCTCACTGAGGTGCTCAATGATGGCGCTGTTCTTGTCTGCCATATCAAATGTTTTACCATTGAAGGTGTAACCATCGCAGGTGAATAGCACCTTGGGTTTCACTTGGCCAAACCGCTCAATCACACTCTCAACGCCAAAATCAGGCGAGGTTGACGTCCAAATCGCTCCTAAGCTGGTGGTCGCGAGCATGGCTATCACGGTTTGTGGTAGGTAGGGCGTATACGCAGCAACTACATCACCTTGCTCGATGCCGCTATCAACAAGCCATTGCTGTACGTTGGAGACAGCTTCACACAAGGCTTTCCATGTGTAGCTCTGCTGCTCACCACGTTCATTCTCAAACCAAATCGCGTGCTGGTCAGGCATGGTTTGCGCCAAGCGCAGCAAGTTCTCGGCATAGTTTACTTGCGCATTCGGAAACCAAATCGCATCACGATTCGATTTAGGCTGCTGCCATCGGCTCTCACCTTGCGTTTGAATTTCACTTCCTTGTGAGCCAACCACGCCACAAAACTGCCACACGTTTTTCCAAAACGACTCCGGTTGATCCACCGACCATTGATGTAGCTCGGCGTAGCTTTGTATACCTCTATCTAGATGTAATTCAGACAGATCAAAGTTGTCGATAAATCGGGTTAAGTTGGCACCAGCGATACGCTGCTCACTTGGCTGCCAAACTGGCTTGTTGCTTTCGTACATTCCTTTACCTTTAACAAAAACTTAACGATTTCAGTCTGGTATGAAGGTTTTACAAAGTCAAAAGATCAGTGAAATAAGGCTTTGATATATTTATGTAAATAAAATGTTACATAAAGGGGTGTTTCGAAAAATAGTGTAAATTTGGCGCTTACAATGAGTGGGGATAGGCTTAAAGGGAGACATTCGAAAGGAGGTACGTAATGACTCAATATCATTCTAAGCCCGTGAGCCAAGAGGGATGGGTTGAGTGGAGCCTCGAAGAAGACGCCATTTGGCACGACTTGGTGAAAAGGCAACTGGACGTCATTGATGATCGCGCATGTGAAGCCTATCTTCATGGATTGACGCTGCTTGATCTGCCATTAGACAGAGTTCCTCAACTACCTGAGATAAACAAAGTTCTAAAGGAAACAACAGGTTGGCAAGTACATCCCGTACCTGCGTTGATAGATTTCGACCGTTTCTTTGATTTGCTCGCCAATAAGCGATTCCCTGTAGCCACATTTTTGAGAACGCGAGACGAGTTTGATTACCTACAAGAACCAGATTTCTTTCATGAAATTTTTGGTCACTGTGCCATGCTCACTAATCCTGATTTTGCCGCTTTCACTGAGCAATATGGAAAGCTAGGCCAAGCCGCCACCTCTAAACAGCGAGGTTATCTTGCCCGTTTGTATTGGTTTACGGTTGAGTTCGGATTAGTAAAAGAAGGCGATAAATTGAAAATCTACGGCGGCGGCATTCTCTCTTCTCCAGCAGAAACCCATTATGCGCTGGAAGGGGAGTTGGCCGTTCGTGAGCGTTTTGATTTGCAAACGGTGCTAAGAACCCCTTATCGCATCGACATCATGCAACCGAAATATTATGTGATTAATGACTTAGCTGAGCTATTTCAAATCAGTCAAGAAAACCTGTTACAGCAAGCTGATCTCGCAATTGAAGCGGGGTTACTACCACCACTTTTTGAACCCAAGGAACCGACACATGTTGAATGAATTAAAATGCGAAGCCTGCAGTATTGACGCGATTGCCCTGACTAAAGCTGAACAACAGTCGCTATTGTTGGAGTTGTTTGATTGGCAAATCATCGAAAGAGACGGCATCCCGCAGCTTGAAAAGGTATACAAGTTTAAGAACTACAAACAAGCATGGGCATTCAGCAATAAAGTGTCAGAGTTGGCAGAAGAAGAGTTCCATCATCCTTCTATCCTATTGGAGTGGGGTAAAGTCACCGTCACCTGGTGGAGTCACTCAATCAAAGGCCTGCACAAAAATGACTTCATCTGTGCCTCACGCTGCGATGTGTTCGCGGAGAGTGAGTAGCATTGTAATTTGATTAACCGATTCGGTTCGTGTTGCGGGCCGAATCATTGATACTCTCGTTGTAAAAGGGCTAACTTCTCTTACCCCAACTTGACCTGCATCAGCACTTGCTTGGTTTCTTGTCTCATAAATCCTGTCTGCTACTCATAGTATTGGTTTTATGAGGCTGCTCTATGATATATTTCTCGGCCAAGTGTATTACAGACGAAGGCGACTAATGTCTATCAACCTTTCACTCCTTCCACCCAGCGAGAAAAACAAAATCGAACTGGATAAGCAGGCATCGTTTCTAGTATGGAAATTGAAGCAGGCTAAATGTGGCCCAGAAGCCATTGTTGAAGAAGCAATGAAGCTCGGTGACCCAGATGAAAAGGCGTGGTTTGAACAGTCTGTAGAAAAATACAAACGAGTAATGGGCGTCGCATAACCGCAGACAAACCTTGCTCAGCAAAGCTGTAGAATTGAAATGACACAGTAATTTGCTAGAATTTGCCCCGTTAATTGAATCAGAGAGAAGATCCCGATGGGAAGAAGTTTTGAAGTGCGCAAAGCCTCAATGGCTAAAACTGCTGGCGCAAAAATTAAAGTTTATTCCAAATACGGTAAAGAAATTTACATGTGTGCGAAGAATGGTGGTTCAGATCCAGACATGAACCTTTCGCTAAAGCACCTTATTGCTAAAGCGAAGAAAGACCAAGTTCCTGCACACGTTATCGACAAAGCGATCGACAAAGCAAACGGCGGCGGTGGTGAAGACTACGCACCAGCTCGTTACGAAGGCTTTGGCCCAGGCGGCACAAGCGTAATCGTTGACTGTCTAACTGACAACGGCAACCGTACTTTCCAAGACGTTCGCCAATGTTTCGTTAAAACTGGCGCGAAAATCGGTGTTGAAGGTTCTGTTTCTCACATGTTCGCTCACCAAGCTGTATTCCAGTTCAAAGGTGAAGATGACGAGATCATCCTAGAAACACTAATGATGGACGACGTAGACGTAACAGATGTAGAGCTAGAAGATGGTGTAATCACTGTATTCGCTCCAACAACTGAATTCTTCAAAACGAAGACTGCACTAACTAACGCGTTCCCTGAGCTAGTTCTAGATGTTGAGGAAATTACTTTCGTTCCTCAAACTATGACGCCAGTAGCGGAAGAAGATTCTGAGAAGTTCCAGAAGTTCCTAGACCTTCTTGATGACTGTGATGACGTTCAGCAGGTTTACCACAACGCTGAGCTGTAATTTTTACAGTGACAATAGTTAATAAAAACCGAGCCTAGTGCTCGGTTTTTTTATCTTTTGAGTATTGATCAGCCTTGATCATCGTTCCGCATTTTTGCCAACAAAGAGCCCGTTGATACAGCACTGATTAGCAAAGCGTGCGTGGTCGACAAATCCACTCAGACAGCTTTCGAATCAAAGGGAGTACTGTAAGGTTCAGCACAATGGCACACGGCCAAGCAAGAAAGAAGCTTTGTAACCAGATTGGCGGCCACTCGTGGCTGAATCCCATTTTATAGCCAGAAATTAACCCAGACATGATGGTTGCCATGGTGAGTGAGGATAAAATCGCGGTTACCCAAAATTGTTTTTTGCTCATATATGTTTCTCCCGTGATTTTCTGTAACTGATGAGATAAGGTTACAACTATCCATTAATGAGAAAAATAGGCATAAATAGAAATATGAATTCCATATTCGGAAACATTGACGATCTATTCCTGTTTTGTACTGTGGTTGAAGAGGGCTCGTTGCTGTCGGCATCGAAGCGGCTTCAACTGCCTGTGTCGACCATGTCACGCCGGTTAACCGCTTTAGAAGAGCGTTTGAGCATCCGCTTGTTAGAAAAGAAGGGTAGGGAGCTGGTGGCGACGAAAGATGGCGAGGCGGCTTTTGCAGCGCTGAGTAGTGGCATGGAGTCTCTTCATCAAGGTTTTAGTAGCCTGCTTGAAGAACGTGATGCCATTCAAGGCAAGATTAAACTCGCAGTCCCTCATAATTTCTATAGTGGTTTTCTTCGCCCGACTGTCGAGCAATACCTTACTCAATATCCAAATGTGCAGCTCAATCTGATTTTGAGCCAGCAACAAGTGGTGCCTCAAACCGACCGTGATTTGTTGATCACGTTTCAGATTTCCGAAATGGAAGGCATGATCGCTCGACCATTGTTTAAAGCGAAACATGGTTTTTTTGCAAGCCAAACCTATTTAGAATCACGTGAGCCGATCGTTAAACCACAAGATCTCGAACATCAAGACTGGATTAACGTTGATGATGTGTTTGATATGCCGCTTTACAAAGCGGGTCACCTGGAACAGATGGTGACGATCAGGCCTAAGTTTATTGTGAACGATATTCGTGCGGTCGCGGCAGCAGCGCAGAAGGGGCTGGGTATCGCTTCGCTGCCTTTTCGTCATGTGGATCCGGAAATGAATCTGGTTCAAGTACTCCCTGAGTACCATCGGGGTGATCGTCAAGCGTATTTAGTGTACAAAGAAAGAAAATATCAGCCGAAGGCTTTAACTCTGCTTATTGAGGCGTTAATTAAAAGCGTTCAGTCGTTCCATAGCGACGAGCTGAGTTAAACAAAAGGAGAAAGAGATGAAAGTAAGTTTTATCGGGTTAGGTGTTATGGGTTTCCCAATGGCAGGACACCTAGTCAAAGCCGGTTTCGAGGTAACGGTATTTAACCGTACTCATAGCAAAGCATTGGACTGGGCTGGAAAGCACCAAGGTAGAACCGCTGAGAGCGTTGCTGAGTGTGTGGCAGAAGCCGATGTTGTGCTGGTTTGCGTGGGTAACGATGATGACGTACGCAGCATGACAACCAGTGAAACAGGTGCATTGGCCGCTATGAAGCCAAACGCGATTCTTGTTGACCACACCACAACGTCTGCAATCCTGTCTGAAGAGCTTGAAGTCGCTGCGAAGCAAGCTGGAGTTCGTTTTATGGATGCACCAGTGTCTGGTGGTCAAGCAGGTGCAGAGAACGGCGTGCTAACTATCATGTGTGGTGGTGAGCAACAGCTATTCAACGACCTTCAACCTGTGTTTGAAGCTTACGGTAAATCGTCAGTTCTGATGGGTAAAGTCGGCCAAGGCCAGCGCGCGAAAATGGTTAACCAGATCTGCATCGCAGGTGTGTTGAATGGCTTATCTGAAGGCTTAGTGCTTGCTGAGAAATCAGGTTTAGATATCCCAACTCTGGTTGATTGCCTCAAAAACGGCGCTGCTGGTTCGTGGCAGATGGAAAACCGCGCTACGACAATGGCGCAAGACAAGTTTGATTTCGGTTTCGCCATTGATTGGATGATCAAAGACTTAGGTTTCTGTTTAGATGAAGCTGAGCGCCAAGGCATTCAACTTCCATTGACGGAGAAGACCAACAACGCATACAAGGCTCTTTCTGCACAAGGTGAAGGCCGCATGGATACCTCTGTATTGATGAAAGCTGTGGTTGAAGAGACAAAGAAGTAGAAAGATAGAAACTTCGTTTAGATAATTAAAAATAGCCGCTAATCAGCGGCTATTTTTTTGCCCACCCACACTCGAACTTTGCACCTCCTGGAAAACCATACCTACTGATAGATAGGCAATCCCTGTGAATTATGCTATATTCACCTAAAATATAGGTGGAATTAATATGAAAGAACTTAATCCAACGGCAGAAAAGATCGTCGATTTAGCGGAAAGTTATATGCAAAGCCGAGGTTTTAATGGCTTCAGTTTTCGCGACATTCAAAATGAGCTTGGGATAAAGACTGCGAGTATCCATTATCATTTCAAAACGAAACAAGACCTGGCTCAAACGGTATTTGAACGTTACCTTGTTAATTACGAAGTAGCGTTAAAGCGGATCGAGAGTCAAGACATCTCTGCAGAAGGTAAAATTGAAGCATTAGCCGAAATTTTTGTTGATGTACGCGAGAACAACAAACTGTGTCTATGTGGTATGTATGCTTCTGACTTCTATTTTTTAGCGGATGGTTTGGAAAGCCTATTGTCTAAATTTGTTCAAATTAATGAAGACTTTATTCGTAAAAGCATAGAGCAGGGGATTGCGAGTGGACATTTCCGTTCTGGATTAGAAGCGACTCAAGCTGCGAGGCTAATTTTTGTCGCCTTAGAGGGGGGGATTTTACTGTCTCAATTCAAGGACACAGATTATATCCGTTCAGTGAAAGCCAGCTGTTTAAACATTCTGCAGGCGTCATAGTTTATCGCTCAGATTGATACGGCGCGGTAGGCTTTGTTGCGTAAATCGATGGAACCAAATCAAGAAGCTACGATCTGATCAGCTACACCTTTTAATCGTCGTAGCCTCATGCCTAAACCTCGTTACAAAACAACTAACTGGAAGCAGTACAATCAAGCCTTAACCAATCGTGGTTCTCTGACCTTTTGGATTGATGAGGAAGCGATAGCCGAGTGGAAGCAAAACAAACAAGGCAAGCGTGGTAGACCTCGCCGGTTCAGCGACTTAGCCATTACTACTGCATTGATGGTGAAACGCGTGTTCTCTATGCCATTGAGAGCGCTGCAAGGATTTCTAGACTCCGTATTTAAGCTGGCTAACATCCCACTTGTTTGCCCACACTACACCTGTATAAGCCGCCGAGCTAAGGAAGTTGAGGTTTCATTTAAACCCAAAACCAGAGGAGCAATACAACATCTGGCAATTGATGCCACTGGCCTCAAGGTTTATGGCGAAGGTGAATGGAAGGTCAAAAAGCATGGTACTGATGGGAAGCGCAGAGTCTGGCGTAAGCTACATTTAGCCGTTGATACTAGCAGTCACGAAATAGTCGCAGCAGAGCTGAGTTTATCTAACGTTACCGATGGCGAAGTGCTTCCCAACCTACTTAAGCAGACACGTCGTAAAATCATTGAGGTATCAGGTGATGGTGCTTATGACACAAGACATTGCCATGATGCAATACGTATAAAGCGAGCGGTTCCGCTAATCCCGCCACGCGAAGGGGCTGCCTTCTGGGAGCAAGGACACCCTCGCAATTTAGCAGTTGGTTGTCAGAAGCTTTATGGCTCCAACAATAAGTGGAAAAAGCGGTATGGCTATCACAAGCGGTCGCTATCAGAGACAGCAATGTATCGAGTGAAACAGTTGCTAGGTGGGAAATTAAGCCTGAGAAACTACAACGCTCAAGTTGGCGAGACTTACGCTATGATCAAAGCGCTGAATAAGCTTACGGGGTTAGGTATGCCTGAAACTCAGTATATTGTTTAAGAGTCAAGCACATGGGACAGGCATGTCTTCGCTCTGAATTAAGCAACAAAGCCCTTTACAATCTATTGCATAGCAAATGGTTTTATATGTGAAGTCATTCACATGTTAATTATGTTGCAAAGTTGACGGGATGTGGTGAAATGTTGATGATGCTCTGACTCTTCCAGGGTGTATCCACGGCATAGCAATGGGCTTTGTAGGAGACATTGTCATCGCGCTGTAGATATATTGGACGTAGTGCAACCCAAAAGAGGTTGTAGTTTTGAAAGCGAGGCTTAGCCCTCGCTTTTTTTATGTCTGCAAACTGTTCATTGGACAAAAATTCGTAATGGTTCTGACTCACTAAATGGTGTTGTAGACACTTTTTATGAGACGGATGCTTATTTTACAAAAATAATTCTATAACCTATGTTTATGATAAATATGGGTTTTTATTGAAAACAACTTTATCTATCTACTGGTAGGTAGATAAAGTTGTTGACGCGAAACCGATCCGATCTTAAAGTACACCCACTGACGAGGAGATGGTCTCTACTACTCCTCCATTTTTTTGAATAAGCAACCTATCTACTAGTAGGTAGTTTTTAAGTTAAGGATTTCATTATGTTTAATACATCTTCTATTGCACTAATTGTTGGCGGTTCTTCTGGTATGGGTAAAGCAACAGCAGAGCGACTGCTTAAGTCTGGTGTGCCTGTAATGATCCTCTCTCATGATAAACAGAATCTTGCTGAAGCAAAATTGGATCTGGAATCAACCACGAATGGTCATGTTGAAACTGCTCAGGTTGATTTATACGACCCTTCTGCTGTTCAAAGCTTTATTGAACAGTTAAATGCAGAAAAACGTCACATTGGCTACTTGGTGAACGCGGCTGGTTTCTTCAAACCGGTCGATTTCCTAGAGCATTCTGAGCAAGATTACGACCTTCAGTTAGATATGAACCGTGCTTTCTTCTTCATTACACAAGCTGTTGCGAAAAATATGAAACAGCACGGTGGTGGCGCAATTGTAAACATCGGTTCTATGTGGGCACACCAAGCAATTAAAGCAACGCCTTCTTCAGCTTACTCAATGCAGAAAGCGGCACTACATGCACTAACAAAAAACTTGGCCATTGAACTAGGTGACCACGGTGTACGTGTAAACGCAGTGGCTCCAGCAGTCGTGATGTCGACAATTTATAAGTCATTCATCGCTGAAGACGAGATTGAATCTGCACTACAAGGCTTTAACGATTTCCACCCAATCGGTCGAATTGGTTCTACAGACGATGTTGCTGATGCAATTGAATACCTACTATCGAATAAGTCTTCTTGGGTAACGGGTACGATTCTAAATGTCGATGGCGGCGTGATGGCGGGTCGAAACTAAATTACAAGTCGCCTTCCACGCGGTGTGGGAGGCACTACATGAATATTAATCACTATAAACAAGAAATAATTAAAGGATTTAACATGAGTAATGCACCATTAAATGGCCTTAACTTAGAAGACCTATCAGCTTATACGAAAGTTATTACTGATGATGCAACACAAGCGGTATCTGAATACGGCATTGTTGCTGAATGGAAAGGCGGTGTTCATAGCGAAATTCGCACGTTGAACCAAAAGGT
The DNA here is from genome assembly GCF_024347355.1 of Vibrio chagasii. NCBI lineage: Bacteria > Pseudomonadati > Pseudomonadota > Gammaproteobacteria > Vibrionales > Vibrionaceae > Vibrio > Vibrio chagasii. Next base: position 1,203,554 of record NZ_AP025466.1, read on the forward strand.
AGGTGGAACAGAAATCGTTAAAGATTTTACTTTCGACGTGGGTGAACCAGAAGAGCTTCTTGGCAATAACGCATACCCTACGCCACAAGATTACCTGCTGGGTGGCATGGCTGGCTGTATGATGGTTGGTTTTGTTGCAGGCGCCAGTGCCCGCGGCATTCGTTTAGAGTCTGTAAAGCTGACCATCAAAGGGGCTTTGGATCTTCGTGGGTTCTTGAATGTATCTGAAGAAGCTCCGGTTGGCTTCGAAGAGATCCAATTTCAGTTTGAAGTTCAAGGTGATGGTACTCAAGCTGATTACGATGAAGTTATTGCTGGGGTCCAACAATTTTCTCCGAATTACCGAACAATCAGTGATGCCGTTAAAGTCTCAGCGATTGTGGCTTAATTAAACGATTTTATTTAATTAGCTAAAAATATAGAACCCTTTTTTAATTTATGCACTGCCAATGCTTTGAGCCTATATTTTAATATAGGCTCTTTTTTTATTCTTAATTCTCTAAATTAGGTGGGTTTAAATTAGATTTTTTTAAATTTGACAATGTTAATTTATTCTATTCTAATTAATGATGTAATAGACTCAGTTACATAAAACATACATATACCTACACTGCTTATTATCAAATTAATTTATCATTTTTAACTTCCGTATAGTGGAGTAATAAAATGAAACCTCTTAAATATGTGATGACACTTGCTTTAATTCAAGGCTCATTCGCATGTCATAGCGAACAAATTAAAAAAGACCAGACCCATGATATTAATGGGGTTTGGTTTAGCCAACGAGACGGCGAAATTAAAGTTATCGAAAATGAGACTACAAGAACGATACAAGTGGTTAATAACACTTGTTATGAAGTGTCTAACTCTCTGAGTTATGGTACAGAGTTGAGTTATGAGGCGATAAAACAGCATTCCATTCGTCAAGATAATCAATTGATTCTTAATATTCTTCGACCTAGACCTTTTACTTATACTTTAGTTAGTAATATCAATGATGTATGTACTGAAGGTCTTGGTCACTCTATGTTTCGCGATGGTTATTTTGATTTTGATGCTCAATCGATGTTCGATATATATTGGCAAGATATGAACAACCACTATGCCTTTTTTGATGAACGTAACATTGACTGGGATGAGGTTTATGAAAAATATCATGATGACTTATACGGTGCAGACGACGAGCAGCTAATTAATGTATTCGATGAAATACTTCGTCACTTAAAGGATGATCATAGTTCTATTTCTATCCCTTCAAAAGAGCTGCAGATATGGTATAGCAATAAAGCCACCTTGGAACAAAAATTGGAGTTGGAAGCTGACCAGTTAAATATTCCTGAATCCGAAAAAGAAAGCTACATAACCAGTCAGAAGGATAAAATCACGCTCAATATCATGAAGTATTTGTTTGAACATGAACAGGAAGGTTTTAAAAAACGAGCTTCTCTTGAGAGCAAGGAACATCGTCTTAACTGGGGCATCATTGATAATAAAGGCATACCGACTGGATACTTAAGAATTGGCGACTTCATGAGCTATATCGATGAAGGTTTAATAACAGAAACGCCTAGACTAAACACAGATAAAGCTCATCGTCAGTTTGAAGAATTAGTGACTAAAGTTTTAACGCAGCTAAATGATACCCAGTCGTTGATTATCGATATCCGTGAAAATGAGGGTGGGCTTGATATGCAAGGTCTATGGTTATTGCAGCATTTGATTGAAGAGCAGCAGTTAGCTTGGCATGTTAGCTCTTACTTCAAAGGTGAATTCAGCCATGATGTTGATGTCATGATGACCCCAAGCGATGGTATTTCATATACAAAACCGATTGTACTTTTGACCTCTTTTGGAACGGTCAGTGCAGCAGAGACATTCGCATCGGCAATGAAGACGCTCCCTCACGTGACCATCGTTGGTGAATCAACATCAGGCGCCACCTCAGATGCATTTGGCAGAATGCTTCCCAATGGCTGGGAGTATTCATTAAGTAATTTATATTATAAGAATCGCGACCTTAAAAACCATGAAGTTACAGGGGTGCAGCCAGAGCACGTGGTTAGAAACTTTGTGTTAGAAGATCGTCAGCAAGGCCGAGATGCAGCACTTGAAAAAGCATTGTCATTACTTTATTAAGCCTAACGAGTGCCTAGTTAGAGTGTCACTTGGATAACGAAAAATAGCCGCTGATTAGCGGCTATTTTTGTGTGGCTTGTATAAATCAAGACAAGCCTATCGATGGTTATGTGTACCTGATTAGTTAGGTACACATAATGCTTGTAATCAGGTTTGAGCTAGAGACTAATCTAGGTTAACACGCTCAAATTTGACAGTGTGTCAACCGGTGTTTTGACTTGATTCTGTTGCGTAATACAGAGATACCTTACCATTTGAATGAAGGTAGAATTCTTCACCTGTATTCACTTGAAGCGTCGAATTTTCAGAATTTCGAGAATCAATGTAGTTGATCGATACTGCGGTGATAGCATTTCCGTTTTCATCGGTTGCGCTTCCCGTCGCCGAAACTCGATACGTCGTATCCGCATCAATAAAATGTGATAGAGGCTGAGCGTTGCCTGCAAGAATATTGTGATCAGACGCGCTAACAGCGACACCTTCTTGAACAGGTAAACCACAGAATTCTGCTGTTACTTTGATTACTTCGATGGTTTCATTTGAACCTGTACGGCCTAACCCAAGATTCAGTTTTCCGTCAACTAAACGTGAAAAATAACGGTCATTGTTTAGATGCGTGTTAAGTTCAATTCTACCAGCGTTATTCGAGTTGCCGTTTGATCCACTCTCTCCCTCAAGGATACCTGAAATCGACATTGCTTCTGTAGTGCGGTTAGCTAAAAGAACCTTAACTGAAAAGTCTCGTGGATTTTCAATCTTGTCGTAGCCGAAATCAAAATCAAACTTTTCGATTTCACCCCATGTACTGGTGTTGTAATCAATGAAGAGTGGTTTATCTGGCTCGATGATACTTTCTAGCCATTGAGAGCCATCGGTTTCTCCCGTGTAGCAGCCGCTGCTGGCCATTGACTGCGCTGATGTCATGAATAATGCACTGGTGATAGCTGTGATAACCGATTTGTTAAGTAAGTTCATTTTGTTCTCATTGAATTGTTATAAGACTAGCCATTGTTTAGAACGACCGACGTACGCGAATTATAGCTATCAAAGCATTGATTAATTGACCTGATGGTTTTTTGTTCTTTTAAATCAGTGGCTTGTGACGAGCTATTTCGGGTTGTGCACTGTATTAATACACAGTGTGAAATCAAGCCCTTATAGTGGTAAATGTTATGGGGTTATGCATTGGTTGTGTGAATTCATTATGTTGTGTTTAAATTATGTACTAATGTTGCTTGAGTCGTTCTAATTAGCTTTATAAAGGGCTAAATTATTTGGGTTAATTGAAATGGCCAGTTAACAAACAGTGCAGCATGATGGTGACTAAACTTGAATCTTTCTTTGCAGAGAAGGGTAATTACTCCCACCTCTAACTTCCCCACTCACGCCTTCACTCAACCATTCACTCCGCATTATTGCCATTCGTCGCATTGATAAAACGGCATGACAGTTTGTGGTTAACCTTTCAAAGTCAAAATTTGAAAGGGATTACACATCATGACGGTTTCAAACACTTCAAACTCATTTACTGCTCTGTTTCGTCGTTCACTTTTAATTGGGTTAGCTTTAATCGCTCCTACTCTGGCGCTAGCTAATCCAAGTTCATACGTGCTTGATATTTACAATCAAGCCGCGCAAGGCAATGAAGACCTGGTCGAGGTGGCCTATGAACGCCTCAATGACACGCTGCAACAAGACGGTGCGACGCCGCTGACTTTGGTTTACCTAGGCAGCACAGAAACCTTAATGGGTCGTGATGCACTCTTGCCTTGGAACAAAATGAAGTATGTCGAGAAGGGCTTATCGACCATAGATAAATCACTGGTGTTGCTGAAAGACGAAGACCAACCCATTCATGAACAACCTCGTGTTCAAGGATTACCAGATTCTTACCTGACTCGCGCCATGGCCGCGGTGACTTACACTTCTCTACCTGGCATGTTTAACCACTTTGATCGCGGTTATGACTTGTTCCTCTCGCTACTCGCGGAAGATGAATTTCAACAACAGCACTTCTCCGCAACCTCATGGATTTATCGCTACGCAATTACTGCATCGATTCGTGCTGAAGACCTAACGCAAGCACAGGCGTGGTTAAAACAAATGGAAATGGCCGATGCCGATAACATCGAAACGATGACTGCTAAGGCCCTAATAGCGAAAGCTAAGTAATAGTTGCGAAAGTGAAATAAAGGGCATGGAAGCTGAATAGTTGGCGAGTAATAAGAGGAAAACGGAATGATTGAATTTAAAGGTATCGGTAAGTCGTATCTCACGGGTGGACAAAGTGTCGATGCTCTCAAGGGAGTCGATGGTCAGATAAAACGTGGTGAAATGGTGGCACTGTGCGGCCCTTCTGGATCAGGGAAAAGTACGCTTTTGAACATCCTAGGTTTGTTGGATATGGACTATCGAGGTGAGATAAATATTGATGGCAAAGCGTATCCAACAGAGCAGATTGCTGCTGCGCGTTTTCGCCGCCAGTCATTGGGTTTTGTGTTTCAGCGCTTCAACCTTGTTCCGGTGATGACAGCACTTGAGAACGTCGCATATCCGTTGATGCTGAACCAATGTTCAAAGCAAGAACAGCAGATCAGAGCCCAAGATATGTTAGATCGTGTTGGGCTAGGGGGTTATATCCGTCACCGTCCAGACAACCTTTCAGGTGGTCAGCAGCAACGTGTAGCGATAGCCAGAGCATTGGTCCACAACCCAAGTTTAGTGATTGCTGATGAGCCTACTGCCAGCTTAGACAGCCACACAGCCAATCTGGTGATCGACATTATGAAAGAGCTCGGTCACGAGATGGGCACCACCTTTATCGTCGCAACGCATGACCCAAGAATGGCGCAGCGTTGTAATCGAGTGATTGAACTTATCGACGGCCAACTGGCGCCACAAGCTGAAGCAATGGAGGTTATCTCATGGGCAAGTTAACGCAAGGCTTTAGCTCCGTTTTACTTCCAACTTCGGTGCGTTTGGCGTGGCTTAATTTATTGAGAAATAGTCGACGCAGCTTGCTTTCTGTGTTGATCATCGCGATTGCGGTGTTTGCACTGACTAGTGCGGGCGGTTATGGGCTTTACACCTACGAATCCTTGAGGGAATCAACCGCGCGCGATACTGGTCATCTTACTTTGAGTACGCCGGGCTATTTTGAACAAGACGAAGACATGCCGCTGAGCAATGGTTTAGATAATGTTCAAGCGCTCACCAAGAGCATTATTGGCGAAAGTGATGTGCGTGGTGTGCAGCCACGAGTTTACTTTAGTGGTTTGGTGTCTAACGGAAGCAAGTCGACCATCTTTATGGGAACAGGCGTTAATGAGCGCGAGTTCGACATGAAAGGACCTTTCCTTGACGTGCGCAGCGGTCAAACCCTCTCGGATGTGAAATCACCAAGATACGACAGCCAAGAGCCACAAGTGATGCTCGGAACCGACCTTGCTCGTAACCTTAAAGTGGCCGTTGGTGATTGGGTCACATTGCTTGCGACCACCAGTGATGGCGCATTGAATGCCTTTGATTTTAAGGTGCAGGGTATCTACTCGACTGGTGTGCCTGAGTTGGACAAACGTCAGTTGTACGTACACATCACCACCGCCCAAGAGCTTTTAGCGTCGGATAAAGTCAGCACCTTATCGGTATTCCTTTTTGAAACCAAAAAGACTTCTACGGTTCAACAACGCATCCAATTGGCTTTGGACAAGCAAGTTGGTCAACAGGGCTCAGATATTGAGATCACCCCATGGCAAGCTCGCGCGTTTTTCTACACCAAGGTTAAAGACCTTTACGACCGTATCTTCGGCATCATGGGCGCAGTGATGGCATTGGTGGTGTTTGTGTCTCTGTTCAACACCATGACCATGTCGGTGACAGAACGCACTCGTGAAATCGGCACCTTATCGGCACTCGGCAGTTACCCATCAGAAATCGTGGCGGGTTTTCTAAAAGAGGCGGGCTTACTGGCGGTGATTGGCAGTGCGATCGGCGCACTAGTGAGTGGTTTAGTGTCGGTGTTATTGCTGGTGATTGATGTGCAAATGCCACCACCTCCGGGTCGAACCGAAGGTTACCCACTCAATATTTATTTCTCATTGGAATTGGTTGGTTACGCTACTTTGGGTGTGCTGACGATCTGTTTGCTGGCTGCTTATTTCTCTGCTCGCAAAGGCGTAAATAAGCCAATCACGGAGGCGCTGGTTTATGTATAAATTTACTCGTTCACTCACTGTTTTAGATTCTGCGTTGGCCTTGGCTCTAGTATCAGCACCAAGCTGGGCTATCGATTCACAGCAAGTTACCGAGATGATTGCTAAGGCAGACAGCTACCGTTTGAACAGCGAACAGGCGTCGAAAGTGGTGTCTCTGGTCACGCTATATCAAGACGAGCAACTAGACAAAACCCGCGAATACAACGTCTACACAAGACCAAACCGAGAGTCGCTGGTTGTGTTCAAGTCGGCGGTCGAGGCGAGTCAAAAGATGCTGATGATAGAGGACAACTATTGGTTACTGATGCCGAAATCTCGCCGTCCAATTCGTATCACCCCGATGCAAAAATTGCTTGGTGAAGCTTCGGTTGGTGATATCTCAACGCTGACTTGGAGCGAAGACTACCAAGGCGAGTGGGTTGCTGAACAATCGGTTGAGATGCCAAGTGGTGATCAGTTTGATACCCATCACTTAAAACTTACCGCAAAAACTAAGGGCGCGAGTTATCAATCCATAGATCTGTGGTTAACGGCAGACCGAGCGTTTCCTGTTAAAGCGGATCTGTATCTGCGTTCAGGTAAGTTAGCCAAGCAAGCTTGGTTTACTGAAGGCGTGCGAGATGGCTTGCCAAGTGTAGTTTCGATGACTTTGCTCGATAAGATTCAACCAAGTAAGAAAACCGTGATTGAGTACCGCGAGGTAAGCGAACAAGCTTTAGCGGACAAATACTACAACCCTGCTTACTTATCACGTAATAGTGTGTCTGGGCTTTAGGTGGCTGGAATGAAAGTTCTCAATCGCAAGTTTCACATCAAGTATTCAGCCGTTACTTTGCTTGCTTTGTCTTGTGTGAGTAACACGATTCAAGCGGACGCTCTGAACCTAGCCTGGGACTGGCAACTGAGTGCTGAGGCCGTTGAATCGAGAGAGTCGCCATTTAACCCTTTCGTATCTGACAATCGCCAGTCACTCAATGGTTTGTTGGATCTTGAGGTTGGATATGGCAATTGGCTTGGCTTGTTTGCAATGAAAGCCAACGACATTTTGAGCAATGACCCACAGGGGAATGAGGCAAGCTTTGAATCGGAATTCATTGTGCGCGAGCTATTTTGGCAAGGTGGTGTTGAACTGTCTAATTCAGCGTTCGGTGAGCACTACCTTGATGTCACGCTCGGAAAGGTTCGCCTAGATTGGGGCGTTGGTTATGGCTACCGACCTTTAGACATCATCAAGCCTTACCGACAAAACCCTGTTGGCATTGTCGCAGAAGAGGGCGCAGGTGTGGCTTCAGCGTCACTGTTCGATATGACGGGCGAATGGACACTGATTTACAGCGATTCATCATGGACTTCCCAAGATGTGAATCAATTCGAAAAGCAGAATCAGCAACAAGGGGTTGGCTTACGTCGTTACAATTTAGTAGGCGATCACGAATATCAATGGGTCGCTTATTACGACGATGTACGCCACGGCTTGCTTGGAGCGAGTTTGGTGTCGGTATTGAACCTCGCATGGGAGTTTCACGGTTCGATGGTTTATCAGCGACAAAGTTTGGGTTACAGCCAGCCCAATTCACTGCTTGAACCGGTTTATCGAGAAGAGCAGGGCGAGGCTTACCAAGCCTTACTCGGACTAACATGGGCCAATGAGGCGGGCCACAATGTGGTACTGGAATACTGGTTTGATAGCCGCGCTTGGAGTGATTCTGAGTGGCAAAGCGCTTTAGATAATGCTGAGTCTTTATCTCTTAATCCCATGACGACATCGTTGGCGGGCTCTTACGCTCAAGGTTATCAACACGCTAATTTGGTTCAACACAATCTCATGTTTCACTGGTCTTTGGACTCGACACATGGCTGGCTTGAAGATATCACGCCAACATTTGATGTCATGCTGTCTCCACAAGACGGTGGCTTTATTGCTACGCAGTGGCTCAATTATCAGGCTTTCGATAATGGTGATTCATCGTTGGAATTGGAACTTGCTGCACGCTTTCTAGGCGGTAAAAGTGATTCTGCTTACGCCAACTTACCGGATAGTCATATGATTCTTTTAAATATCAAAGGACGATTTTAATGGACACTTCTTCAAACAGTCGGTTTGCATGGATTAAAAGCTTTGCGTTCACTACGCTATTTTGCGTTCTTATTGCAATTACAACCAATACGATTTGGGGAGGCGGGTTTACGCTCAACTTGGCCATCAGCTTCGGCTTTGGCTACAGCGCGGTGGGTTCTTCGTTTGTTTTGGTTAAGTGGTTTAAACGAGAATCTCGCGTCTTTGAAGTTGGCGTTTCGATGCTCATTGCTATGGTGGTGGGTACCTTGAATGCACACTATTGGTTGAACGGCTTTTTCGGCTCTAACCTTTCCGATCTTAAATCCGTGATACTGCTTGGTGTGATCTTCTGTTCCGTTTGTTATTACTACTTGTACACAAGAGAGCAGCAGCTACGAGCCGATAATGAATTAGAGGTGGCGAAGCGTCGCCAAGCTGATCAAGAAAAGGTCGTGGTATTAAGCCAGCTTAAACAGTTGCAAAGCCAAATTGAGCCGCACTTCTTGTTCAACACTCTTGCGACCATCAATGTATTGATTGAGAGTGACAGCGCCAAAGCTAAGTTGATGCTTGAAAAGCTGACTGACTTGTTACGTGTGACCCTGAAGAACAGTCTTACTGAGCAATCGACCATCGCTCAAGAGGTCGATCTGCTAGACGCTTATCTCAACATCCAGAAGATACGATTAGATGAGCGTTTGACGTTCTCGATTGAAACCAACGACATCAGCGAGCAGCAAGTGATTCCGCCTTTCTTGATTCAACCTTTGGTTGAGAATGCGTTAACACACGGAATTGAACCTAAGGCTACTGGTGGTGAAGTCAATATCCGAATTGTTCAGCAAGACGACCAGATGAAAATTGAAGTATCAGACAGTGGCGTGGGGCTGACAGCACCGTCTATTGCTGCTGGCCATGGTGTTGGATTGAGTAATATTCGTCAGCGTATTGATACCCTATACGGAGATAAGGCGAGCCTGACGATCACAGAGCGAGCGACTGGCGGCGTGGTGTCAACTATCTTGTTGCCGCTCATCAGCGAAACTAGCTCCGAGAATGCAGTTTTGAAACTCTAAGTACTGTTAAAAAACAGACGATTTACAGTGTGAATTTAAAGGAAGAATAATGATCAACTCAGGAGTAAAGCCCAGCGTGACGGCAATTATTGCAGACGATGAAGCGCTGTTAAGACATCACTTGGATAAGAGTCTTGCTGAGGTTTGGCCTGAGCTAGAGATTATCAGCAAGGCCAAAAATGGGACAGAGGCTATGCAGAGCATTCAGCAGCTACAACCTGATGTCGCCTTTCTTGATATTCGCATGCCAGAGCTTGATGGCATTTCGTTAGCCAAGCAATTGAACAAGCTTGCATCACCGCCGCTGGTGGTCTTTGTTACGGCTTACGACGAGTATGCAGTTAAAGCTTTTGAGCACAATGCGATAGATTACCTACTCAAGCCAATCAATGAAGAGCGCCTGCTTGCTACCTGTCAGAAGGTTCAAGCGCGCTTATCAAGTAATCAAACACAGTCCGGTCACATGCCAGAACAACCCGATATTGCTGCACTCATGAGTCAACTTCAGCAACTGTCACAGTCGGCATCACAGCAAACGCAGCCTCCTTATTTGTCGCAGAAAAAGTATCTCACGTGGCTCAAAGCCAGTGTTGGCGAAGACATTCACCTGATCGCCGTTGATGATGTGGCGTATTTCAAAGCAGAAGATAAGTACGTATCGATATTTAAGAAAGTGCAGGGTGGGCTTTTAGAGGAGTTTATTCTTCGTGTATCTCTAAAAGAGTTACTCGCTCAACTTAATCCGGATGAGTTTTGGCAGATTCATCGCTCAGTGGTGGTGAAAGTGTCGGCTATTGATAAGGTCAAAAAAGGACTATCCGGTCAGATGTCTGCGTATGTATCCGGTGACAAGTTGCCAATCAGCCGTGCCTCACAAGCTTTGTTTAAAGGAATGTAGTCTGCTTTTCTTCCCCTTACTCCTGAACTTCTAGTTGAATATGGCTGACTTTACATGTGTTATTGTAATTTATAAGATGACGATCTAGATCACAACTATACTCATTTGGTTCAATATTAAATAATAATCATTAACTCAATCTGTATATTGTCAGTGAATGACATTAAGAGGTTGTTATGAAGACATATTATTTAGCGACGGCAATATGCTTTGCCCTGGTTGGTTGCAGTTCTACATCAAAAACCAATGAAACTTTAATTCAACCAGATCCTGCCTGGACATCTGCTCAACTGGATAATGGTTTTACCTACCATGTTTATCCTGATCATGAAGCATCGGTATCTGTGCGTTTAGTTGTGCACGCGGGCTCCATTCAAGAAACACCTCAACAAGAAGGCTATGCTCACTTTGTCGAGCACATGGCATTTAATGGCAGCAAGAACTTCTCTCAAAACGATGTGATTCGTCTATTTGAAGAAGCTGGCTCCAGCTTTGGTGCGGACATCAATGCCTATACTTCCTATGAAGATACGGTGTATGAATTAGATTTGCCAGATAACCTCCAATTAGAGCAAGCATTGACTTGGATGCGTGACGTTGGCGATGGCCTCGATCTCTCTAGTTCGGAAGTTGAAAAAGAAAAGGGAGTGATTCTTGGTGAGTTTCGTATAGCTCGTCTCGATGATAAGTCGTTCCCTGAGAAATATGTTGATTACCTTTTCGAAGGCAGCCCTTATGAATCGCAAGATGCGCTAGGAACTAAAGCTTCGGTTATGGCTGCCACGTCGGAAGGGCTTACCGACTTTTACCAAACTTGGTATCAACCTCAAATCGTTGAGCTAGTGGTTTCTGGTGATGTGGACCTTAAAACAGTGATCCCAATGATTGAAGAGAAATTTTCGAGCTGGGAGCGCGGTAAAACGTCAAAGCCACAAAAGCAGAATACGACTTCGTTCAATGAAGGTGACTACATTGAATATGCTGGCAGAGAAGCTCCGAGTATTTCTTTGACGTTTAACCGAGGTTTAAACACTGTTGAAACCCACGCTCAACAACATCAGCGTTGGTTGGATGAAACCACTCAGATTCTTATTCAACAGCGTTTAGAGGCAGACTTTAATGATGCAGCGCTACCGACGCAATGGATAACGTCAGATAACATCAGGTTGGGTGCTCTGCTTTATTCATCGACAAGTGTTGGCTTCCCAGCAGGCAGCCGTGATGCGGTTCAGAAAGCGTTGGTTTCTACTTTAACGTCGTTACGTGATTACGGTGTTTCTGAAGGAGAAATTGCGAGTGAGCTCCATTATTATCAAGACTCACTGGATGATATTGAGCACGACTGGGATAAAAGGGACAGTGTGGATCACGTGAACGATAAAGTGAACGCATTATTGTCTGGCGATATTGTCCAATCTCAAAAAGACTATCAGGCCAGCATGGAAGCCTTTCTTGCTAATTTAAGCCTTGAAGCGATTAATAAAAATATCAAAGAAGTCCTTTCGAGTGATTACTTTTTGATTGTCGGCATGGATGACAATGAGGATCGCACAGCGGTTCTGGCTTCTCTCGATGGATTAAAAGCTTCTTATAGTCAGCAGGGTACACAGACATTCGTAACGGCAACAGCCAGTGCATTTGCTTCGCCTGCCGTACCCGGTGAGGTTGAATTGGTAGAGCAAATGTACGCCGATCCAAATATTCAAAAGTGGACTTTAAGTAATGGTATCGACATGTGGTACCTACGTGATTCATACGCGAAAGACGATGTTGGAATAATGTACGTGAGTCTTGGCGGTAAAGCGGCGTTGGATCCGGATTTATACGCAGCTGCAAATGTGACATTACCTGTTATTGCTCGAAGTGGTGCTGGTGACTTTACGGGATCTGAGCTGAAAGCCTACTTTGATCGTGAAGGGATTTTAGTCGATTCTTTTATTTCTTCGACGCGACATGGCATTGAGTTTAATATCGAAAAAGATGGGATGAGTGACGCGTTTGCTGCGCTATATACCTTCATTGTGTCTCCTAAAGTGAATTCTGATCAGTTTGAAGCTGTGAAGCAAGAGCTAGTGCAAGATAAAGAGTCCTTCCTAAGTACGCCTGTTGGTCAATTTGAACAAGCGATCAATCAAAATATTTATCGCTCGGGAAGCCGCTATCTATTCGTAAATAAAGAGCGTGTTAAAGCGGTTTCTGTTGAAGATGTCCGTGCTGTTCATCAACAATTATTTGGTCAACTAAGACACAACCAGTTGGTGGTCGTTGGTGATATCGACCCAAGTGAGTTGAAACCTCTAGTTCGTAAGTACTTAGCTTCAATTCCATTGCAAGCGGGGACGGTGCCAGACTTCAAAGTGGAGTACAAGCAACCAACGAAACCACGTATTGATGTCGCGATCAACAACGTAAATAGTGCGGAATATATCTTACGAGTGATTCCAGAGCCGACGACGATAGAAAGTGGAGGCTGGACTGCAAAAGATGTCTTCATGGAAGACTTATTGCAACGTTTAGTCGCATCTCGTTTAGACTCTTATGTTCGTGAAGAGTTGAGTTTAGATTATTCACCTTATGCTTATGCGGCTTCGAATGATGGTGAACCGACTCATGAGTGGGTAATCGGAGCAATGATCGCGCCGGAGAACGTAGATACTGTTGAAATGGCGATTGATAGAGTGATCTCAGACCTCCTACAAGGTATTTCTGAAGACGAACTGCATTCGATAGTAAAACAGTTTGAATCTGACTTCGTGCCACTAGAGGCAAGCTCTATCGATCAGGCGTGGTTTGTGTCTCGTTATCTATTGTATGGGTATGGAGTGGAAGCTTTGGCTGATGTTGACCGAGTCGCTAAATCAATATCGGTTGAAGACATGAATGCTCTGCTCCATCACCTATTTGGCGAGAATAGCCGTAAGGTTAAGAACATCATGCGTCCTGAAGCTTAATCGCTTTGATACTGTGTAATAGCTATAAAACGTCATAACAATCAGCGTTGGACGCATACGTAATGGAAAGCCAAGCCTAGTTGCTTGGCTTTTTCTTTTTTTAGAACCATTGAAGCTTAATCGGTTGCATTGAATCATTTTCTAAAAAAATGTTTTAAATCAAGACAGCGTTTCATTTGTGTTGTAGATTGGCGATCTACGAGAATGTTGTTTGGATATTAGATTGCTTAAACTGGGTACCCGATTAGTCTTAATGTTGTTTTTACTGAGCTTTGGCTTAGTGAACTCTAACGGCTATTCGTTTCCTTCTAAGCCGTTTCAAATCGAGACTGCTCAACAGCAATCTTTCGCGCAAAAACAGTGTCAGAACGCTGCCATTGATGACCCATCGGCCTATTTGGAGTGCGATAAAGTTCAAGTAGGCGCTTCGTCAGTGGGTGACAGCTCCAACTATCACGATACTGAATCTAGCCTTCAAGCGACGACTTACCGACGTATGTCAACCAATGAGCAAGAAAGCGCGCCCGACCTTGAGCCTGCTTATCACTTGCTGATTGACTTCTCTCCCCCTTCTTTACTGGCTTCGCTGTTAGCGACAACCCCGATGTTGGACCTCAAACAGCACTGGACCAGTATTGTCAGCTCTCCGCCTTCCCGTTTGTCGGGGTGGAAAGAGGGCAACATCCAATATTCACATTTCCGAGAACTTATTAGCTAATCGTTTGCCCCTGATTGGTCGCATCGACGATCCCTTGTGTCCGTTGTTCTATCCAATCCTCAAAACAATTCGCGAATGCACTCTGCTGTCGTTTAATCAGTTTGGTCTGGTTGGCGTCAGTTTCGTACCTGTTCGCAACATATTAGCTTAAGAAATAAGAGATCTTGACTGTGAAAAAACGCATTCCAAGAAAACAAATCAACCACTACTCGAAGTGGAAATACGTGGTACTTATCACCACCATTATCATCATGGTTCTGAGCGCTTTACCGTCTTGGTATGGCGAAGATGCTTCGGTTCAAATTAACAATCGCTCTGAACAAACCATCGACGCGACGCAGGTGACTCAATACCTTGCGAGCGAAGGCATCCAAGCTAAATCGGCTTATCAGAAAGACAAGCGTTTAGTGGTGATCTTAGAAGATGCCGAGCAGCAAGCAAAAGCCAAAGAAGTACTGAATGAGCGTCTGCTTGATACTGCAACCGTCGCGTTAGCAATGGAGCCAGCAGCACCAAAATGGCTGACTGACATGGGCTTTGCACCTATTCAGCTAGGCCTTGACCTACGTGGTGGTGTGCAGTTCTTACTCGAAGTAGACATGGAACCGGTTTACCACGCGCAAGCGCAAGCCATAGCTGATGAAATCACCAGCCAAGTGCGTTATGCCCGCGGTAAAGTGGTAAACGACAAAGTGGAATTTAACTTCCGTACCGATGCGGATTTTGAAAAGGCGCAGAAGCTGATTCGTGAAGAGTTCCCGCAATGGCTACGTGACAGCTCAGACAAAAAGCTGACTCTGACGCAATCAGAAGATGAACAACGTACGCTTCGCAACCTAACGGTTCAACAAAACCTACAAATCATGCGTAGCCGTATTGAGGAGCTAGGTATCACCGAAGCTTCAATTCAGCGCCAAGGTGAAAGCCGTATCCGTATCGAATTACCGGGTGTACAAGATCCCGCAGCTGCAAAAGACGTGATTGGTGCCACTGCATCATTGGCGTTCTACTCGGTTTACGACAACCCAACACGCAACACTCAAACGCTGAAAGATACCGATGGCAACCGTGTGGTTGTTGCTCGCAAAGCAGTACTAAGTGGTGAACATATTATTGATGCACGTAGTGGCATTGGTGAAATGGGCAGCGCAGAAGTAAACATCACCCTAGATTCTGCGGGTGGTAAGAAAATGTCTGAGTTCTCTCGTCATAATATCGGTAAGCCGATGGCGACAGTGTACAGTGAGTACAGCCGCGACAGAGCCGGTAATAGCGAGAAAACCAGTGAAGTGATCAGCGTTGCGAACATCCAATCTCAATTGGGTAGCCGCTTCAGAATTACAGGTGCAGGCAGCATGGCTGAAGCGCAAGAGCTTGCTCTATTGCTTCGTGCAGGTTCACTAACAGCGCCAGTCACTATCATTGAAGAGCGTACCATTGGTCCATCTTTGGGCGCAGAAAACGTGACTAACGGTTTTGCTGCACTGGCGCTTGGCCTTGGTCTTACTCTAACGTTCATGGCGCTATGGTATCGCCGTCTTGGTTGGGTCGCGAATGGTGCGCTTATCGTTAACATGGTAACGCTGTTTGGTCTGATCGCATTGCTACCGGGTGCGGTATT